>JAPOXG010000090.1 GCA_026707225.1 Chloroflexota bacterium
AGTAAGCTCCTTATGTGAGAGTCTGGCTCTTACTCTAAATTAGCACCTTCTTTCAATTCTCGTTTGGCTATATCGAAACAGTAGCGGACAAGCCTTACAGTTTCGCTTGAGTGGCTACATCCCGCCGCCGACCATGCCGCGGGCGCGCCATTCGTTGAAAATTTCTTCGACGCGTTCGTGCGCCTGCGCGACCGCTTCTTCCGCGCTCAGTTCACCCAGGGCGACCTTGGCTGTCATATTGGGAATGACGCTTTCGGCGAAGACCTGGCTGATGGCGGGATTGGTGACGCCCGGGAAGCCGAGGTGGACTGACCAGTCGTTGACGGTCTTCAGCACTTCAAACTTGTTGGGCGGCATGGAACCCCAGGGATCTTCTTCCAGCCATCCATCCAGCTCGGGCACGGCGCTGGCATAGCAGGGGAAGTTGTAGAGCTCGCTGTGATAGGTGGCGTCGCTGTAGTTGGCGGTGTGATCGAGGATGAACTGCTTGGCGGCTGCCAACTCATCGCCCTCGACATATTCGGGAATGACGTAGATTTGCCAGACGTGTGATGAAGCCCAGGCGCCGGCGGGGCCGGCCAGAGCGCTGGTGAAGCCGATATTGGCGGCGGCCGCTTCGTCGATCTTCTGCAGACTGCGATAGGCGGAATTGGAGTTGAGGATGTAGCTGAGCTCGCCGGCGATCAAGCCCTGGTTGTTGCTGGCGGCGGTCCAGCCGAAGACCTCGTCGGTCATGGCTTCGTTTTGCAGCTGCGCCAGGTATTTGACGGCGGCGATGGTCTCTTCGCTATTGAGCACGACATTTTCGTTCTCGTCCTGGACGCTACCGCCGAAGCTCCAAATGGCGGCGCGGTTGGCCATGCGGCTGTCGAGCTCGGGGCTCATGCCGATGCCCACCGGGATGCCGGTCGCTTCAAAGATGGCGCGGCCGCCTTCGAGCAGATCGTCCCAGGTCTTGGGACCATCCGGGTAGCCGGCGTCGGTCCAAAGGGCGATGTCATAGTCGCCGGGATCGGGGACGTAGCCATGGGTGTAGGCGTAATAGGTATCGACGACCGGCAGGTAGGAGGCGGCTTGGCAGGTGCTGGCGCGCTCGCCGTGGGCTTCGGCCGCGGCCGCATTGATATCGCCGAGGTCATGCAGACCGTCGATGAAAGAGGCGGGCGAGAATAGCACCTCGACGATGGTATGGCCCGCGCCGGCGTCAATTTCGGCGGCGAGGGTGGAGAATAACTCGGTGAAGTTAACATGGTCGACAGTCACGCCGACGCCGTTTGCTGCGCCCCATTCGGCGGCGTAGGCATCGAACCATTCATCGTAACGGGGTACGAAGTGGCTCCACTGGAGCAGGCTGATTTCGGCGCCTTCGGCGTAGTCGCCTTGGGCGGTGGCGCCGATGCTGAGCAGCGCGAGGACGCTCAGCAAGAGCAGAATACGGATTGCGCGATTCATGATAATTTTCTCCTTATCATATTCAGGGCAGTTTCAATAGCCGAACGGCACCCATCGAGACATGATTTTAGCGAACAGGGGATGGCTTGACAACAGGTCTTGTCATTGGGAGGGCTGAAATAGTTGCGACGCGCGCTTTGTGGAGCGCCCGCTATACGTTTTCACCACAGAAGCAAGGAGGGAGCGCAGAGGGGCACGTAGGGCGCGCAGACACTGACCGCCGACATCGCCCCAAAAAATTTGCGCCGCGGCGGGCGACCCAGCGAGTCGCCCTTACAGTTTTCGCCAATGGCGACCAAGTTTTACCTAGGAATGCGGCCTTGATCCAGCGAATTCAGCGAGAGAAATTGCGGAAGTGGACAAGCCTTAGATGGCGCGCCCGCCCAAGAGCAGGTCTTCGTAGGTTGCCGGTCCGTTTGGATAGCCGGCTTCCGTCCAGAGCTCGATGTCATAGTTGCCATGGTTGAGAGAGTATCCAGCGGCGAAGCCGTAGTAGACATCGGCGGCCGGCAGATAGGAAACGCCGTCGCAGAAGTCTTGGCGCCGCCCGAACATGTTCATTGCTTGCTGGTTTACATCGCTCAAATCGCGCAAACCGCTGACGAAGGAAGCCGGCGAGGATGGCAGCTCGACAATCGAATGGCCCTGCCCGGCATCGATCTCGGCGGCCAGCGATGACGGCAGCTCGACGAAATTGACGCGGTCGACAGTGACAGCCACGTTGTTCGCTTCGCCCCAGTCTTTGACGTAGCCGTCGAACCAATCGTCATAGCTGGGCACGAAGTGTTTCCGTTGAAGCAGGCTGATCGCCGTTCCATCAGGGAAACCATCTTGGACGCTGCCCACACTGGGAAAGAAGAATATGGCGGTGAAGAACAGAGATCCAAAGAATCGCATTGGTCGATGCCTCAGCGGAATGTGAGTAAAGATATAGGTAATGTCATCTTAGTTGAGTGTCTGGCGCATGACAACGATAAGCGCGTTGCCTGATTGGCATAGCGGGGCTTAGAACAGGCGGAGTTGGCGCGCTGGCTGGCGACCATTCAGCAGTATGTATTTGGCAACCTTCTGCGGATTGCGGATGCCGATTTGCTTAAGATGCAGCAATTCCGAGAGCGTACCGCGGCGGCGCGCGCTTATGATGGCGTTGGCGCCGATTGGACCGACGCCGGGAATACGCAGAAGCAGTTCGCGTTCGGCGGACATGACTTCTATCGGTTGGCGCAGCAGGTGTTCATCGGCCCAGGCTTGCTTGGGATCGACATCGGCGCGCAGGTTTCCATGAGGCAGGAAGGGCAATTCTTCGACGTCCCATTGGTAGTCGCGCAGGAGAAAGCTGGATTGATAGAGGCGGAATTCGCGTATCGCTTCGGTCGCGGGCAGGTCTTCGAAGGGCGTGCCGGGCACGGGGCCGAAGGCGGAATAATAAACGCGCGCCAATTTCGCCTGGCTGTAGAGCTTGTCGCTCATGGACAGGAGTTCCAGGTCGGTATCGCCGACGGCGCCGACGACAAATTGGGTGACGCTGCTGGCCAGTTTTTCATGCCTGTGATCTTGTCGGATTTGCTGCGCCCATTGCAGCATCTGCACCAGCTCTTCGATGAAGATTTTTTTGGGCGCCAGGGCGGCCAAGCGTTCGCTGGTCGGCGCTTCAAGGTTGATCGAGACGCGGTCGGCCAATTGCATGGAGCGGTAGAGTTGGTCGTATTCAATGCCGGGCATGATTTTGAGATGGATATAACCGCGATAACGCTGCTTGTTGCGGATGATATCCGCGGTATCGATGATCTTGTCTTGGGTGGTCACCGAGCCTTTGATGATGCCGGAAGAAAGGAAGAGGCCGTCGACTTTGCGGCTGCGTTCCAGTGTCTCGAAGGCGGATGCCATTTCATCGGGAGCAAAGGTGACGCGCTTGGTTTTCGCTCGCCCGGCGCGGAAGACGCAGTAATTGCAGTTGCGCTCGCAGGCGGTGGTCATCATCGATTTCATCACGGGTTTTGGACCGCGGGGCGTGCTTAGGTGGGCGACGCAGTCGTTGAGGTTGAACTCTTGTTTGCGCGAGCGGCGTTTACGTTCGGTTTGGGGGCTGTCGCCGGCGGGTTCATGCAGGGTGACATCGCCCATTTGCGAGAGTTTTGTCAGAGTTTCGGAGACGAGACGACCAGCCATGCCATCAGTCTATAGAACAGATGTGCGCTTGTCAAGTGGAAATTTGTCGAGGATTTTGTCGATTTGTCGAGGCACGCTAAATTTTGCTGGCGGCGCGCGCGTAAAATCACTCTATTAGCAGCGGCGGCTGGAGGCGCAGCCAGTTGGGTTTGTTCCGCTTGACCGCTTCGACCACCAAGTCGAACACATTTGAGATGTCGCCATTGCCATCGACCTCGATGATGTGTTGTCCTTTGCCGCGAAGCAACTCGACGCCCGCGCAGTATTTCTTGAGGCGCGTCGGCAAGTCATTCTCAAACAGCTCGCGCGCGCTTTTGCCGCGTTCATCCATTCGCTGGTAAGCGATGTGGGCGGACACCTGAAGCACGATGGTCAGGTCTGGCTTGCGCGCCCAACGGTTGATCTGATAGACGTCCTCCATCGTAATGTCATCGCGCGTCTGATACACCAGGGACGATAGCAGGTAGCGGTCGCAAATTACGACGGCATGTTCTCTTTGCAAATGGCATTCGATTACTGTTCTGAGGTGATTGCTTCGATTTAGGGCGAATGCCTGCGCCAGCTCGACGGGTTTAAGCTCGCGCTCTCGTCTTAGCGCGCTGCGTATCTCCGCGCCCATAAGCGATCCGTTGTGGGGCTCTTCAGTCAGCAGGGCGTTTTCGCCGAGCGTCTGTCGCAAGATGTTATGGAGCGCCCGCGCGATGCTGGTCTTGCCCGCGCCATCAATGCCTTCGATAACGACGAAGAAACTGTCATCCGACACTGTCTGCTATTGTCCATTCTTCGTATCTGGACAAATAGAATAACTTCCGTAAGTGGAGTTTACAAGCTTCGTCAATTGGCATTGGGGATTCGATAGGGAATCATTAGGGACGTGAGCAGGAAGCGTTGTGTCGGCTATACTGGTTGGGTAGGGTGACCGGAGTTTGAAGCGAGCGAGCGAATGACCCGGCGGAGCCATCGCAAGGGCCGCGGAATGAGCAGACGGGCGCTGATTCAAGGGCTGGCTATGGCTGGCGCAGTCTTTGGCGGCGGGGCGGCGACGGCTGTGCTGCGGAACCGGCCGCGGGTGGCGGTCCTGCCGCATGGCGATGAGTCGCCGGTCGCCTCGCCGACGATCGTTCGCTCGCCGGTTGTCAGCCGGGGAGAATGGGGCGCGCTGCCGGTCAATCATCAGGCGCGCCATGAGTACGGCTTCTATCAGCGGGGCAGCAATCCCGCGGGTTGGTATGTATATGAAGGCAGCCTGCGTGACAGTTATCGGACGCTGATCCTGCATCACAGCTCTTTTTATGAGGCCGATGGACGGGCGACTTTGAGAGAAGTGCAGCGTTTGCACCGCGAAGACCGGATGTGGGCGGACATCGGCTATCATTTCCTGGTCGATATTGATGGGGTGATTTACGAAGGGCGGGATCTCTCCGCGCGTGGCGTTCATACTGGCGGATATAACACCGGCAGCGCTGGCGTCTGTTTGTTGGGCGACTTTCGCTTTGCGGCGCCCGCGGACGCGCAGTGGGAAGGGATGGCGGCGCTGGGACGCTGGCTGGTTGAAGCGCTTGCCCTAAGTCATTTAGCCGGACATCGTCAATTCAATGAGTCGACGCTTTGTCCGGGCGCGGCTTTGCTGGCGCGCTTGCCGGTGCTGGCGGACCGGCTCGGCGTAGAATATGGCACGGCGGGCTATGCGCCGACGGCGTCCGCGGGGCATGTCCGTCAATGCTGCTGCGACGTATTGCTTTAAGATCGCCGGCGACAAAAGGCGGTCAATAGCACAGGCGGCGCCTTGATGTGATAGATTTAGACTGGATATGGGAGAGGAGCGGCGAACCATGGCTATTGCGCTGAGTGATGCGGAAATTAAGGCGGGACTGGCCAAACTGAATGGCTGGGCGCGGGATGGCGATGAACTGGTGAAGGAATTCCGATTCGATAATTATCTCGCAGGTCTGGCATTCGCTGCGGGCGTCGGAGTGATTGCCGAGGGCTTGAATCATCACCCGGATCTGTTGATCGGCTGGCGGCGCGTGAAGGTGTCGTTCACGACGCATGACGCGGGCGGCAAGATTACAGCGAAGGATTTCGCGGCGGCGGAAGCGATAGATGGGCTGGGATATCCAAGCACGTAAGTTCTGTATGCGACCTCCTGAATTCAAATGCATATTCTGTCGGGCACGCTAGCGACAGGATGCTGGTGACACTATGCCCCGGCTGCGCCTATTGCTCTTCAATCTGATGACAGACGAGACCGATCCGGTGCTGGGATTCGCCTGCGATTGGATAGGTCGGTTGGCGCGGGAATGCGAGACCATAGATGTCATCACGATGTGTCGCGGCGCGTATGACTTGCCGGAGAACGTGCGCGTGTATTCGGCCGGGCGGGAGCGCGGATTGAGCAAGGCGGCGCGGGTCGCCAGCTTTTATCGCCATTTGCTGCGTTTGTTGGCGGCGCGTCAGTACGACGCCTGTTTCGCGCACATGATGCCGCTCTTCGCCGGCTTGGCGGGACCATTTCTCAGCGCGCGTCGGATTCGGACGGTGCTGTGGTATACGCATCGACAGCGGTCGGCGCAGCTGCGGCTAGGCTTGGCGATGTCCTGGCGGGCTGTCAGCGCCGATGCCTCCAGCTTTCCCTATCGGACGAAAAAGCTGCGTGTGATTGGGCACGGGATTGACTCCGACTATTATTCACCCCCACCCCCGGAGTCCCATCAAGAGGGAGGGGGGACTCAAGCGCTGGTCGTGCAGGTAGGGCGGTTGGCGGCGATCAAGCATCAGGCGACGACGCTGGCGGCGGTCGCTGGGACGGGGGCGCGTCTGGCGCTGATAGGTGGCGTGCAGGCGGGCGCCAGCAGCGATTATGAGCGCAGGCTTGTGGAGATGACGCGTGAGCTTGGGCTGGAGGAACGCTGCCATTTCGCCGGTGATTCGTCGGCGGCTGAAGTTCGCGATTGGTATCGGCGGGCGACGGTCGCGGTCAATATGAGTCCGGTCGGCCTGTTTGACAAGGCGGCTTTGGAGAGCATGGCTTGCGCTGTGCCGACCATCGTCGGCAATCCCGCGTTTGCGCCACTGTTGGGAGACTACGCCGATCTGCTGTTGACGCGGGACGCGGAAGATGTCGCTGGCTTGCATGACCGGCTGGAGCGGCTGTTCGCGCTTTCGGATGAAGAACGCGCCGAAATTGGCCGGCGACTGCGCGAAAATGTGCTGCGCGAGCACAGCCTGGACAATTTGACTGGGCGGCTGGTGGCGGTGCTGCGGATGGGGGAGTCGCCAGCTATTTGACCAAACACAAGGATTCTTCTGTGCAGCGGGCGACCCAAGAGTCGCCCCTACGGCATTCGACGGGAGGAGGTCCTTAGCCGGCGTAGCTCCAGCCGAGTTGGGTTAGCGACAGAACATCGGGTGGAGCGCCCTCTTTCATGATGTCGGCGTTGATCGCTTCGCCAACGACGATGTCGTGGTCCCCGCCGACATCGACAATTTGCGTCACTTTGCATTCGATGAAAGCGGCGGCGCCTTGCAAGACGGGCACGCCGGTTTCGGGCGCGGCGCTGTAATTGGCGTCGGCCATCTTTTCCGGTTTCTTGGCTCGTCCGCTGGTGACGCCCATGATGGCATCGGAATCGGCTTGGAGGAAGAGATTCAAGCCGAAGACGCCGCCCGCTTCTAGCAAGCCGCGCGAGTAGCAGGATTTCTGAATGCCAACCGCGAGCAGGCGCGGGGCGTAGGACATCTGCGAGACCCAATTGACGACCATGGCGTTGACTTCGTTCCCATCGTTGGTGGTGAAGGCGTAGAAGCCATAGGGCATCATGCGCAGCGCGTCTTTAATCTTGTCGTCGGACATGTTCGGTTTCTCCTTATGTTGAACCTGCATCCTCTTGCCCCCCGAATCGAGGGCAGGGAAAATCGTCAAGAGTATATTCGATTGTGGCGGGGCTGTCATGTCTTGCCCTGTTGCTAGCCTCTCCCCAAAGCAATGGAGATGGGAGATTCGATAGCGATCTCGGGTTCATTTCGCGCTGTTTCGCTCCGATACATCCGGCCATTCGTCCAGTTGGGCTGAGATGCGTTCCAGGACTTCGAGGATTTTTTCGTCTGTTGTCGGCTCGGGTTCGGGCTCTGGTTCCGGCTCCGGCTCGGGTTCTGGCTCGGGCTCGGGGACGACTTCTTCTTCTTCACCATCGAGCCGGTCGCCGATTTCGTCGACGGCTTCATCCAGCTTGTTGACGACTTTGATGAGGAAGAAGATGGCGATGGCGGTGATGAGAAAGTCGATGACGACATTGACGAAGTTGCCGATGTTGATGGTGGCGATTTCGGTGGCTTCGCGGCCGAGGGTGAGCAGATCAAGGGGGATGACCCAATGGGAAAAATCGAGCCCGCCGGTGAGCTGCCCGATGGGGGGCGTGACGACATCTTTGACGAGGGAGGTGGTGATGCCTTTGAAGGCGGTGCCGATGATGATGCCGACGGCGAGATCGACGACATTGCCGCGCATGATGAATTTCTTGAATTCATCGGCGACGCCATGGACGCCGTTTCTGAGTCCCTGGAACATGGTGGTTCTCCTTGAATTGTGGCTGGTTTCATTTTAGCAGGGGGAGAATTCTTCACCACAGAAGAAGGGATGGAACACAGAGGGAGGGGAGTTTTTTTCTTTTGCCACCGAGGCGCAGAGGGAATTTCGGCCTTTGCTTTTGACAGCTTGGCGCGGCGCGATTATACTGAATGCGGACTCAAGGAGGCGGTATGGCGACCCAAGACGTTCGGATGGAGTTGATTCAGCATGAATACAGTGGCGTGCGCACTGCGCTGCACGCGTTGATGGATCGGATGGATGGTTACGAAGCGGCATTGCTGGGATTGACGGAGATGGTTGCGGAAAACAGGGAGATGATCTTCGAAAATTCGCGGAAGCTGGACGCCATCATTAAGCACCTGGAAGTGCCCTACAAGCCGCCGGCGGGCTTCGTGAAGGAGTGAGCGGGGTGCTTTTATTTCAGCACAGGTCGCGTAGACACTGACCGCCGAGGAAGGGAGGGAACACAGAGGGTCGTGGAGAATTTTTCTTTTACCACCGAGGGCGCAGAAGAATGTTGTCTCATTCTATTGCCAGCACAATAAAACGCAATTATGCTTGGTTCAGACGTAAGGAGGGGGCATGGCGACTACCGACATTCGATTCAAACGCATGCAGGGTGAATATCGGACCTTGCAAGACGCGCAGGATGAGTTGTTTGACAAGGTGGACAGTTTCGAAGCCGCGTTACTGGGCTTGACAGAGATGGTTGCGGCGAATCATGAGTTAACGCAGCGACAGATCGCGGATTTGCATGAGAAGCTGGACGCCATCATGAAGCACCTGGAAGTGCCCTACAAGCCGCCGGCGGGTTTCGTGAAGGAGTGAGCGGCGGGGGATTTTCACCACCGAGTACACCGAGTTTAAGTGAGGTCACCGAGGGGTTTTTTGCCACAGAGGCACGGAGGGCACAGAGATTTTTCTTGCGTGAGCAGTTGTGATTGCAGGACTACAGATAGTCAGCTAGAGAATTCTTTACGCCCTTTATCATAAGCTCTACGTCATCTCGATTTAATTCTTCAAACTAGACATGAGCAGCGAAATTGCGAACATGTGCCCACCCGCGCAGTTGCTGGGCTTTCAGCTTGTTGAACACATTCGCTTTCTGCAAGTCTTGTATCAGTGAATTAAGGTTTTTGGGCCGCACATTCTCGTTTGCTGTTTCCACTGGAGGCGTCTGCCTTTCACATAAGCGACGCAGGGCATCCTCTAAGACCGCGCCAGGCAGCGCCGGGCAAATCCATCCCCGCGCGCGCGATGAGCAATTCTGAACGATGCTATACTGCCACGTATGAACAATCAGAGCGAGATTGCCGACTGGATTGAGCGTGCCAAGCGGCGTGGTCATGCGCCGGTTCTGCTGATGTTGCTGGAGGCTTTTGAGCCGCTGGCGCCGGTCTTGGCCCAGGGTTTGCTGGTGGCGCAGCCGCTGGCGAATTTGTGGCGCGGCGGGCCGGCGCTGGGCGAGCTGGCTGAGTTGCTGGAAGAGCGGGAGAGCCTGCGCGAATTGCGGGCGCTGCTGGCTGACGATGGGGCGGAGTGAGCCACTTGGACGAAACGACGGTTCAAGTTTATAGCGTGCTCTTTGTTGCCATCACCGTTGTGCTGGTGTATACGGCGCGTTTTTTTGGGCGGCGGCGCGCCCGGCGGCGGCTGCAGCGGCAGCTGGCGGGCATCGATCAGATTCCGCTGTGGATCACGCAGGGCATTGAATCGAGCATGCCCTTGCATCTGTCTTTTGGCGCGACGGGCGTCGGCGGCGACCAAACACCGGCGGCGCTGGCGGAAGCCGAGTTCTTTCATCATGTCATCGGGCGCGCCAAGGCCAGCGATATATCGCCGATCGTGACGATGTCGGCGCCGGCGACGGTTCCGCTGGGGCAGGATCTGCTTCGGCGAGCTTGGCCTCAGGGCAATTCGTTTTCGCGCGTACAGTGGTATCCGCCGGATCTCGCTTATGCGGGCGCGGTGGCGGCTTCGGCCGCGGCTGAGGAGCCGGCGGCGCATATCATGGCGGGGCGTTTCGGCGCGGAGTTGGCGCTGATGCTCGAAAGCGCGGACCGGCGCGGTCAGCCGAGCCTGGCGGTCAGCGAGCGGCTTGATGGGCAGGCGGTCGCTTATGCGATGGCCGATCATGTTCTCATTGGCGAAGAATTGTTTGCGGCGCCGAGCGCTGTATCGGAAGATGGGGGCGGGCGCGCCGACGCCGTGATACTCGATGTTTGGCGCGGTCTCATCATCTTGGGCGCGACTGTCTTGCTCATGCTGGAGTTCAGCAAACAGTTGCCCCTGTTGAGTTGGCCGCTGGTTGCGGCGGTCGCGGCGGTCCTGATTGTGCTGGGCGCCTTCGCTTATCGGAGGCGCTAGGCGATGGGCTCCGCGGGTATGGCCGCATTTGTCGCCTTTGTCGTTGGCGTCACAACCATTCTCAGTTTGCTCTTGGGCGATAATCCGGCGCTGTTTGGTGGGGTACCTGGAAGCGACGAGCTGGCGCGGCGGCTGGCTTTGCCTGGCGATGTGTTGCTGCGGCTGGTCGCCATTGTGATTGCCGTCAGCATCGTCATTGGCATCGCCAATTTGCTTTTTGCGCACATCGGGCGCTTGGCGCGCGGGAAGATCTACAGCGCGATTTTGCTTGCGAGTTTCGCTTTCACGATTTATTGGACCATCACAAACAAGGGCGACACGTCGCTTTTGGAAGCGGTGCAGGTTCCGATTGAATCGGCTTTGGCGGCGCTGCTGTTCGTCTCGCTGGCGTATGGCGGATCGCGGGTGATGCAAAAGCGTGCGGACGTCTGGGGGCTGCTCTTTGTGGCGGTCGCGCTGATTGTGCTGCTCGGCAGCATTCCGCTGGAGGGGCTGGCGCCGGTCAAAGCCTGGAGCGACTGGCTGATGGCGATTCCGGTCAGCGCCGGCGGGAGGGCGATTTTGCTGGGCATTGCGCTGGGCAGCGTCGTCGCCGGTGTACGCGCGCTGTTGGGGCAGGATCGCGCCTATCGCGGTTAGCGGATAGTAAGACACTGATGAGCGAAGAATTCAACTGGCTGGATTACGCTGAGCCGGAAGAGAGCGCCGCGGCGCCGAGCCCGCGTCGTGGTCTTCGCCGTTTTCTGCCACGCGCCCCCGGATTGCCGCGGCTGCGCGGTCGACTGCGCATGCCCGGTCGACTTCGATTACCAGGTTTGCCGCGTTTGCCGAGGGCGCCCCGCTTGCCGCGCTTGTCTTTGCCGCGCGGGAGGCGCGTTGATTCCGCGCTGGAAACGCCGACGGCGCCCGATCTCCTGGGATTGCAGGATGATCGCCCACTGGAAGAATTGGACGATCGCCTTCGCTCATTGCGCGAGCGCTCGGCCGCCGGTTCGCAATCAGAGGCGGAATCGCGGCAGGCGCTCTACGATGTGGATGAGGTCTTGACAAGTCCCGAGATCTTGCGCAAGCCGGGCGGCGTGATCAGCGCGGCGGCGCTTTCCAAGGCGCAAGAGCAGCAGGTTGAATTGCTGAAGGACATTGTCGGCGGCGCGGGGCAAGTGGTGGAGACGGGTGGGCGCCGTTTCCTGCCGAGCGCGGCGCTGTTTTCGCTGAGCGCGGTCCCGCGGGCGCTCGGCAGCGCCGTATTGTGTCTGATGGTGTCCCTGCCCTTTGTCTCGCCAGAGTTCTCCGAGGGGCAATTGCCGCCTTCAGAATTTGGCGAGGATAGACGCGGCGCGACGACCGTCTACGACCTGCTGGATAATCTGACGGCTGATGATTATGTATTGCTGGCATTTGAATATGGACCGGCGGCGGCGGGCGAGTTGGACGCCATCGCCGATCTATTGCTGCGCCATATCGTCGCGCAGCGCGCCAAGCCGCTCATCGTCAGCAGCAATCCGATCGCGATCGTGCATGCGCAGAACATCATACGCGCGATTAACCGTTCGGTCGCGGCCAGCGGCAACCAATTGCAGAATGGGCGGGATTACTTCATCTTGCGCTACTTGCCTGGCGGCTCGCTGGGATTGCGCGAATTGAGCGAAAACTTCGCCGATGTCGCGCGCGTTTCGCACAAGGGCGAGCTGACCGGCCTGACATTTGATTCGCTGGAGGACCTGGCGGCTATCGTGTTGATTGCCGAGCGCGCTGAAGATATGCGCAATTGGGCGGAGCAGGTCGTGTCGGAGGTTGGCGGCACGCGTCTGTTGGCCGCCAGCGGCTATGCGGCGGCGCCCCTGGCGCAAGTGTATGCCGACAGCATGGAGCAGGTCGTGTCGGAGGTTGGCGGCACGCGTCTGTTGGCCGCCAGCGGCTATGCGGCGGCGCCCCTGGCGCAAGTGTATGCCGACAGCATGGAGCAGGTCGTGTCGGAGGTTGGCGGCACGCGTCTGTTGGCCGCCAGCGGCTATGCGGCGGCGCCCCTGGCGCAAGTGTATGCCGACAGCATGGAGCAGATCGTCGGCTTGATAGTCGGCTACCGCGATGCCTACACCTACGGCGAGAAGCTGCAACTCAACTTTGGACCCTTGCTGCTCGGAGCGCATGAGCCTGATGTTGAACCAGCCGGCGAGCCGGCCGCGCAAGACGAGCAGCCGAGCGAGGCGGACGCGCAGGTGGAGCGCGCGCGCGCCACTGAGTTGCCGCCCCCAACCGAATTGCCGCCCCCAACTGAACTGCCGAGCCCGACCGCGAGATCGCTGCCGACGACGACGCCGCTACCAAGCAATACAGCGCCGCCAACGGCGACCGACCCGCCGGCCGCGACAGCCACGCTGGAGATGGTACGCGTGGTGGAGGTTAGCTCGCCGCTGCAAGTGCGGATTCGGCGCGGACCGAGCACCGCCGATGACATTCTGCAACTGGCGCTGGCGGGCGATATGTTTGAACTCGTCGGCGCCAACGCCGACGGAAGCTGGTATCGGATTGCGCTGTCGCCCGGCTTGGAAGGCTGGATCTCCGAGACTCTAGTGGAAGTGAATGAGGTGACAAGGGCGGCTTTGCTGGCGGCGCAGTCAAGCGCGTCGGCGCGAATTCCTGACGAGCGTGTCTTCTTGTGGCGGGAATTTGACCTGAGCCTGGGCAAGAATCGTCCGCGCTATTACCAAGTCAATCGGCCAATAGCTGACGATATTCCGGAATATGTACTGCTGCGCGATCGTTCACAGGAGGTCCCGCGATTGGAAGCGATGACGTTTGGGACGCTGGCGGCTGTGCTGGTGATTGCCGTTGGCAATGTCTTTTATGCCCTTGGGGCGCTGCGTCGGCGGCGAGCGGCGCACAGCGGGTGATGCGGCGGGAGAAATGACCGAAAACGCAATTGCGCTGGTCAGCTTCGTTTTGACCCTCATGGTCTTCAGTTATATGCTGGGGGACCTGCCTCTGATCCGGGTCTTGTATCGCAGCGCCGTCTACATCTTCGTCGGCATGACAGCGGCTTTCACGCTGGTCGTCAGCTATGAGGGGCTGATCCTGCCGTATTTGCAGGATATTCAGAATTCGGGGACGAGTTGGACTACGCTGGGCAATTCAGCTGATGTCATTATTTTTTTCACGGCATTGTTGTTTGGCGCGCTGCTGCTGCTGAAGCCGGTTCGATCTTTGACCTGGCTGACCAACAGCGTTTATGCGGTGGTGATCGTCGTCGGCGCCTCGGTGGCGGTGGTTGGCGCGCTGAGCGGCACGCTGTTTCCGCTGCTGCACACGACCGTCACGATCCCCGAAGACCTCAGCGCAGACTTCGGCGCGCTGGTGGATAGGCTGATCATATTCGTCGGCACGATGACTGCTCTGTTCTATTTTCATTATCAAACGCGGGCGAAGAGCGGTGCCGGGGCGGGGCAGAGCCGGCTCGGTCGCGGCTTCCGCCATATTGGCAAGGTTTTCATCGTAACGGCTTTGGCCGCTATCTATGCCTCCACCATCTTGACCAGCCTGACGATCCTCAGCGAACGCGTCAGCTTTCTGTTTCAGTTTGGCGCCACATGAGCGAAAGGCGCATTCATTCCATCCTGGCCGCGGATTTCGGCAGCGTGAATACACGCGCGCTGCTGTTTGAAAAGGTTGATGGCAGGTATCAGCTGGCCGGAAGTGGATCGGGGCGCACGACGATTGGCGCGCCGACCGATGATGTGCAGGCTGGTCTGGCGACGATTCTGCAAGAGATGAGCGAGGCGACTGGGCGTCGATTCTTTGATGAAGCTGGCGGCATCATTCGCCCGGAGCAAGCGGATCGGGTCGGCGTGGACACTTTCCTCACGACGACTAGCGCGGGGCCATCGCTGCGCGCGGTGCTGGTTGGGCTGTATCCGCAGGTCAGCATTGCGGCGGCGCGCCGAGCCATCGCCCCGTTTTACCTTGACGCTGTCGCCGAGGTGCATCTGGAGGACGGCTTGAGCGCGCGCGGACGGCTGAACCGAATCATCCACAGTCGGCCGCAGATCATTGTCATCACGGGCGGCGCCGACGGCGGGGCGCGAACGGCGCTGCTGGAGATGCTCGCCTTGGTGCGTGAAGCGGCTTCGCTGATGCCGCAGGGCAGCAAACCGGCAGTCTTGTACGCCGGCAACAACAGCCTGGCAGCGTCCGTCCGCGAGATGCTGAGCCAACGGGTGGAAGTCTTGATCGCGCCCAATATCCGGCAGCAAGGGCGAGAAGCGCTGGAGGCCGTGCAATCCGAGTTGGGGCGCTACTTTGATAGCGTCAAGCGGCATAGCAAAGGCTTCCAGCGGATCGCGCTCGCGTCTGATTCCGGCATCCTGCCGACGGCGCGCCCCGTTGAAACCATGACCGCTTTCTTCTCGCGATTGCGGGAGCAGGATGCGCTGACGATAGACATCGGCAGCGCGCGAACAATGCTGTCGCTGGGGCGGAGAGGCTCGGTACAATCCGTCATTGGCAACGATGTTGGCGTCGGGCACAGCGCGGCCGCGGCGCTGGAAAGGATTGGGGAAGAGGAAATCGGGCGCTGGCTGCCATTTCATCCGCGCAAGGGAGAGCTGGCGCAGTATGCGTCGAACAAAGGCTTGCGCCCGGCGAGCGTTCCCCTGGATATGCGTGAACGGTATATTGAATACGCGCTGCTGCGCGCTGGCATCCGTTTGATGGCGGGCGAGTTGAGTCAATTGGATCGGAGGCGGGTGAGGCTGGTCATGGTAGCGGGCGGCATTTTCAGCGGCGGCGGACCGGGCGCGCTCGATATGATGCTGCTGGCTGACGCGCTCGAACTCGAAGGCGTCGTGCAGGTACGGTCCGATCCACATGGCGCGTTGGCGGCTTTAGGCGCATTGGCTTCGGTAGAGCCGACGGCGGTTGTACAACTGGCGAATGGGAATGTGTTGGAGAATGTCGGCAGTTTGTTGCGGGTATCGGGGCAGGCGGCTGCCGGCACGAGCGCGCTTAAGGTGAAAGCAAGGCGCGACAGCGGTGAAGTCATTGAACGGGAAGTCAGCGCCGGCGATGTTTGGCATCTGCCGGTCGCGAATTCGAGGACGGTCGATCTGCGCATTCAGGCGAGGCGCGGGCTGTCGATTGGCGGCAAGCGGCGGTTGCGGTTGAAGCTCGGGGGCGGGCGCGGCGGCGTCTTGATCGACGCGCGGCTGGGCGCGCTGGCGTCGGCGGCGACGATGACGGAGCGGGCGGTTAACATGCTGCGCTGGTATGCGGCGGTGACCGGGCAGGAGGGACCGGTGGCGATTCCGGAGAGCTGGCTCGCGAGGGTGGAGGATGTTTGAGCGGTCGGGCTTTCGACCCAACCCCTCCCCGAAGCGTCTGCTGACGACAGGACAGGTTTAGCATAGCCTCTGATGTGGAACAAGGCGCGGGGACG
>JAPOXG010000021.1 GCA_026707225.1 Chloroflexota bacterium
AATCTATTGCGTTCTGTGTGTACTCACAAGAAATCTCGTCAACTTTGCACAAAGGCAAACATAAAGTTAGACTAAAATGTGCTTCTTGGCAAAGAAAACAGGGGCGAGACTTGTCTCGCCCTAAAGCACGCACTATCACAAGCACGGGTGTTTCGGCGCTGAGCCGGGCGCACGTCGGCGAGACGGCGGAAGAAACGTAGCGTATTATTCGGGCGAGCCACCGTCTCGCCCCTACATTCAATCCCTTTAGGAAGCGGCTATTGTCGCTCGATTGCCCGCTGACTGGGGTACTACCATGCTACGGCCCGCTTGCCGCCGCGCCTCTATCTGCATTATGCTCAGAGTGACGGAAGCGCGAGACAGCGAGGCGCAATCATGTCCGAGATGGTCGCTCCGGCGAAGCCCGCGACGAATGGCAAGCCGCAAGCCGAACGGGCGCCAAAACCGCGGCGTTTCGATTACGACATCGTCATCATAGGCTCGGGGCCGGCCGGTCATCGCGCCGCGATTCAATCGGCCAAGCTGGGAAAGCGCGTCGCCGTTATCGAAAAGAAGACGCTGATCGGCGGCGTCTCGGTCAATACCGGCACCATCCCCTCGAAGACACTGCGCGAGGCGGTGCTGCACCTCTCCGGTTTCCGCCAGCGCTCGATTTACGGCGCCTCCTACACGGTCAAAGAAAACATCACGATGAACGACTTGCTGCTGCGCGCCGACCACGTCATTCGCCACGAGATCGAGATCAACCGGCATCAACTGCAGCGCAACGGCGTCCAGCTTTTCGCCGGCATCGCCACCATCGTCAACGAGCACACGGTGCATCTCAATTTCGTGGGCAAGAAAGGCGAAGACGAGCTGACGACGCGCTGCATCATGATCGCGGTGGGTACGACCGTAGCCAAGCCCGCCGGCATCCCTTTTGACAGCGAGACAATCTTCACCAGCGATGGCTTGCTCAAGCTGGATCATCTGCCGAAGACGCTGACAGTGGTCGGCGGCGGCGTGATCGGCTGCGAATACGCCTGCATGTTCGCCACGCTGGGCACGCGCGTGACCCTGGTCGAGATGAGCGAGCGGCTGCTGGCTTTCGTCGATCACGAGATTGTGGACGCGCTGGTCTATCACATGCGGCAGCAGCGCGTGACCCTGCGCCTGGGCGAGAATGTGCGCAGCATCGAAAAGACCAAGACCCGCTATGGCAGTGGCGTCAAGACGCGGCTGGAGAGCGGCAAGGAGATCGTCACCGAGATGGCGCTCTACGCCATTGGCCGGCAAGGCGCGACCGCGGGGCTCGGCTTGGAGAATATCGGCATCATGCCCGATCATCGCGGGCGCATCGCCGTCAACGAGCACTACCAGACCGAGATCCCCAGCATCTACGCGGTCGGCGATGTGGTCGGTTTCCCCAGCCTGGCGTCAACCTCAATGGAGCAGGGGCGTATGGCGGCTTGCCACGCTTTTGGCATGGAGCATCAGAGCATCCCCGAGCTCTTCCCCTACGGCATCTACGCCATCCCGGAGATTTCGACGGTGGGCGCGAACGAAGAAGAACTGACGCGGGCCGGCACCCCCTACGAGATCGGCAAAGCCTATTACAAGGAGATCGCGCGCGGGCAGATCATCGGCGACACCATCGGCATGCTAAAGCTGGTATTCCATCGGGAGAACCACAAGTTGCTGGGCGTGCACATCATCGGCGAGGGCGCGAGCGAGCTAATCCACATCGGGCAGACGGTGATGGCTTTTGGCGGAGCGGTCGATTATTTCATCAACACGGTCTTCAATTATCCAACGCTGGCCGAGTGTTACAAGACGGCGGCATTCGATGGCGTGAATCGATTGATTTAGGGATCGCTAGCTGGAATCGCGTTCGGTATGTTCGGGGGATAATGAATCGCGTTCGTTAAGATCACGGCGGCGTTTGCGATCTTTGAATAGAAACGCGCCAGCAATCAGAGACACAGAACCGCCTAAGCCAAGCAACCCTTCAATGCTCTGGCCCGATCTGATGATGTCAATACTGCCGGAAATCAAAATCAGCGCCAGAAAGAACGCGGCTCCCAGCGTAAGATAGTCCCATACAAAGAGTAGGATTTGTCGGCGGCTCTCCATTTTCGAACGGTGACGTCGGTTTTCTACCGACTCGGTTGTGATAACTTGCCGCGTCTCTTGATCATATCGATTTAATACATCCGGGGGCGGGAGCGGACCCGAGAAATGAGAGTAGACCGCTATTTCGCTGACAAACTGAATGAGTTCAGCGCGTTTCTCTTCGGGAATGTCGTCAAGCAGATCGGGAGGCAGCGTCAGATCAGGCGCGCGACTTTCATCACCGCGCTTGTCTATTGAAGATGTCGGCGCGTCGCTCAACCCTTGCTGCCTTCGGCTACACGCTTCTCATGTTTGGCAATGGCACGCCACAGGTCTGCGCCCACCGCTTCCCAATCCGCGCGCATATCGTCGGCAGCTGACCGAGAGAGGATTTCGTCCGTGAATTCGTCACCTTCTGAGCGTGTGAAATCCATCAGGCTGGCAAAACCGCGCAGAATGCTGTATTTAGGAAGATAGAATGAATTGGCTATCTTGCGTTTGTCATATGCCATGATGTCCTCGAAAGCTAGATTCGCAGCACAGCGTTTTGTCAGCACAGATTCACTAATAATCTACGATCTATTGATGATTTGTCAATAGCATATTGGTGTTTTGCTAGTAGCGCATTGGTGTTTCGCCAATGTTATGTGGAATATCTGTTCTTCCATTGCCAAAATCTCCGCTCTACTCCTGCAAATGACGCGGCTGCCCGCTTCGCTATACGCAACACGCCGATTCATTAGCGCGTCAGCGCACCAAATCGGCTTCATGAACGCGACTGTTTGAGAAGCGACAACGGGAGGCGACTGCCTGCGCTCATCCGCGGGACAAGCCCTCGGCTTCCTCAGATTGTTGTTGCGCCGCCGCAGATATGGTATCTTACGTCGACTATCAAGGTAAGCATGGTCGCGAGTTTTAGCGGTCAATAGCAAAGCATAGAGAAAGGCGGTTGTCGTCGAGCAGAATCGAATCTTGAGTTGCTAGCCTTAAGAAGATCATTCCAAGGAGATATGTGATGACCCAGAAGAATCGCAAGGCGCTGCTTTCGATCGTCGTATTGGTTGCTGTCGTCTTGTTTTCCACCGCGCTGGTCACGGCGCAGGAGCAGACCGAAGTCGGCACGCCGCGAGCGACGACCCTGATCGTCGACCAGTTGGACGGTCGCATCGACAATCCCACCCAGACCAACCCCTATCAAGCCGGCACCCGCTTCAACCAGGGCTTGCACCAGTTGGCTTATTCCAATATGTGGGAGATCAATACGGCAACGGGCGAGCAATTCCCGGGCCTGGCCGCTGAAATGCCGGAGGCGCTGAACGACGATTACACCAGCTTCCGCATTAGCCTGCGCGACGGCTTGCGTTGGAGCGATGGCGAGCCGATCACCACCGCCGATATGGCTTTCACCATCGATATGGTGCTGGCGACGCCCGAGTTCCCCTACAGCGGCTTCCTCTCGCAAGTGGTGGACAGTTACGAGGTCGTGGACGACCTGACGATGATACTCAACACCAAGCGTTCGGAACCGCGCCTGGGCTATACGCTCGGCGTGCACATTTGGGGCGATTCCTTCCGTCTGGTTCCCAAACATATTTGGGAGAACGAAGACCCGGCCACCTTCCAGAATTATCCGCCGGTAGTCAGCGGACCGTACACGCTGGCCGATGTCGATCCCAACGGCAACTGGTTCCTCTATGACAAGCGCGCGGACTGGGAACATACGGATGTGGGCCAGATCTTCGGCGAGCCGGGGCCGGAGCACGTCCTCTTCCGATTCTATGGCACGGAAGAACGCCGCATCATCGCCGGCATCCAAAACCAGCTTGATATCTTCACCGATATCTCGCCAGAAGCCTGGGACATCTTGCGCGACGCCAACCCGAACGCGCGCGCCTGGCACGAAAACTTCCCCTGGGCCAACTTCGACGACCCCTGCGAGCGCGGCATCGTCTTCTCCAACTCGCAGGAACCCTGGGACAACCAAAACGTCCGCTGGGCGATGGCGCTGGCGACCGATATCAAGAGCGTTGGCCTCGCCACTTTCGCCGGCATCCTGCGCGTTTCGCCGCTGGCTGTCCCGCCGGTGCAAGTCATACATGACGCCTTCCACAAGCCGATGCGCGAATGGATGACCGAGTTCGCCTTCGACGACGGCTATCAACCCTTCGATCCGAATTACGCGGTGGACATCGCCGCCATCCTGGCCGAGCAAGGCGTTGAGGGCCTGCCAGACAGTGAAGAAGCGCTGGTCGACCTCTTCGGCGTCGGCTGGTGGAAGCACGATCCGGACAAAGCCACCGAGATGCTGCAAGCCGAGGGCTTCACGCTGGATAATGGCGCCTGGCACAAGCCGGATGGCAGCCCCTGGCAGATCACCATAAACTCGCCCTCCAACTTCGAGGTGCAGTCGCAGCGTCTGGCCTTCGCCGTCGCCGACAACTGGCGCGAATTCGGCATAGACGCGGCAGTGCAGCAGATGGACTCCGGCACCTTCTGGAGCCAATACAGCCGCGGCGAGTTTGACGCCGGCTCTTATTGGCCCGGCTGCGGCGCCTTGCCCGATAGCTGGGATCTGCTGGATGCCTTCTGGCACAAACGCCACATCGTGCCCATTGGTCAACCGGCGCCCGGCAACGCCATGCGCTACGACAGCGACGCGCTCAGCGGCATCCTCGATCAGATTGCGCCGCTGCCGAGCGATCATCCGGACACCATCCCGCTGCTGACGGAATTCGAGAAGCAGTTCGTTGTCGAGCGGCCCTGGCTGCCGATGTTCGGCACCTCGAAATTCGTGCCGGTCATTACGACCTACTGGGACGGCTTGCCCACCGCTGATTACTTCTACGAAGGACCCTGGTGGTGGTGGTCGCTGTTCAAGTATCACATGCCCTTCATCCAGCCCAAGAGCGACGGCTAGCCCACGCTAGCTCTTTCGCAATATGTAGGGGCGACCTATTAGGTCGCCCGCCTGCACTTTAGGAATGTAGGGGCGATACTTGTATCGCCCCATAACAGTCAGCTTAGGCCGCAAGATGCAATTCGCCAAATTCGTCATCACGCGGATCATCGCTTATGTGCTGGTGATCTGGATCGGCATCACCGTGGTCTTCTTTGTGCCGCGCTTTATGCCTTCCGATCCGGTCGAGTCGATGCTCGGGCGCATCATGACCCGCGGCAATTATATGGAAGCGGAACAGGTCGAGGCGATGCGCGCCACCCTGACGCAAGCCTTCGGCTTGGAAGGGACCTTGGCCGAGCAGTATTTCGGCTTCTTCCACCGCACCTTTCTCACGCGTGACTTCGGTCCCTCGCTGTCACTGTTCCCCACGCCGGTGAATGAAGTGATCGGGCGCGCGCTCCCTTGGACGCTTGGCTTGCTGCTAAGTTCCACCGTCATCGCCTGGATCGTAGGCAACGCCATTGGGCTGCTGGCCGGTTACCGGAGCCGCTGGCTCTCTTCGCGCGCCTTGGAAGTCATCGCCATCTTCGTCTACCCCATCCCCTATTACATCACCGCGCTCATCCTGATCATCTTGTTCATCCACATCAATCCGATTTTCCCGCTCTTCTTCTCCATCCGCGGCGATCCGCCTTCCCTGGAGTTCATCTCCAGCGTGATTTACAACTCAATTCTGCCGGCCGCCTCGATTGTCATCGTCGGCTTCGGCTGGTGGGTGCTGAGCATGAAAGCGCTTTCTTCCAGCATTTCCGAAGAAGACTTCGTTTATTTCGCCAAGTTGAAAGGCGCCGGCGAGGGGCGCATCATGACCGCCTACGTCCTGCGCAACGCCATCTTGCCACAGGTCACCGTGCTGGCGCTGCAAATCGGCACTATCTTCAACGGCGCCCTGATTACCGAGATCCTCTTCGGTTATCCCGGCTTGGGCACAATCACCTATAACGCGGTTTTGCAAGCCGACTACAACCTGCTGATGGGCACCATTTCGATTTCCATCATCGCGGTCGCTTCGTCGACGCTGATCATCGACCTGCTCTATCCCTTCTTTGATCCGCGGATCAGGCAGCGATAGCGATGCGCCGAACGAGCCCGCGCCTGACGGTCGGCTTGACCATCTTTGCCGCCTTCATCATTCTTGGCGTGATCCTGCCCTTCTTTTCGCCGGAAGACCCGCGCTCCTGGATCCGGCACCCGCGCAACCTGCCGCCGAGCGCCGAGCATCTGCTGGGCACGACCAACTTGGGGCAAGATACTTTCTGGCTGCTCTCTTATGCGACGCAGAACTCGCTCTTCATCGGTTTGTTCGTCGCCTTTTTCGCCACGCTCATTGGCGTCTTCGCGGGCTTGGCGGCCGGCTTTCTCGACGGCATTCCCGACCGCGTCATTACGCTTTTGGCCGATGTGTTTATTGTGGTGCCGTCCTTACCCATCCTCATCTTGATGTCCTCTTTGCTGCAAGGGCGAGCCTCGCTGGTTCTGATCAGCATCATTTTGATACTCTTCAACTGGCCCTGGCCCGCCCGTCAAATGCGCTCGATCGCCCTCAGCATGCGCGAGCGTCAATTTGTCAACACGGCGCGCTTCTCTGGCTCGAGCACGCTGCAAATCCTGTCGGAAGAAATCCTGCCGCATATCTTCAGCTGGTCGATGGCCAATTTCGTCAACACGGTCTTGGTCGCCATCGCAACCGAGTCGGGCTTGGCGGTGATCGGCTTGTCGAGCCTGGAAGAAGCGACGCTGGGCACGACGATCTATTGGGCGCTGCAGCATCAGGCGCTGCTGGGAAGACGCTGGTGGTGGATCGGTTCGCCGGTGGTCGCCATCATCTTGCTATTTATCGCCTTGTTCCTGATTTCGACCGGGATTTCCAGCTTGTCGGCCGAGCGGCGGGGGCACGGCGATGCTTAGGCTGCGCGACTTACGGTGTTACTACGATACGCCGCGCGGCGTCGTGCAGGCGGTAGACGGCGTCAGCATCGATATCCAGTCCAACGAGGTGCTGGGCATCGCTGGCGAATCAGGCTGCGGCAAATCGACGCTGCTGAAAGTCCTCTATGATTACTTGCAGCCGCCGCTGCGCATCGTCTCGGGCGCCTACGAAGCTGATTTCCCGGATGGCGCCGGCAAGGTGAAAACCATCGGGCCGGGCGAAATCCGCCAGCACTGGTGGGAGTTCATTTCTTACATTCCGCAGGGCTCGATGAGTGTGCTCAATCCGGTCATCCGCATCGAAAATCAATTCTTTGACGCCGTGCCGCGGGACCACCCGTTGAAAGCCACCGGCAAGACGGCGATTCGCGAGCGGGTGGCCGCCTATCTGAAAGAGCTGGAGCTGCCGGTCGAGGTGCTGAAATCTTACCCGCACCAACTGAGCGGCGGCATGAAACAGCGTGTGCTGGTCGCGCTCGGCACCTTCTTGCATCCGCAGATCGTGCTGGCGGATGAGCCGACAACGGCGCTGGATGTCGTGGTGCAAAAGGGCATCCTGCTGATGCTGATCGAGCTGCAGCAGCAGATGCAGAACACGCTGGTCGTAGTCTCGCATGATATGGGCGTGCACTATCAGATCAGCGACCGGCTGGCGATCATGTACGCCGGCAAGCTGGTGGAGTACGGACCCACCGATGCCATCTTTAGAAATCCCGCCCACCCTTATACGCAGATGCTGATACAGTCTTTGCCGCGCGTTGGCGATCGCAGCCAGCGGGTGGGCATCTCTGGCAGACCCCCGAGTTTGGTGGACCCGCCGACCGGCTGTCGCTTCGCGGCGCGCTGCCCCAAAGTGATGGATCACTGCGCCCATCAGGAGCCCGTCCTGCTTCAGATCGAGCCGGAACACTTCGTGTCTTGTCACTTGTACGGAGAGCAAGCCTCGTGACCGCCAATCTGCTGGAATTGCGCCATGTCAGCAAGGTCTTCCGCATCGGCGGCTTGGTCTTCGGCACGCGGCTGGTGGCGGTCGACGATGTCAGCTTGAGCCTGCCGGCGGCTGAGCCATCGATTTTGAGCATCGTGGGCGAATCCGGCAGCGGCAAGACCACGCTGGCGCGCATCATCCTCGAGTTGGAGCATCCCACATCGGGCCAGGTGCTGATTGAAGGCCATCCGCTTTTCGAAAAAGGCGGCGCGAGATTGAAGGGGCGAGAGTTCTATCGCGCGGTGCAGCCGATTTTTCAAAACCCATTTGAGGCGTTCAACGCGCGCAAACGGGTGGACAAATACCTCTTTAACGCGGCGCTGCGGCTGAAGATCGCGGCGAACCGCAAGGAGGCGCGCGAGATCGTCGCTGAGGTGCTGGAATCGGTGGGCTTGGATCTTTCGCGGGTCGAAGGCAAATACGCCAATCAATTCTCGGGCGGCGAACTGCAGCGGATCTCGGTCGCCCGCAGCCTCATTCCCCGGCCAAAACTCATCGTCGCCGATGAGCCGGTCAGCATGATCGACGCCTCGCTGCGCATGAATATCGTCAACCTCTTCCTCGAATTGAAAGAGCAGTACAAGGTCAGCTTCGTCTATATCACGCATGATCTCTCGACCGCCTACTACGTCAGCGATTACATCGGCATCATGTATCGCGGCAGCGTGGTGGAATACGGTCCATCAGAGCAGATTCTGACCGACTCGGCGCATCCTTATACCGAGCTGCTGCTTGATTCCGTGCCCACGGTCGACCACAAGTGGGAACGGCAGGTGGCGCTGCCGGATATCGAGCTCAAAGAATTTCAGGCGCAAGCCTGCAAGTTCGCCAAGCGCTGCCCCTATGTCCAGCCTATCTGCGAGCGGACTGTGCCGCCGATGGCGCCGATCTCGGACGAGCGGCAGGCGCTCTGCTACAAGCCCGTCGATTTCGCGCCCTCTGCCCAAGAGCAAGCGCCCGCGGCAATATCCGCACAATAGAAAACGACCGACAATTTCAGACAATCTTGAAGAGGCGCCGTAATGAATGACTTCAATGGATTAGATTTGAATATGGGCAATATCTCGCGCCTGTCCCGCGCCAAGACGCGCTCGATCAGCGCCGAGAACTTCAAAGGCGACAAAGGGGCGGGCGGCATGTCCACCGATGGCGTCTCCTGGTCGGCGGCGCAAGATTTGGGCCAGGGCTGGAAGGTCTCTCCCTGCATCCACCTGGCGCCCAAGAGCGTCGCCACCTTGGCCGAGATCGATGGTCCCGGCGCCATTCAGCACATTTGGATCACGACCTACCCTCAATTCTGGCGCTCCCTGATCCTGCGCTTCTACTGGGACGATGAAGAGAGGCCTTCCATCGAAGTACCCTTTGGCGATTTCTTCTGCAATGGCTGGACCGAATATTGCCACGTCAACTCGCTGCCCATCGCGGTCAATTCGCAGGGCGCCTTCAACAGCTATTGGCAGATGCCCTTTCGCAAGCGCGCCCGCGTCACGATTGAGAACCTGCTGGACACAGAATTGAGGCCGCTGTATTACCAATTCGACTACACGCTGACCGATGTGCCGGAGGATGTCGGCTACCTGCATGCCCAATGGCGGCGCAGCAACCCGCTCCCCTACAAAGACGTTTATACGATCGTCGATGGCATCCAAGGCATGGGACATTACGTCGGGACTTACATGGCTTGGGGCAGCAACAATCGCGGCTGGTGGGGCGAGGGCGAGATCAAGTTCTACATGGACGGCGACAGCGACTTCCCCACCATCTGCGGCACCGGCACCGAGGATTACTTCGGCGGCGCCTGGTGCTTCGGCAATCACGAAGACGGCTACCTGCCCTACTCCACGGCCTACCTGGGCTTGCCGCAGGTGATCACGCCGGATGGCTTCTACCAGAGCCAGCAGCGCTTCGGCATGTATCGCTGGCATATCCCCGACCCGATCCGCTTTGAAGAAGACTTGCGCGTGACGATACAGGCGCTGGGCTGGCGCTCCAATTCGCTGAGTGGCGCGCCTTTTGACGAGTGGCGCTATCTGCCGCTGCAAGACGATATCGCCTCGACGGCTTTCTGGTATCAAGCCGAGCCGCACGCGCCCTTCCCGGACATGCCGGATCGGGATTTCCTGGAGGTGATTTAGGGCGGGATGCGCGCTTCTACGGGGGCAGTGGAGGATTTGCTTCACGTGAGCGCGAACTGACTAGCGCCGTTCTGAGCGAGAACAAGCAATCCTGTTAGCCCAAGCCGGCGTCACGCAAACGCCGCAAAATACGCTCAGGCGCGACATAGTCTATCGACGCTCTCGTATCAATGGACAACAAGAGAATCAGCGCCTCATCGAAATAATAGATGACGCGAAACCCGCCCCGCGCGCCAGACTTCGCCGATCGGTTTCGCAGCCTCGCCCAGCGGACAGGTCGTCCTCCGACGCCCTTCATCTGGTAACCGGGGCGCTCGCCATTTTCAAGCGTTTCCAAGAACGCTTCAATATCGTCAAAGATCAAGCGATGCTTGCGCGCAAGTCTGCTGACTTCGCGGGCGAACTCATCGGACCGCAGTATCTGCATTCTGTTCTGTTTCTAATTCACGGCGCAATTTTTCAAGCCATTCTCTGGCCGGGAAGGTTCGTCCCTCTTTGTAGTCGTTGATGCCTCGAATGAAGCTCTCTGTAAACGCTTCGTCTTCCGAGTACTTGAATATGCTGTTCTCCTGATACTCGGGAAACAAATAATAGATTGACCGAACCAGTTCCTGGAAAGACTGTCTGCAAGCCCACGCCACCGTTTCCCGAATGTAGGTCAAGACGTGCTCAGGGATCTTCAGTTCTTCAATGACATGGCGATCGGTAACCGTGTATGCTCTTTTCGAATGCTGCGAGTGCCAGTGGATTTCAATCAGTCCCCAATACTCAAGCAAGTCGGCATCGGCATAGACCTGGGCGGAAAAGGGACCGTAGCGATATTTGTCGAAGTCATAATAGTCTTCCGGCAAATCGCGCTCAAATTCCTGCCCGACCAGGAAAGCGACCTTCTGCAAGTGCACCGGCTGCAGCTGCATGCCTTCGGCGGCGGCGATGATTGCCAACAAGATGTCGGTTCTGTTCATGATAGTTCTCTCCAACTTTCGGCTATCACTTCTGCGGGGACAAACGGCTGCGATTACTCGTCAACTTGGGTCGCGTTCGCCGTCCGGCAATTCGGGAGACGGCGGAGGATTCTTCAATGCTTCGCGTCTTTCGCGCTGTTGGCGGTGGCGAGCGTGATTGCCATATATGAAAGGTCCGGCCGTGCTTGCGATGCCTGTTACGATTACACCAATGCTTGCGGCCACCGATCCTAAACTTAGCGTCTAGGCGCTCAGAGCGATTAAAGCCACTGCTACGAGAAACCCGAATACAAGTCCTAAAGTCTCGTATCGCGCAAGCTGGCGCTGCCTTAATTCCGCCATTGTCAAGATACGGTCGGCGCTGCCCGGCAATACGTCTTCATATCCCTGCATTGCACCCGGCGGCGGAAGTGGACCCGAATACTCTACAAAATGAGCTTCTACTCGGGTGAGGGTTTCTCGCCGTTCACCGTCGTCTGACATGTTTCCTCTTGTTGCGCAACGGGATAGATTTTGTATTGTACGTTATACATACCCATTGCATCATAGAGATAGCCGCCAACGTCCTCCCAAACCTCACGCAACGCCTCTGCATCCGCCTCAGCGGCCGTCTCCGCCAAGAGACGCCGATTCAGCACATCGACCCAACTGAACATGCCGCCCAAGCCACGAATGAATGCATTTGTCCTAGCTGACATGTCATTACTCCGATTGCATATCGTGGACCATCATATGCAAGTTACACTTGCTTTTGCACACTTTTCTCCCATAGCATAACGTCAGCGTTTACACCTGTCAACGAAGCCGATTCCCCCTGTGCTATACTCAACGCGCCCATTCACCCGCGAGACGCGCCCATGAACAACCGGCTCTATTACGGCGACAACCTGGAGATCCTGCGCAACCGCGAATACTTCCCCGATGAATGCGTCGACCTGATTTACCTCGACCCGCCCTTCAACAGCAACCGCAATTACAACGTGCTCTTCAAGTCGGAGAGCGGCGCCGACAGCGAAGCGCAGATCACCGCCTTCGAGGACACCTGGCACTGGGGCGAAACTGCCGAAGCGACTTACGACGACATCATCGTGAACGCGCCGCACAAGGTGGCCACCGCCATTGAAGCGCTGATGAACTTGATCGAGCGCAACCAGATGATGGCCTACTTGGTGATGATGACGGCGCGCCTGGTCGAGCTGCACCGGGTCTTGAAGCCGACCGGCAGCTTGTACCTGCATTGCGATCCGACCGCGAGTCATTATTTGAAGGTGATACTTGATGCGATTTTCGGAGGTCAGAATTATCGCAACGAAATCGTCTGGAAGCGAACATCGGCGCACAACGATGCGAAGAGATTTGGCAAGATTCACGATGTACTTTTCTATTATTCCAAAGATGCCAAGAATGTATTCTTTGAACCGGTCTATGTCGAGTATTCGGAAGAGTATCTGCGTTCCGAATTCCAACAGGACGACGATGGTCGCTATTACAAGCTCGAGGATTTAACTGCTCCTTACCGAGGCGGCGAAGGCGGCCGATTTGTATTTCACGGGCGGCTGCCGGGTCCCACTCGCATGTGGAGTAAGAACGAAGCAGCAATGGAAGATCTTTGGGAACAAGGTCGCATTAAGGTCGGAAAAGACGGTAAGCCCTTGCTTCGCGGCCTCAAGATATTTCTTGACGAAAAAAAGGGCATGCCCGTTCAAGATTGGTGGGACGACATACTAAGAGTTGGCAACACCGCCAAAGAACGCCTCGGCTACCCCACCCAGAAGCCCGAAGCCCTGCTCGAACGCATCATCCGCGCCTCGTCGAACGAAGGCGATGTCGTGCTCGATCCCTTCTGTGGCTGCGGCACCGCCATCGCCGCCGCCCACAAGCTGGGCCGCCGCTGGATCGGCATCGACATCACCCACCTCAGCATCGCCCTGCAGAAGTACCGCCTGCAAGATATGTTCGAGCTGGTCTCGGGGGCGGATTACGCGGTCATCGGCGAGCCGGCGACGGTGGAAGGCGCGCGCGAGCTGGCGCAAGATTCCGCCAATGAAGGACGCTACCAATTCGAATGGTGGGCGCTGTCGCTCTTGAGGGCGAAACCTGCCGGCGGCTCGGCGGGCTCGCGCAAAGGCAAGAAGGGCGCCGACCAAGGCATCGACGGCGTCATCAACTTCTTCGATGAAGACGAATCGGGCAAGAAGAAGCCGCAGAAAGCGGTCGTGCAGGTCAAGTCGGGCAAGGTGAATTCGGGGCAAATCCGCGACTTGAAAGGCACGGTCGAGCGCGAGGGCGCGGCTATCGGCGTCTTCATCACGCTGGAGCAGCCGACTCAGGCGATGACGACAGAAGCGCTGGCGGCCGGCTGGTACGAGTCGCCGGCTTGGGGGAAACGCTATCGGCGCTTGCAGATTCTGACGATTGGCGATTTGTTCGCTGGCGCGGGCGTCGAGATGCCGCCGCAGCATGGGACGCATCCGCGGGCAAGCAGGTGGAAGCGGGGTGATGTGAGCGTCGATGGGGAGAGTCAGCGGGATTTGATTTGAGGGGGTTGGACGCGCGGTGCGAGGTGGGCAAAAAGCAAATCAACTCGCCGCGGCATGTTCCTTCCCGCTAGCAATCCGCATAATATACCCATGATACTTGACACCTACGGCGTCCGCTGGTAAAGTTAGATGCAGACTGATTTCTTGGGAATGGAGCTTCATATGCAGCATATGCAGCGATTACAACCGTATGATCCCTTTCCATTCTTGACGCCACCGAGAGTCCATGCAATTGAATCCGGCGTATGGAGTTTCACACGCGCTGATCAAGAATATGTTAGAGACCACCAGCATTTGGTTCGACATATGAGCCCGTGGCACCGGGCTATGCTACAGCGATCTTTGCTGCTTGCTCAAATTACCGAGGCATTGTCCGACGATGACTTCGCAGAAAAATGCGAATATGGGATCATGCAGGGAGTCCTGTTTGACCGGGCTCACTATTGCCGTTTATTCAAGCTGCACGACGCGTTGGGCGAATCCTGTGTAGGTGGCCCGCGCGTAGGTCGTCAACCGGAAACGGTTCGCAGGGCCATGAAGCTACCTGCGCCACGTCTACTTTTCCCTCCAGATGCTATAGACGACGGCTTCATCCCGCCCTTATCCTCTATCAATGTATACGACATAGGCTATTATGTTCGCCGGTGGCAGGTCGTCGAGCTATACTTCCTTTATCAGGACGGCCAGCTTGTAAACGCAATGCGGCCACTAGGCTTATTTTAGGACGACTATCCGCAGACGGGAATAGAGAGCGCGTAGTCGGCGGACGTACTAATGCACAGCTAAAGTAGGAGCCCGAGGGACGGCGAATGACTGGTATTGCCAATCCCGAAATGCTGACGATGGCGCGCGAGGTACGAGGAAAGACGCAGACCCAGTTGGCGAGAGAGAGTGGCGTCGGACAGACGAAGATCTCGCGTTATGAAGGCGGTCTCGCGGAAATTGATGCTGAGGATCTGCGCATCATTGCCGAAGAGCTGGAATTTCCTGAAGAGTTCTTCTTCCAGAGCGGGCAAAGATATGGTGCAGAGTCAACCGAAGTTTTTCATAGGCGACGGCGCACGGTCGCCGCGCGCGAAATCAGGCGCATTGACGGACTGGTTAATCTGCATCGAATCGGATGTGAGCGACTCTTGCAAGGCTTTGAACAGGTGGGATCACTAGCCGTCCCGTCTCTATCGACTCGTGATTTCGACACGATTGATGATATTGCGTACGCCACAAGAAACTTTTGGAATATTCCAGCCGGCCCAGTCAAGAATCTTGTTGCACGACTGGAGCGAGCCTCTTGTCTCGTCTTTAGTATTGACTTCAAAATCGACAAGATTGATGAGGTTGTTCAATGGATTCCCCCTTCCCCGCCGATAATTCTTTTGAACAGCAGCGCACCAGCGGATAGGGTTCGTTTGTCACTAGCGCATGCACTAGGTCATCTGGTGATGCATCGCAATGAACTTCCATACAAAGAAATGGAGCATGAGGCGAATCGGTTTGCTGCGGCTTTCCTTATGCCTGAAAATGACATTATTGATATGCTAAAGCCGGTGACCATTCAGCACATGCTTGAACTTAAACAGTATTGGAAAGTTTCAATGCAAGCCCTGATTGTAAGAGCAAAGGACCTGGAAGTAATCTCTGAACGGCGCTATACATCTTTATTTCAGCAACTAAGTCGTTTTGGCTATCGCAAGCGTGAGCCACATCCTATTAATCCCGAATCTCCACAGCTTGTTAAGAGTCTTCTTGATAAGTATAGGATTGAGTTGGGATACACAGATGAAGAGCTTGCACGGTTGCTTCGAGTGAGAATTAAAGATCTATATGAGTGGTATTATCCAGATCGCAAAGTTGTAGATTTCAAGGAGGCAAAAGTGTCAGAGCGACAGAAGCCAGGCACTAAACCGAGAAGGCCCGGAGAGTATATTGAACGCGGCCCTCGCGGTGGCAAAGTACCTCGGCCACGTATTGTGACTATTGAGCCAGGTGATTCGCCTTTACCCCCGACTCAGAAGCCGGGAAGGACATGGGAAAGAAAAGGACCTGCAAAACGATAGACAGAGCAAATTCTAAAGTGCGAGGGACAATTTCCTCGCACTTTTCCCCTACCCTCGGTGCCCTCTTTCCCCTCGATGTTCTCGGTGGTAAGCTTTTCTCTGTGCCCTCTGTGCCTCTTATTTAACGAGCCTATACGATAATTGCAAGAGATTGCATATGAAGAGCGGTCTCT
>JAPOXG010000056.1 GCA_026707225.1 Chloroflexota bacterium
CTGCATTGGAGACGATGTGGGAGAGTATGCCGCCGCCAACGCTTTACTCCCCTGCCGGGCGTCCTTTTTTCATGCGTTTGGCGCGCTTTTTGCGCTAGGCGCTCCCAAATTGAGGACGCCGCTCCTGCGTTGTAATCAAGACCGCGCCGCCGCGAGCAGAGTCGCTTCTCGACTTGTTCATAACCCCAACCTAATATATCCTCAACCTTCAATATGAAACTCGGACAGGCCAGTCGTTTCCCCCGCCTTCAGCCTTAGGAGATGCTCCCTATGTCCCGTCAATCGCTAGCGCGCGCCTGCTTGCTATGGCTGCTTCCGCTGCTATTGCATCTCCCCGCGCGCGGCATCGGCGAGAAAGACGAAGACGACGCTCCCGCCACTAGCGCGTTACCCCCCGGCGCCGCTCACATCATCAACGACGAAGGCGGCCCGGTCATCATCACCGGCGAGCTGCACTATACCAATGCCTTCTTCACCAGTGGCGTCGACGATCCATTGATCATCCTGGAAGACCAGGCTGGCTTCATTGATCGCAATGAATACTTCATCATCCCGCTGGAAACGCAAGTGCCCGGTCAGATAACTTCCGATTACTTCACTTCGCCCTTTTCCTACAGCCTTTCGCTTCCCCTGAAACCGAATGGCAGCCTGCGCGATGTCGACCACGACGGCGAAGACGACAGCGGCGTCATGGTGTTTTCCATCGCGCATTGGACCAACATCTTCGGCGGCCCGCTTTTGGACAAATGCGATCAGCGCGGCGGCGGCTGGTCGACCGCATACGCATCCACCCGCGGCAGCGACGACCCGGAGACGCGCCTGGAAATCATCGGCGGCAAGTTCATCATCTACGCGCCGGAAGCGGGGCAGGGCTTCCCCGCCGGCTTCGGCGACGATGGCATGCTCTTCACTGAAGATGATCCGATTGTGACTGTGCCAGCCGGATACTCGGTGGTCGATTTGGACCAACGGCCCTTCGTCTTCGATCGCGCCGCCCGTCCGATCGTCGATCTGATCGAGCCGGAAGCCGCCGCCATCAATGACTTTTCCGAACTCAGCAACAGCGATGCCTTCAGCGCGATGCTGGATCTCTTCCGCCGCGAATACGCCTATACCGAACTCTACGGGCTAAACTGGGACGCGCTGGAAGCGACCTACGCGCCGCGCTTCACCGAAGCGGAAGTAGCGGAAGAAGCAGAGCGAACGGCCGCCTTCGCGCTGGCTTTGCGCGATTTCATCTGGGAGATACCCGATGGTCATGTCAGCATGCCCTTGAGCGCCGTCAGCGAACTCTTCCGCGATGAAACCGATGGCGGTCTGGGGCTTTCGCTGACCGAGCTGGACGACGGACGCATCGTCGTCAGTTACTTGATTGATGGGGGACCGGCCGCCAATGCCGGCATGGAGCTCGGCGCCGAAATCCTGGCTTGGGATGGCGGCACGCTGGATGAAGCGATGGACCGCGAATTCGTCTGGGCGCATCAAGCGCTCGCCACCGAGCACACCAAGCGCTTGCAGCAGTTGCGTTATATCACGCGTTTCCCATTGGGCAGCGAAGTCGATGTCAGCTTTCGAAATCCGGAGGGCGAGGAAGAACAGACCGCCACCCTAGGCGTCATCAACGAGCGCGCCAGCTTCTCCCATTCTTCGTTCTTCGCCGGCATCGAGGGCGATGAACTGCCAATCGAAACCAGGATCTTGCCCAGCGGCTACGGTTATGTCGCCATCTACTCCTTCAACGACGACGAACGCCTGATGGTGAAGCTTTGGGAGCGCATGATTGAGAACTTCATCGAAGAGGATTTGCCGGGACTTATCATCGACATGCGCTACAACGGCGGCGGCAGTGGCTACCTGGCCGACCAGCTCGCCGCTTATTTTTTCCATGAGGAACACACACTCGGATACTCGGAATTCTACAACGACACCAAGGGCGAATTCACGCTCGGCAAAAGGCCCGACCAGTTCTGCCTGCCAGGCGAAGACATGCGTTACGACGGCGAGGTCGCTATCATCATCGCGCCGGGCTGCTTCAGCGCCTGCGAGTTCTTCACCTACAATATGACGCTCGACGAACGCGCAGCCGTCGTCGGTCATTATCCCACTGGAGGTTTGGGCGGCGCCGTAGACGACTTCCTGATGCCAGACGACATCGAAATCCGCTTCACTGTGACGCGCCAATTGGACGCCGACCTGAATATCCATATCGAAGCGCAGGGCGTCGCGCCAACCGTACTCGTGCCGCTGACCTACGAAAGCCTCTTTCACGATGGCGATTTGCTGCTGGAGGCGGCCGAAGAACACCTGACCAGCGTCATCCTGGGCGAGCTGATCGACGGCGGCGAACTGTCGCTCGGCGTTGGCAGCACCGATCTGCTGGCGAATGGACGGGTTGGCCCCGAGCAGCGCGTGCGCTACCGCGTTACCCTGCTCGCCAACCGCGTTGTCAGCGTATACCTCAGCGGCGAAGACGACTCGGTCGATACCGTTCTGGGCATTTATGACAGCGAGGGCTCACGGCTGCTGGGCGAGAACGATGACGCCGATGACGAAACGCGCAGCTCCGCCTGGTCCGATCTCGAGGTTGGCGCCCAGCCTGGCGTATTCACCTTTGAGGTGCGCGTCAAGAACACCAGCGAAATCGAGACTTTCACCCTGAAGGTGGTTGGCGTGGAACCGGAAGAAGAGGAATCCGCAATTGCAAATGACGCCGAAAGCAGCGACGGCTCAGAAAATGATTAGAGCGATCTGAGGTATTTGTGTAGGGGCGAGCCATTGGGTCGCCCGCACATTCCCGTGCCATGCGCTAGTCCCATTCGCGCTCGTCCACGATCTTGCGCGCGTTTGGGTCGATTGCGCCGGCCTCCACAATATTCACCGCGTCTATCCGCAGCCGGGCAGCCTGCTGCGCCAGAGCGCTCAGCTTCTCCGCCAGGCCCTCGCCGGCCGCGCCCGCGTTGAGCTCGACATTGACTGTAACCACATCGCGATTCGCGGGCCGCGTGATGACCACCTGCAAGTCCTTGATCTCGGGAAACTGCAACGCCGCTGCCTTCAGTTGATTGGGGTGCAGAAACATGCCGCGCACTTTGACGGCGTCGCCGCTGCGTCCATATAGACCTAGCAATTGCTGGCCATCGCATGGCGGCGCCGGCGGCAGCGCGCCCAAATCGCCCGTCCCGAAGCGAATCAGCGGGTATGACTTGTTCAGCGTGGTCGCGACGATTTCGCCCGTTTCCCCCGCCGGCAAGGGCGCGCCCGTTTCTGGATCGCATATCTGCAAGTATATGCTCGGCATGATGCGGAAGCCCCGCATGCCCGCGCGCGTGTAGCCGATGAATCCCAAGTCAGCCGTGCCATAGGCGGAGGTCGTCTTCATGCCGTATTCGCCCTCGAAACGGGCCTGCTGGCTCGGCGTATAAGGCTCGGCGGAGAACAGCGCTTTCTTCAGCGGCACGGCTCCCGCGCCCATGCCCGTCTCAGCCGCCTTGTCCAGCAGCGACATCAGATAACTCGGCTGGCCGACGAAGCCGCTCGCGCCCAGCGCCGTCATCATCATGATCTGCAGCTCGGTATTGCCTGGTCCCGTCGGAATCACCGTGGCGCCGCAGGCTCGTATCGCCTCGTCCAGCAAGATGCCAGCCGGCGTCAAATGATACATGAAGGTGTTGAGCACGCGGTCGCCCCGTCCGATGCCGATGTATTTGAATGGAGCGAGCAGCGCTTCCGCGTCTTCCGGCGGCAGCTGCGGATCGTAAATGGGACCCGGCGAAATATAGATGCGCGGCAGATCGTCGGGGTCGATCGTCAGGAAACCGCCAAAGGGTGGATTGGCGCCATGGATTTCGACCAGCGAGTCTTTGCTCAAGACCGGGATCTTCGCCAAATCTTCAGCGCCCTGAATTTCGGCAGGCGCCAAGCCCGCCTGATCCATCAGCGTCCGAATCGCCGGCGCGTGGTTGTAAGCATGCTGAACCAGGTCGCGAATGCGATCGTCGATTGCCGTCACGTCTGCTCTCCCGAAATCATGAGTCGTCTTGCGGCGCTGCCCCTCCCTGATGCTTCGGGCAGGGTTTGGGCCTTACCCCAGCCAGCGCTTGCGCCGCTTGTAATGTTTGACCTCGCGATAATTCTTGCGCCCGCCAGCCTGGTTCAGCCCCAGATAAAACTCCTTGATGTCTTCGTTCTCGCGCAGCTGCGCCGCCGGACCATCCAGCACGATGCGCCCGTCCTCCATCACATAGGCATAATCCGCCAGCTCAAGCGCGGCCCGCGCGTTTTGTTCGACGATCAATACCGACATGCCCTCCCGCCGGTTGATCTCGCCAATGATCTCAAAGATTTCATGAACCAGCATCGGCGCCAAGCCCAGCGACGGCTCGTCCAGCATGAGAATCTGCGGGTGAGCCATCAGCGCCCGGCCGATCACCAGCATCTGCCCCTCGCCGCCGGAGAGATAGCCGCTCACCCGCCGCGAGAGCTTCGCCAACTGCGGGAAGTAATGATAAACGCGCTCAAGGTCGTCCCTTATCTGTCGCCCGCCTTGATAAACCATGCCGCCGATGCGCAAGTTTTCTTCCACCGTCAAGTGCCGAAATAGCAGCCGCCCTTCGATTACTTGCACCAGTCCCATGCGCACGACTTCTTCGGCCGGCAAACCATCGAGGCGTTCATCGCCCCAGAGAATCTGACCGCGCGTGACCTCGCCCAGCTCGGCTTTCAGCAAACCGCTGATCGCCTTCAGCGTGGTCGACTTGCCCGCGCCATTGGGACCCAGCAGCGACACCACCAGCCCGGGCTTGACCTCCAGCGTGATGCCGCGCAGCACCAGAATGACGCTGTTGTAGATGACCTCAACATTGTTGACCGCCAGCGTCCGCGTGGTGGTCAGTTCCGATTGTAGTTCAGCGACAGCCATAGTCGTACTCGCGGGCGACCTAATAGGTCGCCCCTACATCATTCATCCCAAAGAAACTTGTAGGGGCGACTCTGTGAGTCGCCCGTAAATTCTCAGTTTTCCGCCGACATTGTCTCTGCGGCAAACATCTCTTCGCCTCAGCAATCCATGGGGCTAGGGGGAGGGGGTTCTTTTGCTACTACCCCCGCAGCTGCGGCACTTCCATGAAATCCGACAGCGGCACGACGATCGGCACGAAGAGCTTGCCGCCCGCGCCATCGTCAATCAGCAGCGCGTCATCCGGCCCCGTCGCGGCGCCCGACATCGTCGAGTTCGCGTACTTCAGCACAGCGATGCGATTCAGTACGCCATCGCGCATGCCTTCTTCATAGTGAAAGCGATACAATCCGCCCAGCACCTCATAATCCATGCTTTCGACGATGGGGCGAATATCAGCGCCCGTAACCGCATCCAGGCTGCCCACCGCGTTCACCGTGCGGATGGTGGTCTCGATGATGGAATCGACGACGCCCCAGGCGACCAGATAGGCGATATTCTGCTCCGCCGGCGAACGGTTGTTGGCGTTGAACTGCTGCATGACGAATTGCACCGCCGGGCTGCTTAGTTCCGTCCACCAGAGGTAGGGCATTGAACCAATCATGCCATCGACCGCGGGCAATCCATTCGGCTTCAACACGCGCTGCCCCAGGATGCCGACGCTGGTATCCATCACCCAATTGACGCCGGCCAGCTGGATTTCGTCTTCCATGCCCAAATCGACCAGCGTACCGGCGATCAAGGCGGGACCCGTCGCCAGGGTATTGGTGTAGATGATGTTGGCGCCGCTATCAATGGCGTTTTGCACTTGTGTCAGAATATCGGAATCTGTCGGCAGGAATATCTGCGGCTCATCCAGCACTTCCACGCCTAGCCCCGCGCAATAATCATCGGCTGCCTGCTCGGTGCCAGCCAAGCCAAAGGCGCCAGGCCAGGTGACGAAACCGATCACCGGGTCGGGGAAGGCCACGGGGTTGGCGGCGACAAACTGGCAGAAAAATCCGAATTGATTGATATAAAGCGGATTACCAGCGTAGAGCCAGCCGGGGGTCTGCCCATCTTCGCCATACAGGCTCTCGATTGAACCGGCGGAAATGAAGGAGACGATTTCATCTTCCGCCAATTGCTCGCGCAGCAGCTCGCCATCATTGGAACTGTAGAGCAATAGCAAGTCGAGCTCGTCGGCATATTCGTTGGTGAAGCGATCATAAACGCTCTGCGTCGATTCGAGGTTGCCGCCGGTATCTTCGTATATCTGTTGCAGTTCCGCGCCACAGACGCCGCCACGACTGTTCCAGTAGCTCATCGCATCCGTCACCGCGGCCACCAGCGGTTGCGTGATGAAGGCGTTGGGTCCGCTCAAGTCGCCGAAGTGAAAGATATTAATCGTCTCGCCTGTCAAATCGATTTCGCATGCGGTCATGTCCGATGGGTAATCCATCATGTCTTGCGCCAGGCTCGGCAGAGCGCCGATGATGAACATCAAAATCGCAAGCACCGCGCATAACTTCTTCATGGCTAATCTTCTCCTTGCTCTCTTCACATTCAGTCTCTTTGGTACATCCTTGAATCCTTATACAACTTTAGCTTATGCCAATTGCCAGGTTGAGGCAACTAATAGGAGTAGGGTCTGATTTTCCAGGCGACCTTGAAGACTTCCCAGCGATGGGCGATGCCGCGCGGCTCCAAAACCAGAAATACGATCAATGCGCCACCGAAGAGTATCGGATTTATCGCGCTGGTGATATTGACCGGATCAATGAAGGGGAAGATTTGCGGCAGCCAATCCGCCAGCCAGGGGCGCATTGCGGGGATGGCCGCTTCTTGCAGCAGACGGATGAAAGCCACGCCGAACAGCGCGCCCAGCGGGTAACCGGCGCCGCCGATGATCAGCATCGCCAGCATCTCAATCGAAACATCCAACTGGAACATATCCAGCGACAGGCTGTTGCGCTCGAAGGCCAGCAGGCCGCCGGCGATCCCGGCATAGACCGCGCTCAAGAAGAAGGCGCGCAGCTTGTAGGTGAAGACATTGATGCCCAGCAATTCCGCCGCCAGGTCATTGTCGCGCACCGAGATGAAAGCGCGCCCCGTGCGCGTTCGGATGATATTGCGGGCGAGAAACATCAACAGCACCGCCAGCGGCACGATGATGTAATACATGGCGATGTCCGTGGCGAAGCTCAGCGCCTTGCCCCGGCTGACCCGCGCCTCGAAACTCGCTGTCGATTCACCGTCGACGATGGCGACGCGATACTCGCCCGCCTTGCTCGCGATATAAGACAGCCCGGTCAGATTGCCGCCCTCGTCTTCGTACACGGTCATGTTGATATCGCCGCGGGGCAAGACATCGCCGCCGGGGCTGACCAGTTCAATGACGGGGTAGGCGCCGCTGACAGCCGCCAGCCGCACCGAAATCACATCGACGAAATAGGGATCGCCCGCCTGGAAAGCCAGGGGCTCGCCATTGCTAATATTGCCGTCCGCATACGACAGAAAGGGTCCAATCATCGGCGCCGGTACGCTCAGCGGTCTTGTGCCGCCGGTCAGATCCTCCAGAGGATAGCGCAGCACCCAGGGGATGATGAACTGCGCCGCCAGCGTCGCCATCGCCAGATAAAATCCCTTGACCCGCAGCGACGGCAGGCCGAAGACGAGGCCGATCAAGCCAGTCAGCAGGGCGCTCAGCGGCAGCGCCGTCCAAAAGGTGAAACCAAATTCGCGCGCCAAGATCGCCGAAGCATAAGCGCCGACGCCCATGAAAGCGGCGTGGCCCAGCGATATTTGACCGGTGTAACCAACCAGGATATTCAAGCCCTGCACGGCGATTACGAAGATTGACACGCGCGCGACCAAGCCGATATATTGATCGCTGATCAGCTTCAACCCCAGCGGACCGGAAACAGACAGCAGCGGCGCCAGCAGCAGCGCCAGCAAGGCGAGATTCTTCCATAGCTTGTCGCGCCGTGTGCGGTCGATCGACATATCCTCTTCGTATGTCGTATCAAACACGCCCGCCGGCTTGATATTCGCCATGACTGCTCAGTTTCCCGCTAGATCCGTTCAATACGCTTCTCGCCGAACAAGCCATCGGGCCGAATGACCAGCACCAGCATCAAGACCACGTAAGGCGCCAGATTGGTGCCAACCTGCTCCGACGAGTTAATCAGTGTGCCGAATTGCTCGACGATGCCGATAATGATCCCGCCGACCAGCGCGCCGGTGATCGATTCCAGCCCGCCCAGCAAGACCGCCGGAAATACCCGCAGCGCCACGAAGCTGATATTCAGCGACAAGCCGACCGCGCCGCCTTGCAAGACGCCGGCGATGGACGCCAGGAAAGCCGCTACCGCCCAGGTGATCGCCAGGATCACGCGCACGCGCAAGCCCACCGATTGCGCCAGCTGCTGATCTTCCGAGGTCGCCCGCATCGCCAAGCCCACGCTCGTATAGCGGAAGAAAAGAATAAATCCGATGAACGCGAGCAGCGCCAAGACGAAGGCGATGACCAGCTCCACGCGGATGATGGCGAGGCCACCAAGCGCCTCTCTGAGACCGTCCAGCCGAATCGGCTTGAAACGGCTGTTCGTCTGCGGATCGACGAAGACCGGCAGATTCAGTTCGACCGTGCCCCAGGCAATCTGCGTGACGCCGTGCAGCACCTCAGCCACCGCCAGCGTCATCAGCACGGCGGTGAAGAACGGCTGACCGATGAGCGGGCGAATCGTGAAGCGCTCCACGGCCAGCCCGGTCAAGATGGCGCCGGCGAAGGCGCCGGTTAGCGCGCGCAGCCATTGCCATTCAATGCCGCCGACCGTCATCAGCAGGGTCAGCGCGAGGGCGCCGCCCGCCGTGATCAGCAGGTTGCGCCGCTCGAGCAAGTTACGATAGCTGACTGTCGTCATGATCATCAGCATCGTTGCCGCCGCTAGCAGCGCCGCGCCCGCGAACGAGATTTCGCTGACGGTGAAAAAGCTCCAAAAGATCATCCCGCCGACGACCATCATCCAGCCATGCGCGAAGTTGAAGACACCCGACGCCTTGTTGATGACCACGATGCCGAGCGCCACCAAGCCATACACGCCGCCGACCAGCAGGCCCGATATCAAGGTCTGAACGATGCGCGCCGCTTTCTTCCCCGCCAGTTGGTCGCCGATGAATAGCAGCAGCGCAATCGCCGCAAGCGCGTAAATCAGCCAGGTCAGCTGTCGTCTGTTGCGATTGATGAATTCGGTCACTGCCTGCGCCTTATGGATAATTTCTTTTCATTTGCGGGCGAGACAAGTCTCGCCCCTACGGATGTTGGTTTTGGGAGGGCGCGGAGGTGGCTCGCCCCTACAAGCAAATGTGGGGTGGGGGGCTCATCAAACATCCGCCACGCGCAGCTCCGTCTCCACCAGGCCCGTGCGTCCATCGCGATACCGTACCTCGGCGCTGACATGCACCTGCCGCCGCCCGCCATAGATCGCATCCAGCAGCTCCTGATATTTCTCTTGCAAGGCGCCCCGCCGCAGCTTGCGCGTCCGGGTCAGCTCAGCTTCATCGGCGTCAAATTCCTTGTGCAGGATCACGAATCGCCTGACCTGCGAATAAGCCGGCAGCGACTCGTTGATCGCGCGCAGCTCGCCGCGGATAATGTCGTACACTTCCTCGCGCTGCGACAGATCGACATAGGTGGTGAAGGCGATGCCCCGCTTCTCCGCCCAGCGCGAGACATTCTGAAAATCGATCACGATGATCGCCGAGACGAAATCCATATCGGCGCCGCCGATGGTCATCATGTCCTGCACGTAGGGGCTGAATTTGCTGCGGCCCTCGATGTATTGCGGGCTGAACTTTTCGCCGGTCGACAGCTCAATCAAGTCCTTGACGCGCTCCAGGTAGATCAAGTGGCCCGTCTTCTCGTCCATGTGGCCCGCGTCGCCGGTGTAATACCAGCCCTCGACATCGAGCGCCTCGCCGGTCTCCTCGGGCCGCTTGTAGTAGCCTTTGAAACGCGCCCGCGTGCGGATGAGAATCTCCTGATTCTCCGCGATCTTGATCTCCACCCCCGGCACGATGACGCCGACTGTCTCGAAGCGCACGTCCCCGCGCAGATGCACCGTGCCGAAGGTTTCGGTCGAGCCGTAGAATTGCCGCAGCTCAATGCCGATGGCGCGGAAGAAACGGATAATATCCGAGCTCAACATCGCGCCCGCCGTCAGCACATTGCGCGCCCGCGTCAGCCCCAGCTTGTCGCGCAGCGGCTCGAAGATGGCGTATTCACCCAGCCAGCGCAACAGGCGCAGCGGCGGCGGAATCGCCTGATGCTCGTCTTCCAGATCAATCGCGCGATAAGCGATCGGCATGAATAGCCGATACATCAGCCGATTGAGCGGACTGCTGTCGTTGATGCGGAATTGCACCACGCGCGCCAGATTCTCCCAAACGCGGCTGGGGAAGAGCAAGCCCGCCGGCGCAATCTCCCGCATATCGGTCGGCACTGTTTCCGGTCCCTCGGGGAAGTTCACCTGCACGCCATTGAGCAGATGGGTCGAGAAGCCGAAAGCCTGCTCCGCCAGCCAAGCCATCGGACTGAATGACAGCCAGTTGTCTTCGGCCCGCGTGTCGACGTATTCGTCGTTCAGCGCGTGGCCGTAAACCAGATGGTGATGGCTGACCTCGGCGAATTTCGGCAGGCTGGTCGTGCCCGATGTCATGCTCAAGATGATGGTGTCTTCGGGGTCGGTCGCCAGCGCCAGCTCGTCGAATCTGCGCGGCTGCTCTTGACGAAGCGCGCGTCCGCTCGCTTGCACAGCGCTGAAGCTGGCCAGCCATTCGTCGTCATAGCTCCACATGCCGCGCTCTTCCCAATAGATGACCCTGAGTATCTGCGGCAGGCTCGCCTTGAGCTCCAGCATCTTGTCCACCTGCTCTTGATCATGGGCGCAGACGACGGTCGCGTCGGTGGAGTGAATCACGTACTGGATGTCCTGCGTCCCCGCGTCGCTGAAGACGCAGCATGTCTTGCAGCGCAAAGCGTGCGCGGCGATCTGCGCCCAGTACATCTCCGGGTCGTTCTCGCCGATGATCGCCAGCGCGTCGCTCGCGGCCAGCCCCAGCTGGAGCAGCCCCATCGCGAAGTCCACCACCTGATCGTAGACCTCGTTCCAGCTGTATTCCTGCCAGATGCCGTAACGCTTCTTGCGCTGCGCCACCACATTGCCCGACTCGGCTACGCGCCGCAGGAAACCCTTCGAAAGCGTATTCTCTTCCGGGCGCACCGGCTTGATCTTCTTGTCCAACAGCGATGCGTAGACCGTGCCCGGCGTCGCTTCGCGATAAGGGATCCGCTGTCCCTGCGCCAGCGCCATCTTAGTGCTCCCCTTCCCCCAGGTAAGCATCGATGACCGCTTCGTTTCGGCTGATGTCAGCGGGCGCGCCCTCGCCGATTTTGACGCCGAAATCGATGACAGCGATGCGGTGGGAGATATCCATGACCAAGCCAATGTCGTGCTCAATCAGCATGATGGTCGTACCCTGCAGCTCATGAATATCGAGGATGAAGCGCGCCATGTCCTCTTTCTCTTCGACATTCATCCCCGCCATCGGCTCGTCCAGCAGCAGCAGCGTCGGTTCCAGCGCCAGCGCCCGCCCCAGCTCGACCCGCTTGCGCAAGCCATAGCTGAGCGTACCCACAATTGATTTGCGGATATGCTCCATCTCCAGAAAGTCGATGATCTCTTCGACGCGCCGCCGGTGGGCGATTTCCTCGCGCTGCGCCGGCCCCCAAAAGAGGGCGCCCGCCAGCAGATTCGTCTTCATGTGGATATGCCGCGCCGCCATCAAATTGTCGAGCACGGTGGCGTTGGTATAGAGCGCAATATTCTGAAAGGTGCGGGAAATGCCCAGCTTCGCCCGATCATGCGGCGGCAGACGCGAAATGTCCGCGCCTTCGAAAAGGATTCGCCCCTGCTGCGGTGTGTAAAAGCCGTTGATGCTGTTGATCAGGCTGGTCTTGCCAGCGCCGTTTGGTCCGATCACGGCGAATATCTCGCCAGCGTTGATCTCGAATTGGACATTCTGCAGCGCCTTGATGCCGCCGAAGCTCAGAGTGATATTATCGACATGCAGCTTGACCGGCATGGACAGCCTTCGGAGTCTGCAACGCAACCGATTAAGGCAAAAGATAACAGAGCGCGCCTTGCCGCGCAAATCGCAGGATGGCGCAGACGATCTAGGCATACATCCTGATTGGGCGTCCGCGGCAAACTGGCAAGGCTCTAATGCTGCCGCATTCAAGTCAAGGCTCGGCCAACATAATCGCGTACCCGCAGAAAAGGAATCTGTAGGGTCGAGACTTGTCTCGCCCGCCAGATGATAATCTTTAAGTCGCCGATGGGCTCAGTCCTCATACGCGCTCAAGCAGCCAATCTCGCAAGTCGCTGATGACCTCCGCGCGCTCGATCTCGTTGACCAATTCGTGGCGCAGCTCGGGGTAAATCTTCAGCGTGGCGTCGGCGCTCGCCGCATGTTCCACCAGGAATCGCGCCCCGGAAGCGGGAGTCAGGCGGTCGGCGCCGCCGTGCAGCGCCAGCAGGGGCGTCTGAATAGCCTCAACCGAGGCGCAGATATGGCGCGCCATGCGCAGCATTGCCGCCGACGTCCCGATGCGCCACATGCGCTTTTCCACCAAGGCGTCTTCACCCCATTCGCGCAGCTTGCCCTGGTCGCGCGTCAGCACATCGGCTGGTCTGCGCGGGGACAGGCGAATTCGCGGAATAATACGGGCCGCCAGCTGCAGCAGCGACACCAGGGGGGGCGGCGCCAATCGCTCACCGTGGATGGCCGTCCCGCTCAAGGCGATGCCGCGCAGGTCCTCAGGCTGGCGCAAGGCAAAAGCAAGCCCAATCAGCGAACCCATGCTGTGCGCGAATATCATTAGCGGTTGTTTCGGATGCTCGGCGCGGACGCGGCGGTACAACTGCTCGACGTCGGCGACGGCGAGCTGCAAATCGGGGATATGCCCGCGGCGCCCGCCGCTCAACCCATGCCCGCGGTGATCAATGGCGTAGCAAGCGAGCCCAGCGCCCGTCAGCGCCTCGGCGACATGGCAGTAGCGTCCGCTGTGCTCGTTAATGCCATGCAATATGAAAACGACGCCGCGCGTTCTTTCTGCCTCAGGCAGCCATTCGCGATAGAAAAGGCTCATGCCATCGGCGTTTTCAAACCTGTGTTCTCGTTCGATCACCGTCGCCGCCTGTCACAGGCTTAAGTAGGTCCCGCTTTATCATGCGAAAATGGTTGGAAAACCATAGCGCGAGCGAGCCACCGGCTTGCCCCTACACACCTTGTATTATATTCAGCTCTTCATTCAAATGGCGGTCTCTCGCATTGCTTGCTTGGTATTGCGGGAAACCTTGAGATTCACTGCCGCAGCGCTGTAAGCTGACCGCGAATGGAGAGCGCCAGCGCGTTCATGTCGTCTTCGCTGCAACGCTCGTTCACTGGTACACCAAGGTGGCGCATCACCCTATAAGCGATGTCGTCCGGCGCTTGATCGGGCAGGCGCGGCACGATGTGAAAATGAACGTGTGGATGCTGCTCCGACTCAGCGAATTGCATGACGTAGGTCTTCTGGCAGCCGATATGCGCGTTCAGCGCCTGCGAAACTTCGCGAAGCAGCGCGCCCAAATCAGCCGATTCCGCGAAGGTCAACTCATCAAGCGCCTCAATATGCCGCCGCGCAATCAGCACCAGCCAGCCGAGATAAGACGTATTGTAGGCATGAACAACATCCCAGTAATCGCTGCGATAGATGCTGTCCCAGGGTGGCGCTTCGCCCTGGTCGCGCTTGCGCAGCAGCCGGCAGCTTAAACAGTCGCCCATCGGATTCTTCCTTCGTCGCAAACTATCCTCATGTACACGGTCCCGCTGAACAGGTCTCGCCGCCTATACGAACTAGGTCGCCGCGGTTGCCGGCGGTATAATCCTGCGCGGCGGATTATGTTATCAACACGAGGGCGAATGTTCGAAGACGCCAATCGACCGCGAGCGCTGGCGCTGGTCGGCATGCCGGGCGCGGGCAAAACCATCTGCGCCGAATATCTGCGGGGGCGGGGTTACTTCACCTTGCGCTTCGGCGCGGTCGTGGTTGATGAAGTGCAAGGGCGCGGCTGGGAGGTCAACCCGGTCAATGAGCGCATCGCGCGTGAAGCGCTGCGCGAACGGCATGGCATGGCAGCGATGGCGATCATCTCGCTGCCGAAATTGCAGGAGGCGCTCAAGCTTCATCAATGCATCATCATCGACGGCCTTTACAGCTTCAGCGAGTACAAGCTGCTCGCTGAAAAGCTGGGCGCGCCTGTGATGCTCCTGGCCATAGCCGCGCCCCGCCACCTCCGCTATGAGCGCTTGTCGACCCGCCCCGAGCGCCCGCTGACCCCGCTTGAGGCGCGCGAGCGCGACATCCGCGAAATCGAAGCGCTGGAGAAGGGCGGTCCCATCGCCATGGCCGATTACACGCTGATTAACGATGGCGCCCCCGCTGAATTGCTCCGCCAGCTTGACGCGCTGCTTGCTTCGCTCGGCTTTGCGCCTTGATGCGAAAGCATCGTATTCGCCAGTCCTTTGCGCGCAATCTGTTTAACAAGGGCTAAATGCTAATTTAACGCTTGCGAACCCTTGTTGAATCGGTTTATATTTTATGAGGATGTCCAAATTGCCGTTGCGGTAGATTGAGAGCGACATGACCGCGACCGACTCCATGCAGGAATATCTGGCGGAAGCCTACCGCATCGCTTACTACCAGCCGGATAGCCCCTACGTCTCCACATCGGCCTTGGCTGAAGAGATGCAAGTGTCGGCGCCCGCCGTAACGCGCATGGTGCAGCGCCTGAAACACGCTGGCTTTCTTGATCACGAACCCTACCGCGGCATCCGCCTGACCGAAGCGGGCGAGCGCGAGGCGCTAGCCAATATCCGCCGGCATCGGCTGGTGGAGCGCTTCCTGGTGGATGTCATGGGCTTCGGCTGGCATGAAGTTCATGACGACGCTGATGACATGGGCTTGGTGGTCAGCGATGCCCTGGTCGACAAAATGGACGAAATGAGCGGCTACCCCAAACGCTGCCCGCACGGCGAACCGATCCCTACCGCCGATGGCTTGATGCCGCGCGTCATCGATTATCCGCTATCGGATGTGGATGTCGAGCGCGATTACGTCATCAGCCGCGTACACACGCACGACCCCCACAAACTCCGCTACTTCAGCGAACTGGATCTGGAGCCGGGCAAGCGCTTCCGCCTGGTGATGCGCGCGCCCTTCAAGGGTCCCCTGCAGCTGCAAGTCGACGGGCAGACGCACTTCCTCGGCCATGAGCTGGCCGGCACCCTGCGCGTCTGCAGCGAGGCGGAATACCTGCTGGTTTAGCGCCACTGAGCTGTCGAACATTTTATAGTTTTGGCTAGTCTCCACCAAGTGCGCGGCTGCTCGCCTGTGCTGACCTGGTTGTCGCGTAGCCAATCTGCAATTCGCACAGGAAAACTTTCACGATGATCCGCACCATCTCACTTCAGGACTATACATCTACCCCCGCCCATACATCCGCCCGCCGAACTCCTCCGCCAGCGCGTCATCCAGCTCATCCGCTACTTGCGCCAGCCGCCGAATGATCGCGTCAGCCTCAGCCGCGTCCAATCCGGCCAACAGCCGCTCGTGATAGAGATAGACCACATCTTCGTGCAGGCCTAGCGCCGCGTTGGTCAGCTGCAAGTTCAGCTCCAGCAGCCGCCGATACAGCGCCAGCAGATTGCTCGCCGGC
>JAPOXG010000051.1 GCA_026707225.1 Chloroflexota bacterium
TCGCCAGAAGTATCCACAGTACACCCTCTATCCGATGGAGTTCTTATATCATTGATATTTACCACTCCCACGACTTTCCGAGGCTTGCGCTCCGCGTGAACCCTGGTGGCGACCCATTTGGTGGAGAGTTGCTTGGGCTGAAGGACAGTAGATCGTATTCTATATCGGCCTTCCAATCCCATATCCCGGCGGGCGCGATGTCCATTGATTCACTGGGGTATGAAAAGGCAAATGAGATTTACAAGTCCATGAACGCGGCTGGCGGGGACGCGAAAACTATGCCGATACGCCAAGTCTATTATTTGCTTCGTGGCAAGCGTCAATGTTACACAAAGATTTGCCTTGTTCATGGCAGATTCTTTGAGACCATTGACACAGAGGAAGTAGTTCGCCTGGCGCTTAGTCAAGTGTTGGCGGACTGTCTGGATGGAGACAAGCGGTCAGACCGTACCGAAATAATGGAATCGCTGTCACGCGCGTTGGCGCAAGAAGTCCTTTCCAATCAGTATCGCAGCGTCAAGAACGCATCAGTTGCATTTCGACTACAGGTAGAGGCGGATGTAATCGAGAAAGCGAATATACTAAATCCGGATTTTTTCCGGCGATTGGAGACGACACAATCTGTTTCATAATCCCTTATAGTATGGTCAAAGGCTTCCGCCAACGTCGACGGTATCTCAAGAGCGTGTTAACAACGGAAGAATGGGCAGTCGGCCGTAAGCAGGTGATCCACCATCCCTTCAACGGCGACTTCTACGTCTTGAGTTACGCCTTGTAAAGCCAGCGCCTCCGTTGGACAATGCACGGCATTCAATTTGGGAAAAGGCAAACCATGAAAAAAGTATTCGTCGTCTACGCCACCGACAATGTCGGTACCGCCGTGCTCGAGCCCATCCATACCGGCGACCATGTCGGCTGCAATGGCGAGCGCAGCGACCTTGAGGTGATCGCGCTGGACGACATCGCCTATGGGCATAAAATCGCGCTGATGGATATCGCCGAAGGGGACACGGTGCTCAAATACGGGCTCAGCATCGGCTCGGCCAGCCGCGATATCAAAGAGGGCGAACATGTGCACGCGCACAATGTCGAAAGCAACCGCGGACGCGGCGACCTCGCGGACCGTAGCGTGGCTGAATAACGATGATGTAGGCGCCACCCTGTAAGTCGCTCACAACCTGCAAAAGGAGAACAGCATGTCAGAATTTCTAGGCTACATCCGCCCCAACGGCGATGTGGGAATCCGCAATCATCTGCTGATCTTGTCGGGCACGGTCTACGCCAATGGCGTTTGCGAGCGCGTCGCCGATACAATTCATGGCGCCGTGCCGATCACGCATGCCAACGGGCGCTGTCAAGTGGCGCCGGATCTGCGGGTGACGCGGCGCTTCCTGGCTGGCACGGCGATGAACCCGAACGTGGGCGCCGTCGTCATCATTGACCACTTCAAGGAAGAGGGCATGACTGCCGAGGATCTCGCCGACGATATCGCGCCTACCGGCAAACCGATCGCCACCGTGAACATCCGCGGCGATGGCGGCTTCATCAGCGCGATTGAGGTGGCGACCCGCTATGCACAGGACTTCGCGCGCCAGATCAGCCTCCAGGCCAAAGAAGCGGCGCCGATGAACAAGATACTTTTCGGCACCGAATGCGGCACTTCCGATACGACATCCGGCTTGGCGAGCAACCCGGCTAATGGACTGGCCGGCGAGCTCTTAATCGCGCAAGGCGGGCGCATGCTGATGGCGGAATGCACCGAGTGGATGGGCTGCGAGAATTGGCTGACGGATAAAGCAGCCAGCCCGGCGGTCGCCGAGGCGATCCTGGCGGGCGTCCAGCACATGGAAGCGCGCGCCTTGGCCAGTGGCGAAGATATCCGCGGCTCCCAGCCGACCGGCGACAACATGGCTGGCGGGCTGACGACCATCGAAGAGAAATCCATGGGCGCGGTCAAGAAGATCGGCGACAGCCCGATCATTGAATATCTCGAAATCGCCGAAGCGCCAGTCAAGACCGACCCGGGCAATTATGTGATGTACGGTCCGGGCATGGGCGCGGAGAGCATCAGCAGCATGGCGGCCGCTGGCTGCCAGGTTTTGACCTTCTGCACCGGCGGCGGGCACACCTCGAATCATCCCATCATGCCGACCATCAAGGTGACCGGCAATCGGCATTCCTTTGAGCTGATGCGCGACACGGTTGATGTGGACGTCAGCGGCGTTTTCTACGGTGAGATCACGCTGGCCGAAGCCGGGCAGATCGTTTACGACGAAGTGGAGCGCGTCTGCAATGGCTATCTGACCAAGTCGGAGGCTTTGCGCGACAACAACAGCTTCGCCATTCATCGTGTGGGACCGAGCATTTAGCGGGCCGGTCCGTGAACACGATGCATGTTTAGGGGCGAACCTTGGGTCGCTCGCCACCGACGAAATTGTAGGGGCGACCTATCAGGTCGCCCGCCTCCGGACCGTGATGAACAGGCGCAACGCGACGAATCAGAATAAGATCGGACGCAGTTGAAACTCGCCTACGGAAAGGGCCACGTCGCCGTTGAATTGCCGAGCGGTTATGCGGTCGAATTTCTGATGCCGCGAAGGCAGAAGCCGGCCGACGACCCGGCCACCCTCGTCCGAAACGCGGTCTACAATCCGCTTGGCGCGGTTAAGCCGCCGCGCGCGGGCCAGACGGTCGCCATCGCCATCAACGACAAGACGCGGCCCGTGCCGCATGAAACATCTGCTGCCGCCGGTCTTGCAGGGCATGCGCCACGCCGGGGTTCGCGACGAAGATCTGTTGTTCATCATCGCCACCGGAACGCATCCGCGCATGGAACCGGCTGAATACGAAACCATCCTGCCAAGCGAGATTCTTGAAACGTATCGCGTCGTCTGCCATGATGCGGACGACCAAGCGAATCCGACCTTTCTGGGCAGCACGGCGCGGGACGTCCGCGCAAATCAACAGCGACTACCTGGCCGCCGATTATCGCATGGTGATTGGCAATATCTAACCGCATCAGTTTTAAGGCTTCTCGGGCGGGGTCAAGAGCGCCGCGATCGGCTTGGCAGGCACCGAGACCATTAATCACAACCACGCCATGATGCGCGATGCAAACGCGCGGCTAGGCGAATATGAAGCGAATCCGGCGCGGCAGGACATCGAAGAGATCGGCGCCATGATCGGCATCGACTTCGCTGTGAACGCCCTGCTCAATGACGAGAAGCGGATCCTGGGCGCCTTCGCTGGCGATCCCGTCGCGGTCATGCGAGCGGGCATCCCGGAAGCGCGAGCGCTTTGAACGCGAAGGTTTCCAGGTCGGGCGGCATAAAGCTTTCCAGGTGTCGCGCGACGCGGCGCGCTGTCATACGATGCTCGTGTCCGCGCTGGATGAGGAATTTGTGCGGGCGCTGCTGCTGCATCCGCAGCCGGATTTGCAGACGGCGATTGACCGGGCGCTGGCGAAGCTGCCGCGCGACGCGCGGATTGGGGTGATGCCGGCGGCGGATGCGACGATGGCGGTGTTATTGTAGTAGGATGCTTATGATGCTAGGATTTGGGTGTGAAATCTGTTGAATATGACGTGCTACAAAGATTGATGGAGGAACGCCTATTGTCTGATATTTTGATGACCCAGAAAGAGGCAGATTACTTGTTGACTATGGAAAAACGCCGAGTAGACGATGCAGTGATTCCCTTTCCATTGCATGGAAAGCAGATAGTGTTGCATCTTCAATCACTTGACTTGCGGGAGAACTTTCTGCTGGATTTATCACGAGGGCGTCGCAGAGAGCTTCGCGTAAAGCTGCAAACACGAGCGCGGATTGAGATACGACTTGTGAGGCTGGACTTGGGAGGTAGACCCCATCGCAACGATGACGGCACACTAGTTCAACCGCCCCATCTCCATCTGTATCGGGAGGGTTTTCACGATAGTGGGCGATCACGCCGCCCTCTGACAAGTTTTCTGATCTTGACGATTTGCAGGTGACCTTTGACGATTTCATGCGATTCTGCAATATCGTTCGGCCGCCATATATTCGGGTACAGAAAGGCTTAATCTGATGATTGATCAAATCAGACAGCTGACCGAAAAGTATCACAATTGGATGAGCGAGAGCACAACGCTGCGAACGATCGAGAATGGTGTAGAAATCACTACTCCGTTCTTGGATCGACACAATGACATGATGCAAGTCTTCGCAGAGCTTTCTGGCGACGAGATTATTCTGACCGACGACGGCTACACGATTGAAGACCTAGAGTTCTGCGGCTTGACTGTGGAAAGTAAACGATGCAGGAATTTAATGCAGTTAAACCTAAATGGATTTGGTGTGAAGCGGGAAGGCAATGACCTTGTGACGCGTGCAACAGCCAAAGACTTTGCATTGAAGTTGCATAATCTCCTGCAAGCGATGATTGCCGTCGATGATCTCCACTATATTGCACCCATTTCCAAAGACAAACATCGATTTGACGCAGGCATTGGAACTTGGCTGGACGCGTCCAATATTCGGTTTGACACCAAGAGATTTAGTGGGAAAAGCGGCTACTATGTGGATTACAAGTATGTCATCCCGCCTTCAGGCAATGCGCCACATCGAGTGCTCATCGGCATAAACAATCCTGGTCGCGTCGCGGTGGAGCAAGTGGCTTGGCGGTGGTGGGATATCCGCGATAGCAGGCCCAGTGGCGCGCGACTCTATCCAATCTTGAATGATGCGCAGCGCGAGAGCATTGAGACCGAGATGGATGCGTTGCGAAATCTCGCCATGAATCCTGTTCTTTGGTCTTCCCGACACGAGGCGCTTCCCGAACTCGCCGCTTAGTTAATGACCTCACAACCAGACGATCCACTCCCTGGCGCCGCGCGCATCGTGGCGGTCTGTTTCTTGTCCGTCTTCATCATATTTGGCATTCGCCTGTCGTTCTCGGTATTCTTCGCCGAGTTCGTCCTGGTCGAGGGCTGGAGCAATGAAGCCGCCGCCGCCATTTTCAGCCTCAATATGCTGGTCTTCGCCGGGACGGCGCCGCTGGCTGGCATCGCGCTTGACCGCTGGGGACCGCGCCCGGTCTTCGGCGTCGGCGTCTGCCTGATGGCATTCGGCTTGGGGCTCAGCAGTCGGGTGACTTCGCTTGCGGATTTGCTGCTGTCTTATGGCGTTGTTGAAGGCGTCGGCCTGGGCATCACCGGCTTGGGACCTGTCGCGTCGGTGGTGGCGGGCTGGACGACGCCGGCGCAGCGGGGCAGGGCGCTGGGCATCGCCTTTGCCGGGACGGGCTTGGGCTCGCTGATCTTCGTCCCGCTGGCGAACTTGCTGATCGACAATTTCGGCTGGCGCGACGCCTATTTGGCGCTGGCGCTGGTCTGCTTAATCGTTTTGTTGCCTTTAATGATGTTCGGCTTGCGCAGGCCGCCGAAGGCGCTTTCGCCACCGACACATACTGGCCTGGCGCGTCTGAATTGGCGGGCGCTGCTGCGGAACCCGGCCTTCTGGGCGCTGATGCTGGCCGCGGTGATGACCATGGGACCGGTGCGCAGCTTGACCGTGCATCAGATCGCCTACATGGAGTCAGCCGGCGTTGAGAGAGCGGCGGCTGCCAACGTGGTCGGCTTGGCCGGTCTCTTGACCAGCGGGTTCTTTGTGGGGCTGGGCTGGGTGTCGGATCGCTTCGGGCGCGCCACCGCTTACGCCATCGGCGCCGCTGGGCTCTTCGGCGCTGTGGGCATGCTGGTGGTGATCCGCGCGGTTGACGCGCCCCTAGCTTTGATTCTGTATGCGCTATTCTTCGCCATGGGGGAGGGCGCGCGCAGCAGCCAGACGACGGCGCTGGCCAGCGATGTCTTTCAACGTCAGGGCTTGGGCTTGATCAATGGCTTGGTGGGCGGACTGGGCGGCCTCGGCGCGGCGCTAGGACCCTGGCTGGTGGGGCGGCTGCGCGATGAAAGCGGGAGTTACGATGGCGGGCTGTTGGTGGTGGTCGCGATGGTCGTCGTGTCGCTTATCACGTATGTGTACGTTGCGCGGTCGCGTAGGTCGCGCCGACATTGACTGCGGACACAGACTGCCGGTCGCCCCCACACAGCCGTCTTCTTTTGCCGATTACAGATATTGATAGGCTGGCAGGGTGAGAAATTCACTGAATTCGTCGGCGCGGATCATTGCATCGAATAGCTGCATCGCCCGCTGGAAATGCCCGCTTTCGAAGCGCGCATCGCCGACTTCGCTGCGGATGGCGTCCATCTCTTCTTCCAGCAATTGACCATATAGCGAGAGCGTCAGCGGCCGGCCGTCAGCGAGCGTGGCTTTGTGGCGCAGCCACTGCCAGACCTGCGCCCGGCTGATTTCCGCGGTAGCGGCGTCTTCCATCAGGTTGTAGAGCGGGACGCAGCCATTGCCGCCGAGCCAGGCTTCCAGGTATTGAATGCCGACCTTCAGATTCAGGCGCAGTCCCTCTTCGGTGATGTCGCCGGCGCTGGGCGTCAAGAGATCCGCCGCCGAGACGTTTACATCGTCGCGCTGCCGTTCCACTTGATTCGCCGCCGGCATGTATTCGTCGAAGACTTCTGTCGCGATCCGCACCAAGCCCGGATGCGCCACCCAAGTGCCATCGTGCCCCTCTTTCGCCTCGCGCAGTTTGTCGGCATAAACCTTGTCCAGCGCCGCTTGATTGCGTTCGGGATCGTTGCGGATGGGGATCTGCGCCGCCATCCCGCCCATCGCGTGGGCGCCGCGCCGGTGGCAGACTTTGATTACGTGCAGCGTGTAATTGCGCATGAAAGGCACGGTCATGGTGACTTGGGCGCGATCCGGCAACAGGTAATCGCGATGCTTGCGCAGTTTTTTGATGTAACTGAAGATATAATCCCAGCGTCCGCAGTTAAGCCCGGCCGAGTGCTCCCGCAGTTCGTAGAGGATCTCTTCGGCTTCAAAGGCGGCTGTGATTGTTTCGATCAGGACGGTCGCTTTGATCGTGCCACCCGGGAGGCCAAGCAGGTCCTGCGCATGGACGAATACATCATTCCAGAGGCGCGCTTCCAAGTGGCTCTCCAGCTTGGGCAGATAAAAGTAGGGACCGCTGCCCCGATCCAGCGCGGTCCGGGCGTTGTGAAAGAAATAGAGTCCGAAGTCGAAAAGCCCGGCCGGGATCGGCGCGCCATCGACCAGAAAGTGGCTCTCATCCAGATGCCAGCCGCGCGGACGAACCAGCAGCGTGGCGGTTTGCTCGTTGAGCTGATAGAAGCGGCCATCGGGATTGGTGAAGGTGATTGAGCCGTCAATGGCGTCGCGCAGGTTGATCTGACCGCCGACCATGTTCTCCCAGCTGGGCGCGTTGGCGTCTTCAAAGTCGGCCATGAAGACTTTGGCGCCGCAGTTGAGCGCGTTGATGACCATCTTGCGGTCGGTGGGTCCGGTGATCTCGACGCGGCGGTCTTGCATATCGGCCGGGACCGGGGCGACGCGCCAGGAGGGATCGTCGCGGATGGCGGCGGTTTCCGGCAGGAAGTCGGGCAGTTTGCCGCTGTCGATGGCGGCTTGACGCGCCTCCCGCGCCTTCAGCAGATCATCGCGGCGGGCGCTGAAATTCCGCGCCAGGCTCGCCAGGAATTCGACCGCCTCGGCTGTCAGAATGGACTCATAGTCGGAATAAATTTCGCCCTTGACGTCGACGCCGGGGGTATGGATTCTGAGGGTCATGGTCGCTATATCCTCACTGGTAATTTCCGCGAGCCCCATGAATATAGGTCAAAACTGGATTCTGCGACAGTCTGAGCCTTGTCATCGCTCGCGCGGGCACAGCGATGCGCGCTTAACACCCGCCAGCCAGATTCCGCTCATGGTAACGGCCTCTCTTTATCCAAAAGCGCTGCCGCGCGCCGTGAGCCAATGCAAATTTGCTTTCACTCTTTCGAGGATTCTCTATTGCATTCGCTGGATTATACTTATTGCTTAGTCGCGTCGGCTTGGCGGTATCGGTTCGATGGGCGCGCAGAACAGGCTAAGGAGGGCGCCGGGCCGGTTAGTGCTGTTCAACAGATTCATATTTGCCGCCAGCGGGGTTGGAGACTTATATTCTGTCGACGAGATTGCAAAGATCGCGCTTTCTCAGTCTAATGCGCGAACATCGCCAGGTCTTGGTCATCGTCACTCTGCTGACCTTGGTGATGACCTTCCCCACGATACTTTACGTCTTTCGGACGGATGTGTTCTGGCTTCCCGTCGGTGGCGACGGCGACGCCCTCACTGAGATCTGGGATACCTGGTATGGGAAGCTGTTTCTCAGCGGCCAAGCGGATCGATTCTTCAGCGACCGGATATTCTATCCGCGGGGCGTATCGCTGGTCTACCATCCATTGAATCTGCCTTACATTATCGTTGTCAACGCCTTACAAGCGATCATGCCGGTCTCCAACGCTTTCAGCTTGGCCTATATGCTAATCATCTTCATTTCAAGTCTCACCGCGTATGTCTATCTCCGCTGGTTGATTCAGGACAGATGGATCGCGTTGTTTGGCGCGATTGTATTCGGATTCAGTCCACATGTAATCGGGCATCCAAATCACCCAAATAACGCTCTTGTCGCCACTCTGCCATTGCTCATTTATGGCTTTCACCGAGGTATTCGGGAGGACCGCGCGAAATGGATCATTGTTGCCGGTCTGCTCACCGGCGCGACGAGCGTGATCAACATCTACGCTTATGTTTGCGCGGTGCTCTCGCTTGGGCTTATGGGTTGCGCATTCGCGGCGTCGCGCTGGCGCAGCAAGCGTTTCTGGCAACTTGTCTCATTTCTCATCGCGGCCATCGTAATCTCAAGCCTTTGGCGAATTTATCCGATGATGGCCAGCTCACAGTCCCTTGAAGCGGCCTTGGAATGGCGCGGCGGCGGCGAAATCAGAACCGATTTGATTTCGTATTTTGTCAATCATGGCAATCCCTTCGCCGGCTCTGTGGTGAGTGAAGCGCTCCAGCCTGCTGGTTACTGGCTGAGCAGCACCAGTTTTCTGGGTTATCTGCCGCTCATTTTAATTGCGATCGGATTAACGTTGCGAAAAACGCGGCGCCGTATGTTGCCCTGGTTGGCGCTCTGCATCGTGTTTTTGCTGCTGCGGCTGGGGTCCTTTCCGCGTGTGAATGGAATCGCGCATTATGATTTTAAGCTGCCTAAACACTACCTGACCGAAGTTCTGCCATCTGTATTTCGTCCCTTTTACGAAGCCGACAATTTTCAGATTGGCGCGCTCTTGCCGCTAGCCGTATTGGCTTGTTATGGTCTGGTTGCGCTCAAATCATGGCGACCCAATGCGGGACGAGCGGGTTTCATCATCCTGCTGGTGGCGGTTGTCGCGTCTGAATATTACATTCCGGTGAAGGGCTGGATATTCCCCGAAGGGCAGTTTGCCTTTCTCGATTGGCTCGCCGCGGAAGAAAACAGCCAAGAAATTCGCTTAGTCAACTTGCCGCTAGGGCGGCTCAATTCGAAGGTTTACAATCTTTATCAGTCTCGAAGCGGTTATGCTCACGCGGAAGGGGCCGTCAGCCGCACACCCGAGAGCGCCTTCGATTATATGAGAGGCAACACCCTGCTCAGTGCCTGGCATGGTCAGCGCCCTATCCACTGCGAGATGGTAGAGCAGGAAGCCTACCGCTCTGGATTGGCGCAGCTTGAAGCGGATGGGTTCAGTCATATTGTTTATCACCATCATGAAATCATCAACGATTGGGAAGAGATCGGTGAAAGCTTCCACGACATTGAGCCGGTCTTTCACAATGGCTTCACATCGATTTATCGGCTGCGCGACCTAGGCGAAAGCTGTCCGGCTGAATTGAGCGACCGTCATCGCTTTACGCGGGTATACGCCGACGCGCTGCAAACGTCATCCCTGCTGGCAAAGCGGCGGGGCCTTGTGCTTGTCTTTCCGCCAACCACCCGCGTGAATGATCACTTTCTACGGTTTCTGCGCTATTTCGCGGAAATTGATCGAACCATCGTCACGCTTGGCATCGATGAGCAAGCCAACATCAACATCCAAAGTTCCGCCGCGCCGGCGGGTGAATCAGCTATTGATCTCGAGCAATACAATGCGCTTTGGCTGCTCAAGGATAAGCTGGATTTCGACGCCGAGCAGACCGAAGCTTTTCAAGAATGGTTCAGCGAACGATTCAGATTCTGCGCGCGATACGCTGAAGATGCGCAAACATCCATCGACCTCTATCTAAGGGCGGATATTCCCTGCGCCGCCATGGATGAAAGCAGCGCGATCGATGTCCGCTATGAGAGTGGCCTGCGGCTGCACACCGTTTGGTATGAGATCAGCGTGGAATTTGCGCGTTTCTTCTTTGCATGGACGAACGATACGGGGAAAGTATACTCGTTTTCGATTCAGTTCTTTGACGAAGCCGGCAACAAATCGCTGCAGGCCGACCACGTGATAGAGCGCGATCTTCTTTCCGTCTATGAGATGGATATCAGATCACGACCGCCCGGCGCCTATTCGGTCCAGTTGATTGTCTATGACTTCGAGAGCCGCGTCAGCCAGGGTGGAACTGTAGGCGCTAACGGGACGCGATTTGATCGGGAATGGGAAATCACCAGGGTTGACGTGTGATGACCGTTGACGAAGGTCGTCTCCCGATATGCAACATGGTCAGTCTTAAAGCCGTCGTTAAGAACACAGCAAAGTGCTGCCAGATACGCGCGATTCTTGTTCTGCGCCCAACCGCCGCGCTGGAAATGGCGAGACGCCGTGAACTCAGGGACGCCCAAGAGTCCACGATCCTGGCCCTTGCAAAGGGAAGAAGTTGACAGCAAATGTTGCCAACTGTTGCCGAGAATGGCGGATTTTACCATTAGGCAAAGCGCCTGTTCAGCATCCACATGAGTGTCATGACTCAAAGCGCTAGCGCTATAGTCCGCGTCCGGGGTCCAGCGAGAATCCCATTTCGTCGGTCAGGAATTGTCTGCCGATTTCCGCGCTCCCCTTAGGATCATCATGTTGGTCGAGCTCGCCCAGGATCCAGCCCTGGTAGTTGCTGGCGGCCAATACGCCAATGAAGCCTTTCAGGTCCACTGTTCCGGCGCCAAGCGGCGCATAGCCGGCGGGCATGGCCAAAGCCGCGCCCATATCACGCAGTTGGGGCCAATCCGCAGCCACATCTTTTAGATGAACGTGCGCGATTCGATCAACATATTTCCGCGCGATAGCGACCGGATCTCCATCGCCTTTGGCAATCTGTCCACTATCGGGCGCGAAGAAAACATAGCGTGGGTCCGTCAACTCCATGATGAGATCAATCTCTTCCGGACTTTGCACGTAGGTTCCCCAATGCGGATGCAGCGCCATCGTCGCCCCCATATCGAGCGTGCGTTTGCCAATTTCGTTCAGCGTAGAGGCCACAATCTTGAATTCTTCCAGCGTCCAGCGCGGCGCATCATCGGGCGCGCCGATAGGCACTGTCATCAGAATCTCGCCGCCATGATCGAGCAGGAAGCGCGTGGATTCTTCGTGATCGGCGATGATTGCCGCCGATTGAGTCGGATCCTGATAGACGGAGCGGATTTTGTCCAGGCAGGCCACGTGCAGATTGAGCTCTTCCAGCAGCGCGCGAAATCGACCGGGCGGATCGTCATATTCCATCGCCGTGTTGGAAAAGGTCTCGAAGGCGCGGAAGCCGAGCGCTGAAATATCTCTCATTCCCTGTTCCATCCAATCCGAACTGCCAGCGACAGCCCAGGTCACGGTGGTATAGCCAATCTTTGCTTGATACACGGTTGTCTCCCTTCCGGTCAAAAGTCTTATTCGCAACTTCATCGGCGCTCAATGCACGAGCATCCCGCCATCGACCACGATGGGTCCGCCGACCATGAATGACGCTTCCGGGGTACAAAGGAAGAGCGCGACCTTGGCGACCTCGGCCGGATTACCAAGGCGACCCAGCAGTGAGGCATCGAGCAGCCAGTCCATGACCCCTTGGGCGTCGCCGGAATCCGCCATTGATTGCGCGAGCAGCGGCGTGTCTATCGGTCCGATGACGAGGCAGTTGGCGCGGATATTGTCCTTTGCGTAATCCAGCGCCAGGCTGCGGGTCAGCTGCAAGATGGCGCCTTTGGAGGTTACGTATGCGGCGCGTTCGTCGGCTACGCGATAAGAAAGGGTGGAGGCCGAGTTGATAATGACGCCACCGCCGACCTTCTGCATCTCCGGAATCGCGTACTTACAGCAGAGCCAGCAGCCCTTGACGTTGGTTCCCATAGTCGCGTCCCACTGCGCTTCGCTCAGCTGGGTGACGCTGCCGCGGATTTCGATAGCGGCATTGTTGTAGAGGATATCGACCTTGCCGAAGGCAGCGGCAGCTTGATTCACCATGGACTCGACTTGCGCGGCTCGCCGGATGTCAGTCGATACAAACAGTGCCTCCCCGCCCGCAGCCGCCACGAGTGCAACCGTTTCTCGACCGGCCGCCTCGCTCAGGTCGGCAACGACGACTTTCGCGCCTTCTTCGGCGAAGAGCAGCGCGGCCGCCCGCCCGATGCCGCTGCCGGCGCCGGTGATGATGGCGACCTTTCCATCCAGTCGTGCCATAATCGTCCTCCAGCCCTTGATTCGGGACTTCGACTTGCGGTTAGCAACTCAGATGCAATCCACTCGCGCGCAGGCCAAGCGCAAATTCGGCGTCAATCCTCGATGATCGCGATGGCCCGCACTGGCGCCGCCGTCGTGCCGACCCACTTAATTGGCAGCACCGACAAGGTAAAGCCGTGCGGCTTCGGGATCGCTTCCAGATTGCACAAGTTTTCCAGGTGATAATATTCGCGGTCGATCATGACGCGGTGGGATTCCCAGAATTGCTTGCGCTCGAACATGGCCCAGACCGGCGGATCCCAGGTGATGGCGTCGATGCCCGTTACCTTGACGCCTTGATCGATGAGCCAATTGGTGGCTTCTTTAGACATGCCGCAGTGCTCGGTCAAGTAGCGCTCTTCCTGGTTGTAGCTGCCCGCTCCGGTCATAATTAGCACGATGTCCAGCGGCTTGATCTGATAGTCGATCTTGGCCAGAGCGTCATGCAGATCGTCTACCGAGATGGCGGCGCCATTTTCCATGTGCCGAAAGTCCAGCACGACGCCATCGCCATAGCAGTATTCGACGGGAATGCCTTCCGGTCCCGCGCCCCCTTTGCGGAAGTGCTTTAGCGCATCAATGTGCGTGCCAACATGATCGCCCAGGACCGTCATCGAGCTGGCCGCCAGCGAGGTCACGCCATGCTCAGCGGCGCCGATGCCCTCGGCGAATTGCTCCCAATCTTCATACATCAGCAGAGCCGGGCGCACCACGCGCGGGAATACCACCATGTCTCCGTGCACGGGCATGCTCAGGTCTATGATTTGTCGAGCCATGGTTCATTCCCCTCTACTGGTCATACTGCGTTTGCGCGCTGGTCACGAGTCGGTTGATTCCTGTATTTGTGCAAGTCCGCTTCGCCGGTTTCGCGCCGAGCGGCTGTCCGCTAAACCAATATGATGAATGGCGCAAAAAGTCTGCTGCGGCAGCGCGCAGAAGCGAAATCAGCCAGCGTCAACCTCGGCAAGCGACTCGACTTCCTCTCCTTCTTTCCGTTGCGCATAGTGCGCAGTGATGCGGTCGATCAGTTCTTCAATGTGGCTTTGCAGTGTCTGGGCGATCAAGTCCGGGTCGCCTGTGTTCAGCGCGTCCAGAATTTTGTAGTGTCTCCTCGCCTGATAGGTCAAGTTGTATCCGGTTAGAATTGTGGACGCGTAAGTCCAATAGGCGAATTGCAGCATATCGTAGAGACGGATCAGCGTACTGTTGCCGGCGGCGGCGACGATCGTTTGATGAAAGGCAAAGTCAGCTTTGGCAAATTCGTGCGAGTCATTGTTCTGCGCAAAACGCATCATGCGCTCCAGCAGCGTCTCCAAGCGCGCGAAGACCTCTTCGGTCAGATTGGGCGTGGCTAGGCGGCCCGCCATGGCTTCCATCCAGGCGCGCACCGCGTAGGTATCCAGCATATCTTTTAGGGATAGCTCGCGCACGAAGGAACCGGAAAAGGGCACCGATTCGACGAAGCCCATCATTTCCAGGTCGCGCAGCGCCTCCCGTATTGGCGATTGGCTGACGGAAAATTCCTTCGCCAATTTCGCCTCGGCCAGGCGATCGCCCGGCTTGTAGCGCCCGCGCAGGATGGCGTCAATGAGATTTTCCTTGATATCTTCGCGCAACACATAGCGCGTTGCGCTGCGCCGGCTGCTATTGACTGCCATTGATCACACCCTTTTTCGCCCCCGACGGATCAAGCCAGATTCTACCACCGGTGGCATAGGAATCGGAGATGCGGAACACTGGATGCTCCTGGTATCGCGGCATGTAGTGGCGCCTTTACTGGGTGGCGGTCACACCGCCATCGATGAACAAGATTTGCCCGGTGATGAAATCGGCGGCCGGCGATGCGAAGAAAACGGCGGCGCCTACGATGTCGAAGGGCTCGCCCACTCTCGTCAGCGGAATGCGCCCGACAAGCGCATTGTAGAATTCCTCGTCTTCAAGGTAATGGCGGACCAGGTCGGTGCGTATAAAGGTGGGCGCGATTCCATTGACGTTGATGCCGTACTGCGCCCATTCGGTCGCCAGTTGCTTGACCAGCAAATTCATGCCGGCTTTGCTGCTGGAATAAGCGGCGAAGCCACGCCGAATGCCGAGCAGGCTGCGAACGGAAGAAATATGGATTTGCTTGCCGCGCTTCTGCTGGATCATCTGGCGGCCCGCCGCCTGCGACAGCAAAAATGCGCCGCGCAGATTGGTGTCATGCACTTCGTCCCATTCCTCAGCCGACAGCTCTTCGGCCGGCTTTTCGATATGGGTGCCGACGCAATTGACCAGGATGTCGAGGCGCCCAAAATGGCTCAAGGTCCGTTCAACCAGGCGGCTGATCTCATCGGCGTCTTTGATGTCGAAGCTTAAGCCCAGCGCCCCATAGCCGCCTGCGGTGAGCTCTTGCGCCAAAGCCGCGCTCTTCTTCGCCGAGCGCCCGGCGATGGCGACGCTGGCGCCTTGCTGCGCCAAACCAAGGCATAAAGCCGCGCCGATGCCACCGTAGCCACCGGCCACCAAGGCGACTTGGCCGTCGAGCTTGAAGCTATCGGCGATCCGTCCCTGAAAGATGGATTCCTGGGAGGAAGTCATGCGTGGATCCTGTTCATGATGCGGGTCCTTAAGCTGTCTGCGCCAGCATGCGCGCAACGACAATCGATAATCGAGTATATCGGAAGGCGCCGACATCGTCAAGTTGGGCGCGCAGCTGTAGTGGTCCTGTTTTATTGGACATGAAAATCAGGATGTTGAGGGAGGGTAATTGTAGTGGTCCTGAAAAACTGGACACCTAGTAAAGAGAGTATACTAGATGCTCAG
>JAPOXG010000131.1 GCA_026707225.1 Chloroflexota bacterium
CTGAAACACTAGTATACTCTCTCAACTAGGTGTCCAGTTTTTCGGGACCACTACACGCGCTGTCACCGTGCATCTCTCTGCCCCCGCCTCATGCTGCTATAATTGTATGCCATTCATCGCTTTATAGTGTCTTTAATGGCGCCGTGATTCAAGGGGAAAGGGAAAAGCGACTGGAGCGCGGTTTGTCAATGCGCGACAGAGAGAGGGTAAAGATCCTGGTTGCCGCTGGCGCCTTCAAGCAGAGCCTGACCGCGGCCGAAGCCTGCGCCGCGATTGCGCGCGGGCTTGAAGAGTCGAGGCTGGGCGCGACGGTTGAGCAGCTGCCGATCGCGGATGGCGGCAACGGCACGCTGGACGCCTTCCTGGCCGACGGCGGAGAGCGGATCAGCCTGCGCGTATTCGATCCATTGATGCGCCCGATCGACGCCGATTACGGCTTGATCGACGAGGGCCGGACGGCGGTGATCGAGATGGCGCTGGCTTCGGGCTTGGAGTTGCTGCAGCCGGCCGAGCTCAATCCGCTGGCCGCGACCACCTACGGCACGGGACAACTGATGGCGGATGCGCTGGCGCGCGGCGTCGAGCGAATCATCATTGGCTTGGGCGGCAGCGCCACGGTTGATGGCGGCATGGGCTGCCTGAGCGCGCTGGGCGTGGACCCGCGGGATGCGAGCGGGAAGGCGATTCCGCTTGGCGGCGGCGGCCTGGCCGAAATAGCGACCATCGAGGACGGCCTGGACGAGCGCTGGCGAGATGTCGAAATCGTGATCGCCTCCGATGTGGAGAATCCGACGTTGGGCGAGCGCGGCGCGGCGCGCATATTTGGACCGCAGAAAGGCGCCGACCCGGCGATGGTGGAGGTGCTCGAGCGCAACTTGCGTCACTGCTTCACGGTCGTCCATGAGCAGCACGGCATTGATGTGCGCGCGGCCGAGGGCGGTGGCGCGGCTGGCGCTTTCGCCGCTGGCTTGATGGCTTTCCTGAATTGCCGGCTCGAGCCCGGGATTGATCTGGTGCTGGCGCAAAATCGCTTTCGAGAAAAGCTGGACCGGTGCGCGCTGGTGATCACCGGCGAGGGACAGATTGACGCGCAGACGCTGGATGGCAAGGGTCCGCTGGGGGTGGCGAAGTTGGCGGCGGCGGAAGGCGTACCGACCATCGCGATTGTCGGCGGCTTGAATATCGATGATCGGTCGCTGCATGAAGCGGGTGTGCAGGCGGCATTCTCGATCGTGGACAAGCCGATGCCGCTGGAGGAGGCGCTGGCGAACGCGGCCGAGCTGACACAGCGCGCGGCGCTGCGGCTGGGTTATGTGCTGCGGTTGGGAAATTGGGATTGAGCGTCCGGCATGCGCCAGCCCGGCGTCCTACCCTTTTATTTGATAAACCCCCATGCGCGCGCAAGGAGAGGGCTTGTTACTTGGCGTCAGCGCGGCTGATTCTTTTCGCTGCCGCCCAGCGGCTGTTCCGCCTACCAACTTCAGACCAGCTGTCATAGAATGCCGGCTGGAAGGGGGCAGGGAATGCGACGGATCGTCCTGAAGTTGGGCACCAGCGTGCTGACCAAAGGCAGTCCCAACTTGAATCGGCAGCGCATGCTGGAGCTGGCGCAGCAGGTGGCGGCTTTGCATGAGGCTGGCTACGAGATCATCATCGTTTCATCGGGCGCGCAGACTGCGGGGCGCAGCCAGTTGAACTTCCCCGATTTGGGCAAGTCGGTGCCAGCGAAGCAGATGCTCAGCGCCGTCGGTCAAAGCCATCTCATGCGCATCTACCAAGACCTCTTCGACATATTTGAAATCACAGCAGCGCAGATTCTGCTGACGCGCGATGACCTCAGCCACCGCGTCCGCTACCTCAACGCGCGCGATACGCTGGACACGCTCATCGAACAGCGAATCATCCCCATCGTCAACGAAAACGACACGATCGCCACCGAAGAGATTCGCGTCGGCGATAACGACAACCTGTCGGCGCTGGTCGCCAGCGTGGTCGATGCCGACTTGCTGATCATCCTCACCGACCAGCCCGGCGTCTTCACCGATGATCCGCGCAAGAATCCGGGCGCGGCGCTGATTCAGAATATCTCACAGGTTTCGGATGAGCTGTTTGAGCTGGCCGGGGGCGCCGGCAGCACGATTGGCACCGGCGGCATGGTCACCAAGATTCAGGCGGCGCAGATCGCCAGCCGCAGCGGCATTGAGACGATCATCGCCAGCGGCAGCGAAGAAGATGTGGTCAAGCGGCTGGTGGCTGGCGAGCGGCTTGGCACGCGCATCCAGGCGGCCAAGGACCGATCCGAGAGCCGCAAGCGCTGGCTGCTGACGGATCGCACGCAGGGAGCGCTGGTGGTGGACGCGGGCGCGGCCAAGGTCCTGCTGCGCGGCGGCGCGAGTTTGCTGCCGGTTGGCATACGCGAGGTGCGCGGCGAGTTTGAGCGCGGCGCGACGCTGGCGGTGCATACGCCCGACGGCCGCGAGATCGCGCATGGCCTGAGCAATTATCGCAGCGAGGATCTCGGTCGAATCCGGGGCCGCAAGTCGAGCGAGATCGTCGACATTCTCGGCTACAGCTATGGCGACGCGGTGCTGCATCGCAATAACCTGGCGCTGCTGTAGCGTACGAAACTAGAACACTCTCTAATACTTTTCCTGCTGTGTTAGAATTGTTCTAGGTGGGATAAGGACTCATAGCAATATGGAAGTCAAAAGGCGCCTCTATACAGTGGATGATGTTTTGGAGCTGCAGGGTTGGGACGGCCATCGAGACAGAAAGTATGAACTCATCCATGGAGAACTCATCGAAATGTCGCCGGCGAATTTATTGCATGGCAGACTTGCCGGCCGATTGTTTCGCTATTTTGAAGACTATGCTGAACGCCGAGACCTGGGTGCGGCAAGCGTAGAAGCCGGATTCTATTCGTCCGATGATCGCACGACGCTCTTGGCACCAGACGTGTCCTTCTTAAGCAAGACACTTCTGCCCGACCCAGAAGCCTTTATCTTCGTCGGCGTCATGCCAGACCTCGCCGTTGAGATAAAGTCACCGAGCGATACGATGGCTGAATTGCGCCGGAAATCCGCAATCTATCTGGAAAATGGCACTCAATTGGTGTGGATCATTAACCCAATGAAGCGGACCGCTGAGGTCTGCCGCTTAGGAGAAGATGGGCAATTCCATTCCCAGACGGTCGAAAGAGATGGCAAGCTTTACGGCGAAGACCTGCTGCCCGGCTTTGAACTCGAGTTGCGTCAGCTATTCAGCAATTGAAGCATTTTAGACTGCACTGCCTCCCGCGTCCGCCAATATTGAACATCATTGCATATCGGCGCTTCATGTGCGATATTTGGCTCTTAATCTCTGACGCGAACTCCAGGACGAATCATGGCACAGACAATTCTTGAATCACTTGATCTCGCGCAGATGGGTAAACGGGCGAAGGTGGCGGCCGCGATCTTAGCGCGGAAAACCAGCGCCGATAAAAACGCGGCTCTGCTGGCGATCGCCGACGCGCTGGAAGCGAATACCTTGAGCATCTTGGAAGCCAATCAAAGGGACCTGGAGCTGGCGGCGCGGAATGGCGTTGACCCGATCTGGATTCGCGATCGCATCAACCTAGAAACGCGCATGGCGGGCATCATCGCCGATGTGCGCCAGGTCGCCGAATTGCCGGATCCGGTCGGCGAGGTATTGCTGGACCGGACCCTGGACAACGGCTTGCAATTGGTCAAGCGGCGAACGCCCCTCGGCGTGTTAGCCACGATATACGAATCGCGGCCGAATGTGACGGTCGATGTGTCGACGCTGGCGCTAAAGACGAGCAACGCGGTGATCTTGCGCGGCGGCTCAGACGTGCTTTACAGCAACATGAAACTGACGGAAGTGATGCAAGATGTGTTGGCGGCGCATGACCTCCCGGCGGACGCGATTCAATACATCAGCAGCACGGACCGCCGCTACGTCAGGGAAATGCTGCGTCTTTATGAATACATCGACATGATCATTCCGCGCGGCGGGAATGGCTTGCACACGTTCTGTCGTGAAAACAGCAGCATACCGGTCATCACGGGCGGCATCGGCGTATGCCATATCTTCGTTGACGACAGCGCCCAACTGGACAAGGTTTTGCCGGTTTTGGATAACGCCAAGACGCAGCGGCCCGCCGTCTGCAATTCAATGGAGACTTTGCTGGCGCATCGGTCAATTGCCGCCGAATTGCTGCCGCGAGTTGTAGATGAATTAGGCGCGGCTGGCGTCGAGTTCCACGCCGGGGAGCGCGCCTATCAGATTGTCGGCGAAGATGAGCGCGTCCTGCCCGCGTCTGCGGAAGACTTCGACACCGAGTGGTACAACCTGACGCTCAATCTGAAAGTGGTGGATGACGTGGATGAGGCAATCGCCCATATCGGGCGACATGGCACCCAACACTCGGACAGCATCTTGACCGAGACGGCGGCGCACGCGGAGCGCTTCCTCAACCAGGTTGATTCGGCGGCGGTTTACTGGAACGCGAGCACCCGCTTCACCGACGGCAGCGCGCTGGGCCTGGGCGCCGAGGTGGCGATCAGCACGCAGAAGCTTCACGCTCGGGGACCGATGGCGCTGGAAGAATTGACGACTTACAAGTGGATCGTCAAGGGCGATTATACCGCGCGGCTCTAAGTCTTGGCTGGCAGAGGGCTGATTATCGACTTGACATTTTGCCGCGCGGCGCAGGATAATGTTAGCGTTGCGAAATTGAAATCAACGGCGACGACGAAGACAGTCTGCACGGGGCGCGCTAGCGTGTCTGCCGACGCAGGGAGCGGGTGTCAGTGACTGAAAGCATCCGCGGAGGCAGTTGCAGAATTCCCTTCCGAGCTGACGGGTGAACGGGCGCAACTATCCGTGCCTGAGTAGTCCGCATCGCCGACCCGGCGTCAATGGGCGAAATGAGTGCGGCGCCGGCATGGGCGCTGAATCAGGGTGGTACCGCGGGAACGTTCGCGCTCTCGTCCCTTATTGGACTGAGGGCGTTTTTTATGGGAGAGGGCTCCCCGCTAGATATGCGGAGCGAAAGGCGAGAGGGAAAAGATGTCTGATTCTATCGCTGAGATTCGGCGGGACGCGCTGGATGCGCTGCGGACGGTCACGGACCGTGATAGGCTGGCCGATTGGCGCAGCCAATACCTGGGTCGGCGGGGCGCGGTGAGCGCGTTATTTGGCACGATTGGGGGGCTGCCGCCGGAAGAGCGCGCCAGCTTCGGGCAGCGCGTGAATGCCTTGCGGCAGGAGCTCGATCAGGCGTTTGAAGCGCGCGAGAACTTGGTCCAGAGTCATTTGCTGGCTCGCGATCTGGAAGAAGGCGAGATCGATATCAGCTTGCCGGCCAATCCGCGGGAGCGAGGCGGTCTGCATCCATCCACCCGCACCCATCGCGAATTCCAAATGATCTGGGCTGATATGGGCTTCCAGGTCTATCAGAGCCGCGATGTCGAAGCGGATGAATTCAACTTCACGCTGCTCAACTTGCCCCCGCATCATCCGGCGCGCGATATGCAGGATACCTTTTATACGAAGGATCCGCGCGTATTGCTGCGCACGCATACCTCCCCGGGGCAGATACGGGCGATGCGCGAACTGGGCGATGGCGGCACAAAGCCGATTCGCGTTATTTTGCCGGGCATGTGCTACCGGCAGGAGCAGGTGACAGCGCGCAGCGAGATACAGTTCACCCAGGTGGAGGGGCTGGCAATCGGACGCAACATCCGCATGAGCGACCTGAAAGGCACGATCGCCGAATTTGCCAAGCGGATGTACAGCCCCACTGCCAAGGTGCGTTACCGGGCGTCCTACTTCCCCTTCACAGAGCCGAGCATGGAAGTCGATGTCGAGTGTTTCCTCTGCGGTGGCGAGGGCTGCCGCGTTTGCAAATACACCGGCTGGCTGGAGATCGCCGGCAGTGGCATGGTCCATCCCGATGTGCTGCGCAACGGCGGCTACGACCCAAGCCAATGGAGCGGCTTCGCCTTTGGCATGGGTCCCGAGCGGATCACGATGCTGAAACACGGCATCCAGGACATTCGCTATTTCTGGGGCAATGACTTGCGTTTCCTGCAGCAGTTCTAAGGCGGGCCTGATCCCTGCTCGATAAAAGGACTACAAACAGAGATTCGCGCATAGCAATCGCAAACGTGGCGCAAGGCGCGCGAAAGGAAGAAACGATCGATGCTTGTCCCGATTTCATGGCTGAGAGATTTTGTTGATATTGATGTGCCGGTCGAATTGCTGGCGGAACGACTGACCGTGGCCGGGCTGGAAGTGGCGCATCTCAAGTATATTGGCCTGCCACAGCAGTCGGTGGAGGGCGTGCGGATGCCGCGCTCGGATCACCTTGTTTGGGACCGCGACAAGCTGCTGCTGGCGCGCATTGTCGAGGTGAAGGCGCATCCCAACGCCGACCGGCTGGTCTTGGCGATGGTCGATTATGGCGGCGAGAGACCGGAGCAATGCGTCACCGGCGCGACCAACCTCTTCCGCTACAAGGACGCGGGGCCGATTGATCCGCCGATTTGGAGCGCCTTCGCGATGGAAGGGGCGGAAGTCTGGGATGGCCACAGCGACAAGCCGAAACGTATGACGTTGAAAGGCAAGGAATTGCGCGGCATTTATAACAAAAGCATGGTTTGCTCGGAAAAGGAGCTGGGCATATCGGATGAGCACGAAGGCGTAATCGTGATGGAGCATGAGGCGCATTACGTGGCGGGCGCGCCGCTGGCTGATGTGCTGGGCGATGTGGTGCTGGATATTGAGTTCACCCCCAATTTGGCGCGATGCTTCAGCATGATTGGCGTCGCGCGGGAAGTGGCGGCGATCCTCGGCGTCGAGATGCGTTATCCTTCTTTCGACTTCCTGGCGGAGGGCGAACCCATCGAGGGGCAAGTGCACATCGACATTCGCGAGCCGGCGCTGAATCCGCGCTTCACGCTGGCGCTGTTGCGCGATACGGAAGTCAAGCAATCGCCATTTTGGATGCAGCATCGCCTCAAGCTGATCGGCCAGCGACCGCGCAACAACATCGTTGATGTCACGAATTATCTGACCTTTGAGTTGGGGCAGCCCATGCATGCCTTTGATTACGACAAACTGGTCGAGCGCGCGGGGGGGACGCCGACGATTATCACGCGGCTGCCGGAAAGCGGCGAGCAACTGGAGACGCTGGATGATGTTTTGCGGGATTTGGGACGCGAGACGATTCTGGTGGCTGACAGCGCCGGCGCGTTAAGCCTGGGCGGGGTCATCGGCGGCGGCGACAGCGAGATCAACGACACGACGCGCAACGTGCTGCTGGAAGCGGCCGCCTGGAACAACATCAGTATCCGCAAAACGCTGCGGGAGCAGAAAGTGCATACTGAAGCCTCGACGCGTTTCAGCCGAGGCGTACACCCGTCGCAAGCGATATTGGGCTGCGGGCGCGGCATCGAGCTCATGCGGCAGTTGGGCGGCGGCACGGTCGCGCGCGGCCTGCTGGATGCGTATCCGGTTCCGCCCGAGCAAGTGACGGTCGAAGTGTCAATCGAGCGAATCGAGGGTCTGCTGGGTATGAAGGTCACGATTGAGCAGGCGGCGCAGGTGCTGCGGCGGCTCGAATTTGAGGTGACAGTCGCGGGCGACTTGATCAGGGCGACGGCGCCCGATCACCGGCTGGATATCAGCGCCGATCCGCTGGTCGGGCAGCATGACCTGCTGGAAGAGATCGCCCGCATCATCGGTTACGACCAGATCCCGGATACGATCATGGCTGACGAGATGCCGCCGCAGCGCGAGAACACGACTGTACTGATTGAGGAGCGCATCCGCGATATTCTGGTCGGGAGCGGCCTCTACGAAACGATCAATTATCGCTTCACCAGCCGCGAGAGCGAGGCGCAGCTGGCGCCCTCCGGCGCGCAGTCGTCGCTGCCCCAGGCGGACTATGTGGAGATCGCCAATCCGGCCGCCAGCGAGCGCGATGCGCTGCGGCATACGCTGATGATCAATATGCTGGAGACCGCGGCCAACAACGCGCGCTATCAGACAACGCAGCAAGTCTTCGAGATCGGCAAGGTGTACCTGGGCGCCGGTGAATTGCTGCCGGAGGAGCCGCTGCGCCTTGGCATATTGTTGACCGGTCCGCGAAACCCGGCTTGGTGGGGCGGCGCCGGGTCGGCCGGCGATATGGATTTCTTCGATATGAAGGGTGTGGTCGAAAGCTTGATGCACGCTTTGCATATCAGCGACTTCAGCATGAAGCGCGGCACACACAGCAGCTACCATCCCGGACGTTCGGCCGATCTGCTGGTCGCGGGCGCTTGCATCGGCAGTTTTGGCGAATTGCATCCGGAAGTGGCAGCTCGCTTCAAGTTGACCGACGCGAAAGTGATATATGCGGAATTCGCGGTTGAGCCGTTGATTTGGCAGCAGCAGCGCTTGCACGCGATCGAGGCGCTGCCGACGACGCCAGCGGTGCTCGAGGATATCGCGCTGGTCGTGAACGCGGATACGCCGGCGAGCGAGGTGGAAGCGGTCATCCGACAAGCGGGCGGGCGGCTGCTGAAAGAGGCGCTGCTCTTTGATGTCTACACGGGCGACCAGATCCCGGCGGGCAAAAAGAGCCTGGCTTACGCGCTGACGTATCAAGATGAGAACCGGACGCTGACCGACAAAAACGCGGCCAAGATTCGCCGGAAGATCATCGGCGCGGCCCAGCACCGGCTGAAGGCTGAGTTGCGGGCGTAACAGGCGCATTTGCGGGCGAGCCGGGAATTGGCGACTCAAGTTTCTTAACTGGCGAAAGTGGTAGGGGCGAGCCACCGGCTCGCCCGTACAACACTTGGTTCTGGTGGGTAGCAATCCTAATATCCCTTGGCGCGGTCCAATTGATTGAGCAGCGGACGATTCTCGAGGTAGCGGCGGAGGTTTTCTTTGAAAACGAGAGCGGCTTTCTCACGATAATCGCGCGTGAAGCCGGACAGGTGCGGCGTGATGATGACGTTGTCGAGGTTCCAAAGCGGGCTGGTCGTCGGCAGCGGTTCTTCTTCAAAGACATCCAGGGCGGCGCCGCCGATCTGCCCGGACGATAGGGCGGTGATCATCGCCTTTTCGTCGACGATGGCGCCGCGCGAGACGTTCACCAGAACGGCGGTATCCTTCATCACTTCAAAAACTTCCTCGCCGATGAGATGCTCGGTGGCGGCCGTTTGCGGCGTGGTCACGACCAGGTAATCGCAGTCTTTCGCCATAGAGGCGGCTGTATCCGCGGGATAGATTCGGTCGGGGATATCACCGGCGGGGTCGCCCGTGCCTTCCAGGGCGAAGGCATTCACCTCAGCGGTACTGCGCAAATCGCGTTTGGTAGCCAGCACGGTCATGCCCATGTTTGAGCAGAGACGCGCCAATTCACGGCCGATGCTGCCGTAGCCGACGATGCCCACTGTCTGCCTGTCCATATCCACTGGCGTGAACATATCATGCGGCTGCTCGGGCCAAGCGGCTTCGCGCTGCAATTCAAAGGCGGCGCGCATCTGATAATTGAACATCAGCATCGTCATCAAGCAATAGTGCGCCATGTTGGTGGCGTGGATGCCGCTGGTGGAGGTCACCATGATATCTTCGGCTTGAACGATGCTGTGCCTGAGGGCTTGATTCATACCGGCGCTATTCATCTGTATCCAGCGCAGCTTGGGCGCCTGCTCCGGCTCGGGATAATAACCGGTGGTATAGAGGATTTCCGTCTTGGCCATGACATCGGGCGGGACATCCGGGAAGTGGCGCTCAATTTGCAGCCGCGGCGAGATCTCGCGCAATTCGACCAGAATCTCAGCGGAGAAGTCCATGGCGATGGTGACGAAGATTCGCTCGGGTTCAGACATTGTTCAACTCCAGTTGTTGTGGAGGCGGCGAGCGCGCGGCGCGCTTCGTACTGCCGATATTCGCTTGAGTCGCTATAGATGAGATTAGCAGGTAGCGCTCTAGTGGTCAATGTGGACGTGGTCTAGCAGGCGAACGGTCGTTGCGCTAAGATACGTAAGCTAAACACAGAATCTCTAGGCGCAATCAAAGGGATTGGCAGCGAGCGGGAGGCGTCATGAGCGAATGGGAAGACATCACCATTGTTCGGCACGACAAAGAGCAAAGTAAACCGCCTACAGCCGACGATATCGAGTTGACCAAGCAAGTCTTGCTGCTGTCCGCGATGCCCCCGCCGCGCTGGGCGGAGATCTGTACCGCCGCGCTGGGTGGTACGCCTGGAAGATTAGGCAGGAAGGCTGAAGTCCGAGGTCAGAATCTGGTTGTTTGGGGCGGTCCCAAGATTTTCGACGAGCGCGACGCCGAGCACCTCAAGAAGCTAGTCACTTACAGCAACGACAAATACCGCGAAATTCTAGAACCCGCAGATCTTAGTGGCTTCGATGTATTTGGTTAACCGGGAGTGCCGCTTGATGATAGATGGAAACCTAATCCTTGGATTCGCCGGAGGGTTGATCGCGGTCTTGGGAGGCGTATGGACAGCGTATCGTTTGCTTGCGCACTCAATCCAGAGAGAGCTTGACAGTCATGACGAGCGCATTGGTAATCTGGAGACGAGGTTCGACAATCACAGTCGGGATGTGAATAACCGACTGGACCGCGAAATGACACAGCGGCATAAAATGAGAGGGAAGCGCAGGACGGCCGCGGTAACCTGACTGCGCGGATCCAAAATCTGGAATCTCAGCTTCAACGTGGCGCCGGCAGCACTCAGGACGATGAAACAACCCCAACGTAATATAGCGAGGACGCAATGGGCTTACTGGACGGCAAGATCGCGCTTATTTTCGGCGTCGCCAACAAGAACTCGATCGGCTGGGGAATCGCCCAAGCCTTGCGCCGCGAGGGCGCTACCATCGTATTGAGCTATGCCATGGACAAGCTGGAACGGCGCGTGCGACCGCTGGGCGAGTCAATCGGCTGCGAGCTTTTCATCCAGGCCGATCTCAGGGATGCCGAAGAAATGGACGCCGTCTTTGCCGCGGTACGAGACAAGTATGGCGTGCTGGATGTACTGGCGCATTCGGTGGCGTTCGCTGAGCGCGACGCCTTGGGCGGGCGCTTTGTCGATATGCGGCGCGAAGCCTTGCTCAGCGCTATTGATGTCAGCGCGGTCAGCTTAATTGAACTGACGCGGCGCGCCGAGCCGTTGATGACGAACGGCGGTAGCATCATGAGCCTGACCTACAATGCGTCGCGCAAGGTCATCCCCAATTATAACGCCATGGCGATCGCCAAAGCGGCGCTGGAAGCGATCACGATGTACTTGGCGGCCGATATGGGGCGCAGCAAGATCCGCGTCAACGCCATCAGCGCCGGCGCCATCAAGACGCTGTCGGCCGGCGGGATCCGGGGATTCCGCGACCTGCTCAAGTACGCCGAAGTCACCTCGCCGATGAATGAACTGGTGAGCCAGGACGATGTTGGCGATCTGGCGCTCTTTCTGGCGTCGGACCTCGCGCGGCGCATCACCGGCGAAGTCATCTATGTCGACGCCGGCTATAACATCATGGGTTATACCGATGTCGAGCGCTTGATGGAGCAAGTCGAGTAAGCGCTGCCTGGAGAGGTATGACATTCGGTAGCCGCCTGGGCTGGCAGCTAATCCATGGAATGCGACAAGGCGGCGGCCATGTCCAAATCCGACGCGCCGTCCGCATTTGCGCCATCCAGCCTGACCTGACGCAGGGCGATCCAAGCCGCCAGCAACCCGAGGAAACCCAAACAGAAGACGGCGCCGTACGCGACAGTGTGCGCGTCGGATAGCGCCAGCATCAGATCGCGGACGATGCCGCCGCCAGCGACGCCAGCCCCCCGGGCCAAGGTCACGCAGAAGGTCCAGAAACCGAGGAAGGCGCCGGCGCGGCCCGCCGGACTCAAGTCCATCATCAAGCCGAGCGTGCCGATATTCCAGACGCCGAGTCCGATGCCCAGCAGGATCAATCCGGGTGTCACCAGCGACCGAATTTCGGCGAGAGACGAGAGCGCGAATAGCAGATATCCAAGCATGAGAACGAAGACGCCCGCTTGCGACAGGCTGCTGTGATTGAAGGCGGCCGAGCGGCGCAGGAGCAGAAGCGTGGCGAAGGATCCCAGAATTGCCATGCTGCCCCAATAGGCGGCGAAGCGGTTGGTGACATGCGCCCCCATGCCGAAGATCTGAGCGGCGAAAGGTTCCAGCACAGTGTCTTGCAAGAAGGCGAAAGCCATCGACATAGTGAGGTAAAAGAGGAAGAAGCGCATTTGCCGGCTGCGCCAGACGAGTGACAGGTCTTGGCGCAGGCTGCTGGGCGATTCCGCGGCGGAAAAGGCGCTGCCAGGCCTGCGCATCTCTTCGCCCAAGAGCGAAAGAAACCAGATCAAAGTCAGCGCGACCGAGGTGACGATAAAGAGCGTCAGGAGGGAATCGGCGCTGAAGGCGATGGCGCCGGCGTTCTCGTCCTGCGGCAGCATGATGCTGAAGAAAATGCCGCCGATAGTGAATCCTAGCAGCAGAAAGGTCCAGACCAAACCGACAGCGCGCCCGCGTTGATGTTCGGCCGCCCGATCATAAATCAGCGCCAGGAAGGTGCTGCCCGAGATGGCGCCGCCCAAGCTGAAAAGGAGGAAGGAGGCGATCAGCGCTATCCACAGCGCCGCCGGCGTCGGTCCGGCCGACTGCTCGCCCGCCCGCCGAACCAGCTCGGCCGTGGCAAAGCCCAGCATCAAGGTGCTGATCGCCATCATCGCGCGCCCGAGCCAGATCCAAAACAGACGCCTGTATCCGCCAATCGTGTGGGTATCGGAATAGCGACCGGCGATGACGCCGATGGGCGCCAGGAAGTAGCGCAAGCCGGTCAGCAAGCCGACGAATGCGGCGCTGAAACCGAGATCAGCGACCATGATGCGATTCCACACGCCGGTTGTCAGCACATCCGCCATGCCCGAGCCAAGATGGAAGAGCGCGATTTTGAGATTGTGACCGACGGAGAGATTGGCGTCTGTCTGATTTGCCATATATTTTTACATAGATTTATGCAGATATATGGCTTACATTGTACAGTTTTGTTGCCTCGCGTCAATGGTCAAATGAGAAATGTTCACAAGCTGTGATACAATAAATTAAGATCGATGTACCAGGAAAGAGAGGACCCGATGTTCCAACACCGACCGTTCAACAAGATTGTCGTGCCGACCGACGGCTCCGCCTGGAGTGAGCGCGCGATACCGTATGCAGTCGATTTCGGGCGCATCAGCGGCGGCGAAGTGATTTTGCTGCATGTTTTCACGCCACCCATGCACGAATTTGTTGATTCGCTGGCGATCGCGGGCGAGTACGAGCTGGCCAATCGCATACGGGAGGAGATTAAACAGCACCTGCTTGGGCTGCGCAACGAGGTGCGCGAGCAAGGCATCGAATGTCGTTTGCACATCATTGACGCCGTTGGCGTCGCGCAACACATCGTTGATTATATCGAAGAAGAAAATGCGGATCTGGTGGTCATGACGACGCATGGACATTCTGGCTTGGTGCGCCTGGTCTTCGGCAGCGTCGCCAACAAAGTGATGCACGATGTGAATGTCCCGGTGCTGGTCATCCGGCCCGATCTGGAGTGAGGCGGCCGCATCCTCGCGTCGGTCAAAGCCAGGCTCATGGCAAGCATATTTCATCAAAGGGAGGCAGGCGCTTCGATACAAGACAACGGATCGCAGCCACCGCCTGCCAAGCCTTTTCCACGGCATCCGCTGACAAGTTCAGTTCGGCAAACTCGTCTTCGTCCAAGAGCAGCGTTTGTCCATCGGGATAAACGAAGACATCCAGGCACAGGTCTTGCGCCGCGACAGTGTCCGATCCGATATGGGGCGGCCGCGTGATATTGCAATACCAGCCCTTCAAGATGCCCGTCTCGCCATCCGACACCCGAAATATATTGAACCAGCGATCGCGGTAGAACCACTCGCGGAATTGATCGCCCCGGCGCAGCGCGATGTAGCCCAAATCGCGATCGGGCATGGCGAAAAGGGCGTCAATGCAGACGAAGTCCTCTGTGCGTTCGCGCAAGCTGCCCCGGTAAGACAGCTCGGCCTTTCCGCGCGCGTCAAGCTTGATGACGGTAAACGCGCTCATCAGGCACGTCCGCTGGTGTGGACGAGCAGCAGCAGCCCGCCGGCAAACTTCACGGTCGCCTCATCAGACAGCATAACGTTGCTGATCCCGCGCGCCGGACCAAGATGCAGCGACTCATCCGCCAGCGGATACTGGAGACCGCGGGTCCTGATGCCGTCGACTTCGTTGGCGAGCGGAATCAGCGAGATCGTATCGCCGCGCGCGCCATCGATTCGATGATTGCCGGGCCGCAGGAGACGGATCGCTTGGTGGCCGTCGATGATTTCGATGCGCATGTGGCGAAATTGGGGGGGCGTGAGCAAAAGTATATTGGCGATGGTCTGGTCGAAGCGCCCGCCGAGAGCGCCCAAGATCTGAATTGATTTGGCGCCGGTCTGCCGGCAATAGTGCAGCGCGAGTTCGAGATCGGTTTCGTCTTTTTCTGGCGGATGCCGGAAGATTTCCGCGCCGGTCGCTTCGAAGGCGGCGACTTGCTCGGCGTTGAGCGAGTCGAGGTCGCCGATGATCGCATGTGGCGACAGACCAAGGGCGCGGGCGTGGAGGGCGCCGCCGTCAGCGCAGACGACGCGGTGTGAATCCACCGACGCGAGCAGACGATCCAGCATCAAGCCGCGATGGAGTTCGCCATTGGCGAAAAGAAGAACGTTCACAATTGCAACCTCGTACAATGGTTTCCATCATAGCAGACAAATAGTAATCGGATGCGGGAGAGCTGAAAGGCAGCCTTACAACTTGCGCCATACCAGTTTCTGTAGGGGCGAGCCACCGGCTCGCCCGTACGCACTGCCGGGGTATTTGAGTATCGGACCAAACCTCAGTTCGCTTTCGCGAACGCGGGCGACCTGATAGGTCGCCCCTGTTTTCTTTGCCAAGAAGCACATTTTAGTCTAACTTTATGTTTGCCTTTGTGCAAAGTTGACGAGATTTCTTGTGAGTACACACAGAACGCAATAGATT
>JAPOXG010000055.1 GCA_026707225.1 Chloroflexota bacterium
TGCTGTACATGCTTGTTCAGCGGTATTTCGTACAGGGGATTACCTTCACCGGCATCCGGGGTTAAGCTCTTATGCGGCGACGGGCAGTATGTTCATTCCCATGCCAATGGTTAATCGGATTGCCTACGCTTACGAGCGAGAACACGATTGGCATCAGCGCAAAGCAGAAGTGATTGAGGATCTATAGCCAGCCATTCTTGACGCCAATTGTTGTCCGCGTTTCACAGAGTATTCTTGTAGACTTTGCCCGCTTTCATAATGAGGCGCAGGTTCGTTTCCGGCTCGGTCATTACCGACAAGTCCTGCAGTGGATTGCCCTCCGATACGAGCAGGTCGGCCGAAGCGCCTTCGACAATTTCGCCGAGCGTTCCCGCCAGCCCCAGCAGATCGGCGGCATTGCAGGTCGCCGCGCGCAAAACATCGATTGCCGGAATAATCTCGCCACGAATCGCGAATTCGTCCAATTGTCGGCGGTGCATCTGCCCGAGCAGGTCGGTGCCGTAAGCCATCTTGACGCCGCCACTATAAGCCATATCCAGCGCTCGCTTGCCTGCGTCCAGCACGTCAAAAATCTTGTTGTACAGTTCCTTTGGCAATCCGGCTTCAATGCCCTCGTCCGCCAGCGCCTGATAAATGGATAAAGTCGGGACCAGAAAGGCATTGTTTTCCAGCATGAGATCGATGCTGTCTTCATCGAGCAGGTTTCCATGTTCCACCGTTTTGGCCCCGCATCGCAGCGCCCGGTTGATAGCGCGGGCGGTATAAGCGTGCACCATCACATAAAGGTTGGCCGCTTCCGCTTCCTCGACAGCCGCTCGGATTTCTGCTTCCGAGAATTGGGTGCTGTCGATGCGATCCGTGGGCGAGGCGACGCCGCCTGATACCATCAGCTTGATATGATGAGCGCCGCGGCGCACTTCTTCACGACAAGCGCGGCGCAGAGCGCTGATGCCATCGCAGACCCAGCCCAAGCCCGGTGTCAGCCATCCATAGCCGGCGCCATCATCGCCCGACGAGCGCATGTCGCCATGCCCGCCGGTCTGTGACAAGGCGTGCCCGCAGAAAAAGATCCGCGGTCCGGCGATCAGATCTTCATCGACCGCCTTTGCCAGTCCCCAGTCGGCGCCTCCGCCGTCGCGCACGGTGGTAAAACCGCGCATCAGCATGCCTTCGAGGATCTGCGCGGCATGGGCAGTGACGTAGGCGGGCGACCAATGCCGGATTGCAGACAGATCCGCCGTTGCGGCCGTGACGTGCACATGCATATCACATAAGCCGGGCATGACAATTCTGCCGCCGACATCAATGGTTTCCGCGCCGTCGGCTCGCCCCTCGGCGTCAACGGACGCGATTGCCCCGTCCACAATCCGAATGTGCGAAGCCGGTCTCAATTCTCCGCTGCGCACATCCAGCGCTTGCGCATTCCTTAAGAGAACACTGCCCATATTGGACCTCCCCGCATTATCAGGCTCACAGCTTGAATTGTAACAAAATCTCCGACGACAAACAGCAGAGCCGCCCGGCGGCAGCGAACAGCGCCAGCGGCTTTGATTTGACGATCGCGCCATTACTCGTTATATTCCTTGCAGCGTTTTCGATAAAGAAGCGCAATTCAATGAAGCGAGGAAAGCGAGGATCAGCATGTCTATACGCAAGCGCAGTGTATTGGTAATTCTTCTCATTGTGTTCACGGCTTTCGGGAGCCTGCTCGTTGGCGCGCAGGACATGGGGGTCGCCAAAATCGGCATTATGGTGCCGCTGACGGGCGCCTTTGGCGCGGATGCTCAAGATGTTGTGCAGGCGGCTCAAATTGCGGTGGATGATCTCAATGAAGCGGGCGGCGTCGCCGGCTATACGCTGGAACTGGTCATCGCCGATACGGTAGATCAGCGCGCCGACGCCGTGACCACCGCCTTCAATCAGCTGAGCAATACCGAAGATCTGAACTTCATCATGACCGCCTACGCCAGCACCTCCAATTTCGAGATCGATCTGATGGCTGAGATTGGCATGCCCTACTTAATCTCGGCTAATGCGGCGCAAACCCGCGACATTGTCTCCGCCGATCCCGCAGCTTACGGCACGGTTTGGTCTCGCGTGCCATCCTACGATGCCTACGAGACCGCGCTGCCGGAATTGCTGGAAGCCTATGACGAGGCGGGATTGCTCAGCTTGCGCGATCGCGAAGCCTTCATCATCAGTTCCGATGACCCCTATGGCACGACCATTGCTACCGGCATGAGCGCGCATTTCGAGAGCCTCGGCTGGACGGTCACCGGTTACGAAACCGTGCCCTTCGCCTCGGTAACGGACTGGCGCGGTCTATTGGCGAAGATTCGCGAAGATGAGCCGGACATCGTCGTCGTCACTGATTCCGCGCCGCCCAACAATGCCGCCTTCATGAATCAGTTCATGGAAAACCCGCCGAATTCACTGCTATTCCTGCAATATGGTCCATCGGTCCAAGAGTTTCTTGAGCTGACCGGCGACAATTCCACCGGCTTGATCTACAACAACCTCGGCGCAGCCATCGACTCCAAGGAAGAGGTGATTGAAATCCGCGACCGCTATGAGGAGATGTACGGGCATCGCGGCGGCTACTTCACCGTCATCGCCTACGATCAGGTGATGATCTACGCGACCTGCCTGGAAGAAGTCGGCGATCCCGCGGATCGCGCCGCGATTGGCGAGTGCATCGGCGGTCTTGAGATGGAGACCTTGGCCGGTTTCTTGACCTTCGATCAAGAGACGCATCTGGCGATTCAAGGTCCGGAATACTATCCGATCCAGTTCTACCAAATCTGGGAAGGCGAACGCATCCAAATCGAACCCGACAAATATGCGACCGGCGCCTTCCAGGTACCGCCCTGGATGGACATGTAGCGGATAAAGTCCTAGGCTGTGAAGGCGGGATATAGTTGCCCCGGCACAGCCTAATTCAACAGCAACCAACAAGGGTCTTGCGCCACACGGCCCTTGTTGGTTTATGTATCCGTGGTCGGTATCATCACTGAAGCGGCTTGACAATCGGCAGGCAATATCAACACTCTTTTACAATTCCCTGGAAGCGTAAATGACGGCGATACTATCAGTAAACAGCGCTACGAAGAAATTCGGCGAACTCGTCGCCGTTGACAACGTGAGCTTTGAGGTCAACGAGGGCGAGATTTACGGCATCGCCGGTCCCAACGGCGCTGGCAAAACCACGTTGTTCAACCTGATCACCGGCATTCCTTATCACACGGACGCCGGCGTCGTCACCTATCGCGGCGAAGACATATCGCAACTCTCACCTCACAAGATCTACGAGCTAGGCATCGCGCGCACGTTTCAGAAAGAAACCGCCTTTGATACGCTGACGGTGCAGGAAAATGTGCGCATTGGCGCTGTATTCGGGACGGAGTTGGCGGTTGAAGACTACGACTCGGCTGTCGATGCGGCCTTGGAAAGCCTTGACCTCATCGACGATCGCCAGCGGCTGGCTGGCGAACTTTCGCTTTACGCCAAGAAACGGCTCATGATCGCTTCGGCAATCGTCAGCAATCCCAATCTGCTGATGCTGGATGAGCCGGCCGGCGGCTTGAATATGGCGGAATTGAGCGAGCTCGAATCCCTTATTTTGCGACTGAGCCAAAGCGAGATGACGATCATCATCATCGAGCATGTCTTGCCCCTGCTCTTCGGCGTATCCAATCGCGTTATGGTGATGGACTTTGGAGAGCGGTTGGCGGAAGGCGCGCCCGAAGCCCTGGCGCGCGACGACGCCGTCATCGAGGCTTATCTCGGCGAGCGGGGGAAGGACGCCTTCCATGCTATTTCAGGTTGAAGATCTCGTCTCGGGTTATGGCAAAATTGATGTTGTGCGCTCGCTATCGCTGCACGTGGACGAGGGCGAACATGTCGGGCTCTTCGGCCCCAATGGACATGGCAAGACCACCCTGCTGAGAACCATCTCCGGGCTGATCCCGGTGAATTCGGGCAAGATATTCTTCCGCGGCGAGGACATCACGGGGCTTGACCCGCGCAAGATTGTCGAACACGGATTGATCCATGTGCCGCAGGGAAATCAGCTGTTTCCGGAAATGTCCGTGCAGGAAAACCTCACGCTTGGCGCTTATGTCGCGCGCACGACGAAAGGCAAGACGAGCAACTTTGAGAAAGTCTTCACGCTTTTCCCGCGCTTGAAAGAGCGGCGCAGCCAACGCGCCCAAACCCTCAGCGGCGGTGAACGCCAAATGCTGTCCATCGGCGTCGGCTTGATGGGCATGCCCGAACTGCTGATCCTTGATGAGCCGAGTGTAGGGCTGGCGCCGCTGATCAAGGAAGAGTTGGCTCGCGCTATTGGCGAGATCGCCACCAGCGGCGTCACCATGATCGTCGTCGACCAGGACGTCGAGCTTCTGCTGGGCATCTGTCAGCGTCTGTATCTCATCGAAAAAGGCGCGGTCTCGCTTGAGACGGCCGATGTCTCGCAAGTCGATCAGGCCGAAATCCTCGAAATGTACTTCGGAAAGGTAACCGAATGACATTGGAAGCGATCGTCGCCATTATCGCCAGCGGCTTGGTTTCCGGCTCTTTGTACGCGCTGATGGCGAGCGGCTTGTCGCTGGTCTGGGGCACGGTGCGCATGTTTAACTTCGCCCACGGCGCGCTGGTGATGATCGGCGCTTATGCCGGCTGGTATATTTCCAACCGCGGCGGCTTGGCGAAAGTCTTGCAGCCATTGGGCAAAAGCATCACCGCCAACAGCGAAGACTGGGGCTTGCTGGGAGATCTGCTGCATCCGCTGGGGGAGTGGATCCTGTCTATCAAGGGCGGCTTCGGCTTGCTGGCCGGCGTGCCACTGGCGATCATCTTCTGCGGCATCGCCGGTTATGTCATCTACATGCTGCTGGTGAAACCCTTCGTCGGCAAACCCGGCGCCGATTTGGTGGTCATCATCACCACGATCGCCGGCGCCAGCTTCCTGCAAAACGCAGTGCAGGTCCTCTTCGGTCCCCGTTACAAGCAGCTCGATCGCATCTTGAAAGGTCCGCCAGTCGAGGTGCTGGATACCGCCATTGGATTGCAGGAAGTGCTGATAATTGTGTTGACGCCAGTTTCGCTTTTGCTGCTGAACCTGTTTCTGAAGCGGTCGAAACTCGGTCTTGCCATACGCGCGGTCGCCCAAAATGATGATTTTGCTCGGCTGGTCGGCATCAATGTGAATCAGATCTACCCCTTGACCTTTGTCGTCAGCTCCATGCTCGCAGGGCTGGCGGGCTTGATGCTGGGCGGATTGTTCTTCATCTTGCCCACAATGGGTTCGGAGCCGCTGCTGCGCGCTTTTGTGGTGGTGGTTTTCGGCGGGCTGGGCAGCTTGCCCGGCACAATCATTGGCGCCTATGTCATTGGTCTGATTGAACAATCGAGCGCTTACGTCTTCTCCTTGTATTGGGCGCCGGTCGTTCTCTTTGCCACCTTGATTCTTGTACTTATCTTCCGTCCGCGAGGCTTAATGGGCGGAGAAAACTCATGATACGTTTCGTCGACGCCAATAGAAGGCTGCTGGCGCTTGCCGGCATCGTCATCTTCTTGCTGATTCCACTGGTCGTGGAAAACAAACTGCTGATCCATCTGGCCATCCTCGGCATGTTATACGCCATCGTCGCCTCCAACTGGGATTTAACTTTGGGATATGCCGGCGTATTCAACTTCGCCCACCTGGCTTTTTTCGGCATCGGCGCTTATACCAGCGGAATCCTGGCGGTCAAGCTCGGCATCTCTCCCTGGCTCGGCATACCCTGCGGCGCAGCCACAGCGGCTTTAGCCAGCATTATCGTCTCCATCCCCGCTATTCGCCTGCGCGGCATCTATGTGGCGCTGCTGACCTTCGCCTGCAGCCAACTGGTGCTCTTGCTTCTGCTCAGCCAACATCAGATCACGGGAGGTCAGCAAGGGCTGACCGGCGTGCCGCAATTGCAGATCGGTGATTTTCGCTTTCGGGAAAGCAAATTCGCCCATTTTTATCTGGTTGGCGCCCTGCTGCTGTGCTCGACGATATTCCTGCGCCGGCTAGTCGCTTCGGATTTCGGCTTGAGCCTGATCGCGCTCCGAGATTTCGAGGAATACGCCGTCGCCCGCGGTATCCCCCTGGCGCGGCAGCGACTCTTGGCCTTCCTGTTTAGCTCAATCTTCCCCGGTCTGGCGGGTGGCGTTTACGCTCATTTTCTGATCGTCGCATCGCCCGACATCTTCGGTTTCTCTCTGGCGACATTGCTCTTAAGCATGGTGCTGGTCGGCGGCGTAGCGACGATCTACGGGCCCGTAGTCATCGGCGTCGTCATGACCTACGTCAGCGAGCTCATGGCTTCGAGCGCCTGGATGTCCGACGTCTTCGGTGTGTCGCGCGGTCCAGTACGCTTCATGTTCGTGGCGGTGATCATCGTGCTGACCATGCGCTTTTTCCCGGGTGGCGTCTGGGGGCTGATCAAAGAGTACAGCGCCCGCTCCCGCCTGGGGGGCGCAACAGCGGATGAAGAACGGGCTTAATCGGAACCAGTTTCGAAAGCACCTCGCTATGACAGAAGACCAAAGGCATCGAAAGCGCGCGTTCGTCACAGGCGCCGCCCGCGGATTGGGCGAAGGCATCGTGCGCCGCTTGGCTCAAGATGGCTGGTCAATTCTGATGAGCGACATAAACCCATCCATCCATGAGGCCGCTGCGAAAATCCTTAGCGATATCGGAATCGCGGCAGGACGGCTCTGCGCGGCGGAGCACGATGTCGCCAACGCGGAACGAACCGCAGAGTTGGTTGAGCTGGCGGTCGATCGCTTCGGCGGCCTGGATCTGGCCGTCGCCAACGCAGGCATAGGCGGCGTCGAAGTCGACCTGATTGATCTGCCGGTCGAAGCATTCGAGCATATCGTCGATGTCAACTACCGTGGGGTCTTCCTGACCTGCAAATACGCCGGGCGCGTCATGCGGGAGCAAGGAAGCGGGAATATCATCACCGTGAGTTCGATATTTGGCCAGGAATCTTATCCGCGCGTCGCAACGTATTCCGGCGCCAAAGCCGGCGTTATCGCCCTGACCCTGGCTTTCGCGCTGGAGATGGCGCCGCATAAGGTTCGGGTCAATACCATCGCGCCGGGATACATGGCGACGGAAATGCAATGGGAAGGACTGCGGCAACGGGCAGCGCATGCCGGCATCAGCTTCGAGGAGGAACGGCAGCGCGTCTGGGATCTGGTGCCCTTGGGCCGGCACGGCACTGCGGAAGAGATGGGCGCGCTGGTGGCATTTCTGGCTTCAGATGACGCGGCCTACATCACTGGCGCCACAATCGGCCTCGCTGGTGGAGTCGTGCGCCGTTAGGAGGACTGAGCATGCGCGGAGAACTGGAGCGCGCTCTTGATCGGCTGATGGATGGCCTGCGCGCCGATTGGGCGCTCTATGTCAAATATACCGCCACTGGTGAAGAGATCTGCGTCAACGCCGATGCGATGATGGACACGATGAGCACCATCAAGATCCCGCTTCTGGTTACGCTGTACCGCATGGTCGACGCGGGTGAGCTTGATCTGGCGCAGACATACACGCTGGACACGAGCTACAAACGATTTGGCACCGGCGTATTGCAATTCATGGACGATGGCATGATCTTCAGTCTGCGCGATGCCGCGACCCTAATGATCATCGAAAGCGACAACACCGCGACCGATTATTGTTACGAGGCGATCGGCGGGCCAGACGCGGTGAACGCGACCATGCGTGAACTAGGCTTCAGCGATATTGAAGCCTTGGGAACCTGCCTCGACTGGTTTAGCGCCTTGGCGGGTGTGATTGACCCCGCGCTTGGCGAGCTCGGTCCGGCTGAGTTATTCAGCGCCGGCTATCCTGAATTGGCGCCGGAAGACTGGATCAGCGCGCGCGACCGCTTCCACTTTCAAGACGGCAAGCCTTTCAGTCGAGCCAGCGCCCGCGCCTTCGGTCAATTGCTGGAGATGATTTGGAACGACCGTTGCGCCAGCCCGGAATCCTGCGCCGAAATGCGCGGCATTTTGCACAATCAGATATCGCGTACGCGCCTGCCGAAATACCTGCCCGAAGCGAAAGTCGCGCATAAGACCGGCGATTTTGGTCCCTTTATCGCCAACGATGTCGGTGTCATCGAATCGCGCGACCTGGCGCCAATTATCATTTGTGTGATGATGGCGAGGCATCGCGGCATTTGGGGAAACCTGGAAGATACAGTCGCTCGCATCGCGGAGAAAGTCTGGGAGTACGGCCTTTATTCAAGTCATTAGAAATGAAGTGTCTGCGCTGTTCGGGAGGTGTTTATGAGCTATGGGCGAAGCAAATCCGACCTGAAGATCGAAGCCGAGCAAGTCGCCTGGCTTGCGCAAGTGCTGGGCTTGGACGTGAAGCCGGAAGAACTGGCGGGGCTGGCCGCGGCGCTCTCAAATCAGCTGCCCTCGATTGACGTCCTGGAGCGTTTCGACCTGAAAGACTATCCGCCGATACTGCGAGTGGATGCTGAATGGTATGACTGATTCAAACGACCTCATCAATCTGTCCATCAGCGAGGCGGCGGCGGCCCTGCGCAATGGCGAAACCAGCGCGGTCGCCTTGACCGAAGCCACGCTGGCGCGCATCAAACAGACGGAGCCGACGGTCAACGCTTATGCCACTGTCGCTGAAGAACTGGCGCTCAAAGCCGCGCAGCGCGCTGATACGGCACTAGCCGCGGGTGACGATCGCGGTCCTTTGCATGGCATACCGATTGGCGTGAAAGACATTTGCTATACCAAAGGCGTCTTGACCGAGGCTGGTTCCAAGGTGTTGGAAGGCTTTGTGCCCGGCTTTGACTCGACTGTCGTTCGGAAGCTGGACGAAGGCGGCGCCATCATGATCGGCAAAACGCGCTGCCACGAATTTGCCTATGGCGTTAACGAACCGCCGACGCGCAGTCCCTGGGAGCTCAACAGTTATCCCGGCGGCAGCAGCACCGGGTCGGGGGTCGCGCTGACCGTACGCTCGGCCTTCGGAGCGATCGGCACCGATACCGGCGGGTCCATCCGCATACCGGCAGCCATCAACAATATCGTTGGCTTGAAGCCGACCTACGGCCGCGTAAGCGCATACGGCGTCATTCCTCTTTCCTGGACGCTCGACCATGTCGGACCGATGACGCGCACCGTTCTCGACAATGCGCTGCTGCTGGGCGCCATCGCCGGTCACGATCCCAACGACGCTGCTTCCGCGCGCCAGGACGCGCCGGATTATACGGCGGGCATCCAGGATGGCGTTCGCGGTACGCGCATCGGCATCGATCGCGAGTATGTTTTATACCCCGGCGTGATCGATGATGTGCGCGCCTCAACCGAATCAGTCATCGCTGAGTTGGCGGCGATGGGCGCGGAAATCATCGAGGTCAGCCTGCCTGAATTCGAGTTGACGCCAGAGACGCTCTTCACCGTCATGATGGTGGAAGCCAGCACCTATCACCGCCAGCAATTGCGGGAGAAAGGCGATCTCTATGACCCCGCCACCCGCGCAACTTTGCAGTTGGGCGAATTGGTTCCGGGCACGCATTATGTCACGGGCTTGCGCGCTCGCGAACGGTATCGGTCCGCCATGAAGGACCTGTTCCAACGCGAGCGGCTGGACGCGCTGATCTCGCCGACGATGCCGCTGCCAACGGCTTTGCTGAGCGAATTGCACGTGTCGCGCAAGGATATGGATATCGAAGAAACACCCATGATCTCCTACATTCACCATACCTTTTCCGCTAATCTGGGCGGTCAGCCGGCTCTGAGCGCGCCCTGTGGCTTCACGCGCGCTGGCTTGCCCATCGGCTATCAACTGATGGGGCGGCCATTCGACGAAGCGACGCTATTCCGCATCGCCTGGGCTTATGAACAAGCGCATGACTGGCACGAGCGCCAGCCGCCGCATGTCTACGACTGAGGGAGATGAAATGAAGTTTGGCTTGATCCTGCCGAATTTCGGCGCCATTGCCAGCGCAGACGCCATTGGTCAGAGCGCCAGGCTGGCCGAAGAACTTGGTTTCGACTCAGCCTGGACGACCGATCATGTGCTGATGCCGGCCAGCATGCCCGATCCCTACGGCAATTTGGTTGAATCACTGATCGCCTTGAGCGCCGCGGCGGCAGTCACGCAGCGGGTTAAGCTGGGCACGTCCATTATCGTGACGCCGCAGCGCGAGCCGGTGCTGCTGGCAAAGCAGCTTGCCTCTATTGACGCGATCTCAGGCGGACGCCTGATACTGGGCGCCGGCGTCGGCTGGCTGGAGCAGGAATTTGATTATCTCAACGCGGACTACGCGAACCGCGGGGCGCGCTTCGACGAGGGGCTGGCGCTGGCGCGCGCCTTGTGGGCAGGCCAAGGCAGTTTCCGCGGTCAATTCAGCGCCTTCGACAATGCGCTTTTCTCGCCCTTACCCGACCGTGGCGGCGAACTGCCGATCTGGATCGGCGGCAACAGCGCGCGCGCAATCCACCGCGCGGCAACGATCGCCGATGGCTGGCACCCGGTTGGCTTGACGCCGCCCGAACTTGCGGCGGGCTCGGCATTGCTGCGCGCAAAAGCAAATGGGCGCTCGGTCATCCTTTCCCTGCGCACCAATATCGAGCTTCTGGCCGCCGGCGAAACATCCAAAGGCTATCAAGCGCCGGGCCATGCGCCAAGCGGATCTGCCAGTGACATCGTCCGCGAACTGCGCGATTACCAACAGGCGGGCTTGGAATACGCGGTCGTCTGGCTTTTCCACGAAAGCTGGGACGAGCTGGAATCAAAAACCCGGCAGTTCGCCGCCGATGTGATGCCGAACTTCCGATAAACGCATACAAGGAGCGGTCAACATGGGCGAATTCAAATGGCCAAATGAACGCATCTGCGCGGTGGCGCTCACCTTTGATCTCGACGGCGAGACCATTCCCTTCATGCTTGACCCGCCACAGGCATCCAAACGCCTGGCTTTGATGTCGGAATTCAGCTACGGTCCAAATGTCGGCATGCCCTACATTCTCGATTTGCTCGACCTCTACGAGATCCAGGCGAGCTTCTTCTCGCCGGCGCGTACGCTCGAATTGCATCCCGACCTGGCGCGGGAGATCCTGGCGCGCGGGCACGACTTGGGTCATCACGGATTCATGCACGAGCGCCCCGATGGCTTGAGCGACGAAAAGGAAGAGCGGGTGTTGAAAGCGGGCATCGACGTCATTGAAGGCATCACGGGCCGCCGCCCCATCGGCTATCGCTCGCCGGCTTGGGAGCTCAAACCGTCGTCGCCGGCTTTGCTGAAGCGATACGGATTTCAATTCGATAGCAGCCTGATGGGCGACGATATTCCCTACTGGGTAGAAACCGCCGAGGGCGACTTGCTGGAGCTGCCGGTCAGTTGGCGCAACGATGACTGGCCGCAGTTTGGATTCGTCTCGGTGCCGCCAGTTGGCAATGGCATCAACCCTCCCTCGATTGGCTTGGAAGTTTTTACCGCCGAGTTTGACGGTTTGTTCCAGCGCGGCGGTCTTTTCAATATGACCATGCATCCATTCCTGGCTGGGCGTCCATCCGGCATGGTCGTCTTGGAGCGCTTGATCCGTTATATTCGCGGCTTCCCCCGAGTATGGTGGGCGAAGCTCAGCGATATCTCGGCCTACTGCCAGCAGGACGATATCGCGCCGGCATTGCCCCGCGTTAGCACCGAAATTCCCGCCGCAAAATGGATTGACTGAACATGGCGAATCGCTTCCATAATAGAACGGCGCTCATCACCGGCGCCGGTCACGGAATCGGACGGCGGATCGCGCTGGATTTCGCCGCGGAAGGCGCGCGGGTTGGAGTCAACGATGTGTCAAGCGAGCGCGCCAAGGCGGTCGCTGCGGAGATCGCCGCTGCCGGCGGCCGCTCGCTGGCTTTGGGCGCCGATGTCCGCTCCGCACATCAAGTGGATCAAATGCTGGCAACGCTGGCCGCTCGAATCGATGTCCCGGACATACTGGTCAACAACGCCGGCGTTTATCCCAACAGCCTTATAATCGACATGAGCGAAGAAGAGTGGGACCGCGTCTGGGATATCAACATGAAAGGCATGTTTCTGGTCAGTCGAAATGCGCTTCGGATGATGATCGCTGAGAAATCCGGCGGCAAGATAATCAATATGTCATCGGGCGCGGCTATGCGGGCGCGGGTCGGCGCATCGCACTATTGCTCGTCAAAAGCGGCGATTTCGATGTTTTCGCAGGTGCTGGCGCTGGAAGCCGCTGAACACAATATTCAGGTGAATGCTGTGGCACCCGGCTTAATCGAAGTGCCGGACTGGGATCTGGCGCCGGAATACATAGACGCGCTGGTCGGCATGACGCCGCGCGGCCGCATCGGACAGCCCGCCGACGTCTCGGCAATGGTACGCTATCTGGCATCGGATGATGCTGACTTCATCACCGGCGCGGTCATGCTGGTGGATGGCGGCGCCGCCGCGGGCCAGCACCTGCCGCTAAGCGGATGATCCGCATGACCCTCCTCAACATTGAATCACAGGTTCACCAGCGGCTTGATTCGATGCGCGCGGACATCATCGGGCTAACGCAAGACCTGGTCGCCTTCAAGAGCGTCAATCCGCGCTTCATGAGCGATCCCGAAGCCAGCGAAGAAACCCAAATCCAGGATTACCTGGAAGCCAGGCTGAATGCGCTTGACCTGCAAGTGACGCGATGGGAAAAAGAACCGCGGCGCCCGAATCTGCTGGCGCTGCTGCCAGGAAGCGGCGGCGGCCGGAGCCTGGCTTTCAACGGCCATATTGATGTCGTACCCATCGGCGATCTTGATGGCTGGGACTATGACCCCTGGGGCAGCGATATCGACAGTGGCAAGCTTTATGGACGCGGCGCAGTCGACATGAAAGCCGGGATAGCCGCCTTCATCGCCGCGACAGAAGCGATCATCGCAGGGGATATCACGCTGAAAGGCGCCTTGCAGCTGCATATTGTTGTCGATGAAGAGGCGGGCGGATTCGCCGGTACGCGCGATTTGATTGCGCGTGGTTTTCGCGCCGATGGCGTCATCGTCGCCGAGCCGACCTCCGGGCGGGTCGAAGCGGCTGAAGGCGGGCTGAGCTGGGTGCGCGTCACCATACGAGGCCGGGCGGCGCACGCGGGTTGGCATTTCGCCCAGATCTATCCCCAAGCCGAAGCGGACGCTCAGAACGCCGATGGTGTCAACGCTATCGAAAAGGGCGTCAAGTTCGTTGGGGCTTTGCGCGAATTCGAGCGCGAATGGGCGCTTTCCCGCCATCATCCGTTGATGCCGCCCGGCATCACCACCATCAATCCCGGCGTGATCATCGGCGGCGTGGGTTTGGGCGAAGATGGCAGGCCGCGTGTCACTTCCAATCCGGCTATGATTCCCGACGTTTGCACCATTGACCTCGACTTCAAGTATCTACCCAGCGAAACCTTCGCAGAGGTCCGCCAGGAATTCGAAGATTTCGTGTCCGCATTCGCTCAAACCGATCCTTGGCTGCGCACGCATCCGCCGACAGTGCAATGGCATCTAGCGAACATCGATTTCCCGCCCTTCTCCACCCCATCCGATCATCCACTGATTGATTCCATCCGCGGCGCGCAACAGGCGTTGGGTATCGAAACCATCCTGACCGGCAAACGCGCCGTCACTGATGCCGCCTTTTACGCCGGCGCCGATATGACCCCCATCATTCTCGGACCCGCCGGCGAAGGCTTGCACGGCGATAACGAATTTGTCGATCTGGACTCTTTGATCGAGACCGCCAAAGTATACGCCGGCGCCATCTTGCGCTGGTGCGGGACCGCATCCTAAGTGACCATAACAAGCTATCTTGAATCCAAACTGGAAGGCTACCTGGCGGACTTGCGACGCCTGGTCGCCATTGATTCCGGCGCCTACGACAAGGAAGGCGGCCAGCGTGTCAACGATTGGCTGGCTGCCCGTTTAGAATGCGCCGGTTTCACCATTCAGCGCTATCCACAGCGCGATACTGCCGATCACCTGCTGGCACAACTGCGCGGCGGCGGCCGGGCAAGAATTCTGCTTCTCGGTCACTGCGACACCGTCTACCCGCGCGGCACCGCGGCGCAACGCCCGTTGCATTTGCTTGGCGACCGTCTATTAGGACCGGGGACCTGCGATATGAAAGCGGGCTTGATCAGCGGCATCTACGCCATTGAAGCGCTGCAAAAGCAGAACTTCAACGATTTCGCCCTGCTGAGTTTCCTTTGCGTGGCCGATGAAGAGGTCGATCGACGCACGTCGATCCCGCTCATCACGGAGTCGGTTCGCGGGTACGACGCGGTGCTGACGCTGGAAGCGGCCCGCGAGAACGGCGATATTGTCACCGCTCGCAAAGGCAATGTCGTGATTTGCGCCCGCGCCCAGGGACGCAGCGCCCACGCTGGCGTCGAACCGGAAAAAGGACGCAACGCCATCAGCGGTCTCATGCGCCGACTCACCCAGGCTGAATCTCTGGCTCAGCCCGAAGCCGGTATCACGATAAATGTAGGCACCATATCTGGCGGCACGATGCCCAATGTGGTGCCGGATTTGGCGGAAGCCAGCATCGATATCCGCGCCTTTGAGCAGAGCGAGCTTGAGCGCGTCTCAGTGGAAATCGAAGCGCTTTTCGCGCGACCGGCGGAAGATGATATCCGTTTCACGCTGGATTGCCGCCTGGCCTCACCGCCGATGCCGCGCACTGCCGCGGTAGAAAGCCTGGAGCAGCTAGCGGTACAGGCGGCCGCGCAACTCGGATTCGCGCTGAGGGGCGCCAGCACGGGCGGCGCCGCGGATAGCGCCTTCGTTGCCGAAGCGGGCTTGCCGGTGCTCGATGGCTTGGGTCCCATCGGCGGCT
>JAPOXG010000082.1 GCA_026707225.1 Chloroflexota bacterium
ATGCCCGAGATGCAGAAACTGAACGAGGTCTTCCCCGCCAGCGGCATTCGAGCGCCAAGTAAAGGAGACCGACAACGCTGATCCGGGGCTGGCGCTCTTTGGCAGGTCCACCATGCCCAGCGTGTAGGCGCCGCCGAATTCCGCCAGCGGAAAGACATGTGCGGATGGCGCCGGAAACACAAGCTCGTCCAGGATGACCTGCGTCTCATTCAGTTGTTGGTGATCACTGTCGATGACTTTCTGTCTGACGAATTCATCGCCTTCGTCACGCCAAACGGACAGCGTGATCCAGTAGGCGCGGTTGCTCGGCGTTTCGGCTGGAAGTTCCACCGAGATCCGTTGCCGGTATACATGCGCATAACCCGGAGCAAGCAGCAAATGAAACTGGGGAAGCGCGTGTCTGTTGCGGCTGGCGACAGATTCGCCACTGGCTTGGTCGACAAGATGAATGGAGAAGCCAGCCCGCTCATAACGGCTGCGCCAGGCGGAGGGATACAGCCAAATATCGATCGACTCCCGGTTCCAATCCAGCGTGTAGCCACGCAAGTTTAAGCCTGATTCGAATGCGATAGATGCCGGCCGAGCGGATAACCGCAGCTCAAGGCGCGGGCGCCAAACATCGCTGGTGATCAGGAGAATCCAGCAAACTGGCAAAACGCTTAGGCATAGATATACGAGGCGAGGCCGCTTTGGCGCCGCATCGGTAAGAATGCCCAGAACCGCGACCAGTATCAGCCAAACGCCTAAGAATTCGAACGATTCCTCCAGGTTGTAAAAGTACAGGCAGCCTTCAAGTTGAATGGAACCCAGACGCCTGCAGATCTGTGGCAAGGCATCCACCATCATCGCGCCCATTACATTGAGCGCCATGCCCGCCAACAGACAGATATGCCACAGGCGGGCGCGGCGAGGCGAGCGCGCCGTCGCCAACAGCGCCATGCCGGCAATGGCGATTCCGGCGGCGATGTAGGCTGTTTCAAGAGCTAGATTGGTTTCGTGCAGGGTGAAGTATTCATCCCAGGCGAGGAATAGAAAGAACAGACCGAGCCCGGCGATGAAGAGCCGATAGCGCTCTCGATAGGCGCGCGCGAGGGCGGCGGTCGCCAGCGCGGCGCCACCGACCAGCGCCAGCTGCACCGAGGCGAAGGTGCTGGGGATGTTCCATTCCTGGTCCAGATGCCAGAGCCAGCCCTTGAGCTCCCACCGGGGACTGTCTTCCAGCCCCACGACCAAAATCACGATCTGGGCGGCCAGCATGCCGAACGAAAGAAACCGGCCGCTCGGCGACAGGCGTGGAACGAGCCGGCGAACCACGATCCAACAGATGGGCGCGTACAGAAGAAAGACGAGTATGCGCATCAACGCGCCGGCTGAAATCACAATGTCAGCGCTTTGCATTGTGTGAGACTCCTGCGCGCGGCCTCACCCAATCGAGCGCCAGGGCGGCCTGCGGCGATGGCGAATCATATATCGATTGTAGTCTTTGCGAATAGCGGCGAGAATACTGAGCCTCAGCGCGCCGCCTCAGCCTCGCGGTGGAGCTTGGGCGAGTTGTGATGTTCGCCGTAGAGGTGACATTGCGCCTGATGCCCTTGCTCATCGGCGATGAAGGGCGGGCGGACATTGAGGCAGGCTTCCATCACTTCGGGACAGCGCTGCGCGAACGGGCAGCCGATGAACTGTTCGGTGGGGCGGGGCACGCCTTCGCGGATCCGCAGAGGCGGATTCTCGATAGTGGGATCGGGAACCGGCACAGCCGCGATCAGCGCTTGCGTGTAGGGGTGCTGTGGCTTGTTGATGACCTCATTGCTGGGGCCGATCTCGACGATTTCCCCGAGGTACATGATGGCGATGCGGTCGCAAGTGTATTGCAGCAGCGACAAATCGTGGGAAATATAAACCGTCGCCAAGCCTAATTCGCGCGCCAGGCGGCGCGTCGTATTGAGAATGCCGGCTCTCACCGAGACATCAAGCATCGAGACCGGCTCGTCCGCCACCAGGAAATCGGGATGCAAGACCAACGCGCGCGCCAGCACAACCCGCTGCAACTGTCCGCCGGAGAGTTGATGCGGGTATTTGTCGAGGAAAACTTCAGCCGGGCGCAGGTTGACGCGATCCAGCGTCTCCACCACCCGCTGCAATCGCTCGTTCTCGTCTTTCCAGCCGTGAATGATCAGCGGCTCGGTCAAAGAGCGGTAGAGCGTGAAGCGCGGATTAAGGGCTTCAAAGGGGTTTTGGAACATCAACTGCACGCGACTGCGGAAGCCCAGCAGCTCCTTATCATCGACGCTGGACAAATCGGCGCCATCAAAGACGATCTGTCCGTCACTGGCGTCGATCAGCTTGACCAACAGCTTGCCGGTGGTTGATTTTCCGCAGCCGGATTCGCCCGCCAAGCCCAGGCTTTCGCCGCGGCGCAAGGTGAATGAGATGTTGTTGACGGCGTAGACCGTCTGCTCTTTATCGCCGCGCAGCAGACCGGCCAAGCCGCCGCCGATCTTGAAGCGCTTGGAGACGTCGTTCATCTCGAGCAGGAGGTCGGCGCGCCCATTGCCCACAGCCAATGGAACGTTGCAGGGGTCAGCCAGTGGCTGATCCGCCTGCTCATCATGGGTTGTAATTGTCGGGCGACCCAGTGGCTCGCCCCTACCGGCGTCTGTAGATTTAGTGGGGGGTTGCCCAACTAACCGCGTCACCTCGACATTCTGCCAGAGCGTCGGATCTTCCGCTCTCGCGCGCAGGTCGTCCATTTCATTGGAGCGCAAGCAAGCGGCCATACGTCCGTCGCCGACCACCTCCAGTTGCGGATCAATTTCATGGCAGGTTTCTTGCACAAAGGGGCATCGTTCGGCGAAGCGGCAGCCAGCGGGCGGCTCGCGCAAATCGGGCGGATAACCTTCGATCGATACCAGCACATCGCGGGGACTGGCGAGATTGGGAAAAGCCTGCTGCAAGCCGAGGCTGTAGGGATGGGCGGGCGATGCGAAGAATGGCTCCGCCTTCGCCTCCTCGACGATGCGACCCGCATACATCACCGATACCGAATCACAGACCTGCGCCACCACCGAAATATCATGCGTGATCAGCATGACGGTCAGATTCAGCTCGCGCTCCAATCTTCGCAGCACTTCCAGGATCTGATGCTGTACGATGACATCGAGCGCGGTGACTGGCTCGTCGGCGATGAGCAGGCTGGGCTCAAGCGCCAGCGCCATGGCGATGACCGCGCGCTGCTTCATGCCGCCGGAGAATTCGTGCGGATAATGCATCAAGCGCTCGGTATCGAGGCCAACCACGTCGAAGAGATCGACCGCCCGTTTGCGCGCCGCTTTCTTTGTATAGCCACCGCGCACGCGAAGCAGTTTCATGAGTTGGCTGCCGACGCGCTGCACTGGATTCAGCGAGTCCATCGATGCCTGCGGAATGGTGGCGATCTCGCGCCAGCGCAATTGACGCATCTCGGCCGGCGGCAGTTTCAGCAGGTCCATGCCCTTGAACTTGATCTCGCCGCTGACGATATGGCCGTTGCGCGGCAGCACCTGCACGATGGCTTTGAGCAGGGTGGTCTTGCCGCAGCCCGATTCACCGATCAATCCGAGACGCTGGCTCTCGTCGAGATCCAGCGAGACGCCGTCCACCGCTCGCACCGTGCCGTCCTGCGTATGGTAGTTGACCTTGAGATCGCGGATGGAGAGGATGGACATATTCAAACTCGCTACATCCGCCGCAGACGTGGAAACAGCACTTCTTCATAACCGCGTCCGATGAAGAAGCCGGCCATCACCGTCAGCATAATGCAGAGACCGGGCGGCACGATCCAATAGAAAGCTTCGCGAGATAGCGCCAGTGAATTGAAGGCGTCCTGCAGCATGAAGCCCCAGCTGATCGTCTCCGGGTCGCTAAAACCGAGGAAGCTGACGCTCGCTTCGGTGAGGATCGCCCAGGCGATAGCGAAAGAGCCATAAAGGAAGGACAGCGGCAAAATGCTGGGCGCGATGTAAACGAAGATGATGCGCAGATTGCTGGCGCCGGAGACGCGCGCCGCGCTGACGAAGGCTTGCTCCTTGATCACGAGCACCTGCGAGCGGATGACCCGGCCCGTATCCCGCCAAAGCAATACCGCCATCGCCACCACCACATTCCAGATGCTGGGATCCAAAAATGCGGAAACCACAATGATGAAAGGGATGAAAGGGATGCCAAAGGCGACATCGGCAGCGCGCATCAAGATGGCGTCAACCCAACCGCCATAATAGCCGGCCAGCAAGCCGACCACGGTGCCGATGACCGCAACCGCCGCCGCCGCCGAGAAACCGACCAGCAGCGCCGAACGCGAACCGTGAATCAGCTGGGAATAGATGTCGCGCCCGATGTTCGTCGTGCCCAGCAAGAAGGTATTCGTATAACCCTCCGCTTCGTCCTCGCCCGGTTCCGCCAGCCAATAGGGCATGGCGTCTTTGATCCAGTCGCCCTCGTTGTTCTTTAGCGGCGTCAGCGGATTGTTTGGCGCGATCTGGGGCGCGAATATCGCCACGATTGCGAAGACAGCAAAGATGCACAAGCCGAAGAGCGCCATCCTGTCGCGTTGGAAGACCTCGAGGTTAGTCTCCCATAGCTGGCGGATAGCCGAGCCCTGCCGGAATTGCATTGTCGCCACCCCCGCCGGCTCCCCGCGAGCGCTCGCTTCCTGTTGCATCGTCTGCCTTCGGGTTAAGAAACCTGCGCCTGCGCCGACGCTCCCACGCGCGGGTCCAGCAGGCTGTATAAGATATCAGCGATAAAATTCATAAACACAATAATGACTGCGATCAAGAAAAACGCGCCCTGCGCCAGCGGATAATCGGCTTGCTGGACCGCCCGCACCAGCGTCCGCCCCAAACCGGGCCAAGAGAATACGTGCTCAATCACCACGTTGCCGCCGATGCTGTAGCCAATGCCCAGGGTCAGCGCCGTCAGCACCGGCAGCATGGCGTTGCGCGCCGCCGTCTGGATCATCACCCGCCACTCGCTGTAACCAGCCAACCGGCTCATGGTCACATAGTCCTGGTCCAGCACTTCGAGCATATTCGAGCGCATCAGCAGCAGCGGCAGCCCATGCAGATATAGCGCCAGCGTGAAGGTGGGCAGGATCATGTGCCGCCAGAAAACCGGCGACATTAACTTGTCCCATTCCGTCTCCCAGCGGTAGCGCACCATCGGCGGTCCAATGCCGGAAGAGGGCAGCAATTTCCATTGAAAGGCGAAAAATGTCAGCAATAACATGCCGACCCAGAATTGCGGCGCCGCCCGCGTCATCAGCGTGAAGGTCGTGCCGACGCGTTCGATCATGCTTCCGCGCATGGCTGCCATCACGATGCCGCCCAGCACACCCACCGCATACGCCAGCAGCAGCGATGTCAGCGTCAGGTAAATGGTGTTGGGCAGGTCAGCGCCCAAGATATCCAGCACCGTCTTGCCCGAGTAACTGAAAGTATCGCCCAAATCGAGCTTGAGCAGGTTGACCAGGTAGATGATGTACTGCTCGCCCAGCGGCTTGTCGAGCCCGAAGCGCGCCAGCAGCGCCGCCTCCTGCTGTTTGGTGAAGGTGGTGTCGATATAGCTGGCCAGAGGATTGCTCGGCGCCAGCCGGAATAGCAGAAACAACAGCGTGACAATGATCCAGAGCACCATCACACTCTGCAGGAAACGCCCCAAAATGTAATAGGCGACGCCGCGGCTCATGCTTTATGTCCTGCGGATTTCGCTTTTACGGGCGACCCACCGGGTCGCCCCTACAGAATTCGTCATTTGTGTTGTGTGTAGGGGCGACCAACCTGGTCGCCCGCCGCAGAATCGAATGGCGCTGCGGGCGATATGATCGGTCGCGTAGACACTGACCGTCAATCGCCCCTACATAGTCTGCGCCGGTACGGGCCTAGTTCCCCGGGTAATGCAGGCGTCCCTCGTCATCCCAGCTGTAGCCGGCGCCTTCCAACAACGCGCGCGCGCCGTCGATGCTGAAGTCGTAGGTCGGCAGATCTTCGCATTGCCGCCAGTATTCCAGCGCCGCTGAGACGAAGCTGTCGGCCGGCGCCGCCAAGCCGTTGAAGATGTTGTCGATGATGAACTCCTGCGGAATCGTATGCGCGATCGCCTGGCGGAAGGTCACATCGTCAAAGGGCGCGTAACGCACATTGAAGGCGAAGTAGTTCATGCCAATGCTGATCGCCGAGAACAGATCGAGGTGCTCGTTATCGTCAACGATGCTTTGCAGCACACCCGGGTCGCCGGGCCATTCCCAGAGGAAGTTCATTTCGCCCGCTTGAATCTGCCCCAGCGTCGCTTCCTGGTTCGGCAAGACATTCATGATCCAGGCATCGATTTTCGGCCGCGCCCAGTGATCATCGAAAGCCTCGAGGAAGACGAACTCGTTGACGTCAAAAGCGACATACTTGAAGGGTCCGGAGCCAATTGGAATCTCTTCCTGGATAGAGTCGACATCGGCGTCATCCCGCTCCAAGAGGTCATTGATGATCGGTTCCCAAATATGCTTGGGGATCAGATTCAATTTGGCGAGCGAACTGGTCTCGAAAGCAGCCGAAGGCGTGTGCAGCGTGAAGCGCAGCGACAGGTCGTCGATGATCTCGATATCGGCAACGTTGCGCGCGAAGGGGTGATAATCGGGTGCTTCCGGCCGGAACTCTTCCTTGCCATCTTCGTCCGTCTGCGTGGTGCCAGCCAGCGCCGCTTCGAATGAATAGGCGGCGTCATCGGATTGCACGTCCTCGCCATCGTGCCACTTCATGCCAGCGCGCAAGGTGACGACCACATTCAGCGAGTCTTCCCAGACGACGCTCTCAGCCGCCCAGGGCTCGGGCACGCCAATCGGATTGATGCGCATCAGACGGTCCCAAGTCATCTCGGTCACGCGGCTGGGCGCGTCGCCTGAGATTTCCAGCGGGTTGAAGGCTTGCAGGAAGGAAGTCGTCGAGGTAATCAGCGTCTTGTCGTCGCCGGTGGGCTCGATGCCAATCCAGGTCCAGAAGTTGTGTACGCCGATGCCGGCCTGTGTGGTAATGCTATCCGGATTGAAGTTAGCCGTATTGACCACCTGCGGCGTCAACGGGTGGATGAAGTAGGCGTTGACCATATCGTTGCGGATGATCTGCTGCGCCTCGCAGATAAGTTCCAGGCGCGCTTCCCTATCGGCAACTTCCACGCGCTGCGCCTCAGCCAGGGCGTCGTATTCAGGGTTGTTGTAGCCGATGAAGTTGTAACCGCCATCACGTACGCTCGAATGGAAAAGGTTGTAGGTGAATTCGTCCGGATCGGAACGCTCGGGGCGGCCTACCATGCGCCAGTGCGTCATTTGGAAGGGACGATCGGCGACGGCGCTATCTGTCGTGCGGCTGTACCATATCTCATGGATCAACTGCGCCCAGGGGATGGCGCGGTGCTCAACTTCGAGACCCAGCTCGCGCATGTTTTCGACGACCAGGCGCGTGGTCTCATATTCGATCGGGCGCTCAGCCTGCGTCACCGAATGCACGATGATCGGCGGCACGGCTTCGCCCATCGTCTGCGATGTGACTGGCAGCGCGAGTACCAGCAGCATCATCGCCAGGACAGCTATGCTTACAAGTTTTCTGCTCATGACTTGCTCTTCTCCTTACAATTCACATGGCAAGATTTACGATAAAGCGCTTCCTCATAGCAGCATGGATGATTTTAACCCACCTCCTTCAACAAATGACCTGTCAATTTTGGACCGCGACTAAGTATGACTGCTTTTCTAGGGCAATTGCAAATGCCCCCGGCCACCGCCAAAGCGAATCCGGGCTTGGGGCGACATCGCGTCCAGCCTTGTGATGACCGCGCGCGCTTCGTCGCCGGCGAGCAATTGTGGGTTGCCGTCCGCATCAAGCAGGGCGGGAAGCAGGGAATAGCGCGCCTCTCCCGCTGAGGCCAGGTTCGCCAGCACGATCACCGTCTGCGACCATTCGCGGTCTCGGCGGTCGACCTGCACAGAATACGGGGCGTGGCGGCTGACCGGCGTATCACGTACTGGACCCTGATTGTGATGAAAGACAAAATTGCCCAAGCTGTAGAATATGGGCTTGCCGCGATAGACCTCCACCTCTTGCAGGGAATGCGGATGATGCCCGACGATGGCATCGGCGCCGGCTTCAATCAATGCATGACCGACTTCAATCTGATAATCAGCCAAGCCATCTTGAAAGCGCGGTCGCCAAAAGGGCGGCACGCCCCAATGCAGCGCCAGTACGACGAAGTCGGCTTGAGAGCGGGCGACTTTGACAGCGGCGATTTCCCGTTCCAGATCTTCGCGCCAAGCCCGCGTGAATACGTAGGGCGCGCTGCCCGGCTGCTCCAGGCTGGCCGGCGGATCCAAGTGATAAGACTCAGAGACTTGAATTGGCGCGACGCCGGGCCGCCCCTCAGCCGCTGCCGATCCCGGTCCCAGCGTGGATGTCGCCCCGAGAAAGGCGATGTTGAGCTCGCCCAGGGGCAGGATCGCCGGGCGCCAAGCCTCGTCAAGATCCCTGCCCGCGCCGACATAGGGCAGCTTACGCGCGCGCAGATGCCCAAGCGTGTCGTTGAAGGCGACTTCGCCGAAATCCCACATGTGATTGTTCGCCAGCGTCACGATGTCGAAGCCCATGCCCACCACGTCGGCGAGCAAGGCGGGCGGCATACGCATATTGATCCATTTGTCGATCGGCGTTCCGCGCTCGGAGACCGGCGTCTCCAGGTTGCCGAAGGCGATATCAGCGCGGCGCAAGACCTCCGTGATCGCCGCCAGATCCGCTGTCTGCGGCAGCGCCTCCTGCAAGAATATGTCGCCGACCATCGCTATTTCGGGCATCATCACGCCATTCTTCTGGACGACTCTTGTAAGGGCGACTTACGGTCAGTGTCTACACGACTCTGTGAGTCGCCCGCAAATGCGCACCTGCTGTACGGGCGAGCCGGTGGCTCGCCCTCCAAAGCGCAAAGCTGTGTAGGGGCAGGTGGGCGAGACAAGGGGCGCGTAGACACTGACCGTCTCTCGCGCCTACACCTTTTCGCCACCTTTGTAAACAGCGGCGATTTTTCTCACGTTGCGAATATCGACCAGCGGATCCGCGTCAAGCAGCAGCAAGTCCGCATACTTGCCGGCCTCCACCGTGCCGATCTCATCTTCCCAGCGCAAAACTTCCGCATTGTTTCGCGTGCCGATGGTGATCGCTTCCAGCGCGGTCAAGTCATTCTCGACCAGTAGCTCAAGCTCGCGCGCCATGGCGAATTGGTGCGGCGCCAGCGGATTGCCGCCGGCATCGGTGCCGATGCCCAGGAAGATGCCTTTGGCCCGCGCCAGGGCGATGGTCTTGCGAATCTGCTTGACGCCCTGTTCGATCATCGGTCTGCGCCGCTCGGCGTCCGCCTGCTGCACCGGCGACAGCGGATAACTCTCCAAATCGGGGTTGCCGGCGCCGAGCGTCAGCACCAACTGCGCGCCATTGGCGGCCATCATGTCGGCCGTTTCTTCATCGAGATACGTCCCGTGTTCAATGGTGTCGACGCCGCCGAGCATGCAATTGCGGATGCCGCCGGTGCCATGGCAATGAGCGGCAACGTGCCGTCCCATCATATGCGCCACCTCGGTCACCGCTGATATCTCTTCGACTGTGAGCTGGCTGGCGTGGATATCTTGCCCGGGCGTGGCGCTGCCGCCGGTCGCCATCAACTTGACCAGATCGGCGCCCGCCTTGATCTGTTCGCGCGCCGCCTTGCGCATCTCGTCGGGGCCATCGGCTTCGCGAGCGATGAAGTGGGCGTGCCCGCCGGTCATCGAAATGACGCGACCGGACAGTTTCATGCGCGGTCCCCGAATAAAGCCGCGGTTGATGGCCTTGCGCAGCGACATTTCAATATACTGCTCGCCGCCGACGTCGCGAATCGTGGTGACGCCTTGGGAGAGCGTTCGCTCGCAGATATCCACCGCTTCCAACACCAGGTCGTCCCGCGGTTTTTCCAGCAGGGCGAATGTGCTTTCGCTGCCGTTGTAGCAGATGTGAATGTGGGCGTCGATAATCCCGGGCATCAGCCATTTTCCGCTCACGTCAATTTTCTCGACTTCCCCCCATTGCGATGGGGGGACCGCGGCGGGTGGCAGGTCGGCCGCGCTGCCCACCCAAGCGATGCGCTCGCCATCGACATAAACCGCTGCGTTATTCAGCGGCGCGCCGCCATTGCCGTCAATCAGGGTCGCGCCTGTTAGTACGAATCCCATTCCGTCCCCCTTAGTTCTTGCTGTAATACAAATCCGCCGGACCGCTCGCCTCGCCCGATGCGATCTTTGGCGGCGTCAGGTAAGCCTGTTTCGAATGGCTCAGTCCGGAGCCGAGCATCGCTTCCAGGAACTTCAGTTGCACGCGCGCCGGATTCAGAAAAGGCACCCCCAACTCCGCTTGACAGGCTTCCGGAATCTCAAGGAAACCCATGCTCATGCAGCCGACGATCAGGGTATCGGCGCGGTCTTCTTCGATCGCTTTGGCGCCTTCTTCCAGCGTCGCCTCGATCGCCAGTTCGCGGTCCTTATGCAATTCGAGCACCGGGATATTCACCGCGCGCACACTCGCCAGCTTGTCGCCGCCGCCGCTGTTGCGCATCGTCTCTTCCAGCGGACCGATGACGCTGTCGGTGACGGTGATGACGGAATAGCGCCGGCCCACAGCCGAAGCCATCAGCGCCGTCGCCTGCCCCGCGCCCACCACCGGAATATCAACAATTTCGCGCAGCGCGCCCAAGCCGGGATCGCCATAGCAGCCGAGCAAGATGCCATCCCAGCCATCGGCTTGCAGCTCATGCGCCCGCTTCACCGTCTCCGGGATGGAGAGGTATTCTTCGTACATGCTCTCGATGGAGCCAGGTCCCGCCGGGATATCGGTGATGTCTACTTCAGTGCCGGCCGCCGCGTGACACTGCAAATACTCGCGCCGCCGTCCCAGCTCGGCTTGGCCTTCGGGGGTTCGCCCCATCGGTCCGGATACGAGGTAGATTAGTTTCATGTGATCATCTCCGGTTAACTTTTGTTGAGCTAATCCGATCTGGTGATTGACACCTTCCACGACCTGTCGTCGCTGGCGCCATAAAGATATGCCGTCAAAATTGCAAACAGTTGGCAACTCTGGTTTATGACGAATTGCGTTGGTAAGGACTCATGTCCGTAGCCATGCAATTCGGTGAAACATCGATTAGGAATCTCGACAATGTCACGTACCTGTACGAATCCTTGATCTTCACTCTTGAGTGGTGGCTCCAATTGCATTCTGTATGCACCGGGACCGAAGATTATGCCCATTGGAACATACTTCTCGCCACGACCTTCCGCATACCAACCATCGGCATTGGGAATACCTGACTGCAGATCTAGGCGCTCATTGATAGACAATGACCAGTCAGTTGCGGGCTTATAGTCCTGATTCACTTCAAGCGTACCGTAGATCTTGCAGAGTTTCTGAATCCTTATACGTGTCGGGAAACTAACACGATAAGACCACAAGAAACAGTCATTGGGTACGCTTACGACATCTCTCAACCACGCTGTGCCCCAAACCCCTTCGTTCTCAGGCTTCAACAGATCAAGATCGTAGACTCCAGCAGATAGTTCTAGAGTCACCGAGACCTCTTTACTTCCGCGACCTTTGCTGGACCAAACCGTGTTACGTGAAGATTCAGCCGTTGTGTCTTGACGCTGCACTTCCTTATCTGATTTGAGGCATTCTCTCCCTGCTTGGTTGAGGTAACTTGTTAGCCCATCGCCGTGGGTGGCGTATACCCGTCTCAGGCTCTCACAAATCCCATCTTGGCTTGAAACTGTCATGACTGAAGTGGGTGCAAGCGTGAACAGTGCAAGTATGATGACTCGCCTTAAGATCAGTCTAAAATGCATTCCTAGTTGCCCTCATCAAATGAGCGTAGTCCAATCAAATGATGATCTTCTCCAGCGCGGCGCGGACGATATTCGCCGAGCTCTCAAAAGCCCACGCCACCCGGTTCACGCCGCGAACCAGATGCGTCCGCGTCACCCGCCGCATATGATGATCGGCATTGGCGATGTCCAGCGCCGGCGCCAGGTCCGGCAATTCGGGCACGCGCACCGCCGGTTCGTTGCGGAAGCGCCCCTTGCGCGTGTAATTGATCGGCACCAGTTCCCGCGCCAATGCCAACAGCGCGTCGTTGCAGGCGCGAACCGCCGGGTCGTCAACGGCGCGACTCGCCAGCTGGTCCGTCTGCGCGTAGAGCCCCTCCAACGCGCCATTCAGATCATCGAGCGCGTCATAGCACGCTCCGAAGTCGACTTCGTCGCCCGCCGCCTTCGCGTATTTGTCCAGCGTATCCTTAAACTCGGCCGTCAGTTTGCGGAAATCGTAGGGGTGTACCGGATTGTTCAGCAGGCGCTGCAGCGAGGTGGCGTAGACCCGCAGATCGCGCATCAAGTTGTCCTTGTCGGCGATCTCCAGGGTATCGTTCTCGGTGTGCCAGGCGATGTTGGCGCCGCAGCCGCCGACTCCGTAAAAACCTAGTTCGTCGATTTTCGCCTGGGGCATCGACGAGAGCAGCATGAACAAGCTGGAGATGCCGATGTTGTTGAAGGAGTAATCGCCGGCTTGATGCGGGCGTTCGCCACTGAAGCCCTTGCCGGTCGAATCCAGCACCGACTGCGCGGCGAAATCTTCCACCTCGCTCATCACGGTCACATCGCGATACTCGGTCGCCCAGCGGCAGCCCGGCGAATCGATGTTCATCTGCGCCACACAATTGCGCGCCAGATCAAGCCCGAAAGCATCGGCGTACCAAGTTGAGGCGCCGTAACGTCCGGTGGAATGGCCCGACCACCAGGCGACGCGCAGGCTGCGCGCCATCTTATCGCGATTGTCGTTGAAGATGCGCGCCAACTCAAGCAGGGTGGCGTCGCCGACAGCGTTATCGCCGATGCCGATATCCCAGGAATCCATGTGCCCATGCACCAGCACGAAACGCTCCGGCTCGACGCTGCCCTTGATCTCCGCCACCAGGCAGGGGCATTCGAACCAGCCCTCCTTGAGCTCGGCGCGCAACGTGACGTCGCTTAGCCCGTTCTCCAACTGCGCCAGCAGCGCCTCGCCATCGGGCCGATTGATTGAGACCACCGGGATCGTCGGCTGGCGATGATAATTGTCAAGGTCGGGCGCGCCCCAAATTGTCGTGCAGATGCCCCAGTGGATGTCTACGCCCGGGTTGATGAAGATCGCGCCTTTCGCGCCTTTGTTTTGGAAATACCAGACCGGCGGCGGTCCGCCAAAACCATCAACCACCACAATCTTGCCTTCGACATCCACTTCAGTCGTCGGCGAGAAATCGAAGAAATCGACGCTGCGCCCGGCGGCGAAACCCTCAATGACGATCGCCTCGCCGCTGATGCCACCGGCTGGCGTGCTGATCGAGAAGCCGGGGGTCTTGGCGCGGTAGGTTGCGCCGCCCGCCTCCAGCGAAGCCTTGATCGGCACGCTGAGAAATTGTTCTGGCATGTGCATCGTGTACGGGACGCCCAGCGCGCCTAAACGATCGGCGACATAATTGAAAGCCCTGCGTTCGTCCTCCGACGATGACTCGCGCACCAGCGTGGTGAAGCGCTCGATCATCGACCAGGGTTCGTCTGGAGCCAAGGATGCTAGCAGGGCGTCTTCCAAAGTCGCGTTTTTTGTTTCGTAAAGTGCTTGCATCATCTCTTCTTCCTCCAGCGGCGGGTTGTCTACAGGTCGAATGATCCGGGCAAGGGATCGTTAACAGCATGAGTCTAGCAACTGAAGACAATTTGTCAACGATTGCGCTTGCGGCAGCGTATCGCATTCGGCTGAAATTCAAATGAGCCGAATTCAATTCACCACATAGACACACGCGGGGAAAAACCGCCGCCCACGCAAAATACCTTGCGCCCCGCAGCGATTACTCCCCCTCCGAAAGTCAGTGTCGAAGGTCGATGTCTACGTGACCTACGCGTCCCTCTTTTGGGATGCCCGCCAGTCGTGGCAGTGTCTACGCGCCACTAGAGATGACAGGAGAGCCGGGGTGGGGGTTTGCCGCTCTCAACGTAAACAGGGGCAAAGGGCACAAAGAAAATGGCATATTTCGCAGACAATTCTCGGTGCTCTCGCTATTCTCGTTGTCCTCGATGGTAACGCTTTCTGTGTTTCCATCGAGTTCGATACACTACCCGCGCGGACGACGCAGGCTCTTTCGCCTTGCGCTTGCAGTTCCTGTTAAGGGAAAATACGCCCACGCCCGAGTCCCAGGAGGCGCGCAAATGAAAACCATGTCATTCGACTTCAAATCCCGCCGCTCCATGATCAGCGCCCGCCGCGGCATGGTCGGCG
>JAPOXG010000130.1 GCA_026707225.1 Chloroflexota bacterium
CTGAGCATCTAGTATACTCTCTTTACTAGGTGTCCAGTTTTTCAGGACCACTACAGGGTGAAAGATACGCGCTAGATTGACCCGGTAGCGGCAAAGCCTTGTAGGGACGACCTGGCCTCGTCTGGTTATGCCTCGGCTGGAATGCTAGAATGGACGCATCAAGCCAGCGGAGAAGAAGCATGAGCGTTGCGCCGGATGCGACAAGTGGTCCCGAATTGGCGCTGTCCGTCGTCATCCCCGTCTACAATGAAGAGGGCAATATAGAACGGCTGTACGCCGAGCTGACTGAAGCGCTGACCGAGATCGGACGCGATTACGAGGTCATCGCCATCAATGACGGCAGCCTGGACCGCAGCTACCAATTGCTGAACGCCCTTCAAGCGCGGGACGAGCGCTGGCATATCATTCATTTCCGGCGCAATTTCGGGCAGACGGCGGCGCTGGCGGCCGGCTTTGACGCGGCGCGCGGCGAAGTCGTCGTGACCATTGACGCCGACTTGCAGAATGACCCGCGCGATATTGAGCCGATTCTCGAGAAATTCGCCGAGGGCTACGACATCGTCAGCGGTTGGCGGCAAAACCGCAAAGAATCGCTTTTCCTGCGCCGCATCCCCTCAGCGCTGGCGAACCGCCTCATCTCGCGCAGCACCGGTATCAGGCTGCACGACTACGGCTGTACGCTGAAAGCCTATCACTTTGATGTGGTCAAGGGCGTCCGGCTGTATGGCGAGCTGCATCGTTTCATCCCGGCGCTGGCCAGCCAGATGGGCGTGCGCGTCGCCGAGGCGCCGGTCAAAGATCGGGCGCGGCGCTGGGGCAGCAGCAAGTACGGTTTCGGCCGCACCTTCAAGGTCATCCTCGATTTGATCGTTGTCGTCTTCGTTCTCAGTTACTTCAATCGCCCGCTCTACGTTTTTGGCGCGGCCGGCTTCATTGTCGGCGGAATCGGGGCGCTGCTGGGCGCCTATCTGACCGTCTTCAAGCTGCTGACCGAGAACAAAATCGGCGATCGGCCGCTGCTGCAGTTGGCGGCGCTGTTGATAGTGCTGGGTGTGCAGCTCATCAGCACCGGCATCGTCGCCGACATGATCATGCGTACTTATCACGAATCCCAGCACAAGCCGATTTACTTCGTCCGCGAGCGGCGGCCAAGCAAACCGGTTGACGAAGTCGCCGAGCTGGAGCGGGTTTAAGCGGCGGGCGGGTTGAAGCCGCGCGGGGCGTCATAGTCATAGAATCGGATGCGCCAGACCGATGGCGCCGCCTCAGGATCGCGGGCCGTCTCCAGCATGAGGATCTCGATCAGCGCCAGGCGCCCATCCTCGACGCTCAAGTAGGCATCGATTTCAACATCGTCAATCGGATCGATAAAACCGAAGAGCAGACCCGCGACCGCGTCGCCGGCGGCGGTCGCTTTGATATGCCAGGTCGGCTGCTCGTCAACCAGCGCGGCGGCGGCGATAGTCGGCTCCCGCAAGTCTGTCATCACCTTTTCGATGCCATCCCCCGGCGCCAGCAGACGGCTGACATCGAATCCTTCAAATGCGGGCAAGGGAATCCAGGGCGCGCCACCGGGGAAGCTAAGCCATTGACGGTCGGCCTGCGCATAAATGTCCATCGTCAGGGGAATGATGAGGCGCAAGCGCGCGCTGATATACAGTTCGTCAGGGCTGATGGCTTGGGCATCGGCGCCTTCGAGCGTGGCTCGCAGCATATTGACGCCGTCGAAACTCAGCGACAACTGGTAGGGCTGGCCCCGCTGTTCGATCGCCAGCCGGAAGCTCTCGGCCGATTGCAGCTGCGCGACCGCGTCATTCAGCAAAAGCTGAGGCGCGGCAGCCTCCGCCTCTTGCGCCTGAGACAGCCCCGCGCCAGCCAATAGCGCGGCAAGGATGATCAAGACTATTCGACTCTTCAATTCGCGGTCTCGCCCCCTGCCAGAGTGCCAATCTACCGGTCAATACGCGCCCGTCAGCGAAACGTCGCCCGCTGTCAATGATGTCGTCAGGTGACAGAATCTCGATGCTGTTGCGGGCGCGAGCAGGTTCTTCCGCCAGCCCGCTAAAACTCGCGCTCGATGAGATATTGCGCCCAAAGCGCAAGCAGATGACGGTGCTCATTTTCCGGCAGCGGCGCCAGTTGCGCCAGCGCCTCTCGCACAAAACGACGCGACAGGTCTTGCGCGTATTCGATGACGCCCAGCTCGCGAATGAGCGCGGCCATGGCCGCAATGTCAGCGGCGCTCGCGGAAGCGTCGCCCAGGCTGCGCAGGATCCGCTGCCGCCCTCGCTCATCAGCCCGTTCCAGCGCCTTGAGCGTCAGCAGAGTGGATTTGCCCTCGCGAATATCGGAGCCGACCGGTTTGCCCAACTGCGTCTCATCGCCAACGATGCCGAGGATGTCGTCCTGAATCTGAAAGGCGGCGCCACAGAGGCTGCCAAAGCGGGCGATCGCCTGAATTTCTGGCCGGTCTGGCGCGGCGTCATTCAGCGCGATGGCGGCGCCCGCCCGGCCCGCGAATTCATAAAGCGCGCCGGTTTTCTTCCACAACATATCGAGGACCTGATCCTCGCTGAGTTGACGCGCGCGCCCGGCATACTGCACATCGAGCGCTTCGCCCTCCACCAGCCGGGGCGTCACCTGGATCGCCAGCTCCTGCGCCAGCCGCAGCACAACCGCCGCCGAAACGCCGCGCTCGAGGTGCGCTTCGAACATGAGCGACCAAGCCCAGGATTGCTGCACATCGCCGGTGAGCATGGCGATCGTCCGCCCGTAGTGCTCGGCATCGTCAGTCCCCCAGCCAAATTCTTCCCGCGCCCGCCGCGCGAATTCATGGTGCACGGTGGAGCGCCCGCGGCGCGTGCTGTCGCGGTCGATCACATCATCGTGAACCAGGGTCCAGGTGTGGTAAATCTCGATGGCGGCGGCGACGGGCAAAGCGCGCGATTCGTCGCCGCCGAGCGCGCCGCAAGCGAGCATGGTCACCGCCGGGCGCAGCGATTTGCCGCCCCCCGTCACATAGCTGTAGACCGCCTCGCGGATATGCGCGGGCCGAAACCGCTCGATGAAGCGCTCCTGCATCAGATAATCCAGCAGCAGTCGCTTGCGGCTCTCCACCGCCTGCAGCAGCGCGGCGTAAGCCAACTCGCCGGTCGATTCAGCCATTCAGTGACTCGATCCAGTCAGTTTGTCTTTCGCTCATTGTATCATCTCGTCAGGGCGCGCCCAATGAGATCGGCGCAGGCAGGCAATCCCTTCCCAATGAAACTCCCTTGCGTGAAAAGCATATACACATAATTCGCCGCAGAGGACACAGAGGACACAAAGAGAGCGCCGATGAAATGCCACAATCTGTGGAAGCCGGGCGGCTGTCGCGGCGATAAACTGAGGCGATGGCCAGAAAGCGCTGGCTCAGTATAGACGCGTGATAGAGATATCTCGCAGGTGGAGCGATTGCTCATGCGGGATATCGAGCAGCCCATGGCCGAACCGGCCTTGGGGCTTGACGATCGCGTATTGATTGTCGATCCAAGCGATGAAGCCCAAGCGGCTTTGGGGAACCTGCCGCGCGCGCAAAACTTCCGCGCCATCAACGGCGAAGATGGCGCCATCCCGCCGCCATTCAATGCTGTAAGTATGGAACTCTTCAAGCAGGGACGGGTCAAGCGCCGTCTCGCTGACGCCGATGGCCGCTTGCCCGAGGGACCAAAACGCGTCGTAAAGCGGTCCGCTGCGCATGAGCAGAAAGCCGAGCGGCGCGAATGGCAGCAGCGCGCAAAAGCGCCAGTTCTTCGCATTGAAGGTAGCCGCTTTCCAGCCATTGCCAGCCAGGCCTTGCGCCAGCGCGATATCGGTCGCTCGCCCGCCAAAGAAGAACCAGAGGGCTTGCGGCAGGCGAAATCGGCGCTCGCCGGGGACAAAGGCATGATTCCAAAAGCCGAAGCCGGCCGTGCCGCTAATTTCGCCGCGGGCGCGGGCGCGCAGCTCCAGGCGCAGAGGCGGCTCATTGACGAATTCTCGAGCGGCCGCGCTGTAGTCGCTGATTTGCGCGTCATGGTAGGCGGAAGCGGGGCCGGCCGGCAGCGTCAGTCTGATCTCATCGGAGGCTTGCGCAACGAGACCGCCGCCGAGCTCGTTCAGGCGCCATTCGCTTGAAGGATCCATAGGGGCTCAACTCACGACGAAGTTGCAGCTTTCCTCTTCGAATACGGTATTGGCGCCGGGTCCGAATGAGGCGTAGCCATCGCTGATGGGATTGCGCCAGGTGACGCGGTAGGTGATGAGATAGGGACCGGCATCCAGCGGACCAAAAGGCACATACCAGTAGACGACGTGCTGCTGCCCACTGCGCGTCGGATCAAGACGATACAGGTTCACATTCTCAATTGGCGCGCCATTGACGCGCAGCTCGTGCGTGGCGTTGGTCATGTGCTGCCGCAGATAAGTCTCGGTGCTGGCGAACCAAGCCCAAAAAATTTTGATCGTCGAGCCGGCGGTCAAATTCGCTGGCGCCGGGATGCCAAAAGCGGGGTCGTTGCAGAAGGCGAAAACATTGACGTTGTAGAGCGGCGTCGCCGGGGAGCCAGCTGACGTGGGCGCCCTGGCGGTCGGCGCGCTCGCCTGCTCGGCCGGGCGCGTTGGCGCGGCATCGGCTGTGGCGGTCATATCGGCGCCGACCAGCACCGTCGCGGTCATCCTCATGGCGTCGACATCGGCGATGGGCACATTGACGACCAGGACGCCATCATCCGCCTCATCGCTAACTGCGGCGGCATCGCCCACTTCGACGATGATTCGCGTCTCTTCACTAATCCGCTGCGCCTCGCCCTCCGCCGGCAGCGCAGTGGGCGCCGGTTCTTCAATCCGCAGCAAGGACGCGCTTACCCAACCTTCGTCGCCAGCTTCCAGCCGGATCTGATACCAGTCGCCGTCGTCGTTCTCTCCGATGACCTGGACGCCGCTGTCCGGCGCCAGCGATCCAATGACGGCGAACTGCGTGCCCGGTCCGCGGCGCACATTGATGCGCCCTTGCGCGCGGACGAGGCCGAAGACGATTGGCGTCGCGCTCGGCGCGCTGCTGGCGGTGGCGGTCGGCGTCGCGGTGGCGGTGTTGGTCGCGGTGGCGGTCGCCGTGGCGGTTGGCGAAAGCGTCGGCGTCGCGGTATCGGAGGGCGTAAACGTTGGCGTGATGGTCGGCGTGGCGGTCGCGGTGGCTGGCAGCAGCGCTTCAAGGCTGCAGCCGCTTAGCGCCACAGCCAGCGCCAGCGCAGCGATCCATAGTCGCGGAATCTGCGCGGCGGCACAATGACAAATCTTCAATCGCGCGGGGGGCAAGGGCGAGGCTCTCCTCATCAACGAAGGCCTGGGCGAACATGCGGTCCGGCGCCAGCTTGAGGCATTCTCAATCATCCACCATTATAGGGGCGATTCCCGCAAGCGCGCAAAGCCGTCTCGCGGCAAGGGAGTGCATATCCCTCTTGACTTCCGCAGGCCAGCCGAGTATGCTTGGGGTTGCTAAGTGCCTGTAGCTCAGTGGATAGAGCACTGGTCTACGGAACCAGGTGTCGGGAGTTCGAATCTCTCCAGGCACGATGATTTGAGCCAGCCGCGCGCTGGCTTTTTTCTTTGCGCTAGCTTCGCGCTCAGAGTCACGGCGAATTTGTATACTAGTGCTTATATGCGGGTTATACTCGAAATGGTAGAAGACTAAAGAGTTTTAGGGGAAATAGAATGGCTGAAAATGGATATCGAGTCGCGCCAAAGGGCTTCACCAAGGCGCAGTGGGAAACGTTCTTGCGCGATGGCATTATCATCATTGAGGATGCGCTATCGCAAAATGAAATCGACGAATACCTGGCGGCGATTGATCGTCTCACGGAGGCCGACCCCGACTATAAAGAAGGCGACCGCTTCTATCGCCAGAATTTCGTCGAGTTGGACCCAACACTGGCGGGGCTGATTGATCATCCGCGCCATGTCGGCTACGCCTACGACATTTATGGCGAGCTGCTCAAACTGCACGAGACGCAGTTGTTCCTGCGGGAGCCCATGCAGGTTCAGCGCAACAAATGGCACCCGGACGGCGCGCGCGTCGTGCCTTATGGCGTCTTTTCGCCGGTGCTGCCCTTGCAGATCAAGGTCGCCTATTGGCTGACCGATTTACCAAAGGCGGATATGGGCAATCTGGTCGTCTTGCCCGGCAGCCACCGGACACAATACCAGCAAGCCTACGACACCTATGACACGCTGCCGGGCGAGCTGATTCTGCAGGTGAAGCGCGGCGCCATGACGGTGATGCACAGCAGCATCTGGCACAAGGTCGAGCCGAACCTCAGCAACGTTACGCGCAAGAACTTTTTCATCGCCTATTGCCCGGCCTGGGTAACCGCGGCCGACCGCATCCATTCCGACCCCGAGTGGCTGAAGACCCTGAATCGCGAACAGCGCATCATCATGCGCAATTACAGTCATGGCTATGATTACGCCAAGCCGCCGCGGGACGATTTCCCGCTATTCCTGGATCGGGAAACCGGGCTGGATCACGACCCCGACATTTATCACGAGCGCGTGATCATGGAGCGGCGCAAGCGCTTGACCTTCCACGAGAAACTTGAGCTGGCGCAGGCGGGGGCGTGATTATACCCCCCATCCCCGAAGGTCTAAGTCTACGCGACCTACGTAGCCCCGTGAGTCGCCCGTAGCCACCTTTTGTCAATGCGGGCGCCCCAAGGGTCGCCCCTACAATTCTCATGGCAAACGAAGATGTCAGTCGTCGGCGTCGACAAAGCGGCGGAACTTGGGCGCTTCGCCCGGCACGGGCGAATTGGTGAAGACGCCGCGGGCCACCACCGCCTCGCGCCCGCCGAGTGATTCGATGCGCCGCGCTTGATCGGCTTTGGCGCGCTGGTCCACCGCTTCTGGATTGATGATCCGTCTCAACTTGGCTTCATAGTCAGCCAGCAGTTGCCGCGCATCCTCATTCGGCGAGAGCGCCAAATCGTTCAATTCCTCGGGGTCCGCGATTAAATCAAAGAGCTGAGCGGGCGCGTCAACGTGATAGATGTATTTGAAGCGCCGGTCGCGCAGCATATAGTAAGCATTGCGCGAGCCGATCGCGTGATATTCGGCGAAGACAGTACGATCTTGCTCGTCGCTGGCGGCGATGTCCCAGAGTGAGCCGCCCGGCCGGTCGATGCCATCAGCTGGCGGGGCGCAGCCGACAGCGTCCAGAATTGTAGGATAGCAATCGATCAGCGAGATCGGCGTAGATACAACTTTCCCCGCGGGCACATCGGGACCGGACATGATGAAGGGAATGCAGGAGGCTTCTTCGTACATGGTGAATTTGCCATAGATGCCGCGCGCGCCGATATGCTCGCCGTGATCGGAGGTGTAGATGACGCGGGTCGAATCGCGCAGATTCAAATCGTCAAGCGCCGCGAGCACCTGCCCGATCTGCTGGTCGAGGAAGGCGCAGATGCCATAATAGACGGCGTTCAAGCGGCGGATGGTCGCTTCCGGGAAGGGCTGCTCGCTGCTGAAAAAGCAGCGCATGTAGTCGTATGCCGGGTGGCGGGGCCAATCTTCCGCCCGCCACTGCGGCGGCATTCTCAATTCGTCCTGTGGATAGAGCTTGTAGGTCTCCGGCGGCGAGAACCAGGGCGGATGCGGCGTTACAAAGGAGAGGAATAGCGCCCAGGGATCATCCTCATTTGCGTGATCGCGCAGCCATTGAATGGCGTTTTCACGATTTCGGATGTCATATTGCTGATACGTTGAATCAGCGGGTCCCGCTTCTTCAATGGCGGGGCGCCAATCGCGCCGAATCGAGCCATCGCGGATGCCGCTGGCTGGGTCGCCGATGCCGTCCACCACATGCAGCGGCTCAATTTCCTGCCGGAAGCCGTTGTCGTCCGCGGCGCTGCGAAAATGCAGCTTGCCGATGGAATCGACAACTATGCCCTGCTCCCTGAGGCGATGCCCCCAGCTGGGCACACTGCCATCGTAGGGAAAGCCGTTGTCCCAATTGCCAATTTTGTGCACATACTGACCGGTGGCGAGGGCGGCGCGGACCGGCACGCAGATGGCGCAATTGGTGTAGGCGTTGCTGAAGCGCGTGCCCCGTGCCGCCAGCCGGTCGAGGTGGGGCGTCCGCACGATCGGATGCCCGGCGCAGCCCATCGCCGCGCCCTGATGCTGGTCGGAAATGATGAAGAGCAGGTTTGCTGGTTTCATTGGGCGTCCTTCAATTGCGACCTGTTGCACGGAAGGAATGTTAGCATATTGCCGAGGACGAGGGCAAACGGCCTGTTCGCGGCTTGTCCTGCGTTTTGCCTGCCGCTAAACTCTTTCAGATTGTTCGCCCATGAGCCAGGAATCGACCTTGACTTTCACCATTCAGGCTGCGCCGCTTGAAGCCCTCGCGCGTGACATCTTCGCCGCCGCGGGCGCGCCTGATGATATTGCGGCCGCCGTCGCCCAATCGCTGGTGATGACCAACCTGCTGGGACATGACTCCCACGGCGTCTTGCGGGTGACGCAATACATCAGCATGATTCGCCGAGGCATGATCCAACCGGCTGAGCGGCCGCGCATTCGCAAGCGCTTTGGCGCCACGGCGATGGTGACGCTCGGTTATGGCTTCGGGCAGATTGGGGCGCGCTTCGCTGCCGAGCTGGCGATCGAGATGGCGCGGGAGCATGGCATCGCGGCGGTATCGCTGGGGCAGGCGACGCACGTCGGGCGGCTGGGCGAGTGGACGGGGATGATCGCGGCGCAGGGGCTGATCGGGATTGGCTTCGCTGGCGGTGGATTCTCTCAGGGCTTTGTCGCGCCTTATGGCGGGCGCGAGCGCCTTTTCAGCACCAACCCGATGTCTTTCGCCGTGCCCTGCGGCGATGAAGGAACGCTGCTGCTGGACTTCGCCACATCGGGCGTGGCGCATGGAAAAGTCATGCTGGCGCAGTCCAAGAGCGCGCCCGTGCCGCAGGGCATGATGCTGGACAAAGCGGGACGCCCGACGACGGCGGCCGCCGATCTGGACGCGGGCGGCGTCCTGCTGCCGATGGGGCTGCACAAGGGATCGGGCTTGTCGATGATGATGGAGATCATCCCCAATCTGCTGGCGGGCGACCGGCCGATGAGCTCGCCCGAGTTTCATTTCGGCAATCCGGCGCTGTTCATGGCGCTGCTGCCGGAAGCCTTCGACGAAGCGACCGACTTCGCCATCCAGGTCGAGGCGCTGAAGGCGCGCGTCAAGGCGGTCAAGCCGGCCGCTGGCTTTGAGGAGGTGCTGGTTCCAGGCGAGCCGGAAGCGCGCTCCTATGAGGAACGCGTGAACGAAGGCATAGCGCTGCCGGATCGGGTATGGGCGGATCTATGTGGAGTGGCGGGAGAGTTGGGCGTTTGTGTACCACCCCTTGAGGCATAACTTGGAGGCGATAGAAGACGTCGACCCAATGGCTCGCCCCCACAGATCCACAGGAACGGGCGAATTTAAGAGCAAATCGACAAGGAGCAGAACAGCATGTACCAACCGAAACCGACGAAGGGCAACACCGACTGGTTCAGGCATGACCGCTTCGGCATGTTCATTCACTGGGGGCTCTACGCCCTGCCGGCGCGGCATGAGTGGGTGAAGAACCGCGAAGAACTAACCGACGAGCAATATGCGCCCTACTTCAAATACTTCAATCCGAAACGTTTCAATCCCGACCACTGGGCGGAATTGGCGCAGGCGGCCGGCATGAAGTACATGGTCATCACCTCCAAGCATCACGAGGGCTTCTGCCTCTGGGATTCGCAATACACCGATTACAAGGCGACCAACACGCCCTGGGGCAAAGATTTGCTGGGCGAAGTGCTGCGCGCCTTTCGCAGCCGTGGCCTCAAGGTCGGCTTCTATTATTCGCTGATCGATTGGCATCATCCCGATTTCACCGTCGACATGCGTCATTCGCAGCGCAACCACCCCGAGCGCGCGGCGCTGAATCAGGGTCGCGATATGAGCAAATATCGCGCCTACATGAAGAATCAGGTGCGCGAGCTGCTGACCAATTTCGGCAAAATTGATGTGATCTGGTACGACTTCTCTTACCCGGGTCCGGACGGCAAGGGGCGCGACGACTGGGACAGCGAGGGGCTGGAGACGCTCAGCCGGACGCTGCAGCCGGAGATTATCATCAACAACAGGCTGGACCTGCCCTCCTCAGCCGACATTTACACGCCGGAACAGTTCCAGCCGCGCGAGTGGGTGCAGGTCGATGGCCAGCCGGTGGTCTGGGAAACCTGCCAGACTTTTAGCGGTTCCTGGGGTTATCATCGCGATGAAGCCACCTGGAAGAGCCCGGGTCAGTTGATTCGCATGCTGGTCAACACCGTGTCGACCGGCGGCAACCTGCTGATGAATGTGGGTCCGACCGCGCTGGGCGAATTGGACAGCCGGGCGGAAGATGCGCTGGGCGTCTACCGCGACTGGATGGCGCAGCACAGCGAGTCGATCTACGGCTGCACGGCCAGCGCGTTCACAGCGCCGCAGGATTGCCGCCTGACGCAGAATGGCGAGCTGCTCTACGCGCATATTTACGCCTATCCCTTCCGCCATTTGCATATCGACGATATCGGCGACCGAATTGAGTACGCGGAGTTTTTGCACGATGGCAGCGAGGTCCACTTCACGGTGGATGAAGCGGGGACGGCAAGCCTGCAGCTGCCAGTGCTGCAGCCGCGCAGCGAAGTGCCGGTGATCAAGCTGTATTTGAAGTCTTAATGCGAAGATCTGTGTAGGGGCGACCTATCAGGTCGCCCGCTGCGAAACCACGCCTTCACGCCCGGCTACGGGCAACCTGATACGTCGCCCCTACATCTGCCGCGTCAGCCGGAATACGCCACTTCCAGAAACTGATTGACAGCGACGTCCCGCAGCCTTTCTTCGATGCCATTGGGCCAGCGGATGAGAATCTCGCTAATGCCCGCCTCGCCCAAGCCGAAATGGAGGGCGGTGTCGTTGCCGGCGCCGAGGCTGGAGCCGCATTTCACTTCTTGCAGCAACGTCCGCTCATCATCGGTTGTGATGTAGACGCGCGCGCCAATGGCATCGCGATTGATATCGCCGCCGCCAACGAGCCGAATGTTGATCCAGTTGTTGGCCGCGCCTGCCGCGCCGGTGTTGCGATAGAGCGCGTAGCCTTCATTCCAGTTGCCCAGCACAAAATCGAGAAAGCCATCGCGATCATAATCGGCATAAGCCAAGCCCATGCTCGGCTTCAGATCGACCAGCCAATCCGACGGCGTCACATCGGCAAAGCTGCCGTCGCCTCGATTCTTGAACAGAAAATCGCGATATTCGAACATCATGCCTTCGGGGCCGGTCTCGATATCAAACTGGATGAACTCGGTGGCGGTGAGGAAGAGATCAAGCCAGCTGTCATTGTTGTAATCAAAAAAGACGGCGCCCCAACCGACCGCGCTGCTGGGCCCTACCATGACGCCGGCCTCCTCGGCGACATCGTCGAAGCTGCCATCGCCCTGGTTTTGCAGCAGCACCATGCCGTTCACCATATCCGAGAAGTAGAAATCCAGGTCGAGGTCGTTGTCATAATCGCCGACGGCCAAGCCCATGCCATGGATGAAGGTGCGCGCGCCCGCTTCTATCGAGACATCGCGCCAACACCAACCCCCGCAGCCTGGTCCCTCGTTGCGCCAGAGGATATTTCCCAGCATGTTCTTGAACTGGTCATTGACGACATAGATATCGGGATCGCCATCGCTGTCGTAATCGGTGAAGCTGGCGCTGAAGCCGGCGCCCAGCAGCAGGTCGTAATCCAGCAGGCGCGTGACGTCCTCAAAGCTGCCGTCGCCACGATTTCGATAGAGCGTATCGCGCGCTTCGTCGTGCTCGCGCGTGATGTTGGGGTCGCCGCATTCGGGGAAGCAGGACCAGTTGACGACATAGAGATCGAGAAAGCTGTCGCCATCGAAATCGCCCCAGGTGGCGGTGGTGCCCTTGCCCGCGTCGCCCACGCCAGCCTGCTCGGTTACATCGGTAAAGCCGCGTCCGCTGTCGTTATGGAAAAGCGTATTGGCGCCGTGGTTCAGCACATAGAGATCTAGCCAGCCATCGTTGTCGTAATCAGCCCAGACGGCGCCGCCGGTGTCGACGTCGACCAGCGCGACTTGCGGCGACAATGTCGAGACGGCAAAGCTGCCATCGCCTTCATTGCGATAAAGCACGCTGGGATCGCGATTGCCGGTGACATAGAGATCGAGCCAGCCATCGCGGTCATAATCGCCCCAGGCTTGGCCGATGCCGAGATAGCCGGTGATGAAGTCGTCGTCGAAGAGCTGCCAATCGCCGCTGTGGGTGGCGCTGATGCCGGCCGCTTGGCTGACATCGACGAAGGGTTCGAGCTTGCCGATGGCGGTCAGACAAATCACGGCGATTATGAGAATGGCGGCACGGGCAGTGGACTTCATTCGGCTAGTGATGGGACACTGTAGGGGCGATTCTGTAAATCGCCCGATGTCGTAATTGTGAGTTTGTGGGCGACTCATAGAGTCGCTCCTACAACGCGCATGTTTGGCGATGCCTAGCCCTTGACGCCCGAGGTGGCGATGCCTTCGACGAAGTAGCGCTGGCCGAAGACGAAGATGAGCAAGACGGGGATGACCGCGATCGTCGCCACCGCCATCATCAGGTGCCATTCGGTGTTGCCGTAGGCGCCTTGATATTGGACCAGGCATACCGGCAGCGTCTGCACATCGGGCGTGCGCAGATAAAGCAGCGGACCGAAAAAGTTGTTCCAATTGCCAATGAAGGCGAAGATAGCGAGGGTCGCCAGCGCCGGCTTGGACAGCGGTATGAATATTTGCAGCAAGATGCGCGCGTGCCCGGCGCCGTCGATCTTGGCGGCGTCGACCAATTCTTCCGGAATCGTCAGGAAGAACTGGCGCAGCAGGAAGATGAAGAAGGGCCAGCCGAACCATGGCGGCACCATCAGCGGCAGATGGGTATCCAGCCAGCCGAAGCGGTTGAAGAGCACATACTGCGGCACCACCAGCGCTTCATTGGGCAGGAGCATGGTCGCCAGCACAATGGCGAAGAAGAAATTCTTGCCGCGCGCTTTCAGACGGGCGAAGGCATAAGCGGCCAATGTGCAAGAGACGACATTGCCGATGATGTTGTTGATGGTGATCTTCAGCGAATTCCAAGTGCAGGTGGTGAAATTGACATAACCGTAGCCATACCAGCCGTCAGCGAAATTCTCCCATTGCACCGTTTCCGGGATGAGACGCGGTGGAAAGGCGAATACCTGGTTCAACGGTTTTAACGCGGTCGACACCATGACGATGAAGGGCAAGACAAAGGCGACGCCGAGCGGAACGAGCAGAGCGAAAGTGAGAATATAGCCGATGGCGCGGCGTCCATGGATCGATTTGCGCCAGCTGACGCTTTCTTTGCGTTTTCGCGCCGTCATCCGGTGTCAGCCTCGTAGTAGACCCAGCGCCTGCCAACCCAGAATTGGGCGCCCGTCAGCACCATGAGCACGACGAACATGATCCAGGCGACGGCGGCGGCGATGCCCAATTGCAGGAATATGAATGCGTTCTCCCATAAGTACCAGATTAGGACGTTGCTGGATTCGCCCGGCCCGCCCTCGGTCATCACGCGGATCTCAGTGAAGTTTTGGAAGGAACTTACGACAGAAATAATGATCACGAAGAAAAGAACAGGCGAAAGCATGGGTAACGTCACATTTCGGAACTTCGCCCAGAGACCGGCGCCGTCGATTTCCGCTGATTCATAAAGCTCTTTAGGGACGCCCTGCAAACCGGCCAGCAAAATAATCATGATTGGGCCGACCGAAAACATGCTCATCAAGATAAGCGACGGCTTGACCCAGGTCTTGCTGAATATCCAGGGCGGACCCTGGATGCCGATTTGTTTCAGCGAATAATTCAAGATGCCAAGGCGCGGATTGAAAATCCAGATCCATACCAGCGCTACCGCCACGCCCGCGGTCACCGTCGGCAGATAATACACGGCGCGGAAGAAGGCGATGCCGGGCACTTTCTGATTCAACAGGACCGCCAGCAGCAAGGCGAATGACACGCCGAATACCACTCGCCCGACGACAATGTAAAGGGTATTGCCGACCGAGGTCCAAAAAATCGGATCGTCAAAAAGCTTGGCATAGTTGTCCAGCCCGATGAATTGCAGATCGTCCAGCGAAATGCGCCAATCGGTGAAGCTCAATCCCAACATGCCGAAGACCGGACCGGCGCTGAAAACAACCAAACCAATCAGCCAAGGCAGGATGAACAAATAAAAGATTCGTTCTTCCCGCCTGGCGCTCGCTGAAATGGGACGTGAAAATCGCCTCATCATTGATCTTGCGCTCGTTATAATGCCAGCAGAACTGAGGGAGACCGTCGAAGGATCTCCCTCAGGTTGTGCAATCTAGGAGACCGAACTACATGTCGGCGACTTCGTCGAGCGCAGCCTGCCCTTCTTCCTGAATGGTGGCGATCGCTTCGTCAACCGAAGTCTCGCCCAGACGCAGCAAGTCGGCTTCGCGGCCCAAAATCTGGCTGACCTGCGCGGCCGCCAGCGACTGGAAGGGAGGACCAGTCACCGCGTAGTCGAACATGGCTTCCAGGAAGTAGTGACCGCTTGGCGGCGCCGGGTCGGATGTCAACCAGGCTTCCAAGCCCTCCGGACGCGCCGGTGAACCGCGGCCCGAGAGGCTCCACATGAAGATCATGCCCTCGAGTGAGAGGTATTCACGCAGGTAACGCCAGGCGATATCCGGCTTGTCGCTTGTCGGCGTGATGCCATAACCGCTGCCGAAGGCGCCGGTATAGCGCGAGCCGTCCGCGCCCATCGGCGTCGGCGCGACATCCCATTCGAAATTCGCCAGCGCGCGCATGCTCGGCGTGCTCCAAGTGGCGATATGGCCCATCGCGGCGACGCCGGCGCGGAAGGGCTGCGAGTTGGGGAATGCTTCCATCTCGGTGCCGCTTGCGCCCGCGTTTTCCACGTGCGTCAAGTTATACCAGTGGTTGAGCGCCGCGCGAACTTCGGGCGTGTCCATCGTCATCGCGGATTCGTCTTCATTCATGTGGACGCCGCCCCAGGCGCCGGTGAAGAAGCCGCCACCGCCGTTGCCCAGGTCCAGCCGTCCGTCCCAGCCCCAGATGCCGGCATCGGAATCGGTCAGCTCCATGGCGGCCGCCGCCATATCTTCCATCGTCCAGTCTTCGCTCGGGTAATCCACACCAGCGGCATCAAACATGTCCTTGTTATAGCCGAGGATGATCGGACCGTGATCATAGGGCAGCGCGTGGATGCGGCCGTCAACGCGGTAGAGGCGCACCGACTCTTCCCACATGCCGTCGACGTTGAATTCTTCGTCGGCGGTCACGATATCGTGGATATCAATGATGATGCCCTCATGCGCCCAAGGCGTGGCGCGGCTGCCATGTACGTAGATGATATCGGGCAAGGTGCCGGCGGCAGCCCAAGCGGGCACGACATTGTTGTGATCAGCCCAGGTATTGTAGGTGATGGCGACCTTGATATCAGGATGCCGCTCCATGAAGCCTTCATCGTATTCGGCCTGGCGCGGGCGGAAAGCCGCTTCCCAATGGCGGCCGAAGGTCAGCTCCACCTGGTCTTGCGCAGCCGCGATGCTGCTCAATGGTCCCAAACCCGCGAGCGCGGCGCCGGTGCTGGTCGCGGCTGTCAACTTAAGGAAATCGCGCCGTGAAAGTTTTTCTGTACTCATGTCGGTTCCTTTCTATACCAATATCTCGGACGAGAATACGACTGCGGTAAAGATACTCGTTGGCGGCACCTCCTTCGACCAAACAACGACGATCCTTCGGCGGCGCAAGGTTAAGCTACCTTTCACCGAAGCGGTTATGTTTCGTATGGTAAACGAGGATTGGATTTTTGTCAAAGACTTATTGAACGCGCATTCGGTTGCGCCACGCTGATGAACTGCCGATAACTTGCCTTGCTCGCGCGAGCAGACAAGTTTATCATCTTCAGAGCGCGTCAAGCGTAGTCGCGGTCACTATCCGGCTGCGGCGAGCTTGTCGCCGTTTTCTTAGGCGCGGGCTCAGCTCGTTTCCCGCCAAATATGCAGAAGCATTATGCCACAACCCAAAGTCATTCATCAGCCGAGTACGCAGCAAGCGCTGAGGCGCGGCATCACGACGCTGGTGAAGGCCATCGCGCCAACGCTGGGACCGACGCCCCGCCGCTCTATCGCGCGCAACCAAGGCAAATTTGAATTGCTGGACGACGGCGGCGTGATCGCCCGGCGCATCATCGCGCTGCCGCAACAAGACGACGATGTCGGCGCGATGCTGCTGCGCCAGGTGCTCTGGGCTGTCCACCAGCATGTCGGCGATGGCGCCGCCACCACCGCCGTGCTTTATGAGCGAATTTACCAGGAGGGGCTGCGCTTTATCGCCGCTGGCGCAAACCCGATGCGGCTGCGCGCCCGCCTCATGGAATTGCTGCCGACGGTCAGCGACCGCTTGCTGGCTGATGCGCGCCCGCTCGCCAACGAGGAGGAACTCAAGGCGCTGGCTTTCTCCGTCTGCTATGACGAGGAGATGGCGGCTGTCCTGGGCGACGTTATCGGCGCCCTCGGGCACTATGGCCAGGTCGATATCCGCGCCGGGCACGGACGCCGCATGGAATACAACTATGTCGAAGGCAGCTACTGGCGTGGCGGCGCCCAATCAAAGGAGATGCTGCGCGGCTTCCAGCGCCCAATCGCCGAGATGCAAGACGCCGCCATCTTGGTGTCGGACATGGACATCGAAGAACCGCGCGACCTCGTGCCGCTGATGAGCTTGGCACTGCGACGCGGCATCAAGCGCTTGCTGCTGATTGTCGCTTCAATTTCAGACACCGGCTTGTCGGTCGTGCTGGACAAACGCTTGCGAAACCAAATTCAGACCATTGTGGTCAAGATAGACGCTTACCATCCGGGCGAGCACAGCGTCGCGCTGGAAGATATTGGGCTATTGACCGGCGCGCGGCCGCTGCTGCAGAAGGCGGGCGAATCCCTGGAGGGCCTTCGCGCGGACGACTTTGGCGGGGCGCGTTGGGTTTGGGCTGATGACAAGAATTTTGGCTTCGCAAGCGGCAAAGGCGATCCGCGACAATTGCGCGAGGTCGTTCGAAGCCTGCGCAAAGCCTACGCCGCGGCCGAAGAAGACGATGATCGGCGGCGCTTGCTTGAGCGGCTGGGACGCTTGAATGGCGGGCTCGCGACCGTCTATGTGGGCGGCATCGCCGAAGAGGAAATCCGTGGGCGCAAGGAGCTGGCGGAACGGGCGATAAGGGCTTTGCGGCTGGCGGCCGATCACGGCGTCTTGCCCGGTGGCGGGCTTGCCTTGCTGCGCTGCCGCGATTCCCTGTTGGCGGAAGCAAAAGAGCAAGCTGAACTCGAGAGCCGCGCCGCTCGGCTGATCATGGCGCAAGCGGTCCAGGCGCCGATACGGCAAATGCTGGCGAACGCCGGCTACGACCCGAGCGAAGCGCTGGCGCTATTGGCGAACCTCGCGTCGACCGCCGGCATTGACCTCATGCGCGACGAAATCGTCGACATGTCGGCGGCTGGCATCCTTGATGTGGCGCGGGTGCAAATCGAGGCATTAAACCGCGCCGTATCGAGCGCCGCCCTGGCGCTGACCATTGATGTGCTCGTGCTGCATCGCGAGCCGGAAACGATGACGGATCCCTAGTATGACTTCGGACGACGCGAGCGACAGAACAAACGGCTTGCTGGCGGCGGGCGGCGGCGTCTATGCGGCCAGGCAGTCGGGATTATTTCAGATTGGCGCCGGCGGCGAAGAGCGAAATCTGTATCAATCCTGGATGCCCGAACAAGCGCTGCCGACCTTGGCGATTGCCACGGCCGGCGATCTGCTGCTGGCCGGCATCAATGGCGGGGTCGCCCGCTCCCAAGATGGCGGCGCAAGCTGGACCGCGCAACCATTTCGCGCGCCCGCGCCGTTGGTGACTTGCCTGGCGCTGTCGCCCAAATTCGAAGAAGACGGCTGCGCGTTGGCCGGCGCCTTTGAAGATGGCGTCTTCCGCTCGACCGATGGCGGCGAGAGCTGGATCGCTGTCAACCACGGCTTGTTCGATCACAGCGTCTATTCGCTGGCGCTGTCGCCGAATTTCGCCCATGACGGCATCGCTTGCGTCGGCACGGGCAGCGGCATCTACCGCAGCAAAAATGGGGGCCGCCTCTGGTGGGATTTGACCATGCCGGCGGGCGACGAAACCGTGCTGAGCCTTGCGATAGCTGAGAGCGGCGCGCTATTTGCCGGCTGCGAAGCGCATGGACTGCTGCGTTCACGCGATGCGGGCGAGAGTTGGGAGGCGCTGCTTGAGACCGAGGGCGCGGTGAACGGCGTGGCCCTGGCGAAAGACGGGGCGCTCATCGCACAGGTGGATGACGGCGTATGGCTTTCGCGCGACGATGCCGCTAGTTGGAGCGAATTGGCGGCGGACAATGTGGACTGCATGGCGCTGGGCGCTGACGGCGAGACGCTGCTTTTGGCGATGGCGGATGGGAGCATAAGGCAGCTATACATTTGATTAGCAGACCGAAATCGACTGTTGTACGGACGAGCCGGTGGCTCGCCCATACGAATTAGTAGAAAGGCGCTTGGAAATGACATTTGAACCCACACTGGAATCGGTAGGCGCGCACGAAGTCCCGGACTGGTATCACAATGCCAAGCTGGGCATCTTCATTCACTGGGGGCTGTATTCAGTGCCGGCTTGGGCGCCGGCCGGCGGCGATATTGGCGAAGTGTTCCAGAGCGGCGACATGAGCGACTGGTTTCGCGTCAATTCTTATGCCGAGTGGTATCTGAATACGCTCAAGTTTGAGGATGGTCCCACGCGCGCTTGGCACAACAAAAACTACGGCAGCAATTTCCAATACGATGACTTCGTCGCCGGCTTCAATTCGGCATTAAGGCGCTGGGATCCCAGCGAGATGGCGGCGCTCTTCAGCGAGGTCAACGCGCGTTATGTCGTTCTGACCACCAAGCACCATGACGGCTTTCTGCTTTGGAACAGCGAGATCCCCTGCCCGCATAAGGCGAATTACCACACCATGCGCGATGTGGTCGGCGATCTGACCGACGCCGTCCGCGATCAGGGCCTGCGTATGGCGCTCTATTATTCCGGCGGGCTGGATTGGGCTTTCAACGAGGCGCGCATCGAAGACGTCCAGGACGTCTGGGGCACGATTGTGCAGAGTCCCGAATTCGTCGAATACTCGGTCGCGCATTGGAAAGAACTGATCGACCGCTATCAGCCCTCGATCATGTGGAACGATATCGGCTACCCGGCGGGGGCCGACCTGGGCGAGCTCTTCGCCTACTATTACAACAGCGTGCCCGATGGCGTCATCAACGACCGCTTCACCCAATCGCGCGATCAACGGCCGAAAGCCGGCGAGAAGCTCACAGTGCCGCGTGGACCTCATTTTGATTACATCACGCCGGAATACGCCACTTTCGATGAGATTCAGGAGCTGAAGTGGGAGTGCTGCCGCGGCATCGGGCACAGCTTCGGTTACAACCGCGCCGAGGGAGATGAGCAGCTGCTGGCTGAGGACGAGCTGATTCAGATGTTCGTCGATATCGTCAGCAAGAATGGCAATCTGCTGCTGAATGTCGGACCAATGGCCGACGGCTCGATCCCGGAAAATCAAGCCGACCGGCTGCGAGCGTTGGGCCGCTGGCTGGATCGCAATGGGGAAGCCATCTTCGATACCCGCCCCTGGGGGCGCGCCGAGGGAAAGACGACGCAAGGCTTGGATCTCCGCTTCACGGTGAAAGACGGCGCCCTATACGCCACACTGCTGGGCAGTCCAGCCGAGAGCGAGATCCGCATTGAGAGCCTGGAGGCGCCCGCTGGCGCGAGCATTCAATTGCTGGGACGAGATGGCGACCTTGACTGGCAGGGTGATGGCTCGGACTTGACGATTCGCTTGCCGGACTTGCCCACAGCGCCGGCGCATTCGCTACGCATTCAGGGCATCGGTGGCTAGCTTGACGCCAAAAGTCGAATCAACCGTCGATAGCAATCTGCCTTGGAACTTCTCGGTCAATCTGATCGATATCACCTTTATCACGCTGGCTTTCAGCATCATCTCGCGCGAGACGATCACGCCCCTATTGATCAGCAATTTAACCGATTCCAAGATTGCCATCGGATTGGCGCCGGCGATCTACAGCATCGCCTATTACTTGCCGCAGCTCTTCGCGGCCAATCACGCCGAACGCTTGAAACGCAAGCTGCCCTTTGTCATGGTTGTAGGGGGCTTGCTTGAGCGCGTGCCTTATCTCTTCGCCGGGCTGGCGATACTGCTCTTCGCCGAGAGCGCGCCCCTTATCGCCTTGCTCTGCATTTATCTCGTAATCGGGCTGGGCGCTTTGGGAAACGGTGTGGCGACGCCGGCTTGGTTCAGCATGATCGGCAAGGTGCTGCCGGTGAATCGGCGGGGCATCTTCTTCGGCGTCAGCGAAGGCTTGGGCACGCTGATGGGCATCGTCGGCGCTTTCTTTGTCGGCCGCGTGCTGGACGAGATGGGCTACCCGCTTAATTTCGCCACTTTGTTTCTCGTTGCCGCCGTCTTCATGGGCATCTCCTGGATCGGCTTGGCGCTGAACCGCGAGCCGGAAAGCCCGATCGTCAAGGAGCACATTCCCTTCAGCCAATATTTTCGGCGCTTGCCGGCGATATTGCGCGACAATCAAAATTTCCGCCGCTTCCTGCTGAGCTACTCCATCAGCCGCTTGAGCACGATGGGCGTCGGCTTCTTCATCGTTTTTGGCAACGAGAATTTCGAATTGACTGGCGCCGATGTCGGCTTGCTCACCGCGATCTTGATCGGCAGCCAAGCGGCGATGCAACTGCTGCTGGGCTGGCTGGCTGACAAACGCGGTCACAAAGCCAATCTGACCGTCTCGGGATTCGCCCTGGCGCTCGCGGCAATGGTGGCGTTGGGCGCAACCGACTTGCGCGGACTGATCCCCGCATTCATCTTGCTGGGCGTCGGGCTGGCCAGCGACCACGTTTCGCGCTTGAACATCATCCTGGAATTCGCGGCGCCGGAAGATCAGCCAACCTTCATCGGGTTGGCCAATACCTTGCTGGCGCCGGTCGTCTTCCTGGCGCCGATCCTGGGCGGCTGGCTGGCCGACTTCGGATTCGAAGCGCTCTTTATGCTGATGGCAGGCTGCGGGCTGGCCGGCGGCATGCTGCTCTTCACCTGGGTGAAAGAACCGCGTTATCAGCCGCCCCAGCCAATCAGCCCCAAGCAGCGACACTGACTTGGGCGCGCGCTTGGATGCCGATGTGGCCGATTCCGCCGATCGCCTGGTTGAGAAAAACCTCAACTGGAATTTCAGCGTCAACGTGCTTGACAATATGTTTTACGCGCTGGCGATCAGCCTGGTTTCGCAAGAGACCATCATGCCGCTGCTGGTCAGCGAGATGACCGATTCGACCATCGCCGTCGGCTTGATTCCCGCCATCTTCAGCCTGTCATTCCTGCTGCCCCAGCTATTCGTCGCCAACCATGCCGAGCGCCTGCCGCGCAAGCTGCCCTTCGTTTTGCTGGGCAGCGGCTTGCTGCAGCGCCTGCCCTACCCCTTGATCGGGATCGCGCTGCTGCTTTTCGCTGTCGAGGCGCCGGGCTTGGCGCTGCCGCTCTTCTTCATCGGCATCGCCACAGCCGCATTTGGCGGCGGCATCGTTACGCCAGCCTGGTTCAGCATGATCGGCAAGGTAGTGCCAACCCGGCGGCGCGGCATCTTCTTCGGGCTGGCGGATGGCGCGGGCCTGCTGATGGGCGTTATTGGCGCTTACTTCGTCGGACGCGTGCTCGATATCATCGATTATCCGGGCAGCTTCGCCCTGCTCTTCCTGGTCGCGGGCTTGATCCACGCAATATCCTGGTTCTCGCTCTCGCTGACCCGCGAGCCGGCGGGCGAATCCGTCAAGGAGGCGCTGACATTGCGCCATTACTTCCGGCGGCTGCCGGAGGTGCTGCGCGGCCACGCCAATTATCGGCGCTTCCTCGTCGGCTATGCGCTGCTGCGCCTGAGCATGATGTCGGTGAGCTTCTTCATTGTATTCGGCAATATCAATTACCAGCTGAGCGGCGCCGATATCGGTTTGCTGAACGCGGTTTTCATTGGCTCGCAGGCGGTCCTGCGGCTGCTCTTCGGCTGGCTGGGCGACCGCTGGGGGCATAAGCGCAACCTGGTGATCTCGGCGCTTTGCCTGGCGCTGGCTGCTTTTTTCGCTTTGAGTTCGTCCACCATTGCCGGGCTGATACCGGCCTTCATCTGCCTCGCCTGCGCCATTTCCAGCGATGGCGTTTCCCACTTCAACATCGTGCTGGAATTCGCTGATCCGGCCGATCAGCCGACCTATATCGGCTTGACCAATACTTTGATGGCGCCATTCACCTTTGTTGGTCCGATCGTCGCCGGCTGGATCGCGGAAGCCCATGACATCAATCTGCTATTCGTCGTTTCACTGGGCTTCGGTCTCATCGGCGCCGGTCTGCTGTGGCGCTGGGTGCGCGAGCCGCGGCATATTAACTATCGGATATCAGGAAAGACATAACGGGAGATACCATGAGCAGGATATATCAAGCGACCTGGGATTCGCTGACGCGCCATGAAACGCCCGGCTGGTTCAACGACGGCAAGTTCGGCTTGTATGCCCACTGGGGCCTCTACAGTGTGCCGGGATTCGGCAATGAGTGGTATGGCAAGTGGATGAATGACCCCACGCATGAGATTCATCAGCGCCATGTCGAGACCTTTGGCTCGCCGGCTGATTATGGCTACACGAAATTCATCGATGGCTTCACAGCCGAGCATTACGATCCCGATGAATGGGCGGAGCTATTTGCCGCCAGCGGCGCGTCTTATGCTGGATTTTCGCTGGCGCATCACGACGGCTTCGGCTTGTGGGATAGCGATGTCTACCGCTGGAATGTCGGCAAGATGGGACCGAAGCGCGATCTCTATGGCGAGCTGGCGGCGGCGCTGCGGGCTCGCGGACTGCGACTGGTGGCGCCCTTCCACATTATTCGCGGCTTTAACTGGTTCCTGGCCGGCTGGAATCAGTGGGAGCAGACCTTTGACGCGGCCGCCGTCGAGCGCGGCCTGGCCGAAGGCTGGGAGCTCTTCGACCGCGACTTCGCCGATTTCTACTGGGTGCGGCAGACGAGCCAGTTTGAGGATTTCTTCGAGGATTGGCAGCTGAAAGTGCGCGAGGTGATCGACAAATACCGCCCCGATATGATGTGGTTCGATGGCGGCAAGTTCCGCGATGACGGCTACGAAGAGACGGCGCTGGAGATCCTCGCTCATTATCTGAATCAGGCGGTCGCCTGGGGGAAAGAGGTGCTGGTGCTGAACAAGCTGCCGGTCAGCATGCAATATAATTTCCATCCCGACTTCGGAGTGATCAATTTCGAAAAAGGGCGCGACCGACCCCTGCAATTCGAGCGCCCCTGGAACGACGACATGCGCATCGGCGATCAATCCTGGGGCTGGGTGGAGAATCAGCAATACGCCAGCGGGCATACCCTGCTTAGCAAGCTGATCGATTGCGCGGCCCGCGGCGGCACCATGATGCTGTCGCTCTCGCCCAAACCAGATGGCACGATCCCGGCGGGACAGCGCGAGTCGCTGCTGGAAATGGGCGCCTGGCTTAGCGCGAATGGGGAAGCAGTCTATCGCACAGTGCCCTGGACGACCCACTCCGAGGGCGACCTGGAGAAGCTCTGGCATCATGAGCGCGGGCACAAGTTCTGGGTCTATGACCGCTGCAATGCCGATGACCGGCGCTATACCCAGTCTAAAGACGGGGCGACAGTCTACGCGATGACCTTGGGCATTCCGCAGCAGTCAGTTACCTTTGAAGCGCTCCACGACGGTATCGGCATTGAGCAGGTGTCGCTGGTCGAATCCGATCAGCCGATTCGCTGGGAGCAGACGTGGGCCGGCTTGACGATCGACACGAGCGAAGTCGCCTTCAAGACCGAGCTGGCGGCTGCCTGGAAGGTGGCGCTGAAGTGAGTTTACCGACTTCGCGGCTTCCGTCGGCCCCTTCTGTCAGCGCGGCGCTGAACACGCTGGAGCTGGATTACGGCGAGTTCAGCATTCATGCCTTGCCATCAACATTTTCCAACTTCAGCCATCGAGTCGATATCGAATTGCGAGATGGCTCAACCCGGAAAATCGTCCTGCGCCGTTACAATCCGGATAAGTACGCAGACGGGCATGACAAGCAACGCTGCGAGTTCCACGCGCTCAAGCTGCTGCATAAGCAGGGCATCCCGGTTCCAAAGCCGCTCCTGCTGGATGAGACCGGCGAGCTGCTGGGCCTGCCCGGCATCGTGACCGCTTTCGTCGAGGGCGCGCCGATTGCGTTGCCGGCCGAGGCGCATCGCTGGGCCGCGCTGGCGGCGCCGACCGCGCGCATGCTGGCGCGGATTCATCAGACGCCTTTCAGCGAAGCCGACAGACGCTTCCTGATGGATGACAACGTCGAGGTCGCCTGGTTCATCAAGGACGGCGACATCCCCGATTACATGCTCGCCGACCGCGATGGCGAATTGATCTGGCGGCTGGTGAAGCAGCGCTGGGGGAAATGGGCGCCGGTCGAGCCGCGCTTCGCCCATACCGATTATTGGGCGGGCAACATCTTGTGGCAGGACGGTCAAATTAGCGCGGTTGTCGATTGGGAAGAAGCCGGTTATGGCCATCCCGCTGCCGATGTCGCGTATTGCCGAATGGGATATTTTATCGAGGGCATCCCGGAAGCGGCTGAGACATTCTTGCGCGCTTATGAGGCGGAAGCCGGCTGGAAGCTCACTGACCTGGCGCTATTCGAATTGGCCGCCTGCGCGCGCCCGATGATTGCCCCGGAGGACTGGTTCGCCCATCCCTACATGGAAGCGGGCTTTCGCCGATTTATTGAGCAAGCGAGGGAGCGACTGTAACCTCTTGCGTACAATTTCTTGTTAGAATCCCAGATCACAACAATCTCTGCTGTTTTGTCAAGTACAATTTGCTTGTTGTATCCAGCAAGTTCTCTAACGGCGTAGTTGATTTCTCAGTATCTGAAACAGAATCCAGTAATTGGACTAGATCTACTGACTCGTAAATTGCGTGAAGGTTGATGCGTTTCAGTAGACTCTTCGTGATGGGTCTTTTTGAATCAGGAAATACAATACTATTGAGAAACTTAGCAACCGTGGGGTGATTCAAAAGTCCTGCAACAATCAAAGCCTCCCATTTTTCCTGAAAGGACAGAAAGTAGCATGTGTCGTCCAAGAAAATCACTTTTCCCTTATAGCTAGATATAAGCACAAACCTTGGTGGCAAATAAAAGCCCGAAACTGCAACTTTGTAAGGTGCGAAACAGTATTCACCAATCCCAAACATGGAGAAGCGTGGGACATTTCGATAGATAGTTGATTTCCGGGCATCAAGTCTGTCAGCGTATTTGTTCAAATATCGCCACAACTTTGGCGCATGATCTTGAATAAATGTCGTACTTTGGCCGAGTTTCCGCTGTGTAACAAGAACATATTTTCTAGGCACAAAACCGGAACTGACTGTACTCACATCCGAGCTTTTAATAAGTGGATAAAGATAATCACTTTCAACGTCAACAACTTCGCCGTAACCGTTAACTAGAATGCCGTCATTACAAGTCAATTCCATAATCTTCGAAGCGTCATGCTTGACGCCTTGCCGCCAAACTAATGAGCATTTGCCATCGACAAACGAAACTTGGCGATATGCATGTAAATCAGCAACGATTTCCTCTCCAGAGAATCCGAAACTCCGCGCAGGGTACGAGCTAGCTAAGCTTTCATATTCCTCAACATCGTAGCACAAGTCTCCTTGGTTTTGTTCCAATACAAACAAACCAGCATCTACCGCAACGTTAAACCACTTTTTAGCATCTACATGGTAAAGCGACATGCGATTGACAGGTAGCTTATTCTGCAGAGCAAATCGTGCCACCTTTCTAGCAACTGATGTTTTGCCCAGCAATGCAATAGTGACAGGATCGGAAAAATACTCACGCATCAGTTTCAGCCAAATTGCTTCAGCGATATCAAAATTTGACTTACCGGTTATGGCATCAAATCCTGACTGTCGCTGGAAATTGGACTTTTTGGGAAGGTTGCTACCATCCATTCTCCCTTGTTCAGCAATCGTTACCCAAGGAGGATTTCCGACGATCAGTAGAGGTGACTCTCTATTCCAACGCAACAATGCGGTTAAATCAGCTTCAAATATATCTTGGTGAATAATTGAAATGCGAGTATTGCCAGAAAAAATTTTCTGCGACTCTTCTACGTAGTGCCGCTGGATTTCCAATCCGATTATTTCCCGAACATTTTGAGATTGTTCCGTAAAAGCTCGAATAAAATTCCCGAGTCCGCAGGTTGGTTCCAAGATTCGCTCCCATGTCCGACCATCTGCGAAAAGGTGAGATACAATCTCTCGTGCAAATGGAAGCGGTGTCTGGAAGTCGCCCAGGAGTTTTCTGCGTTTCACAACAGACTCTCTACACCGTCGACTTTTCCTGCATATTCTATGGACCAACTATACTGAAGCCGCCACTGAAGAGCATTGGAAATCGTTATGTAACCTTGCAACGGCCAAGTCTCCACTATTCGATTAGCCAAGTGTCTGCGACCAATTTCATCGAGAGGGAGATTTCTCTCTTGGAGAAACGTGTCAATATCGTCTAAGTTTGCGTCGTTACTGAGAATGTCGATAAGCCCCTTTGTTGTCTGATAATCACCTGTTCTATCTTCTTCTATAAATATAGCGTCGCTAAAGTTCAGATAGGCCGTCTCAGTTTCCGAATCATCTCGTTTATCATATACAAATACCATGAGATGGTATCCCAGTCCGTATACTTTCTGATCGGCAGTTCTGAAAGGACATGAAGACTGGGGTTGACGATGTAAGGTCACCTTCAAATCAATGCCAAGTGCAGGGAAATCAATCCCTCTTGCGGAACTCCCAACTTCGTAACGATAATTTGTTCTCAAAAAACTATGAAATTCATGTTCAACATATGTTCCCACCGTTTTGCCGTCGGTTATCCCAAAGAGTGTGTCAACACCATGTGAACTTAAGTCTCGGAGAAATTTTCCAGCCTCGAGTTTTATGTATTCGATAGTAAGATCCTTCATTCAAGATCACCTCAGATCGCTGAGACACAATACAATCATTATTATTGGAAGATATGTAGACATTTGGTAGCCCTGATGTTGAATCGAAGTGAAGATGCTTTGCCCGATGACAATTCGAAATTTATGCCGACAAAACTCAAAATACGCTTCTCGCTCACGTTTCGATATTGCGCTACTTAGAATTGAATTCCCAATCTAATCCACATCCAAATGGTAGCGCTCATCGCCGACCTCGGCTTGCAGGCGATGCAGCTCCGTTTTGAGCTCGACAAAGCGGTCGGCATAGGCGGGCTCGTCGACCACATTTCGCATTTCATAGGGATCGAGCTCGAGATCAAACAGCTCCCATTCGGGGTCGTAGGTCTCGTCGATGCTGCCTTCCGTGCCCATGGCGTCGGCGTAATAATAGATTAGCTTGTAGCGATGGGTGCGGATGCCGTAGTGGGCGTAGACGTTGTGATGCGTCTTGTGCATCCAATAGCGATAATACATGCTCTGGCGCCAGTCCGCCTGCGTCTCGCCCCCGAGCTGCGGCGCGAAGCTGCGCCCCTGCATCGCCGCGGGCGTCGGCAAGCCGGCCAGCTCGAGGTAGGTCGGTCCAAAGTCGACATTGAGAATCATGTTTTCGTTGACGCTCCCCGCTTTGATGACGCCGGGATAACGCATGATATAAGGCATGCGCAGCGATTCTTCATACATGAAGCGCTTGTCATACCAGCCGTGATCGCCCAGGAAAAAGCCTTGATCCGAGGTGTAGACGACGACCGTATTCTCGGCCAGCCCTTCGTCATCGAGATAATCGAGCAGGCGCCCCACGTTGTCATCGATGCTGGCGACCACGCGCAGATAGTCTTTGATGTAGCGCTGGTAAGCCCATTTGCGCAATTCCATTTCCGGCAAGTCGCGCGGGATTTCGGCTTTTAGATCGAGCGGACTATGGTGGACGCCCATGCGCATCTCGGCGGCTTCGGCGGCCGAGGCGCGGTTGGCGTAATCGTCGTAGAGCGTCTCCGGCTCCGGCACGTCTTCGTTGAGGTACATGTGGGCGTGTTTCTCGTCCGGCTCCCAGCAGCGGTGCGGCGCCTTGTGGTGGCACATGACAAAGAAGGGCTTCTCTGCATCGCGTTCTCGCAAAAAGTCCAAGGTCATATCGGTGATGAGATCGGTGACGTAGCCTTGCACCGGTCGCCGCGTTGATCCCTCTCCCGCTTTGAAGATGAAGGTCGGGTTGTGATACAGCCCTTGCCCCGGCAGGACCGCCCAATCGTCAAAGCCGGTCGGCTCGTGCGCCGGACCCTGCCCCAGATGCCATTTGCCGAACATGCCGGTCTGGTAGCCGCTGGCTTGCAGGTCTTTGACGAAGGTGGGCAGACGGTTGTCCATGGGCGTGCTCAGCGTGGTGACGCCATTGACATGATTGTAGGCGCCGGTGAGGATGGTGGCGCGGCTGGGCGTACAGATGCTATTGGTGCAGAAAACGTTGTCAAAGCGCATGCCTTCATCGGCGATGCGATCGAGATTGGGCGTCTGGTTGATGCGCCCCCCATAACAGCTCATAGCGTGCGAGGCATGGTCGTCGGACATGATGAAGAGGATGTTGGGGACTTCGTCTGGCATGAGGTTGGGATTCTCTTGTGTATCGATCGTTACGGCGGGGGCAGGAACAAACAATCGAACGCTTCGCGCTAGATTTCGCAGTCTTCGTTGCCGTCAGTCAGTTGAATGAGCCTTCTACAATTGAAGCAAGCCAATGCCGACCAAGCCGACCAAGGCATTCAGGGCAGCAACAATTATTGACAATGTTACGGCGAGAACAGCGCCAAATGCGGTAACACGTGTGCGAAATTCACGATTCTTGTTGATTTCTTGGCGGATGTCGCCTGTTTCCTTCTCAATAATCGCTGTTATATCCTTCAGCAATTGCGCGTTTTGCTCACGAACAAAGTCCTTGGTAGCTAATGCGTCAAGCTTGCCTCGGAGTTCGCCTATCTCACTTGCATGCCTGGTCACTTGCTCCTGCAAATCCATGTTACTGATGCCTCAATGTAAACTGCGCTGAAAAGTTACGCACATTATATCGGAAAATGCAGGATTTGAAAACAGTTTTGACTTATGCCACGGCAACATAAGGATGATCTTCCGCGAGCAAACCTTCTTCTTTCAGCACATCCCAGAATGCGGCCGGCGCCTGGACGGACATGGCATCGACATTGGTCTTGACGCGCTCCGGTCGGCTGGTGCTGAGAGCCAGCGCGACAATGCCCGGATGCGATTTTCCGAATTGGATGCACACTTCGGACGGGATCTGTCCATGCTGTTCGCAGAGCGCGAAGAATTTCTCGCGCCAGGCGAATTTCTCCTGGTGTTCCGGATTCGCCGGATCCAGCTTGACATAATTGAAGAACTCGCCGCCGGTGAGGAAGCCGGCGTTGAAGACGGCCGAATTGATGATGGCGACGCCCTTGGACTGCAGCGAATCCATGAAGGCCAGCAGATCCGGCGGATGCGAATAGAGCGTGTAGCTGTTGGCGAACATGACCCAATCGAGCGCGACCTGCGCGTCAATCTCGGCGATCGACTTCCAGTTCTTGGCGCCGACGCCGATGCCCTGCGCCGCCCCCGCCGCTTTCAATTCGCCGAGCGCAGTGTAAGCGGCCAGAATGTCGCCGAAACGCCGTTCGCGGTCGGCTGCTGATTCGGCCGCGTCGAGGTATTCATCGGGGTCATGCACCGAGACCAGCTGGGTGCTGTAGTCGCCTCCGAGCAGCTCCAGCCCCTGTTCAAAGCATTTGCGGATGCCCGCGTAGCTGATGTCTTGCACGGCGTCATGCTTCAAGCCGAACCAGGCGCCCGGCTCGAATGTCGGCTCGGGCGTCGTCAAGGGCGCGCGCAGCCAAGCCAGCTTGTTGCTGATGATGACCTCATCATCGCCCAGGCCAAGCTCGCGCAGGCAATCGCCCATCACTTCAAGCGCCAGCCCGGCGCCGTATTTGCCCGCCGAATCGATGACGACTGGTCTAGGCAAATGTTCCACAATGGCGCGCATCGTCTCCAGCTTTGACGCGTAAGAAAACTCGCGGAAGAGATTGCCCAGCGCCGTCGAGCCGAAGATCAGCGGCGGCGTCATTAATCCGGTGTTGCCGAAGGGGATTGGCTGCATGGTCGCTCCTTGCCGATGTCTCACGGGTTTCAGTTAAGTATAGGGCAGCGGCCGCGCCCGCGCCAAGCTGGTTCTGCCAGCGCCGGGTGTGTTGTGTCTTGGCGATACTGTGTTAAAATGTCGGCGTGAACATGCGCAAGGTTCTTTTCTTGGAGGTGGTCATGTTTCAGCTTTCGCCTGCTTTTCTCAATCCCCGCAAGCTCTTCCTTATACCGCTCATCATCATAATATCCCTGTGTGCTGGCGCGGGGGCGCGGGCGCAGGACCCCAGCCCGACGCCGGGCGGCGTCTCCAACGTCCGCGTCTCCAACGTCACCTGGAATCTGGTCAAAGTCGAATGGGATGACGCGTCGCCCAGCTCGGACTATGGCTATGGGGCTCACTTCTATGTTGGGGGTAATCGGCAGCATTCGTATTATCGGAGCTCCGACTGGCAACCATATATTATTGCGCAGAACCTGTATTACGTGCGCCCCAGTACGGCTTATAGCAAAGTCGTGATCAGCAAGTGCAGGAAGGCGGTCAATGACTGCGACGATATAGAATGGGTTGATGGTCCTGGCTTCACCACAACGGCGGCGCCGGCCGCTTTGCCCCAGTCGCTCAATCCCAGCGTCAGCGCGATCACCGGAACCTCGGCCAGCATCAGCTGGAGCGCCTTCGCGGCGCATGTGGCTACCCTGGGCAGCATTGATTCTTATTGGCTTTATGTGAGGCTCACCGGCCATTCTATTGGCGCGCCCTATCAGTTCCCCGCCGCCGACGATACAACCGCGTCGTTTAGCGGCTTGAAGCGCGGTCGGGCTTATACTGTGCGATTGAGCGCGCTGATCAACGAAAGCGGAACCTACAAAGCGTATGAGGTCAGCGTCGGCTTTGATACACTGCCGCCGACCGCGACGCCGACTCCGCCGGGTTTTGTGCCTTCGCCGACGCCGATACCGGAAAGCGAGATTGTTTCCGATATCACCAGCGACAGCTTTACCGTCAAATGGAACGGCAGACCCGGCATAACGTATTGGGTGGAGATCTTCGAGGTCCTTCCCTGTGAGACCTGCGTATTAGGCTATCGCGAACACAATAAGTTTTTCTGGCACAACATCAGGGGCGCGAAACTCCATACGTACAAGTTTAAGAGATTAAAACCCGATACGGTCTACGGAGTAGACCTCTTAGAACATGCTTATGAGAATTTCTACAAAGTCATATATGGAAATAATGAGATCCGGACGCTGCCGGCTGCGGGCCAAGGCAGCGACAGCCCGCCGCGGCGGCAGGCGCAGGCCAGCACCGGCTCATTCGGCAAGCTGCGAATCAGCGACATCGACATGAACAGCGCCACGGTCCTCTGGGATGGTCCCACAAGCGACGGCGATGTTTATTTGGTTACCGTCGAGATGGACGGCGAGCTTCACGTCCACAACACCGCCAACGCGACTGAACTTGCCTTGAGTTCTCTGCGGCCCGGTAAGAAATACAGCGTCGAAGTCCAGCGGTTTCGGTCGGTGATGACCGGGCAAGGGCAAGAATATCAATCAGCCGGCTCGCTGCGCGGCAGTTTCACCACGCTGCTCACGGCAGCCGATACGCCGACCGCCACCGCTGCCAGCACGGCAACCGCAACAGCCAGCCCGACGAACAGCCCAACGTCAACAAACACCGCCAGCCCGACGACTGCGCCGACTGAAAGCCCAGCGCAGCCGCCGAGCCAACTGCCGACAGACGGCAGTCTGGGCCTGGCTTTCAGCGCTGTTTCCAAAGACCACATCAGCGTCATCTGGCCCGATATGGGCGAGGATACGCTGCTCTACTACCTAGAGATCAGCGGCGGCAAACTTTATGACTTCGCCATGATACACGACCACGAGACCACCGCGCATACATTCGGCGGCTTGGCGGCTGACAGCGCCTATACTTTCCTCTTCACAGTCATAAACCATGACGGCAGCTCGGAAACCATCCGCGAGACCGCGAAGACGCTGGCCGATGGTCAAGCTCCACCGCCAAGCGATCCGCCGACCAACACGCCGACACCGACGAACAGTCCCGCGCCCAGCGCCACGCCGACGCATACCGCCACGCCGACGCATACCGCGGTTCCACAGCCCCCGGACACTGCGCTGGCTCTTAGCTTTAGCGGCGTTTCCAAAGACCATGTCACCGTCAGCTGGACCGATATGGGCGATGTGTCGATGTACTTGCTGGAAATCAACGGCGGCGGGCATTACGATTTCGCCACTTTGAACAACGGCGCGACCGCGCACACCTTCGGCGGTCTGCCAGCGGGGACGGCTTTTGCTGTCAGCTTGACGGTATACGCCAAAGACGGCAGCTCGCTAAGCAAAACTGATTCGGTCAGTACGCTGGCTGACAGTCAGGATCAAGCGCCGCCGTCCGCAACGCCAAGCTCGACGGACAGCCCTACCCCGACGCCCATGCCGACAAACACGCCAACTGCGACGCATACGCCCGTTCCGCCGCTGCAGCAGCAGGCGCAAGTCGATGAGGGGCTGCTGGCGGAAATCGAAGCCAAGATCGCCCGCCACCGCGACGAGACCGGACGCGCTGACTTGGTTATCGCATTCACCGCCGCCCGCGAGGCTTTGAGCGGAAAAGACTCGGTGGCCAAGGCGCTAGAATTGGCGACGTATGACAGCGAGATTTGGAATCGCATCCGCGCGGCGCTGCAGGGCTTGAAGAGCCAGAACCCTCTGCCGCCGACGAACACGCCTGTCCCGCCGCCGACGAATACGCCCGTCCCGCCACCAACGAATACGCCTGTCCCGCCACCGACCAATACGCTCGTCCCGCCACCAACGAATACGCTCGTCCCGCCACCGACCAACACGCCCGTTCCGCCGCCAACCAACACGCCTGTCCCGCCGCCGACCAATACGCCCGTTCCGCCGCCGACCAATACGCCCGTTCCGCCGCCGACGAATACGCCTGTCCCGCCGCCGACGAACACGCCTGTCCCGCCGCAGCCGCAGGTCGACGCCGGCTTGCTGGCGGAGGTGGAAGCCAAGATTATACGGCACCGCGATGAGACGGGCCGCGCCGATTTGGCGGCCGGCTTCAGCGCGGTCCGCGATGGCTTGCTGGGCAATATCTCGCCGGACGAGGCGCTGGCCGCGATCCAGCCCGGCTGGAATAATGATCTCTGGAATCGCGTCCGCGCGGCGCTGGAGGCGATGAGGGGTTAAGCCATCCCCGCCCTTTCTAATACGGTGGATGCGCGGCCTGTGCATCCACCGAAATCGACGCTTCTCGCGGCCGCGGCTAGGAAGCGAAATTCTAGCGAGCAAAACGCAGTGAGAACTTGCGCGGTTGACTTTAGCTTTTATGATAAAAGGCGAAGGATTAGCCTTAGCGATCGGAGAATGCAATGAAAAAATATGAACCGACTTGGGAATCGCTGAGCCAATACGAAATCCCCGAATGGTATTTGGATGCCAAATTCGGCATCTTCATCCACTGGGGACCCTACTGCGTGCCCGCCTTCGGCAACGAATGGTACCCGCGGCGGATGTACCTGCGGGACGACCCCGCCTTTGAGCGCCATCGCAAGACCTGGGGCTATCACACCGAATTCGGCTACAAGGACTTTATCCCCATGCTGACGGCGGAGAAATTCGACGCGGGCGAGTGGGCGCGGCTATTCAAGGAGGCCGGCGCGCGCTTCATCATGCCGGTGGCCGAGCACCACGACGGCTTCGCGATGTACGACAGCGAATTAACCGACTGGTGCGCCTCCAAGATGGGACCGAAGCGCGATATCTGCGGCGAGTTGGCGGACGCCGCGCGCGAGCTGGATATGGTCTTCGCCGTCTCATCACATCGCGCCGAGCACTGGTGGTACTTTGATGGCGGGCGCAGCTTCCCCTCCGATGTGCAGGACCCGGCCAACGACGGTCTCTATGGGCCGGCGGTTCAAGCCTCCAGGGACAAGTTCAATCGCGAAGAGTGGAGAAAGAAGGACTGGACGCCGCGCCCGGACGCCAAGTTCCTGGAAGATTGGCTGGCGCGCTGCTGCGAATTGGTGGATAAGTATCAGCCGCAGGTCGTCTGGTTCGACTGGTGGATTGAGCAGGTCGTCTTCGAGCCCTACCTGCAGCGCTTCGCCGCCTACTATTACAACCGCGGCGAAGAATGGGGGAAAGGCGTCGCCATCAATCACAAGTACGACTCGTACCCGGAAGGCGTGGCCGTCTTTGATATCGAGCGTGGCCAGCTGAGCGATATCCGCAATTTCTTTTGGCAAAACGACACCTCGGTCTCCAAGAATAGCTGGGGTTACATTGACCATCACGACTACAAGACGGCCGGCGATATCATCGCGGACCTGGTTGATATCGTCAGCAAGAATGGCGCGCTGCTGCTGAACATCGGTCCGCGCGCTGATGGCACGATTCCCGAGATTGAACAGGAGATGCTGCGTGAGATCGGGCGCTGGATCGCGGTCAACGGCGAAGGCATCTACGACAGCAGACCCTGGAATGTCTATGGCGAAGGACCTACCGAGGTGCCGGAGGGCGCTTTCACCGATACGCATCGCAATCCCTTCACGCCAGCCGATATTCGCTTCACGCGGAAGGGGAACACAATCTACGCCTATCTTCTGGCTTATCCAGAGGGACAGGCGCTGATCAAGGCGCTGAATACCGTGGACATCGCCAAGGTGAGGATGCTGGGTTCTGATGAGACGATCAGCTGGCGCCAAGACGACAGCGGTCTGCGCTTGTCGGCGCCGGCGACGCCGCCCTGCGATCATGTCTGCTGTTATGCGATTGAGTTGAGCTAACCCTCCTTGACTCATAAAGAGCGGAAGAGTGAACGATTGCAAAAGAATCACACACAAGCACATAGGGTCAGCCACCGGCTGACCCGTACAACTAGCGTCTTTTATTCGTCTGTACGGGCGAGCCGGTGGCTCGCCCCCCCACAACTTAAGGTTCGAAACAAGGAAGTAAAATGACAGAAATCGAATACTTCAAACCGGAACGGGGTCAGCGGCCCGGCGCCAACGAAGACCCGCGGCTGGATTGGTGGCGCGAAGCCAAGTTCGGTATGTTCATCCATTGGGGCGTTTACAGCATTCCAGCGGGCGTCTGGCAGGGAGAGCATATCCCCGGCATCGGCGAGTGGATCATGCTGCGCGCCGAGATTCCCATCGCGGAATATGAAAAGCTGGCGCCGCAATTCAACCCGGTCAAGTACGATGCCGATCAGATCGTCAAGCTGGCGAAGGCGGCCGGGCAGAAATACATCGTGCTGACATCCAAGCACCACGATGGCTTCTGCATGTACGGCAGCAAAGAAACCGACTACAACATCGTCGATGGCAGTCCTTTTGGCCGCGATGTCTTGGGCGAGCTGGCCGATGCCTGCGCGCGCGAGGGGATCAAGCTCGGGCTCTATTATTCGCAGACCCAAGACTGGCATCACCCGGATGGCTTCGGCAACACTTGGGATTTCAACGAAGACGAGCAAGATTTTGGCGACTATATCGACAATTACGTCAAGCCGCAGGTGCGCGAGATTCTGACGAATTATGGACCGATCTGCATCATCTGGTTTGATACGCCGCGCATCATCGAGCGCCATCAGAGCCAGGAGCTGCTCGATCTGGCGCACTCGCTGCAGCCGGACTGCCTGGTCTGCGGGCGGCTGGGCAACAAGCTGGGCGATTACGCCACCGCGCAGGACAACGCCATCCCGCCGGAGCTGCAAGCCGAGATCGATTGGGAGACGCCGGCAACCATCAACGATACCTGGGGCTTCAAGACGCATGACCACAATTGGAAGTCGCCGGCGCAGTTGATCCAGAACCTGGTCGATATCGTCAGCAAGGGCGGCAACTACTTGCTGAACATCGGTCCCGATGCCGAGGGCGCGATACCCGAGCCGAGCATCGAACGCTTGCGCGCGATGGGCGCCTGGCTGGATCTCAACGGCGAGTCGATCTATGGCACGCAGCCCGGCCCTATTCAAGGCGAAGCGGCTTATCGCACGACGCAAAAGGGCGATGCCGTTTACCTGCATGTTTTCGATTGGCCCGCAGACGGGGGAATCGCGCTGCCTGACCTGGCCGCTTCATCAGCGTCCTGGCTGGATGCGAGTTGCGATGCCACCTTGAGCCTGTCCCGCGACGGCGAAAGCACGACGATTTTGGGTTCCGCGGAAGCGCCGAAGGAGCACGTGACGGTGATTCGGTTGCAGTTGTGATACTAACGCCGCCAAATCATGAATTGTAAGGGCGTTCCGCCGAAACGCCCGCCGATGTTTTGGATGAGGAAGGGCGAGACAAGTCTCGCCCCTACACGTCCTTACATAGCGGGATGGCCCAACCCCGCCTGCACCCTTGCCGGTGTGAAAGGGATTTCCCGAAGGCGCAGGCCGACGGCGTCGCAGATGGCGTTGGCGATGGCGGCCGGCGTCGGATTCTGCGCCGCTTCGCCCGCGCCTAACATCGGCATCTCGGGCCGATCGAGGATCAGCGTCTCAATCTTGGGCGCGGATTCGAATCCCAGGATCGGATAGGTTTCCCAATCGACGCTGGTGATGCCGCGCGCGTCGAACGTGACTTGCTCGAAGAGCGTCCAACTAGCTGCCTGTACGAAGCCGCCTTCGAGTTGATTGCTCAGCCCATCGGGATTGACCACCTGCCCGGCGTCGGTGGCGATGACGACGCGCTTGAAAGCGATGCTCCCGCTCTCTCGATCAACCGCCAGTTTGACAATGACAGCGCAATAGCATTGGAGATTCTTGTATTGTGCCAGCGCCAAGCCCCAGCCTTCGCCGTCGTCACTCGCAGCGCGACAAGCTGGCCAATCCACCACATCGGCGGCTGCCTGCAGGACGGCGCTCGCTCGCTGGTCGGGCAGATGGCGCAGGCGAAATTCAAGCGGGTCCATCTCGGCGGCATGCGCCAATTCATCCATGAAGGACTCGATGGCGAAGACATTGGCGTAGGCGCCCAGGCTGCGCAGCGCCGAGACCCGCAGCGGGCTCCCGGCGGCCGCATGGCGTATGACGCGCTTTCGCGGCAGCTTGTAAATGGGATCGGCATTGCGATGAGCGCCGGATTGGAAGCCGCCCATGGGCCGCGGCGCCTGGGGCGCAAAGGGCTGCGCCAGATGCCAAGACGCCAAGAGACCGGAAGTCTCCAAGCCGACCGCCGGACGGGTCGAGTGCGCGTAGCTCCAGACATCGTGGTTCCAGTCGATGATATCGCCGTCCCGAGACAGGCTCGCCCCCATCCGCATGACCATCGCCGAGCCATAAGGCTCCCAGGCATGCTCGTCCCAGCGCGTCCACTTCAGTGAAATCGGCTGGCCGGGCAGGGCGCGCGCGACCAATGCCGCATCCAGCGCGACATCATCGGCGCCGTTGTGACCGTAGCAGCCAGACCCTTCCACATGAATGACGCGGATCTGCGCTTCGTCCAGCGCCAAGGCCTGCGCCAGCGCCCCCCGCAGCATGAATATCGCTTGCGAGTGTGACCAGACCGTCAGCCGATCACCCTGCCAAAGCGCGACGGCGGCGGATGGGCCGAGCGAGGCATGCATTTGAAAGGGACGGCGGAAGGTCGCGCCGAGCGTTTGCTTTGCCTTCGCCGGCTTTTTGATCGGCGGGATCGGGTCATCGACGGCGGCGCCATCGACGATCAGATTCGACTGCGCCGGCTTCTCAAGCAAGTCGCGGTAGATATCTTCAGCGGCGGGCAATTCCCCCCCGTACGTCCACGCGGCCGCAGCGCGCGCGCCATCCAGCGCCGCCAGCGCCCATTCCTCGCGCTCGGCGACGATAGCGATAAACTGGCCGTCTTGTACTACTTCTACGACGCCGGGCAGCGCGCTGACTGACTCGCGATCGAATCCGACCAGCCGAGCATGATAAACCGGCGGGCGCAAGACGCGAGCGTGCAGCATGGCGGGCAGCTGCATATCATGCACGTAGCTCGGTCCGCCGCTGACCTTGCCCAAGAGATCGAGCCGCCGCGCCGAGGCGCCGACGACTGTGTAATCGGCCGGTTTCTTCAGTCGCGCGCCGCCGGTGATGGGTCGGTTGAAGCGCCGGCCAGCCATCAGATCCCAGTATGTCGCGCTCCGCCCCGTCTTAGGGTCGGTGATGAGGCCATCGACCACCGGCAAGGCATCGGCTGGCGTCAATGAGTCCAACTGCTCATAAGCGAGCGCCAACAGATGATGGCGCGCTTCGGCGGCCGCGCCGCGGATGGCGACACCGCTCGTTTCCAGCGACCGGCTGCCGGTCGTCCCGCCTTCATCGGGGCTGCGCTCGGTGTCGGCATTCGCGACTCGAACGCGCCTGAGGGCGACGTCCAACTCGTCGGCGGCGATCTGCGCCAGCGCCGTCGTAATGCCCTGCCCCAGCTCCACCTTGCCGCTGAAAATGGTGAGGCTGCGATCGTCGTTGAAACGAAGCCAGTCATCGATCTGCTCATGGGCGTCGAGCGAGGGCGACCGGTGACGCGGCGTCGCCGAGCGGTCGACCGGCGCTGGCCGGATGACCTCAGAGATCGGCGCCCGCTCGGGCCGGCCGACGCGGAGCTTGATCGCCCGCCGAACGCGGTCGTAAACGCCACAGCGGCAGAGATTCCGCGATAGCGCCGCGCGAATGTCTTCGTCTGATGGATAGCGGACGCGATTTAGCAGGCCTTGCGCGGCGATGATCATGCCCGCTGTGCAGAAGCCGCATTGCCCAGCCTGCTCCTCCAAAAAGGTTTCCTGCAGCGGATGCAAATCGTCCGCCCCGGCCAAGCCTTCCAGCGTCGTGATTTCCAGTCCCGCCAGATGGCTCACGGGCAACTGGCAAGAGGGTACGTCGACGCCATCGACCAACACCTTGCAAGCGCCGCAAAGCTCGGTCCCGCAGCCGTATTTGGCGCTCTTCAAGCCGAGGTCATTGCGCAGCGCATAGAGCAGCGGCGTCTCCGGGTCGATGTCAAGCTGGCGCGTTTCGCCGTTGACCTGGAGCGTGATCGTTTCTGACGCCGCCATCTTTGCCATCCTCGTCCGACACCGGGTTCGCAACGGAAAAGAGCCCGACCAGCGGGCTCCTCAAGGCGGAGAAGGTGGGATTCGAACCCACGTACGGTTTCCCGTATCCGCTTTCCAAGCGGACGCACTAGGCCTCTATGCGACTTCTCCGTGAATCCATAACTGTATGTGCCTTCACTGTAAGTATAGCAAGCGTGGGGCAAGTTTCCAAGTTGAAAGCGAATAAAGGCGATCAACGACCGAATATCGGCGTTGGCGTCGCCAGCAGCGGCACGAGATAATCCGCCGAGCGCCGGCCGGATTGCGGGAGCCCGGCGCGGTAGCCGGCGTTCTCAATGTAACAGAGGATGCCCATGGTGATCGCATGGGCGAGCAGGTCGTGCTGGCTGGTGAGGACTTCCTTGTCCGCCAGCATGAAGCCCATTTCGAGAATGACGCCGGGCGTCAACGGATGGATTTTGCGCCAGGCGTGATTGTTGATCATGTCTTCGGTCTCAATGTAGCTGCGTTCCAGCGGGATGTTGGCGGCGTAATTAAGGGCGATGCATTCACGCAGGAAGACATCGTTGCCGGTATCCGGGCGCGCATCCGACTTGGAGACGATGAAGCCCGTTACTAGCTCGCCAAAGTCAATGCAGGAATTGGCATGAATCGAAACCAGCGCATCGGCGCGATAATCAACCAGGCGCGGGTCAAACTCATCAAGCATATCAACCGTGAAGTTCAAGGCTTCAAGATTGTTGACCACGCGGGTCGCCACCGCGTAATTGATGGACTCTTCAGTGAGGACGACCCGTTTGAATTCGTCATAACAGACAGCGCCAGGATCGTAATCCAGCCGCTGGCCCCGCCCCCGATGTCCGGAGATGATGCCGATACGGCGGAGCCATTGTGGCGTCTGCACCGGCGTTGGCGGAGCCGCCCCGATACCGGCGATGATCGCATCGCGCTCAAGCTGCAATCCCTGAACGACAGCTGGATTCAGAAACTCCGGGTTGACGAAAAACATCAGCAGAGTCGCCACCAGCGCTGTGCTCAAGATGACGACGGACAAAGTGCCAAAGAACCCGCCCGCCATGCTGCCCGGCTGGGGTCGGCGCAAGACGAGCCGCGGACGCACGCGCCGAATCTGATGCGCCGCTTCCGCTGGTTCCAGGCTGGGCTCGCCGGCGTCGCCGTTCTGCGCTGCCTTGGGCTGCTTCTCGGCATCGTCCGCGCTTGGCTCGGCCGCCGCTGGCGCCGGCTTGAGAGCCGCTTTCGCCGCCGCCTGCCGCATCAACTCGACGAAAATCGCCGAGGCGGAGTGTTCGCCTTCGTCGTTATTCGGCTTGTCGTTGACCGGTTCGTCGGTCATGGCGGTGGATCCGTTCCAATCAGATCGGCATAGAACCCACCACCATTATAGGGGAATTCCCTTTTAAGACTCGCACTCGAGGCGATAAGATTGACGCTCGGCGCATGAGAGATCGCGGATGTAACGGTTTTGGCGCGCCCACTCAATCAAGTCATCAGCCGTCCGCTTAATGACCCAGCGGCGCAGCGTATAATCCTGCCCGGCAGAGACGCCAAAGCCTTCACCGGCTGCCAGCACGATTTCCTGTATCCAGTCCGTATGCTGTTCAAAGCGATTGAGTTCTTCGCCCGAGGCGATGTCCCACATGCGCACTGTCGTATCCGATGATGTCGTAAAGAGCGTGTTGCCGTCTTCGGTGATGGCGATGCCGAAGGTGTTGCCGGCGTGGCCGACGAATTGGCGGATCTCTTCGCCGCTTTCGATGTCCCACATCCTGACCGAGTCGTCCCAGGAGGTGCTGATGATGAAGCTGTTATCGGGCGCCAGGCGCGCGTAATTGACGATATGGCCATGTCCTGCGAAAGTTTGCAGCAGTTCGCCGCTTTCGACATCCCAAAGGCGCACCGTGCGATCGGCGCCGCCCCAGTCCCCGCTGGCGCTGACCATCAGTTTGCCATCGGCGCTGACGTGCACGCCATTGACCGCCACCTCATGACCGATGTATTCGCGCAGGACTTCACCGCTCTCGATGTCCCATAAGCGGATGATGGCATCGCTGGAGCCGGAGACGAACTGGGCGCCATTCGGCAGCAGATCAATCATGAAGACGCTGGCGTCCTCAATGGTGTAGCGCTGGATTTCGGCGCCGGTTGCCAGGTCCCAGCGGCGGATAGTGCCATCCCATGAGGCGGAAAGCAGCTGCTGGCCATCGGCCAGGAAGCGCACCGAATCGACCGTGTCTCCGTGCCCAGCCAAGGTCATGAGCGCTTCGCCCGTTTCGGCGTCCCAAATCCGCGCGCTGGCGTCAAGCACGGCGACGGACTCGGGCCCAAACAAGGGACCCGAACCGGAAGCGAACAAGGATCCATCCGGGCTGATATCAGCCGCCCAGACCCAATTGCTATGCCCGGTGAATACCTGCGCCTGCGTTCGATTGCGCAAATCCCAAAGGTAAGCCGAGCTATCGGCCGGGCTGTCCCCCCCATCGGGGAAGTTGCCGGCTTCGCCCAAGCCGATCAGCAGGTATTCGCCGTCGGGAGAAAACTCAATGTCTTGGATGCGATCGCCCAAGTCCACGTAACTGGTAACCTGAACGCCTTTGTCGATGTCCCAAATCTTGACGCTTTGATCGCGCGAGGCGGTCGCCAGCAGCGCGCCGTCGGGAGAGAATTCAAGATTCGCAATCGTATCGCGGTGCGCGTAGAGACGCCCCCGCTCTTCACCGGTCTGGGCGTCATAGAAGCGCGCCGTGCCGCCCAGCGCGCCGCTCCAGGTCGTCGCTGCGATAGTCGCTCCATCCGGGCTGAATTCCACATCGCGCACGAATCCAACGCCGTCTGGCGGAATGGTCAATATGTTTTCGCCGCTGGCGACATCCCAAACCTGGATCGTGTTGTGCTCCGCCGTCCGGTCGCTTTCCGATATGCCAATGGCGGCGGAGGAACTGGCCAGCCGGGCGCCGTCCGCGCTGAAGCTCAGCTTGAAGACATAATCGATATGCTGCTGCAAGACATGCAGCGGCTGGCCCGTGCTGGCGTTCCAAAGACGCACGGTTGAATCGGCGCTGGAAGAAGCCAGCGTTTCGCCGTCGGCGCTGAATTCGACATCGGTCACGATGTCCTCATGGCCGCTGAGGCGATAGCGCTCGTCGCCGTCAGCCACCTGCCACAAGCCGACCGTCATATCCGACATCGCGGCCGCGATCAAGGTGTCATCCGGGCTGAAGGCGACTGCGTTGACCGGACTGCCTGTCGCAATGGAGATGACGCTTTCGCCTGTGCTCGTATCCACGAGATAGACGACGCCCTCCGAGCCGGCGTAGGCGCCGAGCGAGCCGTCCGAATTGAAAGCCACGCCCAGGATAGACTGCGGCGAATCGCTGAAGCGGAAACGCGGACCGGGTGAGAAGGTGGCGGCGCCGAGAATGCGCAATACTTCCGCTTCCGTCGGCTCGTAGACATGGCGCGCCTCGATTGCCACCGGCAGAGCCAGCGCCGGGTCATGCTCGCTGAGCGCGGTGCGGGCGTTGGCGGCCAGCGCCAGGCTCAGATTCTTGCGTTCGTTGACCTCGGCGACGTGCATGGCATCAACGGCAATCACGCGCTGCTCGTCCGCGATGGAACGCTGCTCTTCGGCTTGATTTCGCTGGTCAAAGGCGAAGAGGCTCAAGATGACGGCGAGCAGGGCCGCCACACCGAATATGGCGGCGGCGATGCGCATATTGCGCGCCTTCTGCCGCTCAAGCTCCCGTTCCCGCTCCTGACGCGCCCGTTCAATCGCCTCGTGCTCATCGCGGGCGGCGAGGCTGGCTGAAAGAAATTCCAGTTCCAGCTCATTGAGCCGCAGGTTGGTGCTCTCCGCCCATTCTTCAAAGGTCAGCAGGCGATTGCCCTGCATCAAGTAGCTCTTGTCCTTCTTCGCCGACTCCCATTCAAGCGCCGCGTTCAGCAATTCGCGTTCCAGGCGGACGTCGTTGCGGCTCTCGGTCAGCCATTCGCGCAGGCGCTCCCAGCGGCGGATCAGCGCCTCATGCGCGACTTCGACTGTCGGGCTGCGCGTGGCGTCATCGCGGTCGAAGGTAAGCAAGCGATAGCGCCCGAAACGGTCAATGACGTCTTCCACCACATCACGGTCGCCCAAGGTCAGCAGCTCCGTCTGCAGAATGCGGCGGCGCGTGTCTTCCTGGCCCTCGCCCAGCGTGACCAGGCGCAAGAACATCTGCCGCGCCATGTTCTGGCCCGCCTCATTAAAGCGTTGGTAGACCTCTTCGGCGCGCTTCGCCAAAGCCCCCAGCGTGCCGCCGATGTCTTGATAAGCGGCGCCGGTCAACAGCGCGCCTTCGCGGCGTTCGAAGAGTTCAGTCAAGGCGTATTGCAGCAGCGGCAAGGCGCCGGGCTGTTCACGGACGTCATCAATGATGGTTTCTACCAGCCCCTCTTCCAATACCGCGCCGACGCGTGAGGCAGGTCCGCTGATCGTCTCCGCCAATTCCTCATCGTTCAGCGGCAGGACGAGTTCGGTGCGCGCCCGGATGAGCTCGCCGAAGCCTTGGTACATCAGCGGCCGATCGTAGAAGTCGGCGCGCAAGGTTGCGATAATGATGATAGGGCTGTTTGCCGCGTCGACGGCATTCAGAATCAGATCGAGAAATTGCTGGCGATCGCTCTCTTGCTCCACCTGTGTGAACAGCTCTTCAAACTGGTCAATCATCAGCAGCAGCTTGCTGTCAGTGGTAGGCAAAGCCTCGTAGACGCCGCGCGCCAAGCCATCGACATGTTCGCGCAGGGTCTCGACAACGCCCGGCAGCGGCGAAGTCGAGACGCTCAAAAGGGCGGCCGCCAACTCCTCCAGCGGCACCTCGCCCGGTACCATTTCGGCATAGAACCAATTCTCCGAGCCCGGGATGCGGCCCGTTCGCAAGGCGGGCAAGACGCCCGCTTTCACCAGGCTGGACTTCCCGCTGCCGCTCGGGCCGATGACGGCGAGGAAATTGCTCTCAACAACGGGTTCTTGCAGGCGGTCCAGCACACGTTGGATCATAGCGGTGCGGCCGAAGAAATCGGCGGCGTCCGCCTGTTGAAAGGCGCGCAAACCTTTGTAAGGATTCTTGGTCTCGATCAATTCAAATTCGGAGAGGTCAAGCTCTTCCAGCTCGATCTCCACGGTGGCTGCCCCGCGGCGCAGCGCCTCCTGAAACTCCATCACCAAGGAAATCGCGTCTTCGTAGCGCTCGCTTGGATCTTTGGCGGTGGCGCGCTGGATGATGGAATTGAATGCGGGCGGCAAGTTGAGCGCGGTGTGATCAATCATGGGCAGCGGCTCGTTGAGGTGTTTGTAGACCAGGGTGGCCAGCGTCTCGTCAGCGAAGGGCCGGCTGCCCGAAAGCATCTCATAGAGCATAATGCCGAAGGCGTAGACATCGCTTTGCGTGCCGGCGCCTTCACCGCGGATTTGCTCGGGCGCCATGTAAGCGGGCGTGCCGACCAGCGTGTCTGACCCATTGCTGGCGTCCGCGCCCACCTCTTTCGCGATTCCGAAGTCGCTGAGATAAGCGTTGGCGCCGTCATCCAAAAAGATGTTGTCAGCCTTGATATCCTGATGCACGACGCCGCTGTTGTGGGCGAAGTTCAGCGCGCTGCCGACTTGCTCCACAATCTTGGCTGTTAACGCGATGTTCAGTTTGCCCTCTCGCTCAATCAAGTCGCGCAGGCTGCCAGCGCGCAAGTAGCGCATGACCAAGCAGGTACTGTCTGGCTCCCGCCAGAAGTCGTAAAGCGGCACGATATGAGGATGCTCGAGCCGGGCGACCACCTGAGCTTCGCTTTCGAATCGACGAATGAATTCTGGCTGGTTGGCGTATCTGGGCGAGACGACCTTTATTGCCACATCGCGCGTGACCACGCTCTGGTGGGCGCGATAGACAACGCCAAAGCCGCCTTGTCCCAGCAGATCGCCAAATTCGTAGCCCTTAATTGTTTGACCCGATAACTCTAGTATTTCCATGGATTTCTCCCAGGAGGCAAATCGGTAACTTCTTCATATAATTGCGTCTCAGTATAACATACTCCAAGTGGGCTGACAGCAAGCGCGGCGCCGGGGAGTGCTGTGCGCCATGGATGCAGTCTACAATCCTGTCGAGAGCGCGGGGGCGACAGAAAATATCGCCCGTCCTTCAAACGATTGATCGCCCCTAGATTTGAATTGCCTCGGCAACGGCGCTTTCCCGTTGAAATCCAGTCAATTCAGCGGGTTAGGCAGCGATATCAATGTCTACGTACAGTCTGCGATTCGGCAATGTTCAGGCGCTGGCGCTGGATGGAATCGGCGTGCTTGAGCCCGATTGGCTGCGCCGTCCCTGGTCGAACGACCGCGCCACTCAACCGGAACCGAGCGGGACGCCATAAAAAATCAAGGCGTGACGGTCGGTTGAGGCCGCAATCATCGTGCCGTCGGGGCTGAAGCTGACATGGTAGACGCCTCCATCAGTCTCGCGGGACGCGATCAGTTCATGCGACTCCGCATCCCAAATGGAAATGACGCCCTCAGCCGCGCCAACCACCAGCATGGAGCCGTCGGGGCTGAAATCGAGCGATGTTACGTTGCTGGTCGGCAAGGCGTAGCTCGCGACAAAATCAAATTCAGCGGGTCCACTGATCAAGAGATTGTCCGATACGCGCGCCAGCGCTACAGCTGAGAACAGATCGACGTTTCTATCCATAGCGATAATCGGAGCGCCGAAATCCCTGTTCCATGTACTGACGCCGCTGCTCGCCTCCCAACGGCGTTTCACACCGTCGTCCGCTCCGGTAAAGATGAGGTCCTTGTGCGGATTAAAGGCAATCGTGTTTATCAGTCCAGTATGACCGGAAAGAATCGCCTGCTGCGCGACCGTCGGCAGATCCCAGACGATTGCGGCAAAGTCGCGATCCACATCCAGGTGCGTGTAGGCTTCGCGCCCGGCGCTGACGAGTCGATCGCCATCCGGGCTGAAGGCAAGCGTGGAGACCGGACCCGCGTGGGCGTTTAAGCGCAGCCGCTCGCTGAATGTCAATGGCGCGCCATCGTGGATCTGCCATAGTCGCAGCAGGCCTGATTCACTGCCGACAACGAACTGTTCGTGATTCGGTCGAAAGGCAAGCGCGGCGATACCCTCGTCCAATTCCAGGATTTGCGGCGCCAGCGTCGGCTGATGCAGGTCGTAGACCCAGACGCCATCCGAGCCGGCCGCGCCAGCCAAAATGAGGAAACGGCTATCAAACGACCAATCATGAAGCGGCTGGAAATTGCCGCCGACGCGCCCGAATTCGAGCAGATAGGGTATCAGGCTGGCGTTGAGCGCTTCACGGCTGGGCAAGAAAAGCGGGGTCGCCGGCTTGACCAGGTAGCGGCCCGCGCCCGATTCGGCGATGTAACCGGTCTGCCCGTTCACCAGCGCCAGCCACCACACGTAGCCGTCAACGCATTCGGGACCGCCGGTGACGCCGAGGGTCCAACCCGACGGGATCTGCAACAAGACCTGCGCATCGGCGGCAGGCTGCCCACGCATATTCAAAGGTCCGTCCACGATCTCCACATCCATGCCCACATTGATTCGCGAACGCAGGTATGTTCCGTCGGCGGCGCTGTCGCCACAGAGCCGATTGACATATCTCGATACGGTCTCGGCGACAGCCCCGGTCGCCGCCGGGTCAATCTGACCGCAATAGACGACGAGCGCGCTATCATGGGAGACGCGATAATCGTGGGTGATTGCATTATGCGTCAGCTGGAATTGGTAGCCGAGGACGGGGGCGCCGCTGCCGGCCGCGGTCAGGCAGCCGAGCGAGCTGTCCGCGAAATTCCTCTGCTCCCAGCGCCAATTCGACAAGTTGCCGATGCCGACGCTGTATCCGAGCCGCGCGCTCAAATCAAGCAGAGCCGCGTCGATTTGCGTGGGCGCGCCCTGCCCCAACGACGGCGTCAACATGCTTGTCAACATCATGACGATGGCGATCCTGATCACGACTGTTTTCATCGGCGATTCCCCGTTTCGCGCGGCGGTTCTCAGCAGCATTATAGCATGGCGGGCGCCGTCCATTGGGCGGCCGCTTGCTCTGCAACTGAATCAAGGCCGCTGCTTGCAAGTCATGGCACAATTTGACAAAATGATGTTACATCGTAACGGGAGCCTACGGAAGAAAGCCGCCCCTGTGGCATCGGCGCTGGAATACGTCATACTTGGTCACTACGTCGACGAGCGTGGTAAGACGGGCCGCAAACTGCTCATGTTTAACGGCGCCCTGCCTTCGCTTGACCCCAGATTTTATGCGCAACTGGTCGACCTTGCGCCAATGCCGGATGCGGCTGGAAAGGCCGGCGCGGCGCTGGTCCTGGTTGATTATGACGGAGAACGAATGCTGTTGGCGGCCATCCAGCCGGCGGCGGACAGCCCGACGTCTCATACTGAGCACCACGTGTTTATGCCGGCGGACGCGCTGGCGGAATCGGCGCTGCAGCTTGAGCAATGGCTGGCTTTGCTGCCGGAATATTCGGCTGATATCGACAGAACTCTGCCGCTGCTGCAGCCGCCTGATACCATAGCGATTGACAGCGACGCGCGTGCGGAGAACCTTGGGCGCATCCTGGACGAATTGCCGGATGACCGTTTTGACCATGTGTTGACCTTGCTTGGCGCCCTCGTCCACGAACGGGGCTTGGTCATTGCCGGGTATCCGCCCGACTTTCAGCAGCGGCTGGCGCTAATCGCGGGCTTGCAAGCGCTGCTGCCCGGCCGGCTCGCCGCGCGATTGTCCTTCGCCAGTCATGCGCCCGCGAAAAGCCAGCAACGCCCGCGGCTGTCATTCGCTGATAAGGTTGACGACGCCTCTGGCTGGGTCTACGACTGGGCCTCACCGAGCGTCATCGCCGATGTCACGGATCATGCTTACTTTGATGTGCTGCGCGCGCTGTGGGGCGGGGATGTTCTTGATCTAGCGGCCGAGATTCAGAGCCTGGCGCGGCTCGCCGGTTCGGGCGCCGTAACGGGCGATCTAGGGCGAGAGCTCGACCAGATCGCGGAACGCTTTTGGATCGATCACCAGGTAAGGGCGCCGGCCGATGAAGTCACCACCGAAGCGATTATTCGGATCTTGGATGGCGCTGCGCCGCCAAGCGAGGAGATGCGCCGCCAGTACATCAGGAAGCTACTGCAAAACGCGCTCGGAAAGCGAGACGCCGCCGCCGGCAAACGCGTGGCGGAAGAGCTTGAAAAGGACGCCTCGCTGGAAAGCGACTTGTCCGAGATCTTTGACGCGATGCTGGAAGATCAGCCGGACGCGGTCTACGTCTTCATCCGCAATCGGCTGATGAACCTGGGCGTCGACAACGCCTGGATTCCCCGATTGCAGACGGCCGCGCGCAACTCGTTGGAAGTCGCTATTGAGGAGGGCGATGTTGGCACTTTGGCTGGCTGGCTGGAACTCATCGCGCACGAGCCGCAGACCTATCAGCTTCACGATATGCTGCAAGAGGCCATTCTGCAAGCCAGAAAGCGCGCCTATACCGACGGCGAGCTCGGCATTCACCTGATTCTGATCGCGGTCCGCCGCGTACCGGATATCATCAACAAGCTTTACCAGGACGAACGGCTGATCAACGCTCTGGAATCCAAAGTGCGTACCGCCCTGCAGCAGACGTCGGCGGCATCGCTTGAGCAATTGATCGACGAGAAGACCGAGTACTTCCTGCTGGCTTTGCATCACGGCATCCAGGTCTCGGACGAGATATTGGTCACCTTGCCCACAGTGAAGCGGCTCTGGTCGCTGTATGAATCGGACGAGCGGGTCAATCTGCCGGCGGTATTCCGGCCGCCGGCGGCAGCGCGCCTGCTGGCGACCGAGGCTAGCCATCAATTGACGGGCGAGGCGCTAGACTTCCTCTTCGCATCCGTCGTCGCTTGCGATGATCGCAAACTAATCGTGGATACCGCGCATCACTTCGCAGACCGCGATCTGCTGTTTCCGCGTTTGAGCCAGGCGCTGGAAAGCGACGTCATGCCCCTGGACAAAGTGCTGTCCGTCATGAGCGTGGTCGGCGGCAGCAAGAGCGCGCCGCCACATGAAGTGATCGACACCTACTTTACCCTGCTCGATTATTATCAATGGGAACCGCAGACGCAGCGCCTGATGGAAGCGCTCTCAAGGCTGCTGGCGAAGCACCCGGAAGCGCGGGTATCATACCGGCATCTGTGGCGACTGTTTGAGGCCTGCCATGAATTAGAGGCTGAGGGCGCGACGCGCGTTTCGATGACGCATCTGCTGCTGCAGTACGGCGAGGAGGAAGACCTCTCAGTCGTGTTGGAGGGCTTGGGACGGATTTGGCGGCAGATCGGTTTGAGCAAGGCGCTGCAAGGCGCGGTGAATGCCTGGTGGCGGCAGTACACACATCGCTTGAGCCTAACGCAGCTGCAGCGGCTGGAGCGCGAACTGGAGCCACAGCGGCAGCTTGAGCCGCAAAAGCACATTCTCTTTTCGGCGCTGGCGATGCGGCGCTGGCTGCACAGCCAGGACCCGGTTGAGCTGGCAAACTCAATCAACACGACCTATACCATCCTGGAGCATATCACCGAAGCCTTTGACGCCGAGCATATCCATGAGATAGACTCGGGCACGATCCGGCGCGAGTTGGACGAAGTCGGGCGCGGGCTTTCATCGGAGCAGCGCCACATCTTGGCGAATAATCTGCGCAACCTCGCCCACCGGATCACCAAGATGGCGGAGAGACGCAGCAAGCCGTCGCTCATTCGCAGTGATGACAGCATCGAGCGTCAATTGCAGCAGGGCGAAGCGAATCCGCAGGGCTCAATCGACATGATGAAATGGATCGCCGGTTATTTGGACGGCGCCCACCCCCACAGCGAAGAATAACCAGCTAACTTGATAATACTATTTCCTTTGTTTTCAAAGTAAAATCAAATCATTTACGAGCCGGCGCTAAGGAGAAACTCGGGCGCATGGAAAAGCTGTTCACCTATGGTACGCTGCGCAATCCGGCGACGCAGCAGAAGCTGCTGGGCCGCACCTTGGGCGGCGGCTTGCAGGATACCCTGCGCGGCTATCGGCTGGCGAAGCTCACCGGCATCCATGAAGTGTATTCGATCCTGCAGCCGCATCCCGGTTCCGCCGTTGAGGGCATGCTCTTTGAAGTCAGCGCCGATGAGCTCAAGCGTCTGGATGATTACGAGGGCGACGCCTACCTGCGGGTGAGCGTCCGGCTGGTGAGCAAGACCCGCGCCTGGGCTTATACGGAAAACCCCAAATCAAGCTTTCGCATTCATATCGAGCCGCCCGACAGCCCATAACATGCAATGAAATTCCCAATGAATCGAAATGCCTGTACGGGCGAGCCGGCGGCGCGCCGCTATAAGGCTCCAAATGTAGGTGAATTCGTTGGGGCGATCCGGTGGCTCGCTCCTGCAACAGCGCGGAAAGACGCTGAATGACCGAGCTCGGCATAGGCGTGATCGGCATGGGCTGGATGGGGCAGGTTCACGCCCGTTCATACAGCCTGGCGCGGCAGCGCTTCCCCGACAGCGGCATATCGGCGCGGCTCGTCATTTGCTCGGACAATGTCGCCCAGCGAGCCGAGACCGCCCGCGATATGCTGGGTTTCGAGCTTGCCACCACGCGCTGGCGCGATGTCATCGAACATCCCGCTGTAGAGATCGTGAACATTGCCACGCCGAATCACTTGCATGTTGAGATCGCCGAAGCGGCCGCGGCCGCCGGCAAACCTATCTTCTGCGAGAAGCCGGTGGGGCGAACGCCATACGAGACCGCGCAAATCGAATCCATCGCGCGCAAGGCTGGCATCCTCAGCTTCGTCGGTTTCAATTACCGTTGGGCGCCGCTGGTCATCCAAGCCAAGCAGCTGATCAGCCAGGGCGCGCTGGGCGAATTGACGCAATACCGCGGGCGCTTCTTCAGCATGTACGGCAGCGATCCGCTAGGTTTGCTCTCCTGGCGCTTCGACCGCGAGATCGCCGGCTATGGCGTATTGGGCGATATCATGGTGCATGTGACCGATATGGCACTCTACCTCGCCGGCGGCGTCACGCGGCTGGTCAGCAATGCGCAGACCTTCATCGCCGAGCGGCCCCGGCCGATCCCGGGCAAAGGCGCCCATTATTCCCGTGGCGCGCCGGAAGACCCCAAGGGACCGGTGACGAACGAGGATTATGTGGGCGCGCTGCTGGAATTCGACAATGGCGCGCGCGGTTCGGTCGAGGTCTCGCGCTCCATATATGGTCCCAAGAATCAGATGGCTCTTGAGCTCAACGGTACAAAAGGCGCGATCAGTTGGGATTTCGAGCGAATGAATGAATTGCAGCTATACCTTCCCGACGCGGGTGGCGGACATGATGGCTATACACGGCTGGTCGGCGGCGATCAATATCCCTATCACGGCAATTTTAATCCGGGCGAAGGCAGCGGCTTGGGCTACGAAGATATGAAAGTGATCGAAGCCTACAACTTCCTCCAATCGGTGGCGGATGGCGTCCAGCGCGCGCCCGGACTGGCGGAGGCGCTGGCCGTGGCTGAGGTGCATGCGGCGATGATCCGCTCTTGGGAGAGCGGCGCCTGGGAAGCAGTCAAATGCATGCGGCTGGACTGATACATCCAATATGATGCAGGGGCGCTACGCCGCGCCGCCCGTCTTGCATGCAAGGTTTTTGCGGGCGTTTCAGCGAAGCGTCCCAACATATAACCGACAATGGTGTATCCAATGACGGACCTCGCCCTGCGCGGCGCGACATATACGCTGGTCGCCGATCCCTTTCTCAACGCGGCCTCGGACTGCGTCGTCTATGAGCCGGACGGCTGCATCCTGATACGCGAGGGACTCATCCGCGAAATCGGCGCCTATGCCGACCTGCGCCACAAGCTGCGAAACGACATGGAACTGCGCCACTATCCCGATGCGATGCTGATGCCGGGTTTTGTCGACGCCCACATCCATTATCCGCAGGTCGAGATCATCGGCTCCTACGGCGCGCAGCTATTGGAATGGCTGAACAAATACACCTTCCCGGCGGAGGCGCGTTTCGTCGATGACGATCACGCCAGGCGCGTCGCCGACTTCTTCATCAGCGAGCTGCATCGGAATGGCACAACATCGGCATCGGTGTTTTGCACTTCGGCGCCAGGCTCGGTTGACGCCATTTTCGAGGCGGCGCAGCGCTTCAATATGCTGCTGCTGGCGGGGAAGATGATGATGGACAGCCATGCGCCAGCCAACCTGGTTGATAGCGCCCAATCCAGTTACGACGATTCCAGGGCGCTGATTGAGCGCTGGCACAAACGCGGGCGCTGCCTCTACACGGTGACGCCCCGCTTTGCCCTGACCAGCAGCCGGCGGCAGCTCGAACTGGCCGGCGCCTTAATGCGCGAATTCCGCGATGTCCGCTTGCAATCGCATATTTCGGAGAACCGAGCCGAGGTCGCGCGCGCCGCCGAGCTTTATCCAGAGCGCAGAAATTACACCGACATCTATGGTCACTACGGCTTGCTGGACGAACGCGCGATATACGGGCACGGCATCCATCTGTCGGAGGACGAGCTGCGGCGCTTCCATGAAACCGGCGCCAAGATCGCCCACTGCCCCACCTCGAATTTCTTCATCGGCAGCGGCTTGTTCGACATCGCGAAGACGAAGAACGAGGCGCGGCCCGTCACCGTCGGGCTGGGCACCGATGTCGGCGGCGGCACCAGCTTCTCCATGCTGCAGACGATGAGCGAAGCTTACAAAATGGCGCAGCTGCGCGGCATTTCGCTGACGGCGACGCAGTGCTGGTATCTGGCGACGCTGGGCAGCGCCGAAGCGCTGGGCTTGGCGGACCAAGTCGGCAGCCTGCAGCGGGGCTGCGCCGCCGATATCATCGCGCTGGACCCACGAGCCACGCCTCTGCTGGAGCTGCGCGCCGATGTCGCCGGGTCGCTGGACGAGCTGCTATTCGCGCTGATGATCTGCGCCGATGATCGGGCGATCGCGGCGACTTATGTGGCGGGCGACCTGGTATATGAGCGCGATCCTTCTCCCTAGCTGGCCCCGCCCACTTCGATTGTCCCCAACTCGACATAGCTGCTGTCGCCGACCGGCAGGCGCGCCGATGGATCATTGATGTCGTAGAGCCCGGCGATCAGGCGGTATTCGCCTGCGGTCAAGTTTGCCGGAACAAGCAGACCGTGATTATCGACTATCGACTCGCCTGGCGACCAGGCTGTGGTCCTGGATGAGCCGCCGACCGGTTCACTATCGCGCTGGGCGACCAGAACGCCTTCGCTATCCAATAGCTGGAGGAAGACTTTGTAGCGCCCGCTCGGCGCTGCAAGCGCGGTCCAGACCAGTTGAACTTGCAGGACATCGCCAGGCGCCAAAGTTGTTGTGCTCAGCGCGACGGCATCGAGTGAAATCTCGTCGGCGAAATCACGGGCGAGAACTGTGGGCTCGCTCATGTCCGCCGGGCTGACGTACATAACATGGCGCAGGTCATCGACCCAGCGATCATCCACTTCAAAGGCGCCGCGGTTGAGCGTCGTCTCCACGACCAAATTGGGGTCCTGCTGTTCAGCGCCGTAGAAGATGACCTGCAGTCGATCGTGCGCGGCGATGATGTCCCGCGCCTGGTTGCGGGTCGCTTCGTCATCGCCCTCCAGCGGCAAGGGGTAGACGGGCGCTTCCCCACGGTAATAGTAGCGCAGCAACTCTTGCAAGCCGGGCGCGCTGACGATGACGGCGTCGCCGGGGCGCAGATCGCTTTCAATCTGCCTTGCCAGGCCGCGCATGTCATCGCGCTGGAAAGCGGGATGGTGATAGAGCGGCGCCAACCCGCGAATGAGCGCCAGTAGATAGATCGCCAGAGCCAGGGCGGAAGCCAGCTTGGGGAGGGCGCGGAGGTACGATGGACCCTGGCGAATTGGCAGCTGCCATAGGACCCAGACGCCGCCGCCCAGCCACAATGCGCAAGCCAACTGCGCCGGCAGCAAGAAGCGCAGAAAGCCTTGCCCCAAGCCTACGAAGAGAAAAATGGCGATTGAGATCAGCGCCCAGGCAACTGGCAGCAGCGCGATCCAGCGGTCTCGCTGGCGGCGCGCTGGCGGGAACAGCCCCAGCAGCAAGAAGATGCAGGCGACCAGCCACAGATTGCTCGCGCTCAAATCAAATGCGCTGCCAAACGCCAAGTGTTCTATCAGCTCGTGCAGCATCTGATCGATTGGAAGGCGCTGCAAGCGATGCGAGCGGCTGCCCAATTGCGCGATGGCCACCGGCAGCCAGGGCAGAAACAGCATCAGCGTCAAGGCATGCGCCAGCGGGACTTTGAGCCAGCGCCGCCAAGGCAGAGGCGTCGACTGCCTGGCCGGCCTATCGCGGATGAGCGATGCGCAGCACCCAAGCGTCACCAGCGCCGCCTGCGTCAGAATCACGAAAGCCTGCGCGAAATGCGTGTAGAGGCCAAGCGCATTGATCAGCCCCAGCGCAATGACTCGTCCCCAACCATTTTTCTCGCCGGCGCCGGCCTCGCGCTCGCGCAAGATATCAAGCCAGAGCCACATGCTGGACGCGGCGATCGCCGTCAGCATAGCGTACATGCGCGCTTCTTGCGCATAGTAGATGCTGAAACTGTTGAATGCGACCAGCGCCGCCGCCGCCAGCCCGGCGACCGGATGAAAAAGGCGCGCGCCCAGTCCATAGGCAAAGGCGATGCTGATGATGCTGAAGAGCGCCGAGGGCATGCGCAGGGCGAATTCTGATGCGCCGGTTAACTCGCGCCACCAGCCCAACAGCGTGAAGTAAGCCGGGACATGCACATTGGTCTGCAAGTGGGATACCAGTTCGGGCAGCGTCCGCGTCGAATGCGCGTAGGCGACGCCCTCGTCATACCAAAGCGACTGCGCGCCGAGGCGGTGGAAGCGCGCCGCCGCCGCTAACAAGAGGATGATGATCACTAGCGAAATGAACAGCGGGCGTCTCCCATTCCCGCGCCTCAGCGCCGGCCCCGTCTCGGCGGTCATCGCCTGCGCTCTCGCAGCGCCAAAATCACCGTGCCCAGCGCGACCGCCGCCAAGGCGCCGCCCAAAGCCAGCCAGGAGAGCAGTCGGCTCAAGCTGCGATCATAAACGGCGATTTCATCCACAACGATCGGTCCGGCGCCAAAACTGACGCGCCGCTTCTGCGCCATCCCGGGCGAAAGCTCGAATCGAGTCGCCCGCCAGGCGGCCTCTATCGCCTCAACGGGACGCCAGCGGATCTCCAGCGCGGTGCCATACGCAGTGAATTGCAGCCCGGCTTCGAATCGCCTGGCACGGCCGAAGCGAGCGCTGGCATCGGGTACGGTCGCGCTCTCCCCTTGAATCTGCCAGCTCTCAGCCTGATGCCGGCCGCGATACAGAATCGGCGCCTGATTCTTCAAGTACGCTTGCACGCTGTAATAAACCGGCAGCGGCGTAAAGGTCGGTTTCTCAGGTTGGTAATCCGGCTCGACCATGCGGAAGTAGTAGAAAGCCTGATTTGCTTCAAACGGGTCTTTCCGCGTGAAGAACCAGTACATGACGTTGCCGACCCAGGGCCACTCCTGCTGGATGCGCTGGTAGAATATCGGCATATAGCGAGCGGCCTGCTCTTCGCTGACGCTGCCATAGGCGCCGTGGAGGCTGATCTGCTCGGGCGGCAGCTCAGCATCGAGGGTGGCGTTCCAGGCCGCTTCGCTGAGCCAGATGGGCTTAGAGAAATCGCCATTGCGCACCATGATATCGCGATAATAGCTGTGGCGTGCCACATTGACCGAGGTGGCGCGCAGGCGTCGATCGGTGGGTCCGCTGCGCAAGCCATAACCCTGAGCCGAGAGCACATCAAAACAGTCGCCGCCGCCTTGATCATAAAGCGCTTGCAAGAAGACCAGATCGCTCAGGTCGCGCGTCCCGTCAAGCGCGATGGTCGGGGCGATCGCGCCGCTGATCACCACGATTTCGGGATCGACTTCCTTCAGCGCCCGGTAGCTGCGGCAGAGCAAGTCGACGTAGCCGGCTGGATCGATGGGATTGTTGCCCCACTCGGGGTAGATGTTCGGCTCGTTCCAGATTTGATAGTGGCTGACGCGCCCTCGATAGCGCCGAGCCACGGCTGTCGCGAAATTGACGAAGTCCGCCAAGTCATCGGGGGGCGCGCGGTCGCCGGCGGCGGGATCAGCGCGCGTCCAGGCCGGCGGATTGCTCAGGCGCGCCATCAGACGCAAGCCATAGGCTTCGGTCAATTCGACGATCTGGTCGTATTTCACCCAGGTATCGATCGTGTCCGGCTGGCCGTCGCCATCGCGATCAAGCCGGGAATCGGTATAGCGCCCGCGCCCGTCAACCTCGAGGTCTTCCCAGGGGAACTCCTGTCGCAGCCAGACGAAGCCGGCCTCGCGGATCATGCGCAGCATGGCTTCAATCTTCGGGCGCTCGACTTCCTGCTCCAGAAAGGTATTGATGCCGTAGGGATAGGCGGCTTTGTTGTCGATCGGCGCCAGCGCTGCGGTCTCCAGCGGGTGACGGATGAGGTTGCCCGCCACCTCGACCATGCCGCGGATTTGCCCGGCGACCGATTCCTCGCCGGTCTGCGTCCAGATGAATTGCCAAGCCAAGCCGCGGCTGCGCAAGTCCATAGCGAGCGCGATCAGGACGAAGACCACGACAACTGTGATGAGCGCGGCCCGTTTGCGCCGGGAAACGACTGTACTCGATGAGCTATTCGACATGCGACGAATTATAGCCGCAGCGCCGACGATTGGCATAGCGCAGCATGGCGTCGGCCGCCTGCGCGCGGCATGCGAGACCTAGAGTCCTGCGCGGACTTTGATTTGCCCGCCGAACTATGGTTTACTTGTGGCAAATAGCCTCGGTGATCGAATGCGTTTCCGATCCTGCATTGTCGCCCTTTTTCTTCTGCTGCTGCCCTTCGCCACTGGCGCGCAGGGCGCTGTTGAACGCGCTGACTGCATGGAAACGCCCTATGGCTATCTGGCGCGATGCGGCTATGTCACGCTGCCACAAGATTATGATAATCCTGACGCTGGCCAAGTAGCGATCTATTTCACGCTGATCCAGGGCCGCAGCAGCCAGACGCTGCCCGATCCCCTCGTTTATCTGGTCGGCGGACCCGGCAGCAGCGGCACGCAGTTGCTGCAGATCTCGTTCAGCAAATACCTCAAATACTTCGCCAATGAGCGTGAGATCGTCGTGATTGATCAGCGCGGCACCGGGCTATCCAATCCGCCGCTTTATTGCCGCGAGGCACTCTTCCGCCTAAGCGAAATCTTGCAGAGCCATCACGAAGAACACGCCGAGCTGGTGCTTGAGATCCTGACCGAGTGCCACGAGCGGCTGACCCGCAGCGGCGTCCAATTCAGAACCTACCACAGCGAGAATATCGCCCGCGACATCGTCCAGGTGCTGCGCGCACTGGGCTATGAGCAATGGAATCTGGTCGGCGTGTCTTACGGCTCGCGTTTGGCGCTGGAAATGATGCGCGATTACGCGCCATCCATTCGCAGCGTCATCCTCGATTCGGTGTATCCGCCGCAAGCAGACATCTACCTGGACGCCTACTATCACGGGGAACGCGCTCTGCAAGCGCTGTTTGCCGCTTGCTCGGCAGCAGAACGCTGCAGCGCGCGCTATCCCGATTTGGAGACTGTATTCCATCGCGTTTACGAGCGCTTGAATGAGACGCCGCTGCGGGAGAGTTATGCGCTCCCGCGCTTCAACACGCTTGACATCAAGATCAGCGGCTACCGGCTATATGACTGGATCTTCAGTTGGCTCTACGAAATCGATTCGATCCGGCAGATCCCTAAAATGATTTACGATCTCGACCGCGGCTTCGCCGAAAACGCCGCGCGCCTCGGCGTCGCCTTTGAAGCGAGTATGACCTCGCTCAGCCTGGGCATGCACTATACCGTCCAATGCCAAGAGGAGTACGATTCCGCGCTCAACCGCGATTATTACAGCATGGTGGAAGCCCATCCCCATCTCGGCGGCTACCTGCGCTACCCGGTGGAGGGCTTGTCGACCTTGTCGCGCCTTTGCAACATGTGGCGGGCGGAAGCGCGGCCGCTAAGCGTCAATGATCCGGTGCTTAGCGATGTGCCCGCCCTGCTGCTCTCGGGCCACTATGACCCGATTACGCCAGCGGTCTATGCGGACATGGCGAGCGAGACGCTTTCGGTCGCGTACAATTTTGTCCTGCCACATGTCGGGCATGGCGTGCTGCGCTCGGAGCGCTGCGCCGTTGACATCGCGGTGGATTTCATCAATGCGCCCCTGAGCGAACCCGATAGCAGTTGCATCGCCCGGACGCGCGCCATCGAATTCGACTAATCGGTCTCAGCCGATATTGGGCAGAATTTGATTTGCGCCTGGCGGTTCGTTATCATTCGCATACCTTCCGAAAATGTGACAGTGTGTCCACGCCTCATTGCGGCAATAGACTTCGCGTGGGCGGCCTTCGCCCAGCCGGGGGTGATTGGGATAGGTGAAAATGAACGACATCGAACAATACGAATTTGATCGACTCGGATACTTCGTCATCCCCAACTTCCTCACCGACGCCGAAGTGAGCAGCCTCTCCGCCGCCATCGACGCCGCCGAAGAAGACGCGCTGGCGCAGCTGGATCGCCCGCCGGACAAGATCAGCGCACACGGCATTCGCTATCGTCACAATCCCGAAAAGGGCTACTTCGTCAGCGGCGCGCGCGAAGAAGGCAACACCCTGATCATCGAAGATTTCTATAACGCCGATCCCGCCTTCGATATCTTGATTGATCATCCACCGACGATGAAATACATTCGCGCCATCGTCAAGGAACGCCCGACGATCAACAACAGCGAGATTCGCATCCGCTACCCCGGCAACCAGACGGGATCGCACATGGGCGGACCAGTCAGCCCCAAACATCGCTACACTTATTCGGATCAAGGCATCGACTGCATGATGGTGCGCATGGTCTACTTCGTCCACGATGTGAACCCGGGCCAGGGCGAGTTCTGCGTCGTGCCCGCCACGCACAAAAGCAACATGGCCTCGCCCTACGAAGGCAGCGACCCCGACAAGGAACCGGGCATGATCGGGCTGCCGGTCAAAGCCGGCGACGCCATCTTGTTCACGGAAAACCTGCGCCACGGCGGCTTTACCAATCGATCAAATCAGACGCGCAAAACGCTGCATATCGGTTATGGTCCCTTCTGGATGAAATCGCAAAATCACAGCACCATGGACGAAGAGCCCTACGTCTTGCCCAGCACCTTCGCGCGCTGGAACGATGCGCAGCGTTTGCTTTTCCGCGCCCACCGCACCTTGTTGGACAACCGCGGAAATGATTGATATTGAACGACAGGAACTCGCGGGGATCCCTTGCATCACCCTGCGTGATTCACGCGTCGACGCCGACACGCGCCATCGAGTTTGAGTGAGCGCCCCCGCCGCGAGCGCCCAGTATTTGACTTGAGCGGTCGGGTTCGCTATGTTTTGGTGAATGCCCGCTGCGCGGATTGCTAGCCTTGAGGCATATTCCGAATTTTAATGGCTCTCAAGCGTTAGCAAAGTGCGGAACCACCGCCAGGGATGGCAAAAATGAACGATATCGAGAAATACGAATTTGACCGGCTGGGTTACCTTGTCATTCCGAACATGTTGACCGACAAACAGGTGAAGAATCTCTCCGCCGCGATTGACGCCGCGGAAGAAGACGCGCTGGCGCAAATGGATCGCCCGCCGGACAAGATCAGCGCTTACGGGCTCGAATATCGTCACAATCCCGAAAAGGGCTACTACGTCAATGGCGCCAAGGGCGAGGGTAATACGCTGCTTATCGATGAGTTTTTTAATATGGATCCGGCTTTCGACATCCTGGTTGATCATGCGCCAACTATGGCCTACATCGGGGCGATCGTGCAGGAACGATCGACGATCAACAATTCAGAAATGCGCATTCGTTACCCCGGCAACCAGACGTCTTCACATTGTGGCGGCCCTGTTGGCTTGAAGCTCCGATATAATTACAACGCGCGTGGAATCAACTGCATGATGGTGCGCATGGTCTACTTCGTACACGATGTGGGACCAGGCCAAGGCGAATTCTGCGTCGTGCCCGCCACGCACAAAAGCAACATGGCCTCGCCCTACGAAGGCAGCGACCCCGACAAGGAACCGGGCATGATCGGGCTGCCGGTCAAAGCCGGCGACGCCATCTTGTTCACGGAAAACCTGCGCCACGGCGGCTTTACCAATCGATCAAATCAGACGCGCAAAACGCTGCATATCGGTTATGGTCCCTTCTGGATGAAATCGCAAAATCACAGCACCATGGACGAAGAGCCCTACGTCTTGCCCAGCACCTTCGCGCGCTGGAACGATGCGCAGCGTTTGCTCTTCCGCGCCCACCGCACCTTATTGGACAACCGCGGAAATGATTGATATAGAACGACAGGAACTCGCGGGGATCCCTTGCATTACCCTGCGTGATACGCGGGTGGCTGAGGCGCCGGTGATTATCCACTATCATGGCTGGACCGGCGGCAAAGGCGCGCTGGAAACACCCGATCAGAGCCAGGCGCGGCTGGCGTCGGCCGGCTTTCTGGTGGTGGCGCCGGATTGTTACGAACATGGCGAACGCGCGACCGACGCCTGGTTCCGCGCCCAATTCAACGGCTGGGCATTCATCTGCCAGGCGATGGACCAAACCAGAAAGGAAGCGGCCGCGCTCTACGAAGCGGTCATGGGATTACCCTACAGTTCGACGCATAATCCGCAGGTGACGGGCGGCTCCATGGGCGGCTTGATCGCGCAGATGGTCTTCGCCGAGAACAGCGACTTCGCCTCGATGGTATCGGTCGTTGGCCGCTCCAGCTTTTACCAGGCTGACGAATGGTGCCGGGAAGCGCAAAGCGGCAGCTGGTGCGATGACTGGTGCGCCGAGTACGCCACCCAATCGCACCCGGAGCGCTTCACCGACCGGCCCCTGCTATTCATCGACGGCGCGCTCGATGCCGACTGCCCCGCCGAGACCAACGCGGAGACTGTACGTCTGATCAACGAAGCGGGCGGGCAAGCCGAGCACTTCGTCGATCCGGATTTTGGTCACGGCTTCTCGCCGCCGATGCGCGAAAAGTTCGTCGATTGGCTTGTGGAACACGGACAGCCGCCACTCCAAACTTCGACTATGACGACCACTGTAGGGGCGACCCTTGGGTCGCCCGCCGAAGCGCAAGATCTGTAGGGACTATCTATCAGGTCGCCCGCAAGCATCAGCTGGAGACTATCCCCATGCCGCACGATGTTGACAAGATAATCGCCGAAATCGAAGCGCGCAGCTATTGCATCATCCCGTCAGTGATCTCGCCGGAAGAGGCGGACGAAGCGCGTGAAATCCTCGAAGGTCTGTTGGAGGCCGAGGCGACCGACGCATCGCGCGCAGCCAAGACCCAGCGCGTCGGCGGCATTGCGGTCAAGCACCCGATCTTCGTCGAGCTCATGGCGCATCCCTTGATCGTCGCCATCTGGAAAAAGTACCTGGACGAAGACGTCATCTGCTCGACCTGGACCGCCAACACCAGTTTCCCCGGCTTCGGCACATACAAGTGGCATCCGGATTTCCCCTTCCAATGGCTGAATTACCCCTGGCCGGATACGCCGGTAAGCGGGCAGACGATCTGGCTGCTGGATGACTTTTCGGTGGAGAATGGCGGCACCGGCATCATGCCCTACAGCCATAAGAAGGGGCATCGTCCGCCGGCCGACATGATCGACAAGTGGCATCCCGATGGCGAGATCCTCACCGGCGTCCGCGGCAGCGTCATGGTATATCACGGCGCCACCTGGCATACCGCCCGCCCCAACAATAGCGAGGCGCCGCGCAGCGCCCTATTAGGAATGTATACCCGTCCTTGTTATATTACGCAGGAAGACATGCTGGCGCAGTTGCGATTCATCGCTGAGCCGTCCGAAATCGTGCAGCAGCTGATGGGCGCCAAGCGTCGCCAGCCGGTCATCATCGCCAATCGCTAGTTTGAGATCGGCAGCTATCGGGAGACGAATAAAATCTAAAGCAGGGACTGTGAGGAGGACTTATCGGCAATTCCTTTAATTGAGAGGTATGATGGCGTAGCAAGACGCAAACATAAGGAGAACGATATGTTTTATGCGAAACGTGTACTGCTAATCTCAGTTCTGGCGCTGGCGCTGGTCTCAGTATTGAGCCTCGCCGTCGCCCAAGATGAGGAACTGGTCTTTGGCGACCTGCCGCGCAGCGAGACCTTCATCGTCGCCTCGCAGGCGCCGCACAATGATGTCTGGGACAGCTTCAATTACTATCAAGCCGGCACCTACAACAACGCCACCGGTTACGCCAATGTGGTTCATGAGCCGGCTTTCATCACCGCCAACGGCTTTTACCCCTGGCTGGCGCAATCTTGGGAATACAATGAAGACGGCACGGAGATGACGCTGGTCATTACCGAAGGCGCCAATTGGAACGACGGCGCGCCCCTGACGATGGATGACTGGCTCTTCACCTTGCAATACAACAAAGACCACGCTGACAAGGGCATTTCCTGGTCGGGGTTCTTGGCGAACGTCGAATGGAGCGCCGAGGGCAGCAGTATCACATTCACGCTGCCGGACACCAACTGGCGCTTCCACTACAACTTCGGCGGCCTCGGCACATTCAGCCCCATTCCCAAGCACGTGTGGGAAGGTCAGGATCCAACCACATTCAAGAATCCGAATGCGGTCCATTCCGGTCCCTACCGCCTGGTCAGCAGCAACCCCGACACGCGCACGACGATTTGGGAGCGGCGCGATGACTACTGGGATCCGGACCGGTTGCCGGCGCCGAAGTATCAAGTCTGGCTGAAGCGGCCCGAAGCTGATGTGGCGGTCTTCGAATGGGAAGAGGGCAACTTTGATTTGGGGCGGATGCCTTTCAGCGTAATGACCCGGATCATGAGCTCGAATCCGCATATCAAACCGCTGGTGCATCAGGACCCCTGTCCGCGCGCGCTCATCTTCAATACGCTAAATCCGCCGCTGGATGACAAGCTCTTCCGGCGCGCTTTGGGTCTGCTGCTGAATCGACAAGCGGTGGCTAACCTGGCGAATGTACCCGGCTATGTAACGCCGGTGCTTTGGCCGAATCTGGGCGAGCCTGACGAACGCTACTACGATGCGGCGGCGGCTGAAGAATTCCAGGTGACCACCTTTGATCCCGAAGCGGCAGCAGCGCTGCTGGATGAAGCCGGTTATCCGCTGGTGGACGGGGCGCGCGTCAATAAGGACGGCGAGCCTATTTCGCTTGACGCGCTCTACATCGATATCGGCAACCCAGCCTGGACGGTCTGGTCTTGGCTGCTGGCTGAACAAGCGGAGTTGGTCGGCATCGAGATCAATCCGCGTCTGCTTGATATTCCGACCTTCTTTACGCAGTTGCCCAACGGCGAATTTGACATCGTTTTCCGCTGGTTCTGCGGCAACCTGCCCGGCGACCCCGTGCAAATGTTTGATGGCTTGCATTCTGACAATGCCGTGCCAATCGGCGAGCGCGCGGGTGGCGTCCCGGGCCGTTACAGCAACCCGGATATGGATGCGCTCATTGAGCAGATTAGAACCGCTGACCCGGCCTCCGAAGAAGCGCAATCGCTCTTCCGGCAGGCTTATCGAATCTGGGCCGAGGATGCGCCTTACGTGACGCTGTTCGGCGAGAACGAAGGCGTTGTCTTCAACAGCCAGTACTGGACGGGCTTGGCCGTGGGCCAGCCTTGGGTGCACTGGACGCCGGCGGCGCGCCAGATCATCGACTTCCTGGAACCGGCCGGTGATATGTAGCGCATTCTCGCTTGCAACTCACATTCTGTAGGGGCGACCTACCAGGTCGCCCTCCCGCTAAATTACAAAGCGTAGGGGCGAACCAGCAGGCCGACAGACATAGCGTAAAATGTAGGGGCGAGACTTGTCTCGCCCACCGCAACACAAGAACCGTATGGGCGAGCTTAGCATCGCTCGCTAATTCACCATGACCCCGAACCCATCCTCGCGCGCAGCAGAACCAAACGCAGACCAGCAGCGGGCCGCACGGCGCGAAGTCTTCCAGTACGCTGTACGCCGCTTCGGCGTCTACCTGTTCACGCTTTGGGCCGCCATCACCGTCGCCTTCTTCATCTTTCGCCTGGTGCCAGGCGACCCGATGAATATTCTGCTCGGCAATTTGACGCGCGCCGAGGGGCGCCAGCGGGATGCGGCGGAGCAAGAAGTCATCATCGCTCGCTATCGTCAGATCTTCGGCGTTGATGATCCCTTACCGCTGCAGTACCTCAATTATCTGCGCAAGGCGTTCCTTGGCGGGCTCGACCTGGGTCCGTCTTTCGTCGAATACCCGGCGCCGACGAGGGACCTGGTCTTCCGGCGCATGCCCTGGACGATCGGCATTTTCACCACATCGGTTCTCCTCGCCTGGTTTATCGGCACGGGCTTGGGCGCGCTCATCGGCTGGCTGCAGCGCAGTCAACTGTCGAAGCTGGCGGTCGTGATTTCTACGCTGCTGCAGATCACGCCGGTTTATCTGGTCGCCCTGGGTCTGATCATCTACGTCGGCTACACCTGGCGCATATTGCCCGCCGGCGGTCCCTACGCCCGCCATTTGCAGCCGGAATGGACCTGGGAATTCATCAGCAGTCTTTTGACCCACGCCATCTTGCCGATGCTCTCCAACATCATCGTCATCGGCGCCGGCTTCACCCTGGGCATGCGCGCCCTGATGATCAGCGTATTGGGCGAGGACTATCTGACCTTCGCGCGCGCCAAGGGCTTGTCGCCCTTCACAGTGCTCAAGGACTACGCCTTCCGCAACGCGCTGATCCCGCAGGTGACGGCGCTGGCCATCATCGTCGGCGCGACGCTGAACGGGACTTTCATCATCGAAGTGCTATTCCAACTGCCCGGCCTGGGCACACTCTTCGTGCAGGCCATGGGCCTGCGCGATTTCAATACGATGCAGGCGGTTGTTCTCTTCTCCATCTTCGCCGTCCTGACGCTGACGCTGATCGTCGACTTGGCGCTTCCTCTGCTTGATCCGCGCATTCGGAGGCTGGCATGAGGAATCCCAGCATCATCATCGGTCTCATCATGTTGACATTGATGGTATTGGTTGCCCTGGCCGGTCCCGCGTTCGTCAGCCAAACGCTATTTCCCGGCGAGCGACCGGGCATGCGCGGCAGCTACCGCCCCTATCAACTGGATTCGGTCGAACACCCCATCGGCACCGACGGCGACGGGCGCGACGGGTTGATGGTGTTCGTGTCCAGCATCTGGCCATCGTTGCAAATTGGCTTAATCGCTGGCGCGACTTCCACGGGGCTGGGCGTCGTGATCGGCTTTCTGGCCGGTTACGCTCGCGGGCGGCTGGATACGCTCGCGCGCATCCTGATCGACATGGTGCTGGTGATCCCGACGCTGCCGCTGCTTCTGATGCTGGCAGCTTACATCGAGCGTTGGGACCTGTACAAGCTGTCGTTGATACTCGGGATTTTCGGCTGGTCCTTTGTGGCGCGCGTTATTCGGCCACAGGTGCAGAGCCTGCGCGAACGCAGCTATGTCGATCTGGCGGTGCTCTCGGGCGAGAATCCTCTGGAGATCATCTTTCTGGAATTGCTTCCGCCGCTGCTGCCTTATATCGGCTACGTCTTTTCTTTGAGCATTGTCGGCTCCATGCTGGCTGAAGCCGGCTTGCAGATCATCGGCTTGGGCGCGGGCGGCTTGCCGACGCTCGGCTTTATGATCGCCAAGGGCTTCCGCGAGAGCGTCATCGCGATCGGCTTGCTGGGCCAGATGCTGCTGCCGGCCGGCGCCTTGATTTATGTCTTTCTGGCGCTGAATCTGATCAACACCGGGCTGGATGAAGTCTTCAATCCTCGCTTGAAGACAACGATTGAAGGCGGCGACTGATGACGGCGTTGCTGGAAATCCGCGGGCTGTCGGCCGGTTTGCAGGGTCGCCGCTCGGTCACGCAGGTGGTCAGCGAAGTTGATCTCGATGTGGAGGCGGGCGAGATCCTCGGCGTGGTTGGCGAATCCGGCTGCGGCAAGAGCACCTTGGCGACCGCCATCATGAGGCTGCTGACGCCGCCGCAAGTTCTGCAATCCGGCTCCATCAACTTGCGGCTAAGAGACGGCAAGTCCGTTGATTTGCTGGCGCTCTCTGACACCGCACTGCGCCAATTGCGCTGGCGGCACTTTTCTTACATCCCACAGGGTTCCATGAATTCCTTAAATCCGGTACTGCGGGTCGGGCGCCAGATGATGGACACGCTGATACAGCACGGTCTCTCGAGCGACGAAGCGCTCGCCCGTTCGCTCGAAGCCCTCGAGTTGGTCAATTTGGAGCCCAAGCTTTTGGAGAGTTATCCGCATGAGTTGAGCGGCGGCATGCGCCAAAGGGTCATCATTGCGGCGGCGGTGAGCTTGCAACCAGCCTTAATCGTGGCTGATGAATTGACGACCGCGCTGGATGTGGTCACGCAGCGGCAGATCCTGCAAGAATTGGCCGGCATCCGCGATGAGCTGGGCGCGACGATCATTCTCATCACGCACGACATGGGTGTGGTCGCCCAGATCGCCGACCGCGTCGCCGTCATGTACGCCGGCAAGATCGCCGAGCTGGGCACGGTGAATGACATCTTCGAGGCGCCGCGCCATCCCTACTCGCAAGGCTTGATCGGCTCCATCCCGCGCGAGAGCGGTCAACGGGTCGAGGGCTTGCCTGGCGAAGCGCCAAGCCCCTGGAATTATCCGGCCGGCTGTCGTTTTCATCCGCGCTGCCCCAAGATCTTCGAGCCATGCAGCGAGCAGGCGCCCCTTTTGCTGGCGCAGGAGCCCGACCGCTGGACGTCTTGTCACTTGTACGATGCCGAGGTCGCCGCCGATGCCTGATCTCTTGGTGGTGGAGAAGCTGCGCCAAGTATTCGGCGGGCGCAACCAGACCTTTGCCGTTGACGATGTTTCCTTTCGCATACCAGCCGAGCCGACGATCGTCAGCCTGGTTGGCGAGAGCGGCAGCGGCAAGTCGACGATCGCCCGTATCATCTTGGGCTTGCTCAAGCCGACGGCCGGGCGCGTTCTCTATGACGGCGCCGATATATTCAGCCCCGGTCGCGAGTGGAATCGCAAATTCCGCAGCGAGGTGCAGGCGGTATTCCAGGATCCTTACAGCGTTTACAACCCGGTATATCGAGCGGAGCGCGTGCTGAAGCTGGTCATCCGCAAGTTCCGGCTGGCCAAGACCAAGGCGGAAGCGCAAGCGCTGATGGATGAGGCGCTGCGGGCGGTCGACCTGCGTCCGGAAGAAGTGTTGGATCGGCATCCCCATCAGCTGAGCGGCGGGCAGCGCCAGCGCTTGATGCTGGCTCGCGTGTACTTGATGCGGCCGCGCTTCATTGTCGCAGACGAACCGGTATCCATGATCGACGCCGGCATGCGCGCTTCCTTCCTGAATATCCTGCTGGATTTCCGCGACCGGCACGGAATATCTACCCTGTTCATCACCCATGATCTGTCGACGGCGATGTATCTCGGTGGCGAGATTATTGTGCTTTACCAGGGACGCATCATGGAACAAGGCGCGACCCAGTCGGTGATGAAAGCGCCGATGCATCCCTACGCCCAGCTGCTCATCAGCTCGATTCCGACGCCGGATCCACGCCAGCGCTGGGAGGAGGATCTGTCCGCCGCGCCCCTAGCTGAAATTGGGGAGATCGGAGAGGTCGGAGCTTTCGGGGCGGCCAGCGCAAGCAATCGCGGCCGCTGTCTCTTCGCCAATCGCTGCCCGCAAGTCATGGATCGCTGCTGGCGCGCGCGCCCCGCTTTGCAAGCGCCTTATGAAGCTGACAAGTCGGCCGCCGAGCGCGAGGTCGCCTGCTATCTTTATGATTGATCGCCGCCGGCCGAACAGGAAATGGTGGGGCGAGCCATTGCATCGCCCGTCGCCATATATGTCTCATACAGGCGGGCGATTCACAGAATCGCCCATACAAGGTTCTCAAAAGATGTGATTTCGTAGGGGCGAGCCGGCGGCTCGCCCCTACAAGATATGCTAAGCATTTCGGTTCAATGGTTGATGGCGAGCGGGAATACGATGAATACAATTTCACTGAGCGGTTCGGACTGGTTCATTCGCGAAGACGCCGACGGCAGTGGCGAAGCGGAAGGTTTGCACTCGGCAGATTTGGGGACCCCCGGCTGGATCCCCGCCACCGTGCCGGGCAATATTCAGGCGGACCTGGAAGCGGCGCATGCACTGAAGCCGCTCTGGTACGGCGCTGGCGACCCGCGATTGGCGGACGTGGCGCAGAAAGACTGGTGGTATCGGCGGGATTTCGCTGTGCCGCGGGAATTCGCCAATAAGCGCCTCAGACTCGTGTTCGACGGCGTCGATTACGCCTGCGATGTCTGGCTGAACGGCCAGCTTCTGGGCGCGAATGCCGGCATGTTCCGCCGCTTCGGCTTCGATGTCGCCGGCATCATCAAGCCGGGCGAGCGCAATCGCCTGGCTGTCAAGATCGAGCGCATACCGGCCGAACTTGCGCATATCCTGGCCGCCTCGGATGGCGCCATGAGCGGCGGCGGCGAAGATTACCCGCGAGAGTGGGGTCCCGATTTTTTCGTCGTCGGCATCAACCAGACCCGGCAGCTGCTGAAAGACTTGAAAAGCCCGACCAATTACGGCTGGGACTGGGGCGTGAATGTCTATACGCTCGGCATTTGGCAGGAGGCGCGCCTGGAAGCGGGGGGGGACGCCCGCATCGAGTGGCTGCAAGTCAACACGGAACTGAGCGGCGATCAGCGCGCGGCAGCGGTCAAAGTCAAGCTGGAGATCGACAGCCTGCGCGGGCTGGATGTCACCGCCGCCATTACTGTCCAGGGGCATGGGGTAAATCTGGCCGCAAATGCGCCAGCCGCTCTGCGTCAAGGTGACAACAGTGTCGAGTTGGAGCTAGCCTTGCCTGACCCGGCGCTGTGGTGGCCCCGGGGCCAGGGCGAGCAGCCCCTTTACACGCTGGAGGCGCGGCTGCTGGAGGCGGAAAGCGACGCATTGCTGGACAGGCGCTCAACCTGCTTTGCTGTGCGCGATATCCGCTGGGAACAGGTGGAAGGCGCGCCCGCTGATTTTATCAACCCCTACCAACTGGTCATCAATGGACGACCGGTGCGCATGATCGGCTCGAATATCCTGCCGCCGGATCTGCTCTTCGGGCGCATGGATGAGCGCGGTCCGCGGCTCATCCGGCTGGCGGCGGCGGCCGGCATGAATACCTTGCGCGTCTGGGGCGGCGGCGTCTTCCCGAGCGAAGCCATGCTCGACCTGGCTGACGAATTGGGCGTCATGCTATCGCAGGAATTCCCCATGTCGAGCTGCCGCCCGGAGACCGACGCCGTCTTCCTGGGCAATCTCGAGCGGACGATTCGCCAACTGGTCAAGCGCTATCGCAATCACCCCTGCATCATCGAATGGACCGGCGGCAATGAGATGTGGTGGTATCAGGGCGATGACCACGCCGCGCTGCATCTGCTGGAGCGCATCGTCGCCGAGGAGGACGACCGCCTGTTCCGCGCCACCTGCCCCATCCAGGGCGCGCGCCACAGTCCCTGGCATTACGACCCCGAAACGCATTACGCGCACTACGATGACGATCAGCTGATGGATACGGGCTGGCGTCGGGGAGAAAACAAGCTGATGCGCTACGGCGAGTTCGGTTGTCACTCCATCGCCAACCTGGAGGTCTGGCAGCGCGAAATTCCGCCGGCCGATCACTGGCCCGCTTATGACGAGGATAATCCGGTGCTCATTCGCAAGAATGTTGTGCAGGCGGTATTCACCAAAGAGCATTGGCTGATGAAATCCATCCTAGAGTCACTCTTTGGGCGCGTCGAAACGCTGGAGGCGCTGGTGGAAGCAGGCCAATATCTGGGCGCGCACGGGCTGCGTTACGCGGTGGACGCTTTGCGGCGCCGGGGCAGACGCATCGGCGGCATCACCAGCTGGGTATTCAACGAGCCCTGGCCCAATGGCGGCGGACCCTATCTGGTCGATTATGACGGTCGGCCCCTGATGACCTACGATTTCCAGAAGCAGGCATTGGCGCCCCTCAGTCTGTCGCTGAAACATGAATCCAACCTGTACGACCCTCGCACCGGGCTGGATGTGGAATTGTGGCTGGTCAGCGACGCGCCTGAACCGGCTGCTGATCTTCACTGGCGCTGGCTCTTGCGCGGCGCCGACGGCCAGGCGCTGGCGCGGGACGAGGGCAGCGCGATGATTCAGCCGTTGGAGGCGCTGAAGCTGGGCGCGATCCGATCCGGACCACTCGCTGAAATGGCGCATGGCTTGCTCTTCGTCGAACTGCAGCTTCACGACGGGGATGGACGGCTGCTATCAGAACGGCTGCATATATTCGGCTCGGCGGATTCGCCGGCGCCCCTGGCCGGTCTGGTATCCGGCGCTGTTCCCGGTCCGGCGCGAACATCCCTGGAGGCGCGTATTCGCTCAGCGCAGCGGGCGGACCAGCGCGAAAGCCTTCGCATTGAACTGACCAACACGGGAGAAATGACAGCGCTTTTCTGCGAGCCGCATCCTCAACTCGCCTACCGCACCGACCTCGACATCGAGGACAATCACGCTTTCATCCCGCCCGGCGAGGCGCGCCTCATCACGATTTACGCGCCCGTCAATTCGCAATCCGGTCTTACGCTGGCGCAGACCGGCTGGCGCATATCCTGCTGGAACGCCGACGAGGTCCTGATTGAGCCAAGCGCCGATGTGCTTTTCTCGATCGGAAGACTAGATGCGATGACCCGCGAGTTTGCCGGCTACGACGACATTTCGCGAATCCAGCAAATTAACGACCTTGAGATTGAAGCAATTCGACCTGATCCAGCGGCATTGCCCCTATTGTTGAGGAGGGGCCGGCGCCTTCGATTCGTCTTTGATGTGCCACCGGGCGTTGCGGGACCCGCCCGCCTGCGCTTGCATACCGCTGATCAGGCGCGGTCCAATGCCCCGCTGATTGAGGCGACGTTGAACGGTCGGCGCTTCGAAACGACTCTGGAAACCGGGCTGGGAATCCAAGATCGCGACCCGGCGCATCTTGCCTTCCCCCAAACGGCGGCGATCGATCTGCCCAGCGGGACGTTACTCGTCGGCGAGAATACGCTGGAAGCCCGCCTGCTCAATGACAGTTGGCTGACCTGGGATGCGATTGATCTGGTCAAGACCGGCGGCTAGCAGATCATTCCACGGCCGGCTAAGCCAGCTGCTTCTTGACCACCGCTTCGTCAAGCTCAATGCCCAAGCCGGGCCCCGCAGGCGGCTTGATGAAGCCATTCTCGAAACGAATCGGCTCTTTCAGAATATCATTGTGCAGCCCGGCGCCGTTGTATTCTTGGATCAAAAAGTTGGGCGAGCAGGTATCAAGCTGCACGGCCGCGGCCGCGGCGACTGGTCCGCAGTACATGTGAGGCGCGATCATAGCGTAGTGCGCTTCTGCCATGCCGGCGATTTTCTTCGCCTCCAGGATGCCGCCGCACTGCCCGACGTCCAGCTGCATAATCTGCGCCGCCTGCTTCTTCAATAATTGGGCGAATTCAAACTTGGTCACCAGCCGTTCGCCGGTAGCGATCGGGATGCTGGTGTGCGCGGCCACGCGCGCCATCTCGTCGATATTCTCCGGCGGCACCGGTTCCTCGAACCAGAAGGGGCTGAACTCCTCCAGCTCTTTGGCTACGCGAATGGCGACGGCGGTGCTGAACTGCCCGTGCGTGCCGATGGCGACTTCGAGCTCGTCGCCGACGGCGTCGCGAATCGCCCGGAATATCTTGGCCACGCGCCGGATCGTCTTCAACGAGAAATCACGCGGCTGTGGAAACAACGGCGTAAAGGGATCGAGCTTGCAAGCCGTATTGCCCGCTTCCACCAGCTTGACGGCTATCTCGCCGGCTTTCAGCGGGTTCTCCCAAATGCCTGCGGTCGGCATGTAGGCATAGGCGCGCAACTGCTCATGGACCTGCCCGCCCAAAAGATTGTAAATGGGCTGATTGGTCGCTTTGCCGACGATATCCCACAGCGCCATCTCAATCGCGCTGAGCGCCGGCGTCATGTACAAACTGGGATGACGCCAGTCGTGCCGCGAAGCATAGATCGTCTGCCAAATGCGCTCGATATGAAAGGGGTTGCTGCCGATGACAAACTGCTCGCAGAAGTCCTCGATCATGCTGATCGCCGGCCCCAAGTTGGCGGCGTGCATCGTCGGCCGTTCGCCCAAACCGATGATGCCCTCATCGGTCATCAGCTGGACAAACAGCCAGTGCCGCCCGCCGATATAGGGCTCAATGTTGCGGACGAGAATGGTTTCAACAGCGGTTACATTCATCGTTTTCTCTCCTGTTATGAATCCGTAGCATTTCAGTTAGTCGTGCTCAGTGCCTGCGCAAAAACGTTATTCCAAGCAAGTGACAAACGACGGTCTTAAGAATTGACATATAAAGGCTATCGAGATGTTGTACGGGCGAGCCGGTGGCCGCCCACTCGTCCGTCTGCTCGTTTTCGCGTGACGAGACTTGTTGCCCTTATCCTTCAGTCTGCCATCTTCAATCCACAATCGCTTGATTCGCCAAGACGCGCAACTCACGCCGGATCGGATAGGATGACGACGGCATCAGTTGGGTCAGGAAGATCGCTGTCATTTCCTCGCGCGGGTCTACCCAGAAGGTCGTGCTGGCAGCGCCGCCCCAGCCAAACTCGCCCGGCGAGCCCAGGATCTGCGCCGCCGGCGGGTCAAGCAAGACATAGCCGCCCAAACCAAAGCCAACGCCATCGTGGCGCGTTTCTGTGCGGATGCCCGAGCGGCGCAAATTGTGCCGAGCGCCAAGACCCATGCCGACGCCTTCCGCGCGCGTTTCGCTGTGGAGGAGGTAACCCATGCCCGACAAATCGCTGTTGCCCGGCAGATGATTGCTGGTCATCAACTCAACCGTCTTGCGCCCCAGCACGCGCGCGCCCTCTAGCTCGCCCTTATTGAGCAGCATCTGGCTAAAGCGTAGATAATCGCTCGCTGTCGAGACCAATCCACCGCCGCCGGAACAGAGCTTCGGCTCGGACAAATAGGCGCTATCTTTCGGACTGTCGATGAGGCGATAGCCGGCGCCTTCACGCTCGTAGTTGGCGGCGAAGCGATCGACTTGATCCGGCGAAATCGAAAAGCCGGTATCGACCATGCCCAGCGGCGTCAGAATCTCTTCGGCGAAAAAGCGACCTAGCGACTGACCCGAAATAACTTCGATGATGTGGCCCAGGACATCGGTGGCCACGCTGTAATTCCAGCGCGTGCCGGGCGAAAACAGCAGCGGCAGTTCGCTCAGATGCCCGACGAAATCCCCCAGCGACATATCTTCACCAAGCAAGTCGCGCGCGCGATACATAGCGTCAACGGGATGGGCATGCAAGTGCCCATAGGTCAAGCCCGATGTGTGAGTCAGCAAGTCGCGGATGGTCATCTCGCGCTCGGCCGGCGCTGTGAGGCAGCCCTCGGCGTCGCCGGATTCGAAGACTTCCAAGCGCTCAAATCCCGGAATATATTCCGAGGCCGGGTCATCCAACTGCAGCAGACCGCGCTCGTAAAGCCGCATCACCGCCACCGACGTGATGGGCTTGGTCATGGAATAGATGCGAAAGATCGTGTCTTCTTCGACCGGCCGGCCCGCTTCGACATCGCGCAAGCCATAGCAATGCCGATAAGCCGCCTGCCCCCGGCGCGCGACTGTGACGAGATAACCCGGTATCAGCCCCTCATCGACATAGCGATTGAAATGAGCGGCGATCCTAGCGAGACGGTCGGCGCACAAGCCGACCGATTCGGGCCTTGTCAGGTCGATAAGTCTGTGCTTTCTCCATACTGTCAGTTGGCATTCTAGCGACGATACCCTAATGGCCTTTCTGAGGGCCCGCCAACGGCGTATGAGCTACATATTCTTGAACATTTGATGCTGTTTGATATTGTAGATTTAGGCAGTCATTGGGGAAAGCTCAATATTGTTCTTCATTCTATGCAGTTGCTCGGCGAAACGTCCAGTGTTCCATATCTATATTGGGAAGACATGAAATGAAAGACAACGAAAGGGCTTCATCAGCACGCCGGAACTTCCTGTCCACTGCGTTCGTTTTGGTTTGGGCGAGTACCATGCTTATCATCTCGCTGTTTCTGATGAGCGTCGTGGTGCTGCGTCTGATAGGTCAAATGAATATAGATCTGGGCACACTTGCAGCCTTAATCGGGTCCGTTGCCGCATTTCTATCGGCATTATTCGTCTTTTACAAGTGGGCTGAAGATCAAGACAACGCGAAGCATGATCAACTTCGCCGAGACATCAGCAACGAAGTGCGGGCGGAGATTTATAGGGACTTGTTGGAATTAGACAGTGTACGGCTCCGGCAAAGCAAGGATCAGCGCGAAACCTTAAAGCGTCTAGCTGACGGGCAAACAGCGAAACGCTTGATGAACAATCTGATTGAATCATCGTGACAGTGTCCACGTTCACTTCGCAATCTACGACAGAACGAATCCCTCATAACCATTAGCGACGACCTCTTCGCACTTTTCAACGTAAGGCGGGAAGCCGGGCAAGGGCATAAACACGCGTGGCTTGCCCGGGATATTGTCGCCTTGATACCAATTGTGGCAAGACACCCACAAGGTCGCGTTCGCCACCTCATTGACGTGCGCGACCCACTCGACCTGGGCGTCTTCAGCCGCCTCGATTATGGCGTGATCGTTCGATACCATAAAGTTGATGCAGTCCGTCACCCACTCCACGTGCTGCTCAATCGCCACCATCATATTGGTCAAAACCGAGGGACTGCCGGGCCCAGTGATCGTAAAGAGATTGGGAAAGCCGGATACCTGCAAGCCCAGATAATTGACCGGTCCCTCAGCCCACTTCTCGCGCAAAAGCAACCCGCCCCGCCCACGAATATCGATCCGCAGCAGCGCGCCGGTCATGTTGTCAAAGCCGGTGGCCAGCACGATGATATCGACATCGTAGTCGGCTTCGCTCGTGCGGATGCCAGCGGGCGTGATCGCTTGAATCGGCGTCGTTTTGAGATCGACCAAACTCACATTTGGGCGATTGTAAGATTCGAAGTAACCGCTATCGAGCACCGGGCGTTTGCAGTGAATCGTATAGTCTGGGGTGAGCATCTCCGCGACCAGCGAATCGTCCACAATCGCGTGAATCTTATCGCGGACGAAATCAGCCGTCGCTTTGTTGCTTTCGTGGCTGACGGTTATGTCGTTAAAAGCGCCGAAAAAGGGAAAGCCGCCCAATTGCCAGCGCTCCTCCAAAACGCGCTGGCGCTCTTCCTCGCTGATCTCCGCCGCCGAAAAGTCATTGGCGGGAATGTGGGACAATTGCGCGCCCGACTCCAGCCGATTGCGCGCGCGGAAGCCGGCGTAATCCGCCTTGATTTCGGCGACAAAATCCGGATCCACCGGGCGATTATGTGCCGGAACCGACCACTGCGGCGAGCGCTGGAATACCGTAAGCTGCGTCGCCTGCTCTGCAATAACAGGTATCGCCTGCACGCCAGACGAGCCGGTGCCGATGACAGCCACGCGCTTGCCAATGAGGTCAAGGCCTTCATGCGGCCAACGCGCCGTATGATGAATCGCGCCACGAAAGCTCTCCATCCCATCGATCTCTGGGATATTTGGCGCCGATATGCTGCCCGTCGCCATGATCAGAAAGCGGGCGGAAAGCCACCCCCCGCCATCTGTGCCCACCTGCCAGCGACCGGACTTCTCATCGAACGCCGCTGATTCCACACGCCTATTGAAACTTATGTCCTTCCGCAAATCAAAGCGGTCGGCGACATGGTTGAGATAATGGAGAATTTCCGGCTGCGTGGGATAGCGCTCTGGCCACTCCCACTCCTGCTGCAAAGCCTCGTCAAAGCTGTATGAATACTCAATCGTATCGGTGTCGCAGCGCGCGCCGGGATAGCGATTCCAATACCAGGTGCCGCCGACGCCGCCGCCCGCTTCGATGACTTGTGAAGACAAACCCAGTGCCCGCATGCGATACAGCATATACAAGCCAGAAATGCCGGCGCCGACGATGATTACATCGAAATTCTCTGATTTCATTTCGATAGCTCGTTCTCCATTTTCAAAAACAGAGTTTAATGCATCACAATGCCGCCGGCTACAGTCAGCGCGATGCCCGTCACATTGTCGGCGCGCGCCAGATACAGCGCCGCACCCGCCATATCAGCCGGGCTCTGTTGGCGACCCAATGGGATAGTCGCGTCAACGACGGCTTTAAAGGTGTCTTCAACGGTATCCGTGCCGTAGAGGCGCTGCTGCCGCTCGGACTTGGACAGATGATCAAACCACATGGATGTATCGACATTGCCCGGGCAGATGGCGTTCACGCGGATATCGTATTCGGCCAGCTCAGCCGCCATCGACTGGGTTAAGCAGATCGCGGCGAATTTCGAGGCGCAATAGGCGCCCATATAAGCGAATCCTTGTTTGCCGGCGACCGAGGCGATGTTGATGATGAGGCCGCCATTTGCCTGCAAGTGGGGCAGCGCCGCCTGCGACATCAAGAAGATGCCCTTGACGTTAACCGCGAAGATGCGGTCCCAATCGCGCTCGGCAAAGTCGACCAGCGGCCCCGTCTGAATGACGCCGGCGTTGTTCACAATCACATCGATGCCGCCGAAAGCTTCAACGGCCTGGTCAACGAGCGATTGACAAGAGGCGCGGTCGGAAACATCGACTTCGAGCGCCAAGCAGGCGCCACCCCGCTCGCGGATGTCAACTGCAGTCGTCGCCAGATCCTCTAAAGTGGCGAGCTTGTAGTTCCAGGATCCGGCCCTTTCGGCTGCCACAGCGCCCAAGTCCGCCAGCACGACGCTTGCGCCTTCACGGGCAAAAGCCTCGGCGATGCCGCGCCCGATGCCGCGGGCGGCGCCGGTGACGATGACGGTCTTGCCTTGAATCTCCATCAGCGTCGATCGAGCCTCACGATACGCCAATCCCATTGCCGCCGTCCACCGAGAGCGAGATGCCGGTGACGCTGTCGGCGCGGGCCAGGTACAAGGCGGCGTCGGCGATCTCCTCAGGCGCCTGCCTGCGCCCCAACGGCGCCGTCGCTTGCACGAAGGCATCGAAGGCTTCTTCCAGAGATTGGCCTTCGTATTGCTGCAGCCGATGCAGGACGAGGTAATCGAATTGCATGGAAGTGAAGACGTTGCCCGGGCAGATGGCGTTCACCCGGATAGAACGATCGGCGAGCTCGGCCGCCATTGACTGGGTCAAGCCGATGACAGCCGCTTTGGAGGCGCAGTAGGCGCTATTGTAGGGCGAGCCTTTTTTGCCGGCGTTTGAGGCGATGTTGATGATGAGCCCGCCCTGCTCTTCCAGGTGAGGCAGCGCCGCCTGCGACATCAAGAAGACCCCCTTGGCGTTCACCGCGAAGATGCGATCCCATTCGGACTCGGCGAAGTCGGCGATATAGCCCAGTTTAATCACGCCGGCATTGTTCACGATGACATCCAAACGGCCAAAAGTCTCGACCGACTCTTGAACCAGGCTTTGACAGGAAGCGCGGTCCGATACATCGACCTCAAGCGCCGCGCATGAGCCGCCTCGCTCGCGGATCTCCTTCGCCGCGCCGGCCAGCTCCGATTCAGGCGATAGCCCGTAATGCCAGCCCGCCGCCGGTTTATTCGCCAGCGAGCCCAAGTCCGCCAGCACAACATTGGCGCCTTCCCCGGCAAAGGCCTCGGCAATGGCGCGTCCGATGCCGCGGGCGGCGCCGGTGACGAGTACGGTCTTGCCTTCGATTTGCACCTGAGTCTCTCGATCTCGCAAGGGTTGCGGCGACATCCAAGCGCTTAGGTCAAATCCAAAACGCTGCGAGCGACCTCGCCTCTGCCCAGCGCGGCGAATGCCTCATTGACGTCTTCGAGCGGATAGACGCGGGTCACCAATTCATCCAGCTTCAGCTTGCCCGCCTTATACAAGCTGAGGATGCGGGGAAAATCGATGCGCGGATTGCAGCTGCCATACATTGAGCCGATGACCATCTTCTCGGGACCCAAGATCTTGCAGTCAAAGTCGATCGGCATATTATCGGGACCATGCCCGACGAAGACGGTGACGCCGCGCCGCCGCGTGCACAAAATCGACTGCGTGTAGGGCTCTGGCGCCAAGCCGATGGCTTCGAAGGCGTAGTGCGCGCCCTTGCCATCCGTCAATTCCTTAATCGCCTCAACCGGATCGGCTTCGGCCGAATTGACCGTATGCGTCGCGCCGAACTGCCGGCTCAATTCGAGTTTGTTGTCCAGGATATCGATGGCGATGATCGGCTCCGCCCCGGCGATGGCCGCGCCCTGGATCACGTTGAGGCCCACGCCGCCGCAACCGAAGACGGCGACTGACTTGCCGGCTTGCACCCTGGCTGTGTTCAAAGCCGCGCCTACGCCGGTCATCACCCCACAGCCGACCAGCGAAGCCTGCGCGAAGGGTATCTCGCGGTCAATCGGGATGGCGATGTCCTGGGGCACGATGGTCTCGGTACTGAAGGTCCCCAGCGCGTTCATGCGTTTCATCGGGCGTCCGCTATCGGCGGATCGCGGCTGGGCGCTGTGGTCCCAAGGCTCTTCACAGAGATTGGAATAGCCCTCCTGGCACATTTCGCAGATGCCGCAATTGCGCATCCAGGACAGCACCACGTGATCGCCTACATTGACGCCCTTCACCGCGGCGCCCACTTCCTCGACCAGGCCCGCGCCCTCGTGTCCGAGAATCACCGGCGGCCGGTTAACATCGACCCATTCGCCTTTGACGATATGCCAGTCCGAGTGGCAGACGCCGCTGGCCATCAGCCGCACGCGCACCTGATCATCGGCGATATCGGGCAAATCAAACTGCTCAATCACAAGCGGGGAGTTCGCTTCATAGAGGACTGCCGCCTTCATCGCCACACTCCTTCAGCTAGATTCTCGCCTCGTCCTGGGTTCAGGCGCTGTACTTCTTGACGGCATCCGGGTTCAGCTCCAAGCCCAAGCCCGGCTTATCCGGATAGGGCGACCACATCCCATCGGCCGGCTCAGGGAATTCGGTGTACACCAGCTTATCAAATTCTTCGGATACACCCAAATACTCGACGATGCGCAGGTTTGGCGTGGCGCAGGCGACATGCAGGTGGATGACCTGAAAGGCGTGCGGCGCCACCGGCAAATTGAAGGCATGCGCCAGATGCGCCACCTTGATCCACTCAGTTACGCCGCCGACGCGACCGATATCCGGCTGCACGATATCGGCCCCGCCGCGGGCGATCAGTTCACGAAAGCCGAATTTGCTGTATTCGTGCTCGCCGGTCGCCACCGGGATGTCGATAGCGCGGGCGATGGCGGCCAAGCCTTCAATGTCATCAGCCAAGACCGGCTCCTCAAACCAGCCCACGCGGTATGGTTCAAACGCGCGCGCCATGCGAATCGCCTGCTTGGCATAGTAGCCATTGTTGGCGTCAATCAGGATCTCGACGTCCGCGCCAACAGCGGCGCGCACTTCCGCCAGACGTTCTATATCCTCTCGCTCGCTTCTGCCGAAGTCCTTGCCCACTTTCATCTTGACTGATTTCATGCCGCGCTCGACATAGCCGACCTGCTCGGCGACCAACTCGTCGACGCTGAAATGGGTCCAGCCGCCGCTGCCGTAAATGGGGACGCTGTCGGTATAGGGTCCCAAGAGTTGGTAGAGCGGCACGTTGAAAATCTTAGCCTTCAAGTCCCACAGCGCCGTGTCTACCGCCGAGATGGCGGCGAAAGCCAAGCCCTTGCGCCCGACGCCGCGCAGGCGCCAGAACATATCGTCCCAGAGCTTTTCGATGAAGAGCGGATCTTGCCCGAGCAGAATCGGTTTCAGCGAGTCATTGATCAGGGCTTGTGCCGCGCGCCCGCCATCGCAGACGCCAAGCCCTTCCAGCCCCTCGTCGCTGTGGATATGAACGAAACATTGGCTTCTTCCCGGCGTCGGGTGGCGAATGGTCGCGTCTTGAATGCTGCCCAAATGCGGGATCGAGAGATAGGTAGATGTTACATCGGTGATTTTCATAAGCGCTTCGCTATTCCATAGACGGTCGACATTTGATCGTTTGCCGCGTCGGTTAATCCGCGGCAATCACATCGAGAATCTGCAGCAGTTTCTTGTCGCGCCACTTCTTCAATTGCTCCATATCGGTATCCGCCAGCGCCGCTTCCATTTGGGCGGTACAGATTTTCGCCCATTCGCGCGCCAACTCAGGCGTACGGGGCGGCGCCTCCCGCTCCACGCGCGAGGGAATGTCATCTTCCACGCTGTGGTCCAGCTTCCGGTCAACAAAGGTGTCCTGCAATCCGCCGGTGCTGGTCAGCATACCGATGGCAAAGGGACCCATCAGCGCCAGGCGCAAGCCCGGTCCCGTGCGAAAAGCCAGATCAATCTCCTCAACCGTCGCCACGCCGTTGCCCACCAGCCAGAGCGCCTCGCGGTAAATCGCCGCCTGCATGTGGTTGACGATATGACCGCGGCATTCCACCCGCGCCACCACCGGCGTCCGCCCCAGCCGCGCCATGAAGTCCCGCGTTAGCGCCACTGTTTCTGCCGCGGTCGCTTCGCCCGGCACGATCTCAACCGACGGCACGATATGCGGCGGGTTGTAGGGATGCGCCACCACGCAGCGTTCAGGGCGCGTCGTCGCCTTCTGAATCTCGGTCATCAACATGGCGCTGGTGCTCGATGCGAAAATGGCGTCGGGGCGCGCGAGCTGGTCGAGCTGACGATAAATTTCGCGTTTGATCCGATAACGTTCCGGTCCGGACTCTTGTACAAAGTCGACATCGTAAAGCGCCTCAGCCAGGACAGTCGTGGTCGTGATGCGGTTCAGCGCCGCCGCCACATCGTCGTGGGTCATGCGTCCCGCTTCGACGAGGGTTTCGTAAGCGCTGTCGATCTCCCGCCGCGTCCAAGCCAATGCCTCGTCAGAGATATCGTAAATGTTGACCTGGAGCCCGTATTGGGCGAAGAGAACCGCCCAAGAGAAGCCGATTGTTCCGCCGCCGACGCAGGCGACCCTGCTGATTTCTTCCGCGTTCATCGTTTACGTCACCACTTTGGTATTTTTCATTTGAACGTGAATTGTAACAACTGACGCCCTAAGATTCGCCGAATTCGCGCGACAAAAGAAAGGGACGGCTCAGTGGCTCGCCCCTTTAAGATCGCTTTTTCACTTCACCGTTCCACCGCGCGCTCATCCTCAGGCTTGGAAATCATCGCCAAAAACGGACTTCACTTCACCCCGCAACTCGTCGACCGCATCCCACATTTCGCGACTGTCCCGATACTGCTGATACGGTTGCCCGCCCAAGAGCATCACCGGACCATCAAAGCCGTTCTCGCGCGCCATGTTCAGGCAATGTTTGGAGTCCTCGTCATTGATCACGCCGTTCTCGTCGATCACCACCCACTGATGTATGGCGGTCGCCCGCGGCATCAGCCTGGACAAGGTATCGTATTTGCCCGGTCCTTTCGCGTTGCCGAAATCAGCGACCAAGCCATATTCGCGCTCGGAGAGATCGAGAACGCGTAAAAGATCGTCAGCCTCATTATTGAAGATCTTGTAGTTTTCGGTGGCTGGCTCCACGCCGCAGGCGATGCTGTAATCGTAAAGCGCCTGGAAAGCCTCGCCGCTTTGGCTGATCGTCGCCGGCGTGGGCGCGCTATCGCCCGGGACATAGCGGACGCCGGTCGACCCCAACTCGGCCGCGATTTCCATCCAGCGTTTGGTCAGCGCGATCCCGGCGCTACGCTCTTCGGGATCGGGACTGCCGACCTCGCCGATGTCAATCAGCAGCTGATACAGCTCGACATCGGCCGACTCAAAGGCGGCGCGCAATTCGGCCAGGTAGCCCGGTTCGATATTGGGGATATGCTGAATGCAGAGATCAACGCAGTTAATGCCATGCGCGGCAACCTCGCCGGGGAAATCGAGCAAATCGAGGGTCGGCGTTTGACGAAACGAGCCCGAGACGGTCTTGTGACCATCGTCCAATTCAAACCAGGGATCCCCTATGGCATCGGGCAAATGCAACGAGAAACTGGATAATCCTGCGCGTACCATGTGATTCTTCCTTTCTGCACTCATTTCCGCTCAGAAGCGTATGCCAGACTTTACCACTTTCTCGGGCTCATGCGCCACAAAATTCCAGACCGCGCGACCTCCATCCAGCGAAAAGAGGGGCCGGATCAAGGCCGGGGCATTTAAGGTGACAAAACCGCGTCACATAATGCCGAACTTTCTAAAAGCCTCGCTCGCGCTCATGCCTTCCTCAATCGCCTTCCCCACCAGCTTCTCGCCGCGCGCCTTGTCGATGGCGCCCGTGAAGATCTCCTCCTCCGCTTCCCGCGGCGCCACCAACACGCCATCGACATCGCCGAAGACGATGTCGCCCGTGTTGATACGAATGCCCTCAATTTCTATCGGAACGCGAAAGTCGATTACCTTGCCGCGCGGACCCTGATCCTGGGCGTAGGAGCCGTAAGAGAACGCGGGAAAATTCTGCGCCAGGATGCCGTTGGTATCGCGCAAGTAGCCATCCACCACCGCGCCGGCCGCCCCCAGTTTGATGGCGCGCGCGCTCATCAGCTCGCCCCAGAGCGCGTATCGCGGCGAGGCGCCGGCGCAGACATAGACTTCATGCGGCTTCAGGTCATCCAGCGCCTCGAACAGCAGACCGAAAGCCCGCGACATGACGGGATTGTTTTCCGAGGATGACCTTTCTTCAAAGACATCCGCTTCCAATACGGTCATCGCCCGCCCAATGACGACCATGTCCGGGCGCAGCGGCCCGATGCGCGGCGGCAAGAACTGATGCAAAAAGCCCAGCTTGTCCATAACATCGCCGACGACAGCGGTGAACAGTTCCCGCCGAGCCAGGGCGAATAATTCCAGGTCATCTTTCCAGCTAACGCTCGTCATGCTAAACCTCCATGGGGGCGAATAATGTTCAAAATATCTGCGATCACATTACCGCAACAGTCGCGTTATCGATAAAGTCCCAATCCCATTCGATGCCCAGGCCGGCGCCCGCTGGCGGATGCGCGTAACCCTCGGCGTCAATCTCAACCGGATTCTTTATGCCAAGCTTCATCAGCGAACTCGGTATCAGCGCTTCAAAGAACTCGCAGTTGGAAATCGCGCAGCAGCAATGCAGATTGACGATCTCCAGCGCCGGGTAAATCGCCGTATGCACTTCGCAGCGCATGCCGAAGGCTTCCGCCAGGTGGGCTGTCTTCATCACCGCGGTCACCCCGCCCTTCCAGGAGACATCGCTGCGCACGATATCGACCACGCCGCTGGCGATGCACTCGGCGGTCGAATAATGCGAGCCGACAAGCACTTCGGCGCCGCAAATCGGGATGTCCAGGTCGCGGGTCAGCTTGCGCAAGCCGTTGAAGTCCGTATCGTAGAGCGGCTCTTCAAACCAGTAATAGTCGAGCTTCTCCAACTCGCGCCCCATGCGCAGCGCATCTTCATAATAAGTATGCGTCGTCACCGGGTCCGCCATCAGCTTGAAATGCGGGTCATCGCCAATGGCTTGGCGGCAAAGCCGATACGCCTCCAGCGACTCGTGAAAATCACTCGGCGGGTGCAGCTTGTAACCATGGAAGCCGCGCCCCTTGAACTCGACCGCTTGATCGGCGTAATCCTGCGGACTATCGAGAAACATGGAACTGACATAGGTCGGTACTTTCTCGCGGCAGTGGCCCAGCAGCTTGTAGAGCGGCAGCCCGGCGATTTTCCCAGCGATGTCATATAGCGCGATGTCGAAGGGACCGTAAGAATAAACCGGCGTCAAATGCCAGTGGCGGTCGTAACGCCGGAAGTCATGCCAATGCCGCTCGCGCGCCAGCGGATCCTTGCCGAGGAAGAAAGGCTTGAGCGATTGCGCCGCGATCGAGCCAGCCATCTCCGCCCCCATGCCGGCGAATCCCATGCTGACGCCGTCGATGCCGGCAGCGGTCTTCATGGTGATGATGAGAAAGTGCAGATCGGACCGGTGCGAATCGCGCAGTTCGGTCGCGCTCATCACCTCTTCCTGATGCTTGCACAGCCGAATCTCGATATCCGTGATCTTCATGCCGGTATCCCTTCTGTCGCCAACGGAAAGTAAACGATAACAGATTTCGCCCAATCTGTAACGCGTTCGGCCTGATGTTGTTCTGACAGAATAAAGGTCGCGGCTTCGGCGCCGATTGTCCGCGTGGAGACGCCCTCAGTTGCCGTGATAGTAAACGCGCTTGGCCGAGCTGCGGAAGATGATGAAGGTCAGAATCAGTATGACCAGGAATAGCAGCCACGCCATGGCCGAGGCATAACCCATCTTGAAGTAGGCGAAGGCGTTTTGGAAGAGATAGAGCGAATAGAATAAGGTTGAGTCGCCCGGTCCGCCTTCGGTGATGATGTAAGCTTCGGTGAAGTATTGGAAGGCGCCGATCAAGCCGACGATGGTGTTGAAGAGGATGATCGGGCTGATCATGGGCACGGTCACATGGCGGAACTTGCGCCACAAACTGGCGCCATCGAGCGAGGCGACATCGTAGAGTTCCTGCGGCACATCTTGCAAAGCGGCCAGGTAAATCAGCATCATCCAGCCGGCGCCCCACATGCTCATCATGATCAGCGCCGGTTTCGCCCATTGGGGATCGGAAAACCAACTGATAACGGGCAAGCCCAACTCAGCCATGATGACGCTGACGGCGCCATACTGCGGGTGCAGCAGCCAAGTCCAGACGATGCTGGTGGCGACCAAGGGCAAGATGCTCGGCAGGTAGAATATCGTGCGGAAGACGGATAATCCCTTGACTTTCTGGTTCAGCAAGACAGCCAGCGCCAGAGCCAGCATATTGCCCAGGGGCACGGCGAAGACCACAAAGTACAGCGTATTTGTCAACGCCTTGATGAAGAGCGGATCAAAGTAGAGCAGCTTCTCGTAGTTGAACAAGCCGATGAACCTGGGCGACGAAATCGGCGAGTAGCGCGTCAAGCTGTAATAGAACGAAGCGATGATGGGATAGAGGTTGAGCGCCAGAAAGCCAACGATCCAGGGTGAGATAAAGACCAAGCCCACGCCTATTTTGCGCAACTCGCGCTTATTCTGTGGTGTCAACATGGTTTTTCACCACAGTCCCTCGCAAGTCACGACTTGGCTCATGCGCAACACGAACCCGCCTTGTCCAAGACTTGTAGGGGCGACCAACCTGGTCGCCCGCTGATTGAATAAGGAATTGGGCGCGGGCGACTTGATAAGTCGCCCCTGCAGATTTTGCTATGACGCCGGCGGCGGTTGCCATGCCCTACCCTTTCAAGCCCGTCAGCGAGATGCCCTGGATGAACACGCGCTGCATTAAGAAAAAGATGATGATGATCGGAACGACCGCCATGGTCGAGGCCGCCATCAAAATGCTGAAATCGGTGATGCCTTGCGAATTATGATAAAGCGCCAATCCTAGCGACATCGGGTAGAGCGAGCGATCATTGAGATAAATCAGCGGACCGATGAAGTCGTTCCAGGACCAGATGAATTGGAAGAGCGCCACCGTCGCCAGCGCCGGCTTGCAGAGCGGCAGGATGACGCGCGTGAGCAGTATCCATTCCGAGCCGCCATCAATTCGAGTGGCTTCAGAAAGCTCTTTGGGAATGCCGAGCATGAATTGACGCAGCATAAAGATGAAGAAGGGATGACCAAGCCAGGCGGGCGCGATCAGCGGCAGCCAGGTGTTGACCCAGCCGATCTTGCTGAAGCTGACGAAGAGCGGAATCATCACGACATGATACGGCAGCATCAGGGTAGAGAGCACCAGCACAAAGACGGCATCGCGGCCCCTCCATTCCACGCGCGAGAAGCCGTAAGCGACCAGGCTGTTGGAGACGATGGCGCCGATGACGGCAGCGACCGCGATCTGCAGCGAATTGCCCAGATATTGCAGGAAGGGCTGCGCTTCCAGGGCCTTGGGATAATTGTCGAATTCGAGCGGCCTGGGGATCCAGACCGGCGGGTCAAGCAGGAGCTGGTCGATGGGTTTGAGCGAGGTGGTGATCATCCAGAAGAGCGGCAGGATGAAGGCGGCCGACAAGCCGACCAGCAGGACGAATGATACGATGTTGTTGACGTTTGCTCGTTTGTTGCCGATGTTAACAAACATGAATTAAAGCAGTGGTGGGCGACCCACCGAGTCGCCCGTACACAAATGTCTTGGATCCGGCTAGAACTGGCGGTATTCGTTCTCGACTGCGGTTTGCACGGCGTCGAGCGCTTCCTGCGCCGATTTCTCCAGCCGCAGAGCTTGATCGATTTCCGAGCCCAAGCGGTCCATGTAGAAGTTGGCCACCGGGATCATCGGCGTGGTCAAGCCGCGCGGGCTGCCCATGGTTTCGAAGAAGCTGCGATAATCGGGATGGTCGTCGAAGAGGGCGGTGATGCGGTCCACTTCCAGCGCGGCCAGCGAGCCGGTGGTCGTGGTCGGCGTATCTTTCCAGGCGGCGACGATGGCCATGACATCCGGATCGGTGAAGCCGGACCACCACTTGGCGAACTCGTAGGCGGCGTCTGGGTTGGCCGCGCCGGAGGGGATGCACTGGTAGTTGCCCCAAATCCAAGAACCCCAGCCGGTGCTGTCTTCTTCGCCCGCGACCGGCGGCAAGTGCGTCAAACCCCAGCGGAAGCCTTCGGCGGCGAAGCGGTGGAAGTCGCCCAGTTTCCAGGGGCCGATGAGATGCATGGCCAGACGGCCCGCGATGAAGGGATCTTGCGTGCCGCCGCGCTCGCCGGACAAGCCCGATGAAAAGCGCTGCAAGCGTTCAACGCCGTATTTTTCGCTGTAGCTCATCATCCATTCGAGCGCGCGCACATTGCCGGGGTGGTTGGCGGTGATGGCGTCGTTCTCGGCATCGTAAATCTGGCCGCCAAAGTTGCCGAACCAGGCGCGGTGGTGCGAGGTGTGCGAGCCGAGGTGCAGCAGGCCGACGCGATCCAGATTGCCATCGGCGTCTTCGACCGTGAGCTGATCGGCCATTGTATCCAGTTGTTCAATCGTGCTGGGTCCGACTTCGGGGTCCAAGCCCGCTTCTTCAAATTGGTTCTTGTTCCAAGCCAGGTCGTAGACGCCGAAGCCACTGGGCGTGCCGTAGACCGCGCCGTCGACGACGCCGCCGGCCAAAGCCGCTGGCGTGAGGAATTCTTTGATGGCGGCGATCTCTTCTGGCGTTCCCAGATCGGCGTACGGCGTGATGCCGCCCAAGGCGGCCAAACCCGGAATCTCGTTGGAGCCGAAGAAGGTGACAATGTCTGGCGGGCTGCCCGCCGAAATGGCGGCGGTCAAGCGCACCAGAAAATCGCCATAGGGGACGACCAGCGGCTCGACGCGAATGGCGTCCTGGTGCGCGTGGAAGGCGTCGACGATGTCCTGGACGTAATTCTCCCACTGTTCGGTCCAGCCATGCCAGTAAGTAATGGTGACCGGATCCTGCGCCATCACCCCCGCGGCGGGCAGCGCGCCCAGGGCGAGGGCGCCGGTACCGCCGGCGATCGTCTTGAGCACGTCGCGGCGTGATAGTCCTGTTTTCTTGTTCTCGAACATGATAATTCTCCTAGTGAAATACATTTGGGATTACATCGTTTGTTACTGCTGTCTCTAGTTTAGCCTCTAATCTTCACCTCCTTCTGGTCACGATGCCGGCAACTTACGCGCAGTCCTCAACAGTAAGTTAAGACACTGTTACATGTTGCGGGAGTACCTTTCCAATCGCCGCTAATCAAATGCAAACGCCCGAATCAATTCAATCTCCGCTTCATCGTAAGGCGATCCGTCGGCGTGGAAAATGTCATGCTGCCAGGTCTTGCTGTCGGGCGTATTGAATTCGCGCCGCCAATCGAGGTAGGTCTGCGTGCGCCCGGCGACCAAGCCCCAATTGTACCAGCCGATGCGCTCGCGGGCGAAGATCGGCAGAATCAGCTCGACCGTCTGGCCAACCACGCGCCGCAGCCATTCGGTGCAGAGCACGGGCCGGCCATAAGCCTGGCAGCGCTGGATGACCGCTTCGACGCCAGTATCGCCGTAATGATGAAAAGACGAGACATCAGATAATTCCAATATGCGTTGCTCCATCGCGTAGCCCTCATGCCCGCGAAAGATGGAGGTCGTCAGCGGCTGTTGCGCGCCGGCCTCGCGCGCCCAGGCGAAAGCCGCTTCCACCAGCGGCAGGCTCGTCTCGCCCAATTCGCTATTGCCCGGCTCGTTGTACAAATCCCAGATCTGCACGCGATCGTCATCGGCGAACGATCCGACAATGTCGAGGACATAGTCCTTGAGCGCGGGCCAAACGCTATGATCAGCGACGCGCGTCAAGCCCGGGCTGGGCGTCCAGCCGCTGTTGTGCGTGTAGGGAATGGGATCATCTTGCTTTCCAAGATAGGGTTCCTTGCCGGCGAAGGCGCAGTCATCGAAGAGGATGAACATCGCTTTGATGCCCTCCCCCGCTGCAATATCGAGGAAGCGGTCGATTCGGCGCTTCAAGCCGGCCGGATCGCTCCGCCAGACGAGAAACTGATGAAAGACGCGCACGGCGTTGAAACCAGCCGCCCCCGCCCAAGCCAATTCCTCGGCGATGGTATCGGGGTCGAAGGATTCGGCCTGCCACATCTCGGTCGAATTGACGGCGCTGCGCGGCAGATAATTGCAGCCGCGGATAGGATCGATTGAGGCGTACCAGTCGTTGGCTTTTTCCGGCGTCCATTGCTCGGTCATGGATAATATTCCTTTGTGGCATTCTGGTCGATTGCGGGCGACCCAAGGGTCGCCCCTACACGGTCTCGATAGTTAAAGCATTACGTTGGCAAGCGCGCCCGCGTCGGCGCCGTCCGCATCCAAGATTCTCAAGCGTATCAGACTGGCGCCGTAAGGGATTCTCGCTCGCGCATCGACGTGCAGCACGCGCAAAGGCGATACCAATCCCAGATCGACCTGGTCGACTACCGCGCCCGCATCATTCAGGAATTCAAGCTGCGCGCCGCCCTGCAGGAAACAGCCGAAAACGCCCTGGACGCGCGCCCAGCCATCAGCGACATCGACCGACAGCGACTGATGTACGCAGCCGACATCGCTGACATCGACGATTGGCGCCGGGCAAGCTGCCGCGGACCAGGTGATATGGTGGCTTGCGACTTTGCCCGGAGCGAGCGTATGCAGCGGGCTGAGCACTTCCGCCTCGAGAATGTAGCCGGGCGAGCGAATCGGTATCGGCGAGGGCGCGCCGGGTGATTCCGTCCAGCATTCCACCGTCGCGCCATTGTCGGGATATTCGGCATCGGGCTCATAAGGAAATTGCATGCAGAGCGCGAAGCCCGCTCGTCGGTCGGCAAAGGCGATCCAGCCAGCCGGGCTGAGTACGCCGATCTTGCCGACGATGCCTTGGTACTGCACCGCCAGCAGCCCGCTCTCCGCATCCATATGATATTGCGGATTGTCGTCGCCGAACATGACCTCGTAGGGTCGCTCGCGCGCGGGATCGGTGGGGATATAGAGCCAGCAGTCGTCATTCAACTGCCCATCCGCCGTGCTGCAAACCAACTGCGCCACATCCCATATCGACCAGCGGATCGCGCGATTCAAGATATTCTCGAAAAAAAGTCGCAGCTGAAGTCGCGAGCTGCCGGGGCTTAGCCTGACCTGGCGGCGAATGCGCAGGCCGGAGCGCTCGTCGGGCGGGCTCGTCATCAGGACGAAAGCGCCCGCATCGTCCTCGTCAGAAATAAAGTCGTAGCGCCCGGAATCGAGGACGGGATCGGGCGGACCGGGCCACTGCCCATCACCATCCCAGCCTTGGGGCGCGGGCCAGGTCTTGGCGCCGCCGTAATTCTTCCAGTGTAGAATCGCGCCATCGCCGGCATGTTCTTCATAACTGAAGCGCTTGCCCAGCAGGTCCGGATTCATGAAGAGGTAATCGTGCGAACCCAGGCTGAGCTGCATCAGCCGCCCGCCGATTTCCGGCACGCAGATGGCGTCGATGATGCCATTGCTCAGGCGAACGCCATCCCAGCCGTGGAAATCGATTGCTTCGGCAGATGCTGGCAGGGGCATCAGCTATGACCTCTTGTGCCCACATTTTTTCCAGGCAAGTTATACGAAAAAGCGAACCTTGTAGGGGCGACCAATCTGGTCGCCCGCAGCGGCTGGGACTGGTAGTTTCGGGCGACATGATATGTCGCCCCTACAGATCGTTGCCTTAGCGAAATTTGCATTACTTTATAGGTTCTACTTCTGTGCCTCTTATTTAACGAGCCTATACGATAATTGCAAGAGATTGCATATGAAGAGCGGTCTCT
>JAPOXG010000061.1 GCA_026707225.1 Chloroflexota bacterium
TGATGTGGCGAACAGCGGCGGCGCTGTACAAGCTGCCTGTCGTTGATCAAGCTCAATGAAAGCAGTCATCTGCGCGCGTGGCATTCGCTCAGGAAAGGGGTTGGCAGCGTATTTGCCATCGGAACTGAATAGCCGGATTCTGCCGTATCGGGCTCGGGCAAATTGGCGCCGGCGCCACGGCATAATCGTTGACAATTTTGAAACACGGATTCATCGGAAGAAGCGCTCATCGGCAATGCGTACGCCACTTCGCCGACACTCAATAGCTGGGGTTGCCGAGTCTCGGATCGATGACGTGATAGAGAATGTCCACCAGCATGTTCATCAGCACGTAGGCTAGCGCGACAAAGATGATGCCGCCTTGCACTACCGAATAGTCGCGTTCAAGAATGCCATCAAGCAGCCAGGCACCCATGCCAGGATAAGAGAAAACGCGCTCTGTGATCACGGCGCCGCCGAGAATTGCGCCGAATTGCAAGCCTTGCAATGTGATGATCGGAAGCATGGCGTTGCGCATGGCGTGTTTCCAGATGACGCTGCGCTCATATAGTCCCTTGGCGCGCGCGGTGCGGATGTAGTCCGAGTTCATGACCTCCAGCATGGCCGAGCGCGTCAGACGAGCGACAAAGCCGGCTGATGTTAAGCCGATAGTCACGCCGGGCAAGACAAGATGGCGCAAGTAGCTGCTGAAGGCTTCCCAGTTGCCGGTTGCTATCAGATCGTAAAACATGAAATTAGTAATGACATCGTAATCGACGCCGGCGCCGATTCGCCCGCTGGTCGGCGTCCAGCGCAAGTTGACGGAAAAGAGAATAATCAACATGATGCCAACCCAGAAGAGCGGCAGAGACAGACCGAGAATGGAAGCTGTTCTAACGCTATAATCGATGGCTCGATTACGTATCGCCACCGAGGCGACGCCGGACAGAACGCCAATTCCTGTGCTGATGATAAGCGAGACGATGGCCAGCTCTATAGTCGGCGGCATGCGTTCAAAGATCATGCGCCGAATCGGCACGCCGCTGCTCATCGCCAAGCCGAGATCACCCCGAACCAGCTTCGAAAGAAAGCTCACATACTGCTCGGAAATCGGTCGGTTTAGCCCCCAAACCGCTTCTACCTGCGCCAATTGGCTTTTGTCCATCACCTGATTCTGCACGGTTTGAATCGGATTGCCCGGCACGATGCGGAGGGCAAGGAAGGTGAGGCTGCTAACCGCCCACAAGACGATAGGCAGCCATATCAGTCGCTTAAGCAAGTAAAGGATCATTCCGACATCCGTCAGAAACCTTGCCGTCGCAACTTGGGATCGAGGTGATCGCGCAGACCATCGCCCATATAATTGACGCTGAGCACGGTGATAGTGATGACCAGCCCGGGAAAGAGCGGAACGTGGGGAGCGTCAAAGATCAGCCGTTGGCCATCCGCAACCATCATGCCCCAGTCGGGCGTACCAGGTTCGACGCCCAGTCCGATGAAGTTCAGGGCAGAGGCGGTGCCGATGGCCACAGCCAGCATCGCCGATGCTTGCACGATGATCGGCGGCATCATGTTGGGGAGTATATGTTTCCAAATGATTTGCCGGTCTGATGCGCCCAGCGAACGAGCCGCCACGACGTATTCTTCATAAACCAGCGTGATCACGATTGAGCGCACGAGTCGCGCAAATACGGGTACCATTGCGAAGCCAATGGCGACTGTCACATTGAGCAAGCCCACGCCCAGGGTGGCTACGATGAGAATCGCAAGCAAGATAGATGGAAAGCTCAGCATCACGTCCATCAGGCGCATAAGCGCGGTATCGAGCCAGCCGCCGATATAACCTCCGGCGACGCCTATTATTGTTCCGACCACCAAAGCGGAAAAAACGGCGGTGAAACTCGCAGCGAGAATCGGTCGTCCACCGTGTATCACGCGAGAAAAGACATCGCGACCCAGCTGATCCGTACCGAATGCGTATTCTGCCGAAGGCGTCGCGAAGCGATTCTTGATGTTGCGCGCCATCGGGTCGTACGGGGCAACGACTGACGCGAGCACTGTGATTAGCAAGATGAAGGCGAAGATCGCGCTGCCCACCAGGGCGATATCGTAACGCCGCCAGAAAGCGCTGATCCGCGATGCATTATTCTTCTCAGCTCGCATCGACAGCCAAACCTATACTCGCCGCCAGATCACGGAGTAGAGGTTAGTTTAGTGTTCTGGGGATGAAAAAGGCAAATATGGCTTCATCCTGTGGGGACGAAGCCACTTTCACCAAGTCACTTGCAGAGCTATTCCGATAGCCAGACCTCGCGTAGATTGATGCGCCCACCGGCGGTGCCAAAGGTCTCCACGTTTTGTACGCGCGCGTTCACAAAGATCGGCGGCGTCAGATAGCCGATGTAGATGTAAGGCAGGTGTTCCAACATCAAGGCTTGGAACTCCTCGTAGATCGCCACGCGTTCCACGGTGTCCACGGTGGAGATGCCCGCTGTGACCAGCGCGTCAATTTCGTCAACCGCTTCCAAGGCTTGATGTTGCGTTTGGCTGCCCTCGGCGCCGGCCCGCGACATCAGGATCGCTTTGTCATGCGGATCGGGCACAAAGGTGGAGCGCTGATTGAGGCTGAGTTGAGTCTGTCCGTCGCCAACCTTGCCCCAGAAAGAACCGGCGTCCAAGCGATCCAGCGTCACATTGAAGCCGACCGCTTCAAGGTCCGCCGCGACCAATTCGGCCAGTTGTGGCCAGAAGCGATTGTTTTCGTAAGCGACTTCGATCGCCAGCGGCATATCCACGCCTGATTCCGCGATCAACTCACGCGCGCGATCGGGATCGTAAACACTGACGTCGCGCCCGGTCTCGTCAAAGCCGAGGTCAAGCGGACCGAGCAAGCTCGCCGGCATTTCGGCGAAGCCGTTCAAGCCGGCTTCAATCAATGTTTCGCGGTCAAGCGCGTAATTGACGGCCTGGCGCAGCAACAGATTATCGAATGGTTCCTTCGCCACGTTAGCGCCGACAAAGAGGTCCACCAGCGGGGCGCCGACCTCAACTCGAATCGTATCTGAATCCTGCAGGCGCGGCACCGATGTAAACGGCGCGTAGAGCGTCATATCAATTTCGCCTGCTTCCAGCGCGGCGAGGACGGCGGCTTCATCGGGGAAAGCGCGGATGACGATCTGGTCGACATAAGGCCGTCCCGCCCAGTAGTCCTCATTCGCCACCAAGACCGCCTCTTGGCCCGGCACAAAGCGTTCAATCTTGAAGGGACCGGCGGCTGACATATTCAGTCCCACTTCGGTGCCAAATTCGTCGAGCGCCTTGGGGCTAATAATGACGCCATCGGGACGGGAGAAGACCAGCAGCTGCGTCGCGTTGGGCTGCATCAAGGTCAACACGACGGTATAGTCGTCAACCGCTTCGAGCGATTCCCAATTGCCCGTGCCCTGATTGCCATACATGTACATGCCTTCAATGTAGCTTGGATCATCCGGGTTAACGGGGCGCTTCATGCTGCGGACGATAGCGGCGGCGGTGACCGGCTCGCCATCGTGAAAGGTCATGCCCTCGCGGATGTGGAAGGTGTAGACCAAGCCATCGTCCGATATCTCCCAGGATTCAGCTAAGCCAGGCAGTGCGCCGCCATTCTCAAAGTCGGCGCGCACCAAGCCTTCGCCGATAGTGTCAATCACATGCACGCCGCCAAAGCCGTGCCAAAAGCCGATATCGAATGAATCGCCCATTGATTCGGCGCCAAATACCAGCGTGCCGCCATATTGCGGGTCATCGGCGGTGGCTGTCCCCAGCGAGATCAACAACAGCAGGACAATTAATGTTGCGCTGAACATACGGAGTCTAAACATGAGTCACAACCCTTCTCAATTCATCACCGTTATTTTGCAATACCAACTTCAGCCTGTGATTTCAGCTTGTCGCGACCCTTGTACATTGTGTACAGATAGTCAACAAACTGTCCATCAGCCTTGTGATTATAACGCGCATGAGTCTCAAGTCAAAGAATGCGCGCCTCCGCGATCTCAATTCGCGTGAGCTGAATGGATTCGGCGCGCGCAAATGCCCTGGCGACAGCTATCCGTTGAGCTGCAGTATTTCATTCGGATCAATGTCGCGATCGAAATAGTCGCGCGCAATCACCCGAGCAAGCCATTCGGCAATGACATCGTAGCCCTTGTCTCCAGTCTCTTTGGTCGCCAGCGCCGGGTCGCCAATATGGCCGTATGGAGTGTGATCCTTATAGCGACGCGTGGCGTAAAAGATGCCGCCGCCAGTCTTGATATGCTCAGCGCCTTGAATCTTGCGCATGTCATCGGGCCGGACGTGATGTTTGATCGACCGATCCAAATGCACCAACTCAGGATGCGTGACCAGAATGCGAGCGGTCTCGCCTTCGCCCCCATGGCCTTCTTGCTTGCTGGATGTCTGAATGGTGTGATAGACCTCGCTGAGCGGCGTCAGCCAGTTTAGCACCATTGCCTGCGCGTCGGTGGTAGTGTCGACGAGATCTTGCGCCGCGACCATCATCACAGGCAGATTGCCATCGTGCCCATGCACGAGCGCATACTTGCGAAACCCGGTCTCGTACAGACTCAGGCAAACCTCCGTCAGCAGGTTTATCATCGTGCTTGAGCACAGGCTGATCGTGCCCGCGAAACCCAGATGAAAACTGGAGACGCCGAAGGGGATGACGGGCCCGATGACGACCGGGCAGCCCTGTGTCTCGAGGCGAAGCGCCGCCCGGCGGCAATTCTCACGCGCTTCGAAAGAGTCAGTGCCGAGCGGGAGATGCGCGCCATGGGCTTCGGTGGCGCCAACGGGCAGCAGCAATACATCCGTCTGTGTCAGCGCCGCCTCGACTTCCGGTCCCGTCATTTCGTCAAGCGTGGGCGGGCCCTTCTGTGAATAGAGTATGTCATGTTTCGCGTCTCGGTCAGCGGACATATGTTGCGCCGTCTCTTTACAGTTTGTATAATTCTTGGATATATTGTTCATCAAGAAGCGTGCAATTGCAAATCTCCTTTTTTGGGGGTGGTGAGCATCGCGAAAATGGTCCCTATAGCGAATACTGAACAGGTTCTGTTAACCACGGCAGCTCGGCGGCAGCGAAATGAATCCACCGCGCTCGCGCAAAATAGTGAACCCGGGGAATGGGAATCTGTAGGGGCGAGACTGGTCTCGTCCGCAGGTAAGCGGTGAGTTTCTTCGGGCGACTTGATAAGTCGTCCCTACAAAGCTTGGCATGATTGAGGATGGGGCTTGGCAAGTTCATCAAAAAAACGCGAACTCGAGAGATCGATACCCAATGTGCACCTATGATCCCGTCCACACAACGGATCGAGAGGCGACCTTCGCCCTGCTCAAGCGGATTTCGGTGGGCGTCGCCAAGCTCTTTACGCCGCACTGCGAAGTTGTAATTCATGATTTCAGTGACCTCGAATGCTCCATCATCCACATGGAAGGCAATATCAGCGGGCGAAAGGTTGGGGGCGGCGCCACTGATCTTTTGCTGACGCACGCGCGCAACGGTGATACTGTACGCGACTTCCACAACTATCAGACATCCTTGCCCAACGGCCGAAATATGAAGTCCTGCACGATGTTCCTCCGCGATAAGACCGGGGTGGCTTACGGCGCATTCTGCATCAATCTTGACGTTAGCATCTTCGCTGGTATCCACCGTATCCTGGGCGAGTTCTTGGCTCTCGATGCCGGATCGGAGGTTAGTGAAACGCTCTCAGACGACATTCAGCGGACCATTCACAGCATCTTGCGCGAAGCCGTCAACGACATGGGTACCGAATTGCCGATTATGTCTAAAGACGAAAAGATTGATCTCATCGCGCGGCTTGACGAGAAGGGCGCTTTCCAGGTGAAGCGAGCGGTGCCGCTTGTCGCGGAGGAGCTGGGATTGAGCCGCTCGACCATTTACAATTATCTGGCGGAGGCGCGGGAAAAGACTGACACAGACGCGCAAAATGGAGCATAAGCCATGTCGCCCCCGGATGTCATCCTCACCGAAAAAGCGCCGGTCCCCACAAGCGGCTATAGTCAAGCCCTGCGCCAAGGCAACTTGCTGGTCACATCGGGTTTCCTCGGCACAGCGACCGACGGCTCTGGGCTGGTCAGCGGTGGTTTCGAGGCGGAAGCGCGACAGGCGCTGGACAATATCAAAGCCGTGCTGGCAGGGGCCGGTTGCGCTATGTCTGATGTCGTTCGAGTCAACGTTTCGCTGATCGAAATCAACCGCTTTGCAGAGATGGACGCCATCTATTGCGAATACTTCAGCGAGCCTTATCCCACCCGCAATACGATTGGCGTCAAGGAACTGTGGGGCGGCGCTCAAGTTGGCTTTGATGTTTGGGCGATCGTTGGCGCCGATCTAAACTGATGTCCGCGATTCTAAAGCACATTCAAGATCATGAAGCCATCGAATTGACGCAGCAGTTGATCCGCATTCCGTCATTTTTGTGGCGGGAGTCCGCGATCGGGCGCTGGCTCGCCGACTGGATGACGGAGCGCGGCTACGATATTGAGCTTCAAGAAGTGCCCCTGCGCGACGGGAAGGTGACCCATCAGGCTATTGGCCTGCTGCGCGGTGACGGTAGCGGCCCCTCTTTGATGCTATGCGGCCACACCGATACCAGTGATTGGAATGGCGATATCTTCCGGCGCGACCAATGGCGCTACGATCCATTCGGCGCTGAGCTTGACGGCGGGATGATCTATGGCTTGGGCGCGCTGAATATGAAAGCGGGCTTGGCCTCGATGCTGATCGCAGCAGAGGCGATTCGCCGTTCGGGGGCGGCGCTCAAGGGCGACCTGATCGTCGCCTGCGTCATCGCCGAGACCGGCGGGGGAGTGGGCGCGCTGCATCTGATCGAAAGCGGCTGCCGTCCAGACTATTGCATCGTCACCGAAGCGGGAAACCTGGATGTCGGATTAATTTCGGTTGGGTACGTTCAAGGCAAAATTCGGGTGTTGGGCGAATTCAAGCACCGCGTACCCTATGTGAATCCGATTGAGAAAGTTATGAAGGTCGTTGCTGCCTTCAGCCCCTCTTACGCGCAGATCCCACGGGTGGAAGACGGCGGCTGGCTGCGTTATCAGCCGCATCGGCTGATTCCAAGCTATCCTTCAATGGCGATCCGCGACATTGAGCACTACCAAGATGTGACCACCGTCGCCTTTGATCTGCGTATCATTCCAGGCATGACGGAAGACAGTGTACGCGAAGATATGAGAGCCCGTTTGGAGCAGATCAAACAGGCGGACAGTGAATTTGAATATGAATTAGTGATTCCGCAAAGCGATCAGCAGCCCAACATGCCGGCGCGTGAGGCGACGTCGCTGGATTCGCCGCTGGTCAAAGCATTAATCGCGGCGCACAAACAAGTCGCTGGAGCCGAACCGGAGGTCGGCGCGGGACATCGCATCGGCGCCACCGCCGATAGCTGCCATTTCAAGGGCGCCGGCGTCACCTGTTGGGTATCGGAGTGTAGTGGTGAGGGTTTTGGTGAAATATATCCGGATTTTCACGCCATTTGTCGCAGATGAATTCATACGGAGTTCGCCCTTGGAGCGCCTTGAGCCGTTTAGCAAAGTTGTAGGCCTGTACGAAGGCTTCCAGGTGCTCACGCAACTGTGCGTGGGTTTGGTAGAAGTAGCGATACACGGTCTGGTCTTTGATGGTCCGATGCATTCGTTCCACCTGCCCATTCGTCCATGGATGGTAGGGTTTTGTCACCCGGTGTTCAATGCCATGCGCTGTGCATATCGTATCAAAATCCTCCTTGCTTCGCCGCTTTGTATTGGCCGGCAGTGTAAACTGCTTGCCGTTGTCCGTCAAAATCGTGTGAATCCGATACGGTACCGCTGCGATGAGCCGATGCAGGAAGCCGCAAGCATCTTCGCGCTTGTAGCCATCAAGCAATTCCGTAAATACGAACTTGGAAGTGCGATCAATGGCAACGAAGAGATAGAGTTTGCCTTCATCGCTGCTGAGATGGCAGATGTCCGCGTGAAAGTAGCCAATGGGATAGGTCTTGAAGTGCTTCTTCGGCTTCTTAATTTCCGATTCCGGCAGACGGTTCACGCCATGTCGCTTAAAACAGCGATGCAGGCTGGCACGGGTCAAATGCGGGATCTTCTCCTCCAACGCGTAGAGGCAGTCATCCAGCGACAGCCGGGTCATTCTCCGGAAGGCAACGATCATGGTTTCCTCTTGCTCTGTGAGGACAGTCGAACGCCGTCGTTTTGGGCCCATCGGCAGATCCTTGACAGAATCGCGCTTCTTCCATTTGGCGACCGTCTTCCAATTGATGCCAAAGCGTTTCGCGAGGGCGGCTATGCTCTCTTGACTATTTTGTATCTCTCGGCGGGTTGCCTCAGTCGTTCTGGCTTGAGGGTGGAGAACCTGTCCCATAATGCTTCCTTTTCGCACTTCGATATGACCCCATGATAACCCGATACTATACAATTAGCACGCACCGTGGACACGGACACGTGATCGCCAAGGGCGGCGATATCAAACGTATGATGGCCGAGTTGTTCGGCAAGGCGACCGGCTACTGCAAGGGCAAAGGCGGTTCGATGCATATCGCTGATTTTGAAATCGGCATGTTGGGCGCGATAGGCATTGTGGGCGGCGGCATGCCTATTGCCGTTGGCGCGGGCTTGAGCGCCTGGTACACCGACAGTGACCGCGTATCAGTCTGTTTCTTTGGAGACGGCGCCGCCAACGAAGGCAGTTTTCACGAATCACTGAATCTCGCCTCCACGCTGGCGCTGCCGGTCATATTTGTCTGCGAGAACAACCAATATGGCGAATTCACGCCGGCGGCAAATGCGATGAACATCAACGATATCGCTGATCGCGCGGCCGGATACGGCATTCCTGGTCAAGTCGCTGATGGCACGGACGCGCTCAAGATGTACCGCGTAACCAGGGCGGCGGTGAAGCGCGCCCGTGGGGGCGGCGGACCGACCCTGATCGAGGCGAAGACTCATCGGCGCGGCAGCCATGCCGAGGGCGAAGAAGCCTTCCTCGGTGGGCAGACCTATCGTGATGAAGCCGAAACGGCGGCCGCGCAGGCGAAGGATCCGCTGCACCTACTGCATACTTATGTCAGCGAAAATGACATTCTGCCTGCCGAGCGGTTGGAAACGCTGGACAGCGAAATCACGCGGTTGGTGGCTGAAGCGGTCGAGGCCGCGCGCAGCAGTCCAGAGCCAGAAATCGAATCACTGTATGAAGATTTGTGGGTATAGATTGGCGCTGAATGACCGGGAGCAATTGAGTGCCTCGTAAAACTTATGTAGCGGCGATTCAAGAAGCCTTAACCGAAGAGATGCGGCGGGACCCGAGTGTGTTTCTTATCGGCGAGGATGTGCGAATCGGCGTCTTCCCAAGTACTAGAGGATTGTACGCTAAATTCGGCGACAAACGCGTCATCGACACGCCAATATCCGAGTTGGCGGTGGCCGGCGCAGGAATTGGCGCGGCGGTGACCGGCCTGCGCCCGATTGTCGACCTGATGTTCGGTACTTTTCTCTATCTCGCCTTCGATCAGATCGCCAATCAGGCGGGCGCGATGCGTTACATGTACGGTGGACAGACAAAGGTGCCGCTGGTCTTCATGGTGCAGAATGGCGCGGGCAGCAGCGCCGGGCATCACCATAGCCAGGCGGTGCACCAATTCTTCATGAATATGCCACAGATCAAAGTCATACTGCCAAGTACGCCATACGACGGAAAGGGATTGCTTAAATCGGCCATACGCGATGACAATCCAGTGCTTTTCCTGCATTCGCTTTCGCTTGGCGGGAAGCGCGGTGAAGTGCCTCCTGACGAATACCTCGTGCCGATTGGCGTTGCCGATGTCAAGCGCGCTGGAAGCCACGTCACAATTTGCGCCGTCGGTCCAACCGTGTATACCGCGTTGGACGCGGCTGAGACACTGGCGGCCGAGGGCGTCGAGGCGGAGGTGATTGACTTGCGCAGTCTGTCGCCTTGGGACAAGGATACAGTCCTGGAAAGCGCCGCCAAAACCGGGCGTTTCGTCGCCGTAGACGAAAGCTTCCCGACTTGCAGCGCCGCCAGCGAATGGTGCGCCACAGTGGCCGAAGAAGCCTTTCACCGGCTCCGAGCGCCCGTACAGCGCGTGACCAACAAGGATGTGCCGATGCCTTTCAGTCCGGTCTTGGAGAAGGCGGTGCTACCGTCCGCGGCCGATCTGATTGCGGCGGTGCGCCGAACTTTGGCCTGAAGCCGGCGGCAATATGGTGAATCGGTTAGGAGATTGAAGTGTCATTAATTCCTATTTATATGCCGAAGTTTGGAATGACGATGGAAGAGGGCTTGATCGTCGAGTGGTTGGTGGCGGAAGGTGATACTGTTGCCGAGGGTGATGGCATCGTCCTGATTGAGACGGAAAAAGTCAGCACAGAAGTGGAAGCGCCGGCCGGCGGCGTGGTAGTGGAATTGAGTTGCGAAGTCGATGACGAGGTGCCGGTGGGCGAGGTCATCGGCTATATCGAGTCTGTTTGAACATGGGACGTCTGTCAGGGAAGACTGCGCTGATAACGGGCGCGGCTAGAGGAATCGGGCGAGCCATCGCGCTGCGCTTCGCCGCGGAAGGCGCGAATCTTGTGCTTTGTGACCTGAATCTTGCAAGTTTGTGTGAGGTCACTGCCAAGGCCGAGCTACAAGGTGTGAAAGCCTTGTCGAGGCAGACGGATGTCGCTGAGCGGGATCAGGTTCAACAGCTGGTTGATGACGGGATGTCCGAGTTTGGCATGATTCATACCGTGGTGAACAACGCCGGTATATTTTTCAATGCGCCCTTTGAGCGGACAACCGATGAGCAATACGATCGCATCATGGCGGTCAACGTCAAGAGCGTATTTCTTGTCTCGCAAATTGTAATCCGTCAGTGGTTGCGACACGAGATCAGAGGCACGATCGTCAACCTGGCTTCAATCGGCGCAGCCGTCGCCTTCGTGGATTCAGCCGCCTATTGCACGACCAAGGGCGCGGTCGCGACTATGACGCGCTGCATCGCGCTGGAATATGGTCCGTGTGGGATTCGCGCCAATTCGATGGCGCCCGGTATCATTGATACACCGATGTTGCCCAGCCAGGAAGACAGCGAACGCTGGGCGAAAACGACGATACCGCTGCGCCGCTTGGGCGAACCAATAGATGTTGCCGATGTCGCGCTGTTTCTGGCGTCTGATGAATCGCGTTATATCACCGGAGAGATGATTTTTGTCGACGGCGGCTGGATGCTCAATTGACTTCGATATTTAGTCAGCGACCGCGGCGAGGAACCTGCCGTGAGGTTACGAGATAAGGTCGCGCTGGTTACCGGTGGCGGATCAGGTATTGGCGCGGCGAGCTGCTATGCATTCGCCAGAGAAGGCGCGCGGGTAGCCGTGGCGAATCGGACGCCGGCCAAGGCGGAAACGGTGGCGCGCGCCATCAAAGCCGAAGGCGGCCGGGCGATCTCTATCGGGGCGGATGTGTCCGTCGGCGACGATGTACGGCACATGATTGATACCACCGCAAGTGAACTGGGCGCGCCCGATATCATATTCAACAATGCGGGTATCAGCCCGTCTGGCCGCGTCACCGATATCAGCGAAGCTGACTGGGACGAGTGCATCAGTATTGACTTGAAGTCGGTCTTCTTAACCGCCCGCCGCGCAATACCTCTAATGATTGAGAATGGCGGAGGCGTCATCCTCAATACGGCCGGCACCTTCGGTATCCGCGCCGCCAAAAACAAAGCCGCCTATTCGGTTGCCAAAGCCGGGGTCATCAACCTCACGCGTTCCATCGCTCTCGATTACGCGCGGGACAACGTTCGCTGCAACGCGATCTGTCCCGGATACGTCGACACGCCTCTGAATGAAGACTTTCCACCGAAGGCGCGAGACGTTTTCCTGGAGCAGTATCAGCCACTGCGCGGGCTGATCGCCGCGGAAGACGTCGCGGAGATGGCGGTATACCTCGCTTCTGATGCGGCCAAAATGATTACCGGACAGGTCTTTGTCCTCGACGGCGGCCAGCAGGCCGGACTATACGCCTGATGCCAACCATTATTCATGCGCGCTATACCCTGCGTGAAGGCGTCGCGCTGGAAAATCTCGCGATCTGTGTCGACGGGGAATACATTGTTGACACCGGCTCTTTGTCCGAGTTGGTCGCTCGTTATCCTGAGGCTGATCTGGTAGGCGGCGACAACTACATTATCGCGCCCGGATTTACCAACGCGCATGACCACGGGCGCGCTCTAGGAACCTTGGCGCTTGGTGTTCCTGATAGCTTCCTCGAATTATGGCTTGGCCATCTAGCAAATCTTCCAAGCATTCCACCTTATCTGGCGGCGCTGTATTCGGGGTTGCAACTGCTGCAATCTGGCGTAACCGCTGTCGCGCACAGTCACAATCCAAACTCCTGGTCGGAACTTGCGGCTGAGCTGCCGGAGTCAATTCGCGGATATGCCGACGCTGGCATCCGCGTTGCCATGCACCCGCCGATAATCGACCAGAATCAGCTCGTTTATGCCGATCGCCAGCGGTTGTACGACATGCTTCCGCCGGAATTGCGCGAAGCGGTTGGGGACGCAGAGGGCATCGACTTGAGCGTGGATGATTATTTCGCGGTATTGGAAGATCTGTTCGACAGCGCTCATGACCGCAAGGGGCAGCGGGTACATATTCAGGTCAGCCCGGCTGGTGGGCAATGGTGCGGCGAAGACTTGATCATCCGGGCATGTGAATGGGCGCGCAGTCGCCATACGCGGGTGCAGATGCACATGCTTGAAACGCGATATCAGCGGATATACGCCCATAAGACTTGGGGCAAAAGTTTCATTCGACATCTTGAGGATATCGGCGCCTTGGGCGACTGGCTCACACTGGCGCATATGGTCTGGGTCGAAGACGACGATATTGAACTGCTTGCGGAACGCGGCGTTGGCGTCGCGCATAATATCAGCAGCAACTTACGCCTGCGCAGCGGCATCGCGCCGGTTGCCGAGATGGCGGCAGCTGGTGTCAAAGTCGGCATTGGCTTGGATGGACATACGCTTGACGATGACCAGGACTTCCTGCGTGAAATGCGACTGGCTTGGACTATTGGCAATCGGAGTGGGATGGCGGCCGTAGATCTCAGCCCGGAAATGGTATGGCGGATGGGCACAGACATCGCCGCGGAGATTACTTTCGGCGCGAATGTTCCGCTAGGAGGGCTCGAAGTTGGGAGCCTTGCCGACCTGATCCTGTTGGATCGGGATGCGGTGAAGGACATCTGGTCGCCGGCTGATTTCCCGTCGCGGGAGTTGCTTCCGACATTCTTCTTGCGTCGGGCCAAGCGGGAACATGTGCGGCAGGTGATGGTTGGCGGCGCCTGGGTCTTGCGTTATGGCGAGCATGTGAATGTGGAAATTACGGATGTCGAGCGTGAGATATGGGAGCGGTTGCAGTTTGCTGTGGCTGGGCCGTCGGTGAGACTTGACACGTACCTGCGGAAGTTCTATCGGGGTTGGGATAATGGGGCATTGCCCTCGCTGCGACGATAAAGAAACATCCGGCGACGCGATCGGGAGGCCGAAAGAGCAGATACCAACTGGTGACGGTAAAGAAGCAAATCCGGAATTGATCTCGCCGGGACATTACTCCGTATATCGCGCTTTCTATAGGCTTAGCGAAAGCATACCTCAAGACAATGGCCGATATTTTGCACAATCGTGACCTGTTCAATTGAAGGGCGATCACATCGACTCGCGCTGCTTTGATTGGGTTCCCAATGCCCGTGGAGTGGACGAGCTGTTCCGCAGCTTGCCAACGTAGTTACACGGTCTCTTTCCGCAGACTTTGCAACGCTACGCTACGTTTTCCTATCGCGCCCTCAATCTCGAAATTGGCATAAAGTGATACCCGTATCATTAAGCTTCCTCGGGAGTGTCTATATTTTTGGATATGTCATACTAAAGGGATGAGCCAATGTCCTTA
>JAPOXG010000031.1 GCA_026707225.1 Chloroflexota bacterium
GGCCGGCAGAATTTGAGGCAGCGTGGCTAAAGCGCAATTCCCTCAAATTTCTTGAAATTTTGTGTCCAATAAATTAGGACCACTACAGCGGCAGAATTGCATGTCGAGCGTCCAGTAGCGGACAAGCCTGACAAATCTCGACAGGATAACCGTTCACTAGCGATGGACCCATGCGACTATTGCGCTACATTGGGGGCCGGCTGTTGCTTCTGCTGCCAGTCCTCTTCGGCACATCGGTTTTGATATTTCTGCTGCTCCGCCTGATTCCGGGTGATCCAGCGCAGGTGATTCTGGGCTTGCGCGCGACGCCGGAACGCTTGGCGATTGTGCGGGAAGAATTGGGGCTGGATCTGCCGGTTCATCAGCAATACGGGCAGTGGCTGGGCAAGCTCCTCCAGGGTGATCTGGGAAAAGACTTCCGCAGCAACGAAGCCGTTATCTCCCTGCTCAGCGTGCGATTGCCAGTGACGATTCAACTCACGCTGATGTCGCTGACGATGGCGGTCTTGATTGCCGTGCCATTGGGCATTCGCGCGGCCATCAAACCGGGCGGCGTCGCCGATCGTCTCTCGATGCTGCTCGGCTTGTTCGGCATCTCCATCCCGGACTTCTGGCTCGGCATCATGCTGATCCTCTTCTTCGCGCTGGGGCTGCGCATGTTTCCTTCCTCCGGTTACGTCAGGCTGGATCATGACCTGCTGGGGAACCTGCGCGCCTTCTTCCTGCCGGCGCTGACCTTGGCGGTGGGGCTATCGGCAGTGCTGGTGCGCATCACCCGTTCGGCAGTGCTGGAAGTGCTTGAGCTGGACTTCGTCAAATTCCTGCGCGCCAAAGGCCTGCGGGAACAGCTCGTCATTTATCAGCATGTGCTGCGCAACGCTAGCATTCCGATTGTGACGGTCATCGGCTTGCAATTCGGCTATCTGCTCGGCGGCGCCGTGATTGTGGAAGAAGTCTTCAGCTTGCCCGGGGTCGGCCGGCTCATCGTCAGTTATACCTTGGAACGCAATTATCCCGTTGTGCAAGCCGGCATGCTGGTGGTCGCCTTCCTCTTCATTGTGGTCAATCTGGCTACTGACGTCATATACGCCTTGCTGAATCCCAAGATCCGCGGAGCCGGAATATGAGCGCGCGGGCTAATCTCGCTCGGGGGCTGATGGATCGACTGCGAGAAGGCTACGCCGCCAGTCGGTCGGTTTTCGTCGGCGGGGCGATCATCACTGTGCTCATCATCATGACCGCGACCGTTTCGCTTTATTCACCATACAAGCCCGACGCCATGGATTTCATGGCGGCCTTGAGCGCGCCGACGGCGGCGCATCTGCTGGGCACAGACAATTTCGGCCGAGACATTCTGACGCGTGTTATATATGGCTATCAGATTTCCCTCGCGGTGGCATTGGGCTCCGTGGGCTTCGGCTTGGCAGCCGGCGTGACGCTGGGTCTGCTCGCTGGTTACTTCGGTGGCGCGCTAGACAACATCATCATGCGGCCGATGGATGTGCTGATGGCTTTTCCGGCGATCGTGCTGGTCGTGGCTTTGACCGGCTTCGTCGGGCGCGAATTATCGGTGATGGTGCTGGCGGTGGCGGTCGTCTATGTGCCGATTTTCGCGCGGGTCATGCGCGGCTCTACATTGGAAGTGGTCAGCGAGCTCTACGTCGAAGGGGCGCGGGCGCGCGGCGCCTCGCACCTCCGCTTGATGCTGCGCCATATCTTGCCCAATGCCATCGCGCCGGTCTTGATTCAGGCTTCGATCCTGATGGGCATCGCCATCCTGCTGGAATCGGCTTTGAGCTTCATCGGCTTGGGCACGCAGCCTCCCGATCCATCTCTTGGGCTGATGCTCTCCGAAGGGCGCTCATTTATGCAGCAGGCGCCCTGGATGGTGATGGTGCCCGGTCTGGCGATCTCGCTTGCCGTGCTCGGATTCAATCTGCTCGGCAATGGCTTGCAAGATCTGCTCAATCCCACGAGGAAGGGACGATGAGTTTGCTATCCGTGCAGAATCTGAGGACTGAATTCTTCAGCGGCGGGCGATGGCTGGAGGCGGTATCGGATGTCAGCTTTGATCTGCGGCGGGGTGAGATACTGGGCTTGGTCGGCGAATCCGGCTGCGGCAAATCCACCATCGCCTACAGCATCATGCGCCTGCTGGCGAGCAATGCCCGCATCAGCGCGGGCGACGTCTGGCTGGAAGACGTGAATCTGACGGAAGCCGATGAAGCGACGTTGCAAGGCTTGCGCGGCAGCCGCCTGTCAATGATATTCCAGGACCCGATGACGGCGCTTGATTCGCTGTTCACGGTGGGGCATCAGGTGATAGAGACGCTGCAAGAGCATCTCGGTCTCAACGTGGCCGAGGCGCGGGAACACGCACTGGCTTTACTGCGCCAGGTGGGCATACCGGCGGCGGAAGAGCGCTTAAACGCCTATCCTTATCAATTCAGCGGCGGCATGTCACAGCGGATCGCCCTGGCCATTGCGATCTCCTGCCATCCCCAGGTGCTGATCGCCGATGAACCGACCACAGCGCTGGATGTGACGATTCAAGCGCAGATTCTGCATTTGATTCGCCGCTTGCTGGTCAAGGAACAAGGCACGGGCGTGCTTTTGATCACGCACGACTTGGGCGTGGTAGCGCAAGTATGCGATCGCGTTGCCGTTATGTACGCTGGCAAAATTGTCGAGTTTAGCGATGTCGCTTCGATCTTCAACAACCCGCTGCATCCTTATACACAAGCGCTGCTTAAATCGCTGCCGAGCCAGGGCATCGCTCGCGGCTCGCTGGAAAATATTCAGGGGCGCGTGCCGAGCCTGATGGATTGGCCCACCGGCTGCCACTTTCATCCGCGCTGCATCCATGCGCGGGCGATCTGCCGCGAGAAGACGCCTCCATTGCGGAAGGCCGCCGAAGGTCAAGTGGTGGCTTGTGTCCTCTATGAATGATGGCGCAAGTCCGCTGCTGCGCGCTCAGGGATTGAGCAAATATTTCCCGCTTGAATCCGGCATGCTGGCGAGCTTGCGCGGGGCGCGGGCGGCTGTCAAAGCGGTAGAATCCGTGTCGCTGGACGTATATGCCGGGCAGACGCTGGCCATCGTCGGCGAGTCCGGCTCGGGCAAGAGCACGCTCGGGCGCCTGCTGCTGCGGCTGATGCAGCCAAGCGCCGGCCACGTCCAATACAAAGGCGAGAACATCTTCACCATGAATCGAGCGCGGCTGCGGGCTTTCCGGCGGCAAGCGCAGATCATCCTGCAAGACCCTTACGCCTCGCTGAATCCGCGAATGCGCGTCGGACGCATTATCCGCGAGCCCCTCGACATCTACCGCGAAGGCAGTGTGGCCGAGCGCGAGAAACGCGTGCATGCGCTGCTGGAACGAGTCGGCTTGACGAGCGCGCATGGACGAGCGTATCCGGCCGAATTGAGCGGCGGGCAGCGGCAGCGTGTCTGCATCGCGGCGGCGCTGGCGCTTTCGCCAGAGATCATCATCGCCGATGAACCGACCTCGTCGCTGGATGTCTCGGTGCAAGCGCAAACGCTAAATCTGCTTTCCGAATTGCAACGGGATTTCAATCTGACCTATGTACTCATCACGCACGACCTGGGTGTTGTGCGGCATTTCAGCGACCGGGTGGCGGTGATGTATCTCGGCAAGATCGTGGAAGAAGCGCCGACCGCAACCCTCTTCGCCGCGCCGCAGCATCCCTATACCCAAGTCCTGTTCTCGGCGATTCCCCTGCCCGATCCGTCTCGGCGGATCAATTGGGAGCTGCCGACGGGGGAGCCGCCTTCGCCGCTTGATCCTCCTTCCGGCTGCCATTTTCACCCGCGCTGCCCGCAAGCGCTGAAGTCCTGTTCCTCCGTTGTGCCGAGCTTGAAAGCGACCGCGCCCGGCCGCCGCGTGGCTTGCCTCTTATATGAGGACCGGAACCATTTACCACCGAACGCACCGAGTATAGTGAGGACACCGAGTTCTAATATGGATGGCCGAGAAACTTCATAGCGGAGCATCATGTTACACTATGCACGCAGTTTCAGTCCGCCTGACCTGCAATGCATAGGCAGTGCGCCTGGGGTGACAGATCTGAGATTCTTCGTCGCAGCGAATACTCGGCCGACAATTCGTCGGCCCGCTGAAAGCGGCAAAACCGAAAAACAAATGAATGAGGAGAAACGACATGGGCTATGGCAGAGCAAGTTCGGATGAGGTGCTGGAGCCAGGAATCGTGCTGGCGTTGGCGAACAAGATGGGGCTGTCAATATCGCCCGAAGACGCGGAAACGCTGACGGCGCTGCTGATGAATCAACTCGCGGCTGTCGACTCTTTCGACGCCTTTGATTTGCAGGACATCGTACCGGCGCCGGTTTTTCGGCTGGAAGGCAAACGTGATGACTGAGCTGACTGACCTTTCACTGAGCGAAGCGAGCGACATGATTGGCGCGGGCGAAGTTTCCTCTCTGGAGTTGGTGGAAGCGAATCTGCGCGCGGTTGACAAGACGGAACCCATCGTGCAAGCCTACGCCAACATCCTCGCCGACGAAGCGCGGGCGGCGGCAAAGCGCGCCGATGCCGAGATTGCGGCGGGCGATCGGCGCGGCCCGCTGCATGGCCTGCCAATCGGCATTAAAGACAATATCTATACCAAAGGCATCGTTACCGAATCCGGTTCTGAGGTCATGGCCGGTTTCCTGCCAGATCACGACGCGACCTGCGTGAGCAATCTCAAGCGAGCGGGCGCCGTGATTATCGGCAAGCTGCGCTGCCATGAATTTGCCCTGGGCTCGAATGAACCGCCCACGCGAAGCCCCTGGAATCTGGATTGCTATCCGGGCGGGTCCAGCATCGGCTCCGGCGCGGCGGTGACAAGCCGCTCGTCCTTCGGCGCCCTGGGCACCGATACCGGCGGCTCCATCCGTGTGCCGTCATCAATCAACAATCTGGTCGGCATGAAGGCGAGCTTCGGGCGCGTCAGCATTTACGGCGTCGTGCCTGTCGCCTGGACGCTCGATCACGTTGGACCGATGACGCGCAAAGTACAAGACAATGCGCTGCTGCTCGCTGGAATGGCCGGTCATGACCCCAAGGATCCAACGAGCGCGAAACAGCCGGTGCCGGATTTCTGCGGCGAGCTTGAAGCGGGCGTCGCTGGCTTGCGCATCGGCGTCGAGCGGGACTACTTCTTCTATGACGGTCTCCAGGATGAGATTCGAGCCTCGGTTGAGGCGGTCATTACCGAGTATCAACAGCACGGCGCCGAGATCATCGAGATCAGCCTGCCGGAACTCGAGATCACACAGGACGCGCTCTTCACCATCGTGCTCGCCGAGTGCAGCACCTATCATCGCAAGCTGATCCGCCAACACAGCGAAAAGTATGACCCAGCCTCGCGCGTTATGCTGCAGCTGGGCGAGCTGATCCCCGCGACTCATTATCTGGCGGCGCAGCAAGCCCGTTCCTTGTATCGCGCCGCGATCAATCGCGCCTTCAGCGAGCAGCGGCTTGATGCCATGCTCTGGCCGACGATGCCCATTGCGACCGCGCCGCTAGATCAACTATATGATTTTCGGGCGGATGGTTATCCTGAATCGCCCGTGAGCTCGATGTGTCATCACACCTTCAACGCCAATTTGGCTGGTCTGCCGGCGTTGAGCGTTCCCTGCGGCATCACCGGCGAAGGATTGCCTTTCGGCTTCCAGCTGACCGGGCGCGCCTTTGACGAGGCGACGGTTTATCGGATTGCCTACGCTTACGAACGCGAACACGATTGGCATCTGCGCAAAGCAGGATTGATTGAGGATGTGTAGCCTCGCATTGTCATTAATTTTCCGTCGCAATTACCGGCTTGAGGTTGCTGTGGTACAGAACATCTGCCGCCGAACAGCATTGAACACACCTGGGATGCAGCGCCCCTGTTCCGACACGGCACAGCGGAAGAGATGGGCGCGCTGGTGGCATTTTAGGCTTCAGATGACGCGGCCTATATCGCCGGCGCAACAATCGGGCCGGCCGGCGGCCTTGTGCGTTGTGAGGAGGACTAAGCATGCGTGGAGAACTGGATCGCGCTCTTGATCGGCTGATGGATGGACTACGCGCCGATTGGGCACTGTATGCCAAGTATACCGGCACCGGTGAAGAAATCGGCGTCAATGCCGATGCGATGATGGACACGATGAGCACCATCAAGATCCCGCTGCTTGTTACGCTGTACCGCATGGTCGACGCGGGTGAGCTTGATCTGGCTCAGACATACACGCTGGACACAAGCTGCAAACGATTTGGCACCGGCGTATTGCAATACATGGACGATGGCATGACTTTCACTTTGCGCGATGCGGCGACCCTAATGATCATCGAGAGCGATAATACCGCGACCGACTACTGTTATGAGGCGATCGGCGGGCCAGACGCGGTGAACGCGACCATGCGCGAACTGGGCTTCCACGATATCGAAGCCATGGGGAACTGCCTCGACTGGTTTTCTGCCTTGGCGGGAGTAATTGACCCGCCGCTTGGCGAACTGGGACAGGCTGAGTTATTCCGCGCCGGCTATCCTGATTTGGCGCCTGAAGACTGGATCCGCGCACGCGACCGTTTCCACTTTGAAGAAGGCAAGCCATTCAGTCGAGCCAGCGCCCGCGCCCTCGGCCAATTGTTGGAGATGATCTGGATCGACCGTTGCGCCAGCCCGGAATCCTGCGCCGAAATGCGCGGCATCTTGCACAGTCAGATATCGCGCACGCGCCTGCCGAAGTACTTGCCCGAAGCGAAAGTCGCGCACAAGACCGGCGATTTTGGTCCTTTTATCGCCAATGATGTTGGTGTCATCGAATCGCGCGGTATGGCGCCGATCATCATCTGTGTGATGATGGCGGGGCATCGCGGCATTTGGGAAAACCTGGAAGACACTGTGGCTCGCATCGCTGAGAAAGTCTGGGAGTACGGCCTTCAGACCGGCCATCAAAATTGAAGCCTGACAAGCAGCCTTGCTCGCGCTCGCCGACTTTTGAGGATTGACTCTCCGGCTCAGCCCGAGGTCGGCATCACGATCAGCATCGGTATAATTGCTGGCGGCGCCCTGCCAGCTGCGGCGACGGATATGGCGAAAGCTGGTATCGATATCCGCGCGTTTGAGCTGAGTGACCTCAAGCGCGTCTCAGCAGAAAACATAGCGACATTCGCGCGCCTCGCCGACGATCGCAGAAGTTACACGCCGAATCGCGGCCCCGTCGTTGCCGAAGCGGGCTTGCCGGTGCTCGATGGCTTGGGTCCCATCGGCGGCTTGGATCATGGACCTGATGAATATATCTTGAAAAGCAGCATCGTTCCGCGTACGGCGCTGCTGGCCGAATTGATCCGCTTGATTTGTGGAGCCAACAATGGATAAGCAAGATCTGTTGCAGCGACTGATTGATGACAAGATCGAAAACTTCTGGGTGACCTACCACGATTACAATGGACGCGCTTGCGCCAAAACTGTGCCGAAGCGCAGGTTCGAAAGCGCCGTGGAAGATGGCGTCGTATTTGCCCGCGCCAACCTCAATTTCGGCGTCGACGATCACAATGCCGCCGATGGCATCTGGCAGGCGCAGACCGGCGACTTTCTGGCTGTGCCAGACCCCAACGCTTATTGGAAATTGCCCTATCTCGAAAACACCGCCATCGTCTTCTGCAATATGATGACCGAGGCTCAGCAGCCCTTCGACGGCTGCCCGCGTCAAAACCTGGCGAAGACCATAGCAAGTTTCACTGGGCGAGGCATAGACATCACCGCCGCGCTGGAAGCAGAATTCAGCCTCTTCATTAAGACTGACGATGGCGATTATGCGCCTTGCCGCGCGGGCGGCATGTTCACCGTTGCCGGCTTGAATCAGTTTGCCGATCTGCTGCATGACATCGTCGCGGCGCTGGAGACGATGGGCTTAAATGTTGAACAATTGGGCAAGGAGTACGGTCCCTCGCAATTTGAGTTTTCTGTGCGCTACGCCGATCCACTGGGCGCCGCGGACCGCTATCTCATCTGCAAAGAGGTCACGCGCGCGCTCGCCCACCAGCGCGGCTTCATCGCCTCTTATATGCCCAAGCCCTTCGCTGATTTGGCTGGCAACGGCTTGCATGTGCATCTGGCGCTCTGGGATCGCGCTTCCGGCGACAATCTGATGGCGGGGACGGGATTGGATAACCCGCTGAGTGAAACGGGCCGGCATTTCCTCGCCGGCTTGCTGGCGCATGCCCCGGGCATCTGCGGCTTGGGCGCGCCCACCGTCAACTCCTACAAGCGCCTGCAGCCCGCTTCCTGGGCGCCGGCTCACATCGCCTGGGGCGTCGGCAATCGTGGCGTGCTTCTGCGCGTTCCCGACGTCCGCCAGCGCTGCCGCGTCGAATACCGCGCCGGCGACAATACCTGCAATCCCTATTTCTTCTTGACCGCCTTGCTCGCCGCTGGTTTGGATGGCTTGCAAAAGCGCAGGGAGCCGAGCGAGCCCTTCAATGACGAAGATGTCGGGCATTTCAACGAAGAGCAGCGCCTGAGGCATGGCATCGACTATCTGCCGCGCGCCTTGCCCGTCGCCTTGGACGCCCTGGAAAACGACGAGATTCTCATGTCGGCGCTGTCGCCGGTCATCGGTCAGGAATTCCTCAAGGTCAAGCGCCTGGAATTGGATACCTATAATCTGACCGTACATCCTTGGGAGCGGCAGATGTATATGGAGGCGCCCTGATGCTTGATTTCAGCGACCTAGGTGTTGTCGATGTACATTGCCACCCTTATACGCGTATGGACAGGCTCAGCCCCGACCAGTGGGTGGATGAGGTTTCCTTTGGCGGCGGCTCAGCGGAATACTTGCGAGCCGGCGGAATCGCGGTTGATGACAACGCTTTGGCGACCTTGCAGCGAGTCAAGCGCGATACCCTTTACTTTCGCTATATGTTGCGGCGATTGGCCGAATATTTTCAGGTGGACGCGACAGTGGATGCGGTGGTTGAAGCGCGCAATCGCGCCATCGCCGACGACGGATACGCCGCCTACGCGCGCAACCTGCATCAAGCCGGCGGCATCGAAACGCTGATCGTGGACGATGGTCATCCGCTGCCGCAGGTCAATCTCGAGCGCTTCCGCGCTGAGGTAGGCGTCGAAATCGTGCCAATCTTCCGCATTGAAGCGCTGATACAAAAACTCCTTGATGAAGACGGCGGCTGGGCGGAGTTTCAGCGCGCATACGATGAGGGGATCGCACTGGCATTGAGCGACGGGGGATACAAAGGACTGAAGTCCATCATCGCTTACCGCACCGGACTTGATATTGACCCCGGCAGCCGCTCAGCCGATCAAGGCATGATCGCTCTCGAGAAAATTCGCCGCGCCCGCGGGCGAGGAGGCGATGCGATCAAGAACCTGCGCGATCATCTCTTCTGCCGCGCCATTGAGCGCTGCATCGACTTTGACCTGCCCTTCCAAGTGCATACCGGCATGGGAGATTGGGAAGTGCATCTGGCCGCTTGCCGTCCGGCGCTGCTGATGGAATTGCTGCGCTACCCGGCTTATCGCGCTTGCAAGTTCCTGCTGGTGCACACGGGTTATCCATATCAGGCCGAAGCTGGATATATCGCCAATGCGCTGCCCAATATCTGGTGCGATCTTTCCGAAGGATTGCCCTACGCTGGCAACGCGGCCAAACGCATCATCGCCGAAGTGCTGGAAATGGCGCCACCCTCTCGCATCTGCTACGGCTCCGATACCTACGGTAGTCCCGAACCCTTCTATACCAGCGCATTGCTGGGCAAACAGGCGCTGGCGCAGGCGCTGCAGGTCCTCATCAATGACCGATTCATGACTGAGGCGGAAGCGCGTCAAATCGCGAAGATGATCCTCAGCAACAATGCGCGCGAGCTTTATGGCATCTGACACTGGCTAACAAGTACCTCCGTTATCTGCTGAGGAGCGACAATACCTTCCCGGTGCTTAATTCGGATCCAGCCGCCCGACCTTCAGCCGGCTCGCGCTGCCCTCAATGGCGGATGACATCCACGGAATCGGCGCCGACCACGCGCGGCTCGCCTTGCAGCCCCAGCGCGTCAATGGTGACATGCCCTTTATCCCACAGCACGATTCCCGCTTCCAAAGATTCCAGGTGGACACCCTTCTCCGCAATGTCCAGCGACAATGCGGACGCCTCAGGACCATGATAAGCGCCTACCCACAGGTCAGCAGCGGGGATGGCCGCCAGCCAGGCGGGATTGCCGCCGCAAGACAAGCGAGCTCTCCCCAGCTCAATCAGACCCGAGCGACTCTCAAGGGCAACGGGGGACGCCAGCATGGGGTAGCCGAGTTTCGCCTCGCCAGCCCAACGCCGCTGGATCCGCCAGCGCATCAGATCGACATCCATTCCAAGCGCGATATCGTCGCGGCGATAAGCCAGACGCCATTCCCGTTCGTTGGCGCCATCAAAGGTTTGCGCGTCGTCCAGCTCTTCATCAAGCTGCCCGGCGGCGAACGCCTCGTGCAAGTCTTTGCCGCTGCCGAATCGACTTCTAGCCGCGACCTCGACGAAGAAACCGCTGCGGACATAGCCCTGGAAAAACGCGCCGGGATTCGCCAACTCCCAAAAGGTCTTGGCTGGTCCGCGATAGTTGTACATCTCTAGCGCCAGACAGCCGCTTCGCTCCTTTATGATTATGGGCGCCTCCGCCCCCAGCCGCGCGCGAGAGAGCGGTCGAATCAGGACATAGACATCACCGCATGCCACTACAATTGTTGAGCCCTCAGGAACATGCGCCGGCAGGTCGCCGATGGATATTCCATCGACCCAAATCTCATCGACGTCGTCCGCGCTGCTCCAGATCAAGGCGGCTTTGGCGCTAAAGCAGCGAGACCAAGCGTTCAATTCGCGAGAAGTATACAGACCGAATGCGCGTGGACCCGCGAGCATGCCGCGAAAACTGCCTTCATCGCGGAAGACCTGATCGCTCGATCGTGAAGGCGTGGTTCGGAAGTCCCCCAGCCATTTGTCATTGATCAAATAGCGCGAGAAGATCACGCCCGGTTTGGGCTTGTTCGGTCGTCTGTATTGAATCGAGAAGACGTTCGACTGATTGCTGATGAAGCGGTTCGACTGAGTCGCCAGCTCTTGCGTCGCGACGCCGAAGCTGAATGCAGCATCCAGGTAGCTGCTGATCACGACGCCCGCGCCGGCATCGGATGTTTCGCTGACTTGCAGCGGGATGGGGCGCTGCCTCCGCACCGTCTCAAGCCAGGCCGGGAGGAGGCCCTCATCTATCTTCCCAGCGAAAACGGAGGCTTCGGCCGCCGTCGCGCAGACCAAAGATGGATAATAGGCGCGGCAGTGCGGCGGCGCCAGGCGGCCCGTTTCCGGATGCAGGCGCAAAGCGACGCTCAAGCCGATGCGCGCTATGATGAGCCGCGCGAGCAAGCTGGCTTGCGCCTGTTCCGAAAGCGCGACGATCTTGTGCAGCGCTTCGATCAGCACAAAGGAATAGGTTGGGCTGTTGTACTCATGCGGGATGCCGCTTTCATCAATGACGCTCAGCCACGCGCGAAGTTTCGCCGCGCCGCGCTCCGTATATTCCGGCAGGTTCAAGAGTTGACCGCCTAGGAGTGAATTGGCAATGTCCTGCGCTACGATGTTCGAATACTTCGGGGACACATCAATTCGGCGGATTGCGTCCAAGCCCAGGCGGATGCGCGCCCGCGCTCGCTCAACGAGGTCGCCAGACAAGCGCTCCGATCGATTCAGCAATAAGGGAATCAGGCGAATGAGCACAAATTGCACGGCATTCAAGTCTTCAACCGCTTCGTCTTCCTGCTCCCACCTGAAGTTGCCACAGTGAGGCGAGCGCCTATCGGTATCCTGGCAATCCAGGACGGCATGGATGACCGCTTCGGCGCGCTCAATCTCGGCTGTAGACCCGCGCTCAATCAGTGCGACAGCATACTCAGCGGATATCCACGCGGAATGAAACAGGCCATTGTCGATTGTCGCAGCCACCAACTGAACTTCGGGGTCGTAGACGAGCGGCGCAGCGTCATCCGCTCGCGGAAAAATGTCGGCCGGTTCCAGCATCATTCGCGCTCCTTTCGCGCAAAACGCGCAGGATTATCTCTTCGTCGTCGACCCAATCGCTTCAAAACCTTGCAGGTCAAGCTCCTCAGCAAAATGGCAGGCCACCCAGCGATCCTTGGCGATTTCACGAACCACCGGTTCTTCATGGCGACAGCGGTCCTCGGCATAAGGACAGCGCGGCTGAAAATAGCATCCGCTCGGCGGATTGCTCGGGTCGGCGACTTCTCCCTCGAGGCGTATTCGAGCGCCCTTATTCCGCAGGCGCGGATCCGGCTTGGGCACGGCCGACAGCAGCGCTTCGGTATAGGGGTGCAGCGGATTTCTGAACAGATCTTCGGTCGCCGCCAGCTCAACGATTTTGCCGACATACATCACAGCGACGCGATGGCTGATATGTTCCACCACGCTCAGGTCATGGGCGATGAACAGATAAGTCAGGTTTAATTCTTCCTGTAGATCTTGCATGAGATTCAGTATCTGCGCCTGTACCGATACATCCAGGGCGGAGACAGCTTCGTCAGCGACAATCAGCCGCGGCTTCAAGGCGAGCGCGCGGGCGATGCCGATGCGTTGTCGCTCGCCACCGCTGAAGGCGTGCGGATACCGCCGGATGTATTCGGGCCTCAATCCAACCCGCCTCAATAGCGACGCCACCTGGTCTTCCAATTCAGATCCGCTGGCGACTTGATTCACCTTGAGCGACTCGCCAACGATCTGCAAGATCGACAGTCGCGGATTCAAAGACGAAAACGGGTCCTGAAAGATCATCCGAATCTCGCGGCGGAAGGGCCTGAGATCGCGGTTGTCCAATCCGGCTAAATCAATGCGCTCTTGCCCTTCCGCCTGATACAGAATCTGACCGGATGTCGGCTCGTAAACGCGTACAATGCAGCGGCCCGTCGTTGTCTTGCCACAGCCGGATTCACCTACGAGGCTGAGAGTCTCTCCCGGGCGGATTTGAAAGCTGACATCATGGACCGCTTTGACGAAACCGACCGTCCGGCGAAAGGCGCCTCGCCGAATGGGAAACTGCATCTGGAGATTGCGAACCTCCAACAAGGGTTCGGCGCTGCTATCCGCCGGCTGGATTTCAGAGTTGCGGTTCAAGGGAGCATATCCTTGTTGTTCGGCGCTTCCTCCGCGGTCGAATAAAGCAGGCAGCGAACGCTGTGCTTGCCGCTAATTACTTGGCGAGGCGGGTCTATTCGGTTGCACTGTTCAGCGATGAAATCGTCGCAGCGCGGATGAAAAGGACAGCCATTCGGGCGGTCAAATGGATGCGGAACGGCGCCCTTTATCGAGTAGAGCCTTCGATTATCGCGGCTGTCGTAGCGAGGAATGGATTGCAAAAGCGCGCGCGTATAAGGATGCTTGGCGTCATGGAAGATGGAATCAACATCGCCGCTTTCCACATCCCGGCCGAGATACATGACCACAACTTCGTCGGCGATTTCGGCGACCACCCCCAGATCATGTGTGATGAAAAGCACGGACATGCCGCTGTCCTGCTGCAAGTCACGAATGAGGTCGAGAATATTCGCCTGCGTCGTGACGTCCAAAGCGGTGGTCGGTTCATCGGCGATCAGCAGCTGAGGCTCGCAAGCCAGCGCAATCGCGATCATGGCGCGCTGGCGCATACCGCCGGATAGCTCGAAGGAATAGGCGTCCAGCTGTTCGCTGGCTCGTGGAATGCCGACCAGGTCAAGCATGTAGGCCGCCCGTTTGCGCGCTTCCTGCCGCGTCACCGGCAGGTGCAGCAAAATCGCTTCCATGATTTGGCTGCCAATGGTATGCACCGGGCTCAGTGAGGACATGGGCTCTTGAAAGATCATGCTAATCTCGCCGCCGCGAATACGGCGAATCTCGCGCCCTCTGGGATTCATCTCGGCCAAGTCGATCGTATCGCCATTGCGCTGCTGGAAGAGAATCTCGCCGCCGACGATCGCTCCTGGGTTGGGCACGATGCGCAAGATGGAGCGCGCCGTCACCGATTTGCCGCAGCCAGATTCCCCCACCACACACAGCGTCTGGCCTCGCTTCAGCGAAAGGTTGACGCCATCAACCGCCCTGACGACGCCCTCATCGGCGAAGAAATGCGTCTTCAGCTTCCTGACCTCGAGCAAGCGCTCGGCGTCCTCCGCGCCGGTCGCCTCAAGTCTGGTATGGGTCGGCTGCATCTCTCAAACCATCTCCCAAGAAATTCATGCCTAGTACCGCGACAACGACCGCCAATCCCGGAAAAAGCAGCCAAGGCGCCGTGGCGATGGAGCGAACATTCTGCGCCTCTTGCAGCAGAACGCCCCAACTGACGACGGGGGGCCGCAGCCCGATGCCCAGGAAACTGAGCGCTGTCTCGGCCAGGATCATGCCGGGAATCGCCAAGGTGACCGAGGCGATGATATGACTCGTCATGGAAGGCGCCATGTGCCGCAGGATGATCTGCATTTCCCGTACGCCATCCAAGCGCGCCGCGATAACGAAATCCTCGGTTTTGAGCGAGAGAAAGCGGCCGCGCACCTCGCGCGCGAGTGTTGTCCAGCCGATTAAAGACAACAGCACGGTGATGGCAAAATAGACGCGCACCGGCGGCCAGGTCAGCGGTATGGCGGCTGACAAACCCATCCACAGCGGAATCGTCGGCAAGGAGCGCAGAATCTCGATGGTTCGCTGGATCAAGTTATCCACCAAACCGCCATAATAACCGGAGATGCCGCCCAGAATCACGCCCAGCAGCAGGCTCAATCCGACGCCAACCAAGCCGACCGACATCGACACCCGGGTGCCATAAATCGTTCGGCTAAGCACATCACGCCCCAGGCGATCGGTCCCAATGAGGTGAACCGGATCGCCATATCGCGCCGCGCCGATCAGATGGCGGTCTAAAGTGAATATGCCCCACAGCTTGTATGCTTCGCCGCGCACAAACAATCCAACTGGAAAGACGACGGATTCGTCGAGGACATAGGTGCGCTTGTAAGATTCTTGATCGACCTGCACCTTGTGGCCGTAGACATGCGGAAAGAAGCGCCAGCCGGCTTCGGTCTGTTGGAAGAGCTGTATGCTTTGCGGCGGCAGAAAGGTGTGTTGCGCGCTATAGGTCCCGGCTGAATAAGGCGCGATAAACTCAGCGAATAGCGCCACCAGATAATAGAGCGCGGTGACGGCGCCGGCGAACATCGCCAACCGGTGTTTGCGGAACTTCCACCAAATCAACTGCCATTGATTGGCGACGACGACGCGCGTGTCTGATTGGATCCCGGCCACCTGATCAGATTGCATGTCGACTGGAGGACGACTTGAAGCGCTGGTCATTGGAGCTGTATCCTGGGATCAATCCATGCCAGCAGAATATCGGAAACCAGCGTGCCGATGATGGTGAGCACGCTGACGAGCAAGATGAGGCTGCCAGCCAGATACATGTCCTGCGCTTGCAGTGAACGGTACAGCAGGGGGCCCGTCGTTTGCAGATTCAATACGATCGAAGTAATCGCCGAGCCGGAAACCAGCGCCGGGAAGACCCAGGCGACCGCGCTCACCAAGGGGTTCAGCGCCACGCGAACCGGGTACTTGAATAGCAGTCTCAATTCCGACAGCCCGCGCGCGCGAGCGGCATCCACATAGAGCTTGGACAACTCATCCAGCAGGTTGGCGCGCATCACGCGAATCAGCGCCGCTGTGCCCGATGTCCCGAGGATAATCACCGGCAGCCAAATGTGGCTGAGCATATCGAGCATGCGTTCCAGCGTCCATGGGGCGTCGATGAATTCGGGCGAGAACAGCCCGCCGACGCTCTGCCCAAAATAGCGGAAGGCGATGTACATCAGCACCAAAGCCAAGAGGAAATTCGGAATCGCCAAACCAATGAATCCGACAACGGTCACCAGGTAATCGCCGATGGTGTATTGCTTGACGGCAGAGTAGATGCCGATGGGTATAGCGACGACCCAGATGAAAGCCAGCGTGAACAAGGAAATGACCATGGTCAAGCCAAGCCGCTCCCAGATTAGATCGCTGACGGGCCGGTTCCATTCGAAGGAATCGCCAAAGTCGCCACGCGCAATGATGCCGCTGATCCACTTCCAGTACTGAACGTAGATGGGTTCGTCCAGCCCATATCGTTCGCGCAAGGCATCCACCTGGGCTTGATCAATCGTCTCTTCCGCTTTGCTTATGAGGGACGCGAGGAAGTCGCCCGGCGGCAGCTGGATGACCAAAAAGGCAATGACCGAGACGACCAGCAGCGTCGGAATCAGGTAAACAATGCGCCGCGCGATGTACCAGATCATCGGTCAGGTAAGCCTCGACGACTGCACGAGTCTAATAGCCCGCGTTCTGATAATCGGGAGCCGCGTTCGGTCCGTAACCCAATTCACCACGGCGCGCGCGGAATTCAGCAAGGACATCCCGATAACGAGAATCCGTCACAAAGTTGATGGTTTCTTCCGGATTTCGCGACAAGTCAAACAGGACTTCTGGCATGTCGCGCCCATAATACTGATACTTGAGATGATCGCGTTTGATCATCAAATTCTCATATCGATCAAAGCTTTCTTCATGTCCCAGATGCGTGCCGCCGTAATGCGAAATGGTCTCGTTATTCCAATTCGCGCCCTTCCCGTTCAGCAGCGGCGCCAAGCTGCGGCTGTCCAAGCCGTCAACCGCCGGCACATCGGTCAATTCACAAATCGTCGCGAACAGATCGCAGAGGTTGACATTCTCTTCGACCACGCGCCCGGCCTGGGCGCCGCCGGGCAGACGGATGATCAAGGGCGCCTTGACACTGCCCTCAAAGAACTTGGTCTTCTCCCATAGCGCGTGCTCACCCAGCATCTCGCCATGATCGCTGGTGTAGATGATGAGCCAATCGTCCAGCTTTTGGCCTACATGTTCCAGCGCCGCCAGCACTTTCCCATAGTCCTCGTCAATCCCCTCAACCATGCCATAATAAGCCGCCGTCGCCCGGCGTATTTCGCGCTCGCTGACATCCACCCCGGGCGTGACCGCTCGGCTGCTGAGAAACGGGTGCTCAAAAGCGCATTCATCAAGGTACGGTCTGACGCGGTTCAGATAATAGGTGAACTTCTCGTGGGTCGTGAGAAAGGGAACGTGAGGCCGCACAAAGCTCACCATCAGCATCAGCGGGCGCGTCGGTGTGGCGCGGTCGTAGTAGGGATCGGAGAAGAAATTCTCAATAAAGCGAAGGGCGCCATCCAGCGTGTAAGCGTCGTGCCCGTTGATTGGCCCCTGCCCGATGCCGGCGCGCTTGACCTCCTTCGCCTGCGACCATTTGTGTTCGGTCGCCAGTGGCAAGTCGCGCATCGCTTCCAGATTTCGCCCCTTGATGAAGTCGTGGCGGACGCTCATGCCATCGCCGATGCGCCGCGTCCAACCCCCCATCTGATCGACGCCGTTGTGGTGAAGTTTGCCGCAAGCCACTGTGGCATAGCCATACTGAGACAGCCGCCGCGCAAAGGTCATGTGACCGGGCGCCAAGTCTTCGCCGAAGACCTCGCAGCCACATGTCCGCGGCAGCTGGCCCGCCGCCATGCTTTGCCGCGCCGGGATGCAAATTGGCGCTGGCGTGTAGGCATTGTTGAATACAACACCGGTCCGCGCCAACTGATCGAGCGCCGGCGTCCGCGCGACCGGATCCCCCTGGAATCCGGCGATGTCAGCGCGATGCTGATCGCTCATCAAGAAGAGGATGTTTGGTCGTTGGCGGCTCACTCAGATCTTCCCAAATCCATGAAAATTGTAGGGGCGAGCCGGCGGCTCGCCCGTACGCGCACCTTTTATGGGACAAAGTCTGTCGGCTTTCGACAGCGAAGACGGGCGTTTCAGCGAAACGCCCCTACACTTGAGCGGATACAGCGGCATTGCCCAGCGACCGCCTTACTGCTGCGCCCCCGCTTCAATGAAGAACAGGGTCGTGTCGATCGGCGCGGGCCAAGGGAACTTCCATGAACCGGTCGATGTCGCCGGCACATTGCGGAAGTAGTTCTTGGCGATGCCGTAGCCGGGCGTAATCGAGTTGATGCCCAAGACGTAAAACTCCTCTTTCGCAATCGCCAGCAGCTCCGCCATCAGCTCGGCTTGCCGCACGAGATCGCCCGTGCCCTTGATCTGATCGAAGAGCTGCATCTGCTGCTGAGCTGCTGCGGGCGGCTCCTCGCCCGTTTCAGGATCGAAGTACCACTTGGTCCACAGTGGCGCGTAGGCGCTCTCGACCGGGTCAGACGGAAAATACCAAATCGGCGTGAGGTAGACGTCAAGCCCGCCGGAGGCGCCCCAAATCGTCGCGTCATGCTCGCTGTTGACCTTGCGCGAGACCAGCAAAGACCTGTCGATGATGCGCGGTTCCATGTGGATGCCGACCGCCCCCCAGTAGCCCTGGATCAACTCCAGCACATCGGGCCAGCCGCGCCCGAAGAGATCGCCCGCTTCGACGATGATGCTGATGCGCTCCCCATCCGGGCCTAAACGGAAACCTTCATCATCGCGCTCGGCGTAGCCCGCCTTATCCAGATGCTCATTCGCCAGGTCGACATTGTACTCGGTGTACTGATAGGCGAATTCCTCATCGTAAAACGGCGAATCGGGATTGGGCGCGATTTGCCGCGGCTCGCCCTGACCGAGATAGACGATGTCGACGATTTCCTGGCGGTTGATCGCATGCGACAGCCCGATGCGGAAGTCTTTATTCTGGAAGATTCCGCGCTTGACCGGATCCAAATGCGTGAGATTGATCGCCAGCGCGGTCATGTTAGCGCCCTCGCCAACGATCCCGTAGGTGTAGTAGCCGCCCGCCTCGCGGTTGTCATAAACAATCGGGCGATTCGCCGCCGAGTTGAAGTGCCGCGCCATCATATCGATATCGCCATTGAGGACTTGCAAGAGCAGCGTTTCCTTGTCCTCAAGCTGGTCGAAGATCATCGTGTCAATATAGGGAAGCTGATTGCCCTCCGGGTCCACCTTGTAGTAGTAGGGATTGCGCTCCGCCACGACGCGTCCACTGCCGCCGCCATAGGTGGACGTCAAGCGCCAGGCGTGCATGGTGGGGATTTCGGTCGTCTGCCAGAAACTGGTATTCGTCCAGAAGCAGGGCTCAACGCCGCCCTTGGATTGGAATAGCTCCACCCAGTCGCCGGCGCCCGCTTCCGCAACCAGCGCGTCAATGTCATCCGCGTAATCTTTGTGGAAGGGCGCCAGATAGTGCCGAGGATAACTGGTTGGTCCACAGCCGAGGATTGAGGCCAGGTTCTGCAGGAACAAGCCATTTGGCGTGCCGAAAGAGAACTTCACCGTATAATCGTCGATCTTCTCGACCGCCAGCGGTTCGCCACCCGAGATCAGCCAGGTCGCTATCGTTGGCGTCAAGTCTTCATTGGTCAGCACATCGTCGTACCAGAAGGTGATATCGTCGGCGGTGTAGGGCGCGCCATCCGACCAGCGCAGACCCTCGCGCAATTCGAAGATAAACTCGGTGGCTTCGTCATTGGCGCTGAAGGATTTGGCGACGCCTGGCATTAATCCCGACCAATCCGGCGTGAAGCGAATCAGGTTTTCGTAAGCCATGAGCCGTATCATCCAAATATGATCCAAGCCGCCGACCATCGCCGAGCGCCATTGGCCGCCGTAATCGCCGATCCGTTCAACAGGCGTAATCACCAGAGGCGCCGCTGGCAGCCGCTCTTTCACTGGCGGCAATTCCCCGGCTTCGACCAGCGCCGCCAACATTGGCGCTTCGCCGTACATCATGTCCTGCGCTGTGGCTGTCCCAAAGGCGATAATCAGCACAAGACTAAGTATTATAAAAGATGTAAGCTTTTTCATGAGGATGCTCCAAATCTGTTGAATCGATTGATTTGCGTCAGCGGGATTATAGTTCGACGGTCAAGGACTTGTCAAAAATCAACCCTTCCCGCTGCCAGCATTTGCTAGCGGATTGCGCTCGCGGGTTTTACAATGCGCGTTGCCTATAGCAGCTGCGGCAAAATCTGCGCGAATTAGATGGCCGGGCGATTTCGATCCCCGGCGAGTTCGCTTGCGAGGCGCAAACAGAAGAGACTTTTCACATGAAGGCGCGCTGATTCCTGAGCGATTGAGGCGATGTATGCACATTCGCGACTTAGAAATTGATGAATTGCCGCGAGGCGCAAAGCAGTCCGCCTGGCTGGATATCGCCGGGCGAGCCGATGGTGGCGCCTGGCGGCTGCCGCTTCTAACGGTCATCGGCGCCGAAACGGGACCGGCGCTGCTGGTCTTGGCCGGTGTGCACGGTGATGAATACGAGGGGATCGCCGCAATCCCTCAGGTATACCGCGCCATCAAAGCACAGGATCTGCGCGGCAGATTGATCATGGCGCCCATCTGCAACATGCCCGCATACGAAGCGCTACAGCGCAGCAGCCCGATCGACGGTCTAAATCTGGCGCGCGTATTTCCCGGCGATGTGGATGGCGCCATCACAAGACAGATTGCCTGGTGGCTATCCCAAAAATTGCTGCCCCAAGCCGACTTTCTCATTGACCTGCATACAGGCGGCATCGCCTATGAGTTGCCAACGCTGATCGGCTACGTGCACGACAGCAGCGAATTGGGCCAAGCCTCGCGAAAAGCAGCTGCCGCCTTTGGCGCGCCGGTCATGTGGGGACATCCTTTGCCGCTGCCAGCCGGGCGCAGCATCTCAGCCGCCACGGACATGGGCATTCCGTCACTGTATACTGAAGCCGCCGGCGGCGGTCGCTGCGATCCTGATGTGGTCGCCTGCTTTCGCGATGGCGTCATAAACGTCATGACGCACCTGGGCATGATCAGCCGCGACTTGAGCCGGCGACGACTGACGCATCACTTCATGGGAGATGGGAATTTGGATACGGTCATTCAGGCGCGCGTCGACGGGTTTTTCCAGCGAGAAGTTTCATTGCTGGAGAATGTCAAAAGGGGCCAGCGTCTCGGCGCGATTCTGGACCCAACTGGCGTAGAATTGGCGCAGGTCGACGCCGATCAGGACGGCGCGATCATCATGCTGCGCGGCATCCCGCGCGTGCAGGTCGGCGACGGTCTTGCGCATATCACTCAGCCTTATCATTCGCGGGAATAAGAGCCGAGGATTGCGACCGCATGTCAGGCATCAGCATGCCTTCGAGAGCGCGCATCGCTATCGGCGGCATCCTTCACGAGACCCACACCTTTATGGAGGATGAGACGACGCTGGCGGACTTTGCCGCGCAATCGCTGCATTTCGGCGAAGACTTGCTCTCGTCCATGCGGCGTTCGCGCAGCGGCATCGGCGGGATGATCGAGGGCGCGATTGAATACAACTGGCAGCTTCTGCCAACCTTGCACGCCGCTGCCATGCCCGCCGGCACGGTCACTAAGGACGCATATCGCGCGCTCCGCAACGAGTTAAGTAATCGGCTGGCGCAGCACATGCCCCTTGATGGCCTGCTACTGGCTTTGCACGGCGCGATGGTCGCCGAGGGCGAACTGGACGTCGAGGCCGATATGGTGGCGCAAGCGCGAGCCATCGTCGGAATCGCAGTACCGATCGTCGTCCTGCTGGATATGCATGGCAATATCAGCCCGCGCCTGGTCGAATTGGCCGATGTGCTGTTGGCCTATGACACGAACCCACATATTGATGCCTACGCGCGCGGCTATGATGCGGCGGAGTTGATGGCGCGCCTGCTGCGGCGAGAACTTCAGCCCACGGCCGCTTACGCTCGTCCAGCCATGCTCTTGCCTGCGCAAAGCACCGGCACTGAAGCAGCCCCTTTTTCGTCAGTGCATACCCGCGCCGCCGAAATGAAGACGGAAGACGACGTGATTTGCATCGCGGTGATGGCTGGCTTCGCTTATGCCGATACGCCTTCTACCGGCCCAAGCATCATCGTAACCACCAACAACCAGCCGGCGCTGGCCGCGACATACGCGGAAGAATTGAGCGCAATCCTGTTTGAGCAGAGGAATACGGCTCTGCCTCGCTTCCTCTCGCCGAGCGAGGCTGTATTGCTGGCCAAAAGACAAGAACGGGGACCGGTTATCCTGGTGGATTCGGCAGATAATATCGGCGGCGGGACAACCGGCGATGGCGCCGATGCGCTGGCAGCGATGTTGGCGGCAAACGTCCGCGAAGGGACCATCGTACTGGCTGATCCTGAAGCGGTCGCCATCTGCTGGGCAGCGGGAAAGACGGCCGAAGTCTCGCTCAATGTCGGCGGCAAAGCTGATGACTGGCACGGCGCGCCGGTGACCGTGACCGGCACAGTCCGCGCCTTATCGGACGGGGTCTTCGAGTGTGAACTGCCCGACAATCACTTCGCTTCGTTTTATGGCAATACCGTAAACATGGGCCGCTGCGTCTGGCTCCGCGCTGAGGGCGTGAATATTCTCTTGACCGAGCGCAAAACGCCCCCGCTAGATCTCGCCCAACTGCGCCACATCGGCATCATGCCGGAAACGCAGAGCATGATCGTCGTCAAATCGGCGGTTGCCTATCGCGCCGCCTACATGCCGATTGCTTCGTCCACGATCGAGATGGATACGCCCGGCTTGTGCAGCGCCAATCTGTCACGCTTCCCCTATCAACACGTGAAGCGCCCGATTTTCCCGCTGGATTGACTCGCGCCGGGCTCCCGCCTGGCAAACGGCGAAGCCTTCAGCGAGGCAGCCCCTTGGCGCTTCCGGTATTCGCGCGATCCAACTCAATGCGTTATAGTCTCTGCGACAATTCGAGCCGCCCGTTGACCATACAATATGTCCCGATACCAGCGATCAACGAAGCTATTCCATCGAGCGCAGCAATCGCTTGCCGGCGGGGTCAGCAGCAACGTACGCGCTCTCGCGCAGCCGCCGCTTTACTTCCGCAGCGCCAGCGGCGCTCGCATAGTCGATGCCGACGAGAACGTCTACCTTGATTACACGCTCTCACAGGGACCGATGTTTTTGGGTCACAGTCCACCCGCGGTACTTGATTTTGTCGAGCGAGCGATGCGGAATGGGCAACTTTACGGCGGGCAGCACGAGCTCGAAATCGAACTTGCCGAAAGCATCCAGCGGGTCGTGCCATGCGCGGAGTTGGCGCGTTTCTGCAATTCGGGCTCTGAGGCAGTACACGCCGCGATACGGGTGGCGCGCGCTCACACAGGGCGCGACAAGATCCTGAAGTTCGAAGGGCATTATCACGGCTGGTTTGATGAAACGCTGATTAGCAGCGCGCCGAGCTTGGAGCAGGCGGGACCGCGTGAATCACCAAAGCCCCTGCTCGCTTCCGACGGACAACTGGCGAGCGCTAGCGCTAATGTCATCGTGCTGCCCTGGAACGATGCTGATCTCATGCGCGCGACATTGCAACACCATGGGCATGAATTGGCCGCTGTCATCATGGAACCGGTGATGTGCAACAATGCTTGCATTCCGCCGCAGCCCGGTTACCTGGAGACGGTACGGGACTTGTGCGCGCGGCATGGCATCGTTCTGATCTTTGACGAGGTGATCACCGGCTTTCGTCTGGCGCTGGGCGGCGCGCAGAGCTACTTCGGCGTCACACCGGACCTGGCGACATTTGGCAAAGCGATGGCGAATGGCTTTCCCATCGCCTGTCTGGCCGGTCGGCGGGAATTGCTCGAGCGCATCGCCAGCTTGCAGGTCAATCACTCCGGCACTTACAACAGCAATGTCATGGTCACGGCCGCGGCTCATGCCACGATCTGTGAATTGGAGCGCCTCGACTACCAGCGCATCCACCGGCTGGGCGAGACGCTTATCAATGGCTTGCGCGCGCTGGCGGCGAATTTCGGGCTGCCCCTCCTGATCCAGGGACTCGGACCTGCCTTTCACCTGGCCTTCACCGAGCGCGATTCGTTTCTGGATTACCGCGACAGCCTAGAAAGCGATGGGATGCGAAACAGAGATTTTGTGGGCGCGATGTTGGACAGAGGCATTCGTTTGCTCTCGCGCGGGCTTTGGTATCTGTCGGCCGCGCATACCGAGGCCGACATACAACTGACGCTGGAAACGGTCGAAGATATTTGGAGCGATCAATCGTGGAGCTAGCCCGGGCAATCGCTTGGGACGGCGGTGTTCGCTCCGATAGCGATATGAGAATAGCGCAGGAGGACATGCCTATGACGCAATGAACCAGGAAGTATCGCCAACTTATTCAACAAAACCAAAATGGAGAATCCTAAATGAACCGCAAACAGGAGAGGGATATTCGCAATACGTCTAAGATGTTAGCGGGCAACTCGCTGTCGCGCCGGCGCTTTTTGCAGACCATGCTCACGACCGGGGCCGGCGCGCTTGTATATTCGGCGAGCCCCCTGGCATCGGTGGTGGCGCAGGGCGGCTCCGCTGCCACGATAGATATCGCCAATAGTTTCGGCCGCCTGAACCCCGTGCTTTCCACCGCCATCGGCGAGCTGACGATCAACAACGCCGTCTTCAACAAGGTGCCGGATCTATTGGCAGGACCGCCCACGCAAGTGGATGACTTGACCTGGACGCTGGACTTCCGTCAGGGCGTGATGTTCCACGATGGCACGGAGATGAAGGCCTCAGACTTCGCATTCACCCTGAATTTGATTCAAAATCCGGATACCGCGTCTCTCTTCGCGAATTTCCTGACGCCCATCGGCGGGGCCGAAGCGACGGGTGACTACAGCGCCACCATCCATCTCAACGAAGCCTTCGGTCTTCTGCCCGAGCGCTTGTTTGTCATGTCGGTGCTGCCGGAAGCAACCTTCAATGAAAAGGGCATGGATCGCTTCAATTTGGAACCTGTTGGCACCGGGCCATTCGTCTTCCAGAACATGATCGCGCAAGATCGCGTCGAGCTCTCGCGCAATGGCGACTACTTTGTTGAAGGCTTGCCGCTCCTGGACAGCCTGACTTATCGCGAGGTGCCGGAAGCCAGCGTGCGCATGGCCAATCTAGTCGCGAGCGCATCTGATGTTATGGAGCAGGTGCCGCCCGAAAGTTTCGACATCTTCGGTCGCGCGCCCGGTATCGTCGCCGGCGCCGGACCGAGCACTCGCCGGGCCTTTATCGCCTACAACTGCACCAAGCCGCCATTGGACGACGCGCGCGTGCGCCAGGCGCTCTCCTACGCCATCGACCGCCAAGCCATCATCGACACGGTACTGAGCGGCAAAGGCTTGCCCGGCAACGGCTCCAGCATTCCGCCGTCAATGGACAATTACAACGCCGATGCCGACAAATACAATTACGACCCGGATATGGCGCGGGCGCTGCTCAGCGAGGCCGGCGCCGAAGGCATCAAGCTGGAGCTGATGGCCGGCTCGCTCAAATTCCTGGCCGATACCGTCACCTTGATCAAACCGATGGTGGAAGCGGTCGGCATCGAGGCTGAAATCCGCCTGATCGAGGTCGAGGCCGGTTATCAATTCGTCTTTGATCGCACCTTCGATACCTACACCACCTGGGGCAATACCAGCGCCCTCGGCTCGGACATTGATATCCACACACGCTGGATCTACGGACCCTTCATCGGCCGCGGCGATACGCTCTTCGGCTGGGGACCGCACAATGGCGAAATCTTCGAGCAGACGCATCAGACGATGAACGAGGCCTCCGCCACCGCTGACGCCGACGAACGCCACGCTGGTTATGACCAGGTGCAGGCGACCGTCGTGGACGAAGCGGTCGAGTTTGTATTGTACTGGCCCGACAATCTCGGCGCCTGGCGCGATGACGTTTCCGGCTACGTTCCACCGATCGACGATGTCATCGACGCCTCTGAAATCGCCAAGGGCTAATTTGCTTCAAGACCATACCGTAGCGGGTGATGCTGATGCAGCGTCACCCATCTACAGATCTAAAACGCTATCTGTGTCTATGTGAGCCATGGCTCGATTCATCGCGAGGCGCCTCTTTTTCTCGCTGCCCGTTCTATTCGGCGTCACCCTCCTGATTTATGTGCTGCTCTGGTTTGCGCCTGGGGATCCCGCGCTTTCCAGCCTGGGCATCTTTGCCACGCCGGAGCAGCTCGAGACGCTGCGGCGGCAGTTAGATCTTGATAAGCCAATTTATGTGCTCTACGTTCGCTGGCTCGGGCAGATCATTCGCGGCGACTTTGGCGTTTCGCTGATAACGAAGGAATACGTCAGCACGTTAATCGGGCACAGTCTCTCAATCACTCTGCAGCTGACCGCGGTTTCGATGGTGATGGTGCTGCTGATCGCCTTTCCCACCGGCGTCATCTCCGCGGTCAAACGCAACAGTATGAGCGACATGCTGAGCCGCGTCTTCTCCCTCCTGGGCATTTCCATGCCGAACTTCTGGCTGGCGCTGCTCTTCATCACCTTTATCGCGGTCGGCTTGGGCTGGTTCCCGCCCGGCGGCTATGTCGCGCCGGATAAAGGCTTTGGTCCCTGGCTCCAAGCGCTGATACTGCCATCCCTTTCCATAGCGGCGGCGCCGGCCTCGGCCTTGTCGCGCATGGTCCGCGCCAGCATGTTGGATGTGCTGAGCAAGGACTACATTCGCACCGCCCGCGCCAAAGGGCAGCGCGAACACTGGGTCGTCTTGCGGCATGCGCTTCGCAATTCGCTGATGGCGCCCATGACCATCATCGGCATGCAGGTCGGCTATTTGATGGGCGGCGCCATTATCGTCGAGGTGATATTCTTCTTCCCCGGAATGGGACGTTTACTGCTGGAAGCGGGCATCGATCAAGATTATTCAGTCGTGCAGGGCGTGGCGCTGGTATCCGCAGTCGCCTTCATCCTAGTCAACGTCCTAGTCGATTTTCTCTATATGCTCATCGACCCGCGCATTCGGGATTCGGCATAAGGGCGCGCCATGCACAGACTCTGGTGGCTGCGGAACGACCCTCTCGCTCTGATCGGACTGATTGTCTTGGTCATTCTGTCCGTCAGCGCCGTTTTCGCCGCGCAGATCGCGCCTTTCGACCCAACCGAACAGCACCTCTCCGACACCTTGCAGCCGCCCGACGAGATTTATCGCTTCGGCACCGATCAATTCGGGCGCGACATTCTCAGCCGCGTCATCCACGGGACGCGGATTTCGCTCGGCTTGGGTTCGCTGGCGGTGATTCTGGCGGTCACCGCAGGCACGACAATTGGCTTGGCCGCCGGTTACATCGGCGGGCGCGTCGATGAAATCATCATGCGAGTGATCGATATTTTCTTCGCCTTCCCGCCCATTGTGCTGGCGATATTCCTGATGGCGACCTTGGGACCGAGTTTGCTCAATGTGGTGATTGTGGTGGCGCTGGTTACCATTCCGCAATTTACGCGCATCGCGCGCAGCGTCGCCATCAGCGAACGAAACCAGGATTATGTGCTGGCGGCGCGCGCGATGGGCTCGTCGACCACGTCGATTCTGCGCCGGCATCTGCTGGTCAACGCCTTTCCCCCACTGGCGGTGCAAGTCACCGTGCTGCTGGCGGACGCGATTCTAATCGAGGCCTCGCTGAGCTTTTTAGGCATCGGCGTGCGCCCGCCGACGCCGACCTGGGGCGGCATCCTCAGCGCCGGGCGCGATTATGTCTTCACTGGATTCTGGTGGTTTACCGTCTTCCCCGGCCTGGCCATCTTTCTCGCCGTATTCTCGTTGAACGTTTTGGGCGACGGCTTGCGCGACTTCATCGATCCGACTACGCGCCCGCGTGGCGCAGGCAAATAGCAAATAGATATCCGGCAAAGCAAGAACTTTCTCGAAGGGAGCGACAACTTATGAACATCCTAATCTCCGGCGTCTCCGGACGCGTCGGCGCAAACCTCGCGCATCAACTTATCGGGCAAGGCCATCATGTACGCGGGCTGGTCATGCCGGGCGACCCCAAAGCGGACAAGGCGCTGAGCCTCGGCGTGGAAATCGTAGAAGCCGATATTGCCGATTCTGACCGTGTGCGGGCGGCGGCCGACGGCGTTGACATCGTCATTCATCAAGCCGCCCAGATTCTCGAGGGCATCTACCAGTCCGAGCGCATGCTTGAGATTAACACGCAGTCCACGATCAGCTTGCTGGAAGGCGCATTGGCATCAGCTACGCCGGTCAAGCGTTTCATTCTTGCCAGCACTGACCAAACCTACCAACCGTTCGTCACTCACCAGGTCACCTTTTATGAAGATTCGCCGCAGCAGCCAGCCGATATCTACGCGCTGACGAAGCTGCTTTCGGAAAATGTCTGCCGAGCCTATATGGCTGAATATGGATTGCCGGTGACGATCCTGCGCTACAGCTCGATCTTGGCCGCCAACGAGGTGCTTGGCGTACTCAACCCGGTATGGCTCAATTACTTCGTCGAGCTGGCCACGGCGAAGAACCGCATCCCCTGGTTTGGCGCGCAGCATGTGGACGAAGCGCAGGCGATCATCAAAGATCTCTTGGAGACGCCGGACGCCGTCTGCGCGGTAACCGACCCGAACGGCAAGTCCTGGGCGCTGGCTTTCACCGATGTACGCGATGTGGTAGCGGGCACCCTGTTAGCCTTGGAGAACAGCAATGCGATCGGCGAAGCCTTCAACATGGTTAGTCCCGTTCCCGTCAGTTACACGGCGGCGGCGCGCTTGATCGCCGATAACACTGACAGACCCTATCGCGATGTCACGATGCCTTTCTATTGGGGACCGCACGTCTCCAACGAAAAGGCGCGCTCCATGCTCGGATACAAGCCACAATACAGCTTCGACAAGATGGTGGAAACCGCCCTGGCGTATCAGCGCGGCGAACCCATTGATCAGATCCCGAACTAGCGATGGCGGCGCTTGGTTCTCGGTGTCGGCGTCATTGTCTCCCGCGCTAGCTCCGCGCCCTAGTGCGTAACATACCAGGGACTTGTCCAGGCTTTCGCGCCGTCAGCCTGGAGCACGCGAATCCAGTACGCGTTTTCACCGGCCGGGCTATCGGCGGGTCGGAAGCTGGCGCTGAAATGTCGCTCTTTCAGTCCAATGGGGCGGCGCTCGATCGTTAGTTCCAGGTCAAGGCCGCCTGCCGCTAGCCGCTTGCTGCCCTCCCCCAACGCGGACCAGCTGATTTCCGTTGAGACGAAGGGTGTGTCGACCGCCAAATTGGTATCGGCCTGTGCCTCCAAGGTCACCAGAATACCATCGCTGTCGCCGGTTGTGATGGAGCGCCAATTCACGCTGTTGGGAGTCCAAGCCTGCACACCCTCGGCTGGTGAATCGAAGGCATAACCCTCGACAGCCAGGATCCTGCCTCCCGCAACGGCCAGCGTGCCGTCCCAGCGAGCCATTCTCGCCCGCCCGCGGACCCGCGCTCCCTTCCAGCTTAATCTGAGCTGATCTGGACGCCGCTTTTGGATGGCAGGCCAGCTCTGAAGCAATTCGTTCCCCCGCCAGAGTTCAACCTGTTCCAGCTCCGCCGTCCCTACAATCTCCAGGTCGAATACAGGGGGACGATCCAGGCGGAATTGGCTGCCGATCGGACGGCTCTCACAGCATGCCCGCACGATGATGCGTTGACCACTGGTGGCGTAGCAGCGACGCGCTTTTAGAGCCTCGCCGATAGCGCTGCGCGTGAGTTCGCTCGCCAGAATACAAGTGAGCCCGCCATAAACGCCAAAAGTGCTCGCGCCGGGATAACTGCTGCCGGGTCTGCCCTTGTGACCATCACTCCCGGCGACCACCCCGACATGATATCCACGCTCGATCGACTCGCGCAGCATCCACTCGAACTCGCCCCAGGAAGAGTATACTTCGACCAGCGGCTCCAGCGCCGCGCTGTGATAGGCCAGGTCGCTGGGGCGGCCGCCGACGTGGGGGATGATAAACAGGTCCTTACGTCCCGCCAGCGCCTCGTGCAGGTCAGAAACGGGATAGCGGTCCGTCGCCAGATCGGAGAGGTCGCTTATCTGGGCATGACTGGAGCGCAAGAGCTCACCCTGGCCCCCTAGAAAATAGACATTCCTGTCGCCTCCGCCAGCGGTAGTGCCGGACCATTCATAGCCGACGAAAGCCACAAAGCGCCCGGGCTGGTTCGCGTCGTTAGTGGCCGCCTTAATCTCTTTCCAGACCTGTGCGGTAATCTGAAAATCGTTCGCCTGATGGCCCGAAACGTCCAAAGCGCCGTAATCGCGGGCGAAGGCGAAGTAGTCGCGTACGCTGTTGGTGCCAACCGTCTCGCCGCTCTGGCCGTGCAGATCCGCCCAGAAGGGACGTTGAGAGCCGGGCGTCGATAGCGCCCTCAGGGGATTGCTCTTCCCGGCAAGTGTGCCATCCAGCGAGCGGGCCCGTATCGTGAAGATGCCAGGGCGATTGACTGTGCAGTTGCCAATACGGCGGACTCCGCGGTCGGCGGGCTGGAATGTGTAGCGGTCCGGCAAGTTGGAGATCGAGCCGCTTTTCTCCTGCAAAACGATCGTGCCGGCATAGCTTGAGGCGGGATTGCCCCAGCCGTCCTCTGCTTTCACCACGAGATTGAACGCTCGCCCTATCTGAGCCTCGCTGGGAACGATGGCAACCAGCCGCTCCGCCTCGCCAGCAACGATCTCAGCCCAGGGTCCGCTGGGGAGAGTTACATATTGACCGCTTCCCTGCGCGTCAATCAAGGTTCTGAAACAGAAAGCCTTCTCCACAAAGGTCTGCGCGCGCGTCCCTATAGAACCGCCGCTCCTGTCGCCATAGGTGATGGTTATCGTTTCGCCCGGGAGCAGCGCGCCATCGAAGATGTCTATCGCGAGGCAGGATCGCCAGGGACGGATGTACCCTTTCGGATCCCAGCGTGGGGCGACCCGGCAGGAGCGGCTGTCCGTCCTTGCGCTCACATAATTCGGCGCTGAGGAATCGGATGTCTGTGGTTTTCCCCAATCCGAAGCAAAGCGCCAGGCGACCAGCAGCGTTCCATTCTCGTCGATCCCGTAGCTGCCCGCTGTGTAGCGGAGTTGCCAAGTACCCCAACTCCCGGCAATAATCGGTCCAGCAGGCGAGAGCGTCGCCCTCCCATAGAGACCTTCGATCTGCTCCTCGCCCAAATCAACCAGGGGGTTGAGTTCAATGCGGCTTGTCATTCTTGCGCTCTTTTGTATTGGCGTTCGTAGGCAGCCCCGATAGAGCGGGCGCTCTGTGATAGCGGAAGCGGGCTGGATTCACAGCGGTGAGACCCGGACTGTCGACCTCGATAATCGCGCCGGCAATCTTTTCGTAGGCGGCGCGATAAGCGATGGCGGCTTTCACGACCAGCACGCGCTGCCGTTCCGGTTGCAGCCCCACGCTTAGAAGTTGCTGCAAGCTAAAGGGCGTCTGCCGTCGACTGGTCAGCAGCAGGAAGCTCGCTCGCTCATCGGGAGCGCCGCCAATTTCCAGCAAAGCCGATAAGCCCTGATCATGGTAGCGCTGCCCATCATGGCGCACCTCGCTTTCCTCATAGCGCCCGTCGTGAAGGCACTTGACCCGCCCGCTGACCTCGACTGGATCTCCATGCAGGTTGTCCCGCGCTCCGCCAACCTGAAGGCGCAGCGCGGCGCCAACCCCGGCGCGTGCGCAGGCGGCGACGGCTTCCCGGTCGGCGAGCACGACGACCCAGCCCGTCACGCCCTGCCGCAGCAACTCGTGGAGGATGAAGGTGCTGTCGCCGCTCGAGCCGCCGCCGATGTTATCGCCCATGTCGACCAGAATGACCGGATTGCGGTCGCTCGCTCTTGCCTCTCGTACCGCCTCTGCCACATCCGGCAATCTGAAATGCAGCCGCTCCCTTATGGACCACAATTGGTCGGCGAGACGTCTGGCTTCCTGCCGTGCAAGCGCGGGCGCCCCGTCCGTCACCACCACCGCCGCCGGTCCCAGCTCGGGTACATCGGCGTACTGGTAGCCGCCCGCCACGCTGGCCGCCACGATAGCAGGCTGCTCCTCCAGCGAGTGTAGGGCCTCCATAACATGGTTCAGCGGCGGCGCGTTGGTGTTCTGATTCACAATATTGAGCAGCATGGGTGGTTTCACCAAGGCCTGCGCCGGCCTAATCTCTCCCTTGATCGTCCGGACGATCACGCTGGCGGCTTGCAGCCCCCGTTCGCGGTGATCGAGGTGTGGGTAACTTTTGTAGATGATGAGCGCGGTGCTCAATTCGACAACTTGTTCGGAGACATTGGCGTGGAAATCGTGGGTGACCACCAGCGGGAAATCAGCGTCGACTTGCTCCCGAAGGCGTCGGACCACCTCGCCGTCCGCGTCTAAGTGGTCCTCACTTACCATCGCGCCGTGGAGGGCGAGCAGCAGCCCGTCCAGACGGGGCGCGCGAGCGAGACGCTCAAGTAGTTCCCGTGTCAATCGCTCGAAAGCCTCGCGGGTCACCATTCCGCCCGGGGTTGCCTGCGCCATTAGGGTGGGGATCAACTCGTAACCGAAGCTCGCCGCGCCAGCGATAAAGCCACCTACCTCATGCGGCGCGGAACGCCACCAGCCCACGAGCTCGTCGCCTCGCTGCACCCGAAACGCCTCAAGTGAAGTCAGCCTGCGGTTGAAGGTATTCGACTCGTGCATGATGCCACCCACAGCGATGCGCATCCATCTACCCTCGCAGTGCCCGGCCGGCTCTTGCCCCAGTGTGGCGGCCGTCGTCCAGTGTTAGGCGCCCGTTGACCAGAACCTGGTCAATGCCCGCCGCGTACTGGCGTCCATCTTCGAAAGTCGAGCGCTCGCTGACACTCTCCGGATCGAGCACGACGATGTCCGCAAAATAACCGCGCTTCAGTAAGCCCCGGGTCTGGAGCCGCAGCATTTGGGCCGGCAGCGACGTCAGCTTGCGAATCGCCTCCTCCCAACTGAGCGCTCGCTGCTCGCGCGCGTAGAGCCGCAGGTAACGAGCGAAGGAGCCGAAAGTCCTGGGATGAGGGCTGCGCCCGATGAGCAGTCCGTCGGTGCAGACCATCGTCGCGGGATAAGTCATGACCGCCTTGATGTCCTCGGCGGTTTCCGCTTCATTCCCAGCGAAGTTGATGATGGATACCTCGAAGTCCTCCTGGAGGAGCAGATCACAGATGAAATCGACTGGGTCCTTCCTCGAGTCGCGGATCGCGCGGTCCAAGGTCTGCCCTTCCAGCCGCTTATTCGCCGCGCTTCCGACGGCGGAGATCGCGCAAGCCTGCCAGTCGAAATCCGCCTCCCGGAAATAGGCTGCAATCTCCCGCCTCGTCGCCGGATGGGACAGCCTCGCGGTCATGGCCTCCGGTCCCCCTTCCGCGCTCCAATCCGGCAGCAGACGGAAGAGCGGTCCGCTGCCAGCCTGGTAGGGGTAGCAATTCATCGTCACATCAACGCCCTCGCGCCGCGCCCCCTCGATGAGCGCCAGGATCTCCCCCGCCTTGCCCCGATGCCGCTCCGAGCCAACTTTCAGGTGCGAGATCATCACCGGAATCTGCGCCGCCCGGCCGATCCTTATCGCCTCTCTTAGAGCCTCAAAAATCTGATCGAAATAATTCCTCATGTGCGTGACATAGAAACCCTTGTATCTCGCCACCGCACGGCATAGCTGGATCAGCTCATCGGTACCGGCGTAGGAATTGGGCGGATAGGAAAGACCAGTAGAGAAACCCACGGCCCCATCCTCCATCCCACCCTCAATCAATGCCTGCATCGCCGCCATCTCGCGCTTGGAGGGCGATCGCTGCTGCCAGCCCATGGCGCCCAGTCGCAGGACACAGTGCGGAATCAGGTAGGCGACGTTCACGGCTACCCTGCCATCAAAACGGGAGAGATAGTCGCCCACCGAACGCCAGTTCCAGGGGATCTCCGGGTTGCCATATAGGCCCGAAAGATAGCGACGAAGTTGCTGGAGGATTGGGGGCGAGACCGGCGCGTACGAGAGACCGTCGTTGCCGAGCAACTCTGTTGTGATGCCCTGACGGATCTTTCCCTCGTGCTCGGGTTCGGCGAGCAGCATGATATCCGAGAGGGCGTGCATATCCATAAAGCCGGGGCAGACAATCTTTCCCCGGGCGTCAATGATGCGCGCCACGCTCGCCGCCGACAGATCGTCGATAGCCTCGATCCGGTCACCGCGTATGCCAACATCCCCGTAATACCAGGGGGTGCCGCTGCCATCAATTATACGGCCCTTGCGAATGATGATGTCAAACATCAGGCTTTGCGATCCTGCTTGCCTGGCTCCACGGACTGGAGCGCACCGCCGCGACCGGCGAAAATCGCGCGCAGACGTTCAGCAATTATTGCTTCCTGTCCGTCGAGAAGAGTCGTCGGATCGATGAGGAGCCCCTTCCCGGCGTATTCCTCCAACACGCGGATGATGGGCGACCCCTTCGCCAGGGCATCCACCACCGCTTGCTTGGGCAGACCCGCACTTTCTTCGTCCCAGGTCAGCCAGGCGCGCGGAACCGGGCGGCCGGTGTAGTCGGGGAAGACTCGGCTTACGCGCAGGCGCTCGATATCCGCCAATTCGTCGACAATTAGAGATATATTCTGTTCCCATTTCGCAATGCGGGCTTCATGATCGAGACTCACATACCGTTTCAGCGCCGCGACCAATCCCACGATCTCTTCTTTTCCCACCTTCATGGGTCGGCCGATGCCGTGGTTCGGGGCGCCATTCAGCGCGCAGGCTGCTATCAGATCCCCCCGGCCACATATAAAGCCTGAGGGTTGCGGTCCCTGCAAGTCCTTGCCGCCGCTGAAGATGACCAAGTCCGCCCCCATATCAATGAACTTTCGCAGGTTCTCGACCGGAGGGAGTTCGTTAGCCGCGTCAACAATGACCGGTACGCCCTTCGACCGGGCGATGCGCAGGACCTCCGGCAAGGGCAGCGCCGTCTGGGTCACCAGAAACTGAGCCACAACGTAGACGATAGCCGCAGTCTTCTCGTCGAGCGCGCTTTCCAACTGCCAGGGCAAGGTGCGGTGGGCGCCGTATCCCACCTCTTTCACCTTCGCCCCCGCAAGCAGAAACATCCGGTTGTAGTGGTTGCTGTGCGCCTTATGGATGACAACCTCATTCTTCAAGCCGTCGGTATCCGGCAGTTGCTGGATCGCCGCTAGATTGCTGCCGGTCATGCACGCGGCCACGGCCAACACCAAACCGGCCGCGGCGCCCGACGTCACGTAGCCCGCTTCCGCCCCGGTCAGATCCGCAATGACTTGCCCCGCCCGCTCGTGCAAGGCGGGTATGCTGACGAAGGAGCGCGCCGCGTCCCGCATCGCCTCCAAGACCTCCCCGGGCATGAGCGATCCGCCCAGTTCGGTGAAGTTGCCGGTCGCCACGATGACATCCTGCAATCCAAGTTCCTGATAAATGCCCATCTCGCCTTGAAGCTTTCGACTCATACTGGTCCTCACTCGATATTCTGGCGGGTAGGATCGAGAAGATCACGGATCGCGTTGGCCAGGAAGATCAGGCCGAGCACCAACAGGAAGAGCGCCAAGCCCGGAAAGAACCCGTACCAAGGGGCGCGCCAGAGAAACTCCCGGCTATCCTCCAGCATGTTGCCCCAGGACGGACGCGGGGGCTGTGCGCCGAGACCCAGGAAACTGAGTGACGCCTCCAGCAGGATGGCCCGTGGAATGGCGGTCGCGATCTGCGCAAGCAGTGGTGGAATCGTATTCGGCAAGATGCTCTTGATGACGATCCGCCGGTCGCTCGCGCCAATCGCCCGCGCCGCCTCGACATATTCCTTCTGCTTCTCGGCGATGACAGCCGCGCGCGCAATGCGGGAGAAATGGGGCATATTCATGATCGCTATTGCGAGCGCGGAGACGAACTGCCCCGGACCCAGGACTGCGACCACAGCGATTCCCAGAAATATATTGGGGAAGGCGAGCAATACATCCCAGAGTCGCATGATAGCCGTATCCACCAGGCCTAGGAGGTAGCCAGCGAGAAGCCCGCTGCCCACCCCAATCAGCGCGGCAACCCCGATACTGCCATAACCCACAAGCAAAGAGATCCGCCCGCCGTAGAGAACTCGGCTGAAGATGTCCCGCCCAAACTGGTCGGTACCGAAAATATAGCGGGCGGACGGCGGCTCAAACTCGTCTCCCCGGTTCATCTCCAGGGGCAAAAATCCGACCACCAGCGGAGCGAAGAGCGAGAGGATGACCAATACGAGCACCAGGAACAAGCCAAACCTGCCCGACCTGCTGCGCAACAATCGCTGCAAAAAGGCGCGCGAAGGATGACTGGCCTGGTCATTGCCCAATGGGAGACCGGCAGCCTCGCTAGGGGAATGAGCGACTTCGACCTCATCGGCTGCGGTCATGCCGCGCTAATTCCTCTCGAGCTGGACTCGTGGATCGAGATAGACATAGAGAAAATCCGTTATGAGATTCACAAGCACAAAGATGAGCACGACGAAAAGCAAGGTCGCTTGAACAACGGGATAATCACGATTGTTGATGCCCTCTAGAAGCAGCCGGCCCAGCCCGGGCCAGGCGAAGACGACCTCGATCACCACGGCTCCACCGAGCAGACGCCCTACCATAAGCGCCGCGACCGTCACCACCGGTATCAGCGCATTCCTGAGGGCGTGCCGCCTGATGACGACTCGCTCGGCTAAACCCTTCGAACGCGCCGTGCGAATGTAGTCCTGCTGTAAAGTCTCCAATACCGAGAACTTGATGAAACGGGAGAGCACACCCGAATTCGCAATACCCAGGGTGAGCGCGGGCATCAGCAACAGTCGCACGCTGCGAACGGGATCATCCAGAATACTAACGTAGCCGGACGGAGGCAACCAACGAAGACGGACGGAGAAGAGCAGAATGAAAAGGATCCCCAGCCAAAAGACGGGAATGCCGAACGCAACCGCGCTATAGCCCGACCAGAAGTGATCCACTTTCGAGTTCGGTCGCAATGCGCCCGGCACCCCTGCCAGCAAGGAGAGCAGGATCGTCAATAGAAAGCCGGCGACTGTCAAATGAAGAGTCGCCGGCAGCCGCGCCTGGATCAGCTTGGCTACGGGTTGGCCGCTCAGCGCCGACTCTCCTAGATTCCCCCGCAGGATTTCTGCCAGCCAGATGAAGTATTGAACCTGCAGGGGTTTGTCGAGGCCCATTTTCTTCCGTACGGCCGCGAGCTCTTCGGGGGTCGCGTCGCGTCCGGCCACGAAATACGATGGGTCGCCTGGAGCCAGGTGTAACAGCAAAAAGACCGCGATGGAAGCCAGGAAGAGAACGGGCAGAAGTTCGATAACCCTTCTCAGCAAATAGACCGTCACCGGTGACGCGCTTTCAACTGCCCGTCGAAGCGCCGGCAGTCCACCTGCCGGGACCCTTAGCTCCCAATACTGACCCCCTCCAGAATCGGCATGCTGTCCAAGTTTCTGGCGAAACCCTCAACTGAGTCTTTCATCGCCCACCAGCGCACGACCGGCGTTATCACGAGGATGAACGATTGCTCCAGTTGATACCGGTTCAACTCCTGATAGATCTCCCCTCGCCGCACGGAATCCATCTCACTTTGACCCGCCGCGACGAGCCGCCGGTACTCCTCGCTGGTATACCCTGACAAGTTGATGGGCTCGGGCCCCGGACGCCAGACGCCGGTCGTCCCGAAGAGCGAGGCCGGGTCTTTCGACGCGCGACCGTAGGTGAATATCGCCCCGTCAAAGTCGAGGTCGAGCGCCCGTGGACGGTACTGCGCCGGTTCTACCTCGTCGATGTTCAGCGTGATGCCAATCTGCGCCAGGTCGGCTTGGAAGACTTGCAGCAGGCGCGCCCCGTCCGGGTTGGTGGTGGCGGTGAGCACGGTGAACTCAAAGCCGTCCGCGTGCCCGGCCTCCTCCAGCAGGCTTTTTGCCTTGTCGAGATCGAAGGTGTAGTAGCCCTCCAGATCCGGATCGTAGAGAGGCGATTTGTCGGACTGGGGCTGGAGCCATGGGTCGCTGATGTTGAAGAAGACAACGTCAACGATGCGCTGGCGATCGAGGGCGTGCTGGAGCGCCTGCCGAACGAGCTTGTTGTCGAATGGCGCGCGTCCTGTATTCAGGGAGAGATCCCAGACGAGGCCGCCAGGGAACCCTCTGGCCACCTTGATGCCATCGGTGGCCTCAAGGCGCGCAAACTCGCTCGCCGGCGGAGCGGCGATGACGTCGAGGGTGCCCCCCTCGAGGTTGGCGATCATCGTCGCGGAATCCGGGATCGCCCGCACGATGACTTCATCCAGGTGGGGCAGGCCCTCGTTCCAGTAATCCTCGAACTTCTCGAAGCGGGCGAAGTCGCCGGGCGCCCACTCGGCGAAGCGGAAAGGACCCGTCCCCACCGGGTTCGAGTTAATCTCCTCGATCGTCTCTTGGTTGACAATGAAGAGCAGGTCAATGAGGTCAAAGGCAGCAGGCGTCGGCTCGGCGAAGTGGAAGGAAACGGTCAGGTCGTCCACGACCTCCGCCGACTCAACCGCCCACGCGAGCGTTCTGATGTTGGCGCGTGTATCCGTGTCCTGGGCGTATTCGAGACTGAATTTGACATCGTCGGCCACGAAGTCGCGCCCGTTGTGAAACTTGACGCCCGGCCGTAGATTGAAGGTGAGGGTTAAGCCGTCGTCACTGAAGTCCCAGCTTTCGGCGAGTTCCGACTGCGGCTCGAGATCATCATTATAGCGCGCCAGGACATTGTAGAGCTGGTTGAACATCGGCCAGTCCGCCAGGGGGAGAAGGAAGGGATCGAAATACTGGAAATCGCCGAGATGACCGAAAGTCAGTGTACCGCCTTCAACCGCCTGCGCCAGCGCCGGAGTTACCCCCGCAAACGCGCCCGGAATCACAGCGCCTCCCGCCGCCATGCCCATAAGTTTCAGAAAGGTCCGGCGGTCCATACCTTGGACTTGGCTTTCTGACCCTACACTTTGTTGCTTTCCTGTTTCATCTGTAGATATGTGCGGAAAATCTTTGACCTTACTCATTGTTAGCTCCTTTATGGATCTATTCGCTAAATGCGCATTCTTACCTTGAAGCGATTTTATCCCGTACACTAAAGATTGCAAATTTATTGCAGTTGCAGACGACCGAGAAGGGCATGAGCGCGAGCGAGGCTTTTAGAAAGTTCGGCATTATGTGAGCGCCGGTCATCCAAGATATGCTTGCCGATTCGCTGGCGCCTCCGCGACGGTCCCACGGCGGCTTGCCCGGAGCCGACTAAGAATAGGGGAGCGTAGCTATGACAACCAAGGTTGACGGACTCCAAGCGGAAATTGAGGAATTGAAGAGCAGCGCCTTGTGGTTGTCGGCGGCGCCGGTAGTTCCGGCCGCTTTCGCGCTTTATGTGATCGCGATGGGCTTGCCGGATCAGGCTACAGGAAGTCTGCCAGGTGTGATTCTGTTGCTGCTGGCGCCGGCGGTTTGGTGGCTCATTCATAAGTCGCGCTATCGCATCGCCGCCCTGGCGCTGGTTGCCGGATTGTTGGGCGCGAATCTGCTGCTTATTCACACGACCGGCCTGGTAGAAACGATCATTTTCCTGGCTTTGCCGGTGGGATTAGCGGCCGTGCTGATTGGCGCCCCCGTCGGCGCCGTTGCGGCTGTCGCTTGCTCCCTTTATCTGCTTTTCGGCCTGTCGCAGGTCGACGTGGTTCCGCGCGCGGTTGCGGTCGTGAATCTTTGGACGACGCTTGGGATGATCTGGCTTTCCGCTCGTCCGCTGCTGCTGGCCAGGCAGTGGTTCGAAGCCAACTACGACCAGAGCCGCTTGGCTTTGGAAAAGAGCCGAGATTATCAGTTTCAGCTTCGGCAAGCGCTGGACGATCTGACCGAAGCCCATCACCAGCTCACGCAGCTGAACCGGCTCGCTCACGACCTGCGTCATCAAGCGGATGAGGCGCGCCGCTCCAAAGAGCAGTTCGTCGCCAATGTCAGCCACGAATTGCGCACGCCGCTCAATATGATTATTGGTTTCAGCGAGATGGCGCTGAACTCGCCAGAAACCTATGGACCCGATATACCCCAATCTATGTTGGCCGACCTGGAGATTGTCTTGCGCAACAGCCAGCACCTGTCGAGCCTGATTGACGATGTGCTTGACCTGAGCCAGATCGAAGCCGGACAAATGGCTTTGATGAAGGAGCGCGCCGCGCTCGGCGAGATCGTGGACGAGGCGGTTACAGCCGTGCGACCGCTGTTCAACTCCAAGGGATTGACCTTGCGCCGGGATATCCCGCGGAACCTGCCGGCGCTGCATTGCGATCGCGTACGCATCCGGCAAGTCTTGCTCAATCTATTGAGCAACGCGGGCCGTTTTACCGAGCGGGGCGGCGTGCGAGTATGCGCGCGGCTGGTAGAGGACGCGATCATCGTCAGCGTCGCGGATACCGGTCCCGGCATCAGCGCTGATGAAATCGATGAGATATTCAAACCCTTTCAACAGTTGGATGGTTCCGTCCAGAGTCACTGGGCGGGCAGCGGCTTGGGGCTGAGCGTCAGCAAGCATTTCGTGGAACTACACAAAGGCAGGATGTGGCTGGAAAGCGAACCGGGACAGGGCGCGACATTTTATTTTCGCCTGCCGGTTGAAGAGGCCATCTCAACGGCAGCTGACGGCATGATGCGCTGGTTCTCGCCTTATTCGACCTATGTCGAGCGAAGTCATATTCCATCACTCCCGGCGACGGCGAATCGTCCGCGCTTGATCGTGGTTGAAGAGGGCAGCGCTTTAAGCAGACTGCTCGCCCGCTATCTTGACAATGCGGAGCTGGCGCCTGTGACCAGCGCGGAAGAGGCGCTTGAAGCGATCGCGGCTATTCCGGCGCAGGCGCTTCTGGTGAACGCGGCGTCGGTGGGAGAAAGCCTGGGGCGGATCGAAAATGAGATCGCCTTGCCCTACGGATTGCCGATTATCGTCTGCTCGCTGCCGGATCTTGGCGCTGCCGCCGATTCCCTTGGCGCGGACGACTACTTGATCAAGCCAATTTCGCGGGACGATTTGCTGACGGCGCTGGATCGCCTCGAAAACGAGATCAAGACGATTCTGATTGTAGACGATGAGCCGGATGTCTTGCGCTTGTTCCGGCGCATGCTGGCATCGGCGGGGCGGAATTACCGCGTGCTGCGGGCGTCAAGCGCAAGACAGGCGCGGCAGATCATGGCTGATACGAAACCTGATGTCGTCTTGACTGACCTGGTCATGCCGGAGCAGGACGGCTATCAGTTGATCGCGGAGATGAAGGCCGATCCGGCGCTGCGGGATATTCCCATCGTGGTCACATCGGCGCGCGATCCCTCAAGCCAGCCGACCGTGAGCAAATCACTTGCCGTCGTCCGCGGCGGCGGCATTGCCATTCCCCAGTTGCTGACGGCGGTATCGACGCTGGTCAGCGCCTTATCGCCGGGAGCGGTCAAGCTGCGCGTCGAGGGCGGCGAGGAGTTGCCGCTGGCTGAGGGGCTTGTTCAGGAAAGCGGCGGCGCCTAGGCTTAGCGCCAGATCGCGCTGCGGCAAGATGGTGCAGACGATCACGGGCTTATCGCCGAGACGGGGATGCGCGCGAAAACGCCCAAGCAGCTCCCAGCCGTCAATGTCTTGCAGCAGCACATCGAGCAGGATGATATCGGGCCTTGTCTCTTCGGCCAGCGCCAGCGAGCGCGCGGGATCGCTTTCGCCCTGCAGGCGGTAGCGTGTATCGGCCGTGTAGCGCTGAAGCAGCTGCAGCGTATCGGGATTGTCATCGATCGCCAGCACGGCAATCTGACTGTCCGTCGGCAAGGTGAGGCGAATTTCACAGACTTGATCGCCGACCGCGTCAGCATCGTGCTGAAGCGATCCGCCGGAGAAACTGACCAACTCTCGCGCCACTCTTAAGCGCTCCGCCCCCGTTTCAGCCGCCGTCGACGCCAGCGCGCCATAGCCGGTGACTGAGACGGCCACATGCCGGTCGCCAGTCTGATACTCGGCGCGAAGGACGAGCCGTCCTGTCGCCAGCCAGTCCAGCGCAACCGTGAGGATGTTCAGAAGCGCCTGCCGCGTCGGTACCAACTGCAGGGCCAGCTTTGGCAGCCCTTCGCTCGGCGCACAATCGAGCGCAATCGGTGATGACTGAAGCATCGGTTCGGCCGTGTCTAACGCGGATCGAATCAAGGCGTCCACGTCGACCGATTCGCGGGCGAAAGCCGATTGTGACCAAGCCAACTCGTCACCGAGCGCGGACGGTCCCGGCGGGTTGGCTGGCTCGGCGCTTGCCAGCTTATATCGCCGCCAGATCTTATCCGCCAGCACAGCCAGCGCCCGTTTTTCCTGCCGGCGCAACTGGCGCACGCTCAAACCCAGATCGTTGCCGACCTCGAATTGCGTAAGCTGTTCGGTGTAGCGACCGTAGAGGATATAATAATAGCGCCAGGACCTTGATTGAGCCGGCACGTCATCTGCCGGTTTGAGCGATTCGATTGCATCCAGCAAGAGGCGTCGCAGCGTGATGATGGCGTCGGCGCGGGTCGCCAGACCAAGTAGCGCCATGAGCCGGCTTTCGCGCAGGGCGGCCGGATCGTACAAATGCGTCAGCGCCGCGCGCAGTTCATTTTCAAAGGCAGCGCGGTCAATCTTCGTCATCATGTCCTGTTGATGTCCGCTGGGTGTCCGCCACAAGTCCAATAATCAATCCGAAGGGACGTCCATTACGATAGTATCCAAAAGTGAAGCCGAGCGCATCTTGCTCAGCTTGGCATAGTTTATTGGAGGAGAAGTAAAGATGAATCACAAAACAGTTTTGCGGTTCTTTGCCTTGGTGTTGCTGTTCGCCATATTGGGCAGCGCTGCCGCCCAGGACCCGGTGGAAATCCTGTATTGGGATCAGGTAAGTGGCGAAGACGCCCAAGCGGTTATTGACACGATAGTCGCGAACTTTGAGGAGGCGCACCCGAACATCAAGATCACGCGCGAAGTTTATACCCTGGAACAGCTGACAGACATCGCCAGGACGTCCATTGAGGCGGGCGAAGGTCCCGACATCCTGTATTACGACTCCGGCCCGGCTTATGGCGGCATCCTTGGTAATGCCGGCCTGCTCCTGTCGCTTGAAGAGGCTTATGCTACCTATAACTGGGACGAGCGACTCGTGTCCGTGTCCAGAGATTGGACGACCTACGGCGGGACGGTATATGGCGTTGGCCATGAATTTGAAGCGCAAGGCTTCTATTGGAACAAGCGGATCTTCGCCGACGAAGGCCTCGAAGTACCGTCGACATTTGAAGAGATGGTCGCATTGTGCGGGACTTTCCGCGAGCTCGGATACGATCCGCCGATGGCGGCGGGCTGGGCCGATTGGGGCGGTTTCCCCATTTCCCACAATTGGTACAACGTCCTCGCCAACTCTGTTCCGAGCGACACCGTTGCGGCCGCGATCTCCGGCGAATATCCCTTTAACTCGCCCGATATTGTCGCTTCCTTAGACCTGGTCGTTGAATTGATCGAGGCCGACTGCTACGACGAGCAGGGCGCGGCAACCAGTTTCCTCGATGGCAATGCGAAGTTTTACACCGGGCAAGCGCCCATGATGCTGATGAGCACCTGGGCGATGCAGTTCTTCACCGACGAGATCACGGACGAGTTCGGCTTCATGATCCTGCCGCCGATTGAAGGTGGCGAACAGACAATGATCCAATTGATGGGCGCCGTCTGGTACATCATTGGCGACACCGAACACCCGGAAGAGACTTTGACATTCCTGAACTATCTAGTGTCTGAGGAGGCGCATCGGCTTTGGGTTGAGGGCGCCAAGCTGCTGCCCGGCGTCACCGGCGTTGACTTCAGCGGCTACGATGTACGGCCCGTCTACCGCGACTTCCTCAACCTTGTCTCAGGTTGGGACGGGCCAGTGGGCTATCATCTTGATGTGCTGACGCCAGCGAACTTCAATACCACGCTGTTTGAAAGCACTGTCGAGCTGGCTGCGGGCCGGCTGACGTCTCAAGAAGTGGCCGACCGCATCACCGTCGAAATGGAAAGGGCAGTCGAGGACGGCCGACACGCCGATATCACGGGTTAGGTGAAAACCCCCGGTAAATGCGGTGTAGGGGCGACCAACCTGGTCGCCCGCGCCCACAGCGAGAAACATTGTATCGGGCGACATGATAGTGCGCGTAGACACCGCACGTCTGTCGCCCCTACAAGGCTTGTCCGGTACTGCTGATAGCCAGTTTTCCGTACGTCTTACCCCATCCCCGGGCCTTCCCCAGTGAACTAGGGAAGGGTGACTCGACGGCAGAATTGGGACAGTCGGGCGCCGAAATTGTCAACATTCCTTGATACCGAGTGCGCTGCAAGAGTGCTCCCCCTTCCTTAGCTTGCTGGGTCACGTAGACATCGACCTCCGGGAAGGGGGTTGGGGGGATGGGGTGTAACCGGCGAGATAGCGTGGCCCAGTATCGGGCGACATGATATGTCGCCCCTACAGGATACGTTTATATCGGAAATGTTGTCGGGGCGAGCCACCGGCTCGCCCGTACGAAAGTTTCGATTGATTTGTCGTCCCTGCAGTCGTTTATAATTGGAAATCGTAGGGGCAACTGAACCTTAGTGTCCGCGCTCGGCTGTGGCTCGTCCGCAGCGCAAGACCTAGAACTTGGACAAGGTAACGTGACCGAAAGCATCCGCCAATTCTTCGCCAACAGGAAGCTGCGCGATTACGCGACTGGTTACGCCTTTGTCATCCCGGCGCTGGTGATGTATGTCATTTTCGTCGTCTATCCGTTTTTTTACACCATCTACCTCAGCTTGACCAAGTGGGATGGCGCCAAGCCGGTCAAAGAGTTTGTCGGCTTCCTGAATTATGAGAGGCTCTTCGCCGATCCAAGGCTATGGAGCGCGCTGAGCCACAACATGATTTGGATCGTGCTGGGCACGGTGACGCCCGTCGCCATCGGTCTGTTTTTGGGGGTGCTGCTTTGGCGCGGACTGCGCGGCATGGTCTTCTTCCGCACAGTTTATTTTTTGCCGGTGGTGTTGGCGCCGGTCGCCGTCGGCATCATCTGGAAGTGGATGTACAATCCGCAATTTGGCCCCATCAATTCGACGCTGAGGGCGGTCGGCTTGGACGTTTTGGCGAAAGGCTGGCTGGGCGACCCCTATTTGGCGCTGCCCTCTATAATCCTGGCCGGCGTATGGGGTTATTTCGGCTTCTGCTTCGTCGTCATTATGGCCGGCTTGCAGAACATCGACATGGAGCAGATCGACGCCGCGCTGGTTGATGGCGCCAATGGTCCCCAGCGCCTGTGGTATATCATCATTCCCGGTTTGCGGCATGTGCTGACGATGATCACCGCTTTCACACTGATTCTGGGCGTCAACGTCTTCGACATCGTCTGGATCACCACCCGCGGCGGCCCTGGCCGCGCGACACACGTCATCGCCACCTACACCTATAACACCGCCTTCCGCGAGAGTTACGTCGGCTATGGCTCTGCGCTGGCGATCGTGATGGGCCTGGTTTCGCTGGTCCTGTCGTTCATTTTCATTTCTATTCGCGAGCGGGGAGGCGATTAGCATCATGGCGAGCGATGTAGGGGCGAGCTATCAGGTCGCCCGCCAGCCGCGGCGTCCCGCGCGCTACTGGATCGCCAGAGCCGTCCTCTATGGCGTGCTGATCCTCTTCGCCCTCTACGTGCTGGTGCCCTTCATGTGGGTAGTCTTCACGGCGCTGAAGTCCAACTTGGAGATCGCCCAAGACCCGCTAGGGCTCCCGCCGAACTGGCGCTTTGAGAATCTTGCGCAAGCTTGGAACCAAGGAAAGTTCAGCCGCTATTTCATCAACAGCGTGATCGTGACCGTTCCCATTGTTATGCTGGTTGTGAGCCTGTCTTGCCTGGCTGGTTACGGTTTGGCGCGCCTTAAAATGCCGGGTAGGATGCTCATCTTTTATTTCTTTTTGGTCGGGCTGATGGTGCCCTTCACGGCCATCATGATCCCGCTCTTTTATATCTTGCGCGATATCGGCGTGCTGGGCACCTATTGGGCGATGATCCTGCCGCAGACGGCCATATCGCTGCCCTTCGGCATATTCTTCATGCGCGCCTTTTTCTCGGGCCTGCCCTATGATTTGACCGACGCCGCCAAGATTGACGGCTGCAACGATTTCGGCGTCTTCCGCCGCGTGATGCTGCCGCTGGCGGGACCGGCGGTGGCGGCGCTGGTGGTCTTCAACTTCATGGGCGCCTGGAACGCCTTCCTGCTGCCGCTCATTTACTTGCAGTCCGACAAGCTCAGGCCCGTCATGACGGGCATGATGTTCTTCACCACCCGCTGGGGACCCGATTACAGCATGTCGATGGCTGGCACGCTCATCGTCATGCTGCCTATTATGCTGGTGTATCTGGTCTTCCAGCGTCAGTTCATCCAGGGTCTGACGGCGGGCGCGGTGCGGGGGTAAAATCTCACCGCAGAGGCAAAGAGGGCACAGAGGGCACAGAGATGAAATTATCAGCGCATCAGACCTTGCTGCCGGGGGCGGATCTGTCCGAGCGTTTTCAGCGGGCGGCTGAATGCGGCTTGGAAGGCATTGAGCTGGCTTTCGGGCGGCGGGCGCGCGTATACGACCTGCACGCTGAAATCGAGGCGGCGATGGCGGCAAGCGGCTTGTCGGTCGGCAGCGTCTGCGGCACATACGAGGGACCGATCGTGCATCCGGATCCGGCTGAGCGCGGGAGCCGGCTGGCGGACTTGATCCGCACGCTCGAATTCGCCGACGAAATTGGCGCGCGCGGCGTCATCGTGGTGCCGATCTTCGCGTCAACCTTCATGCCCGAGAGTTCGCCGCCCATGCCCGACATGTCGCCCTTTGCTAATGAAGATGCGCTGATCACCCAGTTGCTTCTCGCCATGTTGAACGAAGCGATGCAGCGCACAGCTGACGGCAGCGCGGCGGTTTACCTTGAGCCACTGAACCGCTACGAAGCCAGCTATCTGAACACAGTCGGTAAAGCGGCTGAATTGTGTCGCGCCGCCGATCACAAGCGCATCCAGCTCATGGCCGACTTGTTTCACATGAATAAAGAAGAAGCTGATATCCCGGCGTCGTTGCGCGCGGTCGCGCCGCATCTGGGGCATGTGCATCTGGCGGACAGTCAGCGCTGGCTGCCCGGGCATGGACATACCGATTTCGTGGGCGCCTTCCGCGCCTTGCGCGAGATCGAGTATGACGGCTGGCTGGCGCTGGAATGCATGCCGACGCCCGGCGACCCGCTGGAAAATATGCGCGCCTGCGTCGAGTTTCTGCGTGGCTGCTGGGAAAAGGCGGCGCCACAATAATGGTTGAATTTGTACGGGCGACCCAGTGGTTCGCCCAATTGTGAGAATAGCGTAGTAGAACGCAAACAGGAACGCGCGATGCCAATAAAAGCCGTTTTCAACGAAGACCACGACGCGACTCTGTTGGAATACGAAGAGCGCCCGCTGCTGCCCAATGAAGTTCGCATCCAGACCGAGTTCGCTTCGGGTAAACACGGGACGACCATGCACATGATGGACGGCCGCAAACGGGAGGGGCAGCGTTGGGATGAAGACAATCGCCTTTTTGTACCGAGCGATGAGTCGGATCCGGATCCTGTGCCCGATTCGCAGGTTGGCACTAGTGGGGTCGGCGTCATCAGCGAAACGGGGGCGGATGTCCGCGACTGGCAGGTCGGCGATCGCGTCTTCGGCTTCATGGACGTCAGCGAGACCAACATCATCACCGTCGATCGTGCGGCGGAATTCATCTGGCCCGGTTTCGCCGAGCCGTCGCCCTGGCTGATCTGGGAATTGGGCGATCTCGATCCGCTTGACGCTTTGTGCTTCGAGCCGGCTTATGTGGCGGTGAACAGCGTGCGCGAATCGAATGTCCGCTTCGGCGATTCGGTGGCCGTGGTCGGGCTGGGCGCCATTGGCTTGCTGACCGTCAAAGTGGCCGCGTTGGCCGGCGCCGATGTGATATTCTCCGTCGATCCTATAGCCAAACGCCGTAAGCTGGCGCAGAACTACGGCGCGCATCACGTCATCGATCCCTTTGCCTGCGATGCGGCTTTGGAGATCAAAGAGATGACGGGCGGCGGCGGCGTCGATGTAGCGATTGAAATCAGCGGGCATTATGCCGCCTTGGACACGGCGATACGCGCGGCGCGCTTCGGCGGCACGGTTTGCCAGGCCGGCGCTATTGCCGGCAATGCAGCCGAGTTGTGGCTGGGGCGCGAGTTCCTGACCAACAGCCTCAGGATGATTGTCCCGCGCGGTAACGGCGCCATGGAATTCGCGCCGTCTGACTACCCCCTGTGGGATCAGTATCGCGTTTTCGATACCATCGTCAGCATGATGAAGCAGGATAAATTGACCGTGCCCGGGCTCATTGATCCACTGGTTTCCGTCGAGGATTTCCCTGAGACATTCGAGCTGATCAAGCACGATCCGGCCCGGGTCGTCAAATATGGCGTCCACTTTTGAGACAGATAATTACGGAAATGGAGAGTCAATATGGTACGCCCGGCATTGTCTTCAGTAAGTCTTAGAGAGCTTGAAGGTTTCGTGACCTATTTGTTGGAAGCCGACAGCGGGAAGATGGTCCAGGCGCCCGCGCTTGACTCCACCCGTCCAGAAGTGTGGGAGACCAAGACAGCGAGTCACACCCTGCTGGAGTTGCCCGCGGAGATGGCCGCGCATGGCTACGACTGCTACGATCTCACCATGCTGCTCTTGCCCAGCATTGATCGCGGCTATCTGGCGGAGGTGCGGGCCGCCTTTGAAGCTGCGAAGGTGGAGATCTTCCAGCTGCTGATTGACACCGGTGAAGTTGGCAGTCCCGATCCTGACGAGCGGCAAGCCGGCATCGACCACACCAAGTTCTTTATCGAAGTCGCGGCCCAGCTTGGCGCGAGCGGCGTGCGTTACGTGCCCGGCGATAGCCGCGCCAGTCCCGAAAACATGGGGGACACCGCCGCCGCCTTCCGCGAGCTTTACGACTTTGCCCAATCTTATGGACTGAAAGTCGCCACCGAGAATTACCGCGTCTTCACCACCGATGCCGACAGCTTGCTGGGGCTGGTCGAGCTGTCGGAGCGCGACTACGGCTGGATCGTCGACACTGGCAACCCCAAGGGACCTGGCAAGTACGACGGCTTGGCGAAGTTGTACCCCGGCGCCACCTCGATGCACGCCTGGGCGCTGGCCAATAAGGATGGCGCGCCCGATTGGGAGGAGTTCAGGCACTGTATGACGATGGCGCGCGACGGCGGTTTTGACGGTCCCATCATGCTGCACGGCGCCTATGGCATAGACAACTTTTCCTGGGCGCCGGATCTATGGTCCGGCATCGACACAATGCGGGATGAGGTCCTCGTCGTTTTCGGCGATGATAGCCAATGACAGCGCCAATTCGCGTCACCGTCTGGAACGAATTCTGGCACGAGAATCCCATCCATTGGGCCTACGTGCGGCGCTCCTGGATGAGCCACGGTTACAGCCAGGAAAGCGCAATCGAAGAAACCGAAGGCGTACGGGAGATATACCCCGACGGCATCCACGAGGCGATTGCCGCTCCCTTGCGCGAGCGGGGGTTCTCCGTGCGAACGGCGACGCTCGATGAACCGGAGCACGGACTGAGCGAAGCAATGCTGGATCAGACTGATGTGCTGATATGGTGGGGGCATATTGCCCATGACCAATTTGACGATCTGATCGCTGAGCGCGTTTATCGGCGCATCGTGGACGGCGGCATGGGATTCATCGCGCTGCATTGGGGCGCCGGATCAAAAGTCTTCAAAAGGCTGATGGGAACGACCTGCAGCGTGACGCCTCTGGTGGGCGGTACGCCGGAAAAACTCTGGGTGATTGAGCCGGCGCACCCAATTGCCGGCGGTTTGGAGACGTCCTTCGTCGTCCCGCAGACGGAAATTTATGGCGAGCCCTTTGATATTCCCGCTCCCGATTCAATCGTTTTCATCAGTTCCTGGCCTAGCGGCGAGGTCTGCCGCAGCGGCTGCTGCTTTCAGCGCGGAAGCGGGCGGGTCTTCTTCTTCCGGCCCGGTCACGAAACTTACCCCATCTACTATCAGAGCGAAGTGCAGCAGGTGATCGCCAATGCCGTGCGCTGGGCGGCGCCGGTGCGCTGAGACTACGCCGCGGTCTGGGATATGGTGGTAAATGAGCCGGAGAAAGTGGTAAAGTTTGGCATACGCTTCTGAGCGGAAACGAATACGGAAAGGAAGAATCACATGGCGCGCGCAGGATTATCCAGTTTCTCGTTGCATTTGCCCGATGCCTTGGGCGATCCCTGGTTTGAATTGGACGAAGATCACAAGAGCGTCTCGGGCTCATTCCGGGGGGCGCCGACGCTCGATTTGCTCGATTTCCCCGGCGAGGTGGCTGCGCATGGCATCAACTGCGTCGATCTATGCATACAGCATATTCCCAATATCGAGCCGGGTTACCTGGCCGAATTGCGCGCCGCCTTTGAATCAGCCGATGTCGAACTGTATCAACTGCTGATTGACATCGGCGAGGTTGGCAGCCCCGATCCCAATGAGCGCAGCGCCGGGATCGCGCTGACCAAACGCTGGATGGAGATCGCATCCGAATTGGGATCAACCGGTGTCCGCTATGTGCCGGGCGACAGCAAACCCTCGCCTGAGACGATCAGCCAGAGCGGCGAGGCTTTCCGCGAACTATACGATTACAGCGTCGCCTGCGGCGTGGAGCCAGCCACCGAAAACTACAAATTCTTCAACAATCAGGCTGACGATCTCTTGAGCGTTCTCGATCTATCCGAGCGCGAATACGGCTTGGTTGCTGATTTCGGCAACGCCAAGGGACCGCGGAAATACGATACCCTGGCCAAGCTGATGCCGCGGGCGACCGCCATACATCAGTGGGTGGCGATCGACGACGAGGGCAAAATCAATGACGAGGACTCCAAACGTTGCCTGAACATGGCGCGCGAGAACGGCTTTGATGGTCCGGTCATGCTCTTGGGCGGGCACCCGTATCAGCAATATCGCGACTCGCGTGAGATGTGGGATGCCGTCGACGAATTGCGCGGCGAAGTGAAGGCAGTATTCGGCGACGCTTTTGCCAGCTGTGGCTCAGCGACGCGTCCCTAGGAAAGGAAAATTGCAATGGTTTGTGCAGCAGTATCCACAGTAACCTTGACCAAGGCGCTGGGCAGCCCTATGTATGAGCTTGATCCTGGTACGGGGCAGCAGACCGGTGTTCCCAGCGAGCCGCCGACGATCGATTTGCTGGATGTGCCGGCCGCGGCGGCCGCGCATGGATTCCACAGCTTTGATCTCAGCGTTTATCACCTGCCGAGCATCGAGCGGGAATATCTGGCCGATCTGCGGTCCGCCTTTGCAGACGCGGGGGTGGAGCTATTTCAGCTGCTGATCGATACCGGGGATGTTGACAGCGCCGATGCCGACGAGCGTTGCGCGGGCGTCGCGCACATCAAGCGCTGGATGGAGATCGCCGTCGAACTGGGCGCGCGCGGTGTGCGCTACGTCCCGGGTGATGGCGAGCCGACTCCAGAGACGATTCGCAGCAGCGGCGAAGCATTTCGCGAGCTCTTTGATTTCGCCACGGATCTTGGGCTGAAGCCCGCCACTGAAAATTACCGGCACTTCAACCTGAAGGCGGGCAATATGCTGGGTGTTCTCCAACAGGCCGAACGTGACTACGGCGTGATTGCCGACTTCGGCAACGCCAGAGGTCCGGATAAATTTGAGACCCTTGAGGCGATCATGCCGCGCGCTACCTCGATACACGCCTGGGCCGAGGTCGACGAAAAGGGCGATCTCATCAGCGAGGATTTTCAGCGCTGCTTGACAATCGCGCGCGACAAGGGCTTCGACGGTCCCATCATGCTGCAAAGCGGCTACCCGGTGGATGTCTTCCAACGCACGCGCGAAGTCTGGACGCGGGTCGACGAAATGCGGGAAGAAGTACGCGCCGTGTTCGGCGACGCGGTATCGAACGGAGCATAGCTAATGACAGCGCCAATACGCGTGACGGTATGGAACGAGTTTTGGCATGAGAATCCACAGCGACACGACGACGTAAAGACGCGCCTGGCGAACTATGGGTTCAGTGGAGAAAGGCTGGTAAACGCAACTGAAGGCGTTCACAAAGTGTATCCCGATGGCATGCACAGGGTCATCGCCGATCACTTGCGCGAGCAGGGCTTTACTGTACGCACGGCGACGCTGGATGAGCCGGAGCATGGCTTGACGGACGACGTGCTTGATGAGACCGACGTCCTCACTTGGTGGGGCCATGCCGCGCATGAGCAGGTCAGCGATGAGATAGTGGAGCGGGTGCATGAACGCGTGAACATGGGTGGCATGGGGCTGATCGCGCTGCATTCCGCGCATTATTCCAAGATCTTCAAGAAATTGATGGGCACCTCCTGCATGCTGAAAACGCGCGAGGCCGGCGAAAAAGAGCGCATCTGGGTGATTGAGCAAGGTCACCCCATTGCCGCTGGCTTGCCCGAATACTTCGAGCTTCCGCAAACTGAGATGTATGGCGAGCCCTTTGACGTGCCGGCGCCGGATACGCTGGTCTTCGTCAGTTGGTTTCAAGGCGGCGAGATCTTCCGCAGCGGCTGCTGCTATCACCGCGGGCGCGGCAAAGTCTTCTACTTCCGGCCCGGCCACGAGACCCTGCCGATCTATTATAAGCCCGAGGTTCTGCGGGTGATCGCCAACGCGGTCGGCTGGGTGGCGCCTTCCGCCGGTCCCGAATTGATCTTCGGCGATCATCCGCCGCTTGAGAAGCTGGATTAGCGCAAATTCACTGGTTCAACATTGGGAATCGCCATATATGAAACTTCTGACCTACGACTCCGGCAGTGGACCGCGCTGCGGCGTTCTGCGCGAGGATTCGATAATCGACGTGACGGCCTTGCTGGGCGTCGAGCACAGCTTGCCCGATGTACAGGCGCTGCTCGAACTCCCCGACTCGCCGATTGACCGCGTTAGAGACGCGTTGGCTGTTGATTTCGCCGCGCCGTCCGTGCCGCTGGCCATGGTCCGGTTGCGGGCGCCGGTGCTGCAGCCGCCGACCGTGCGCGACTTCTTCAGCTATGAGGGACACGCCAGCGGTCAAGGAGCGCGGACGCTGCACGAGGCTTGGTATCGTTTGCCCATATTTTATTTTTCCAACACCCTGCGCATCTTTGGGCATGAGGACGTGGTGCCAATTCCTTCGGCGACCGATCGGCTGGACTTCGAGCTGGAGCTCGGCTGCGTCATCGGCCGCGAAGGGAGCGACATCCGGGCCCCCGATGCGCTGGATTACATCGCCGGCTTCTGCATCTTTAATGACTGGAGCGCGCGCGATTTGCAGTTTGACGAAATGGCGGTTGGGCTTGGACCGGCCAAGGGCAAAGACGCCGCCACCACGCTCGGTCCCTGGCTGGTGACGACAGATGAAATGGCGCCCTACTTGCGTGAGGGCCGGCTGCGGGTCAAGTGCGCGGTCACTGTCAACGGCGATGTCTGGCTGGAAGCGGGTGATGGCGGCGCCGCGCATCACAGCTGGGGCGATTATGTCGAGCGCGCTTCCAAGGACAGCCGCATCGTGCCCGGTGATGTGCTGGGCAGCGGCACGGTCTCGGGCGGCTCCGTCCCCGAGGCGATCGCGCGCGGCATCGACTCCGCCCGCTACCTGCAGCCGGGCGATGTCGTCGAGCTGGAAGTGGAGGGCATCGGTACGCTGCGCAACACCCTCGGTCCCAAAGAGAACGTCGATCCTGATTATCGCTACAAGCCCAGAGCGTAGCGCAATTGAAGGCCAACGGTAGGATCTGTCGGAACCCCCATTACTAAAACGGTCGCATCTTGCGCTTGCGCCCCCGGGTGGCCAATCCCAAGTTTGTCGTAATTTGGCTGTTGATTGTAAATGCTCGCGCCAAGCTAAAATAGGCGGATCATCAAGCGGAAGATCTAGTTTTTCCAGGCGGGCGGAAAGCCACTCATTGCGCGCTGGCAGGCTGCTCCTCCTGCGCCGTAACTCTTAGCTCTCGTGAACACTCTGTTCCTTACAATAGCGGCGGTACATCTCAAAAATATCCACGCCCATCTGCTTAAAGACATGGATCATATCGATATGCACCCAGTTGGTGAGGAGCAGATCATCGCGGCGTTCCCAGAAGTCCATAATGCGCCAGTGCAGCGAATTCCCCGTAGCCGGTATGGTGAGGAACTCACCATTATGTACAGCGACCAGGCTTGGCCAACCGCTGGACACGGCGAAGCGCCCTTCGGCGTAGCGGGCATTATGTGATCCCTCCCATGTTCCGGACAAGCCGTGTAAGAACACCTCGTGCACCCGATCGAGAAACTCCGCGAGCGAACGCGCAGTGCCGATGCCGCTGGGGCTGTTCCAGACCATTTCTGGATCCCAATAAAGTTTCATCGGTTGGTCTTTGCGCACCAGCCCAAACAGCATGGCTTCCACCAGCAGCAGCGTTTTGCGTGTCTCGGCCGGTTCTTGCTCGCTCTGCAGGACACCGCTACCGATCTTTACTTTCGGACGCAGCCCTTCAATTGCCGGCGCGTCCCATCCCAACTGGAAACCTCCTTGCTGCATTACGTCAAGGAGGTCAAGCAGAAAGTACGTCTTGACGATCTTGCCCGCATCCAGCGACATGATCTCGCCGAAGCGAATCAGGGTCTTTTCGCCGGTCGCGGCGATGCCATTCCAATCTTCGACGAAGGTGCCGCTGAAGTAGCCGGAGGCGCTCACCCAGTCTTGGTCTCGGTAGCGTCCCGCCAGCAACACATCGCATTCACGCTGCAGATCGGGCAATGAATGCAAGAGTGGCTGCCAGAAACAATCGACGAGCGCATCGGCGCCTTGGATGTCGTTGTAGGGTTCGGGGCCGTGCCAGGCGATGTCTTCATGCGTATAGGTCTTGATGATATCCGACACTTCGCTCGCGTCCGAGTCATTCATTGCCTTCCAGAACGCGCTGATGGTGTCCCGGTTCTGCTGCGATGTAGACATTGCCATCTGAAATCTCCTGACCTTGTTCGATATGCCTTAGCCTCTTCAACTGCTCACAGAAATCGTCAATGGATACGCCGATTGCCTGACATTCTTACACACTTGCTTTAACGCGAACGACTCTAACCCTTCACAGCGCCGGCCGACAATCCTTTGACCAGATGCTTCTGGAAGAAAAGGATCACGACGATGATCGGTATCGTCGCCGAAACCGAAGCGGCCGCCGCCAGCGTCAACTGCGCCGGATCCTCCGCGCCCGTGTAGCGCGAAATCGCGACCGGCAGCGTCCAGTTGGTTTGCGTCAGGACGCGCACCAGCAAGAATTCATTGTAGGCCAGCAGCAGGGTGAAAAGCGCGGTCGAGATAATGCCGGGCCAAGCCACCGGCACGATGACGTTCAGGAAAGAGGTCAGGCGGTTGGCGCCATCGACCATCGCCGATTCTTCGAGGTCTTTGGGCACATCCATGAAAAAGCTGCGCAGCATCCAGATCGTGAAGGGCTGATTAACCGCGACCAGGGCGATGATCACCAGGATATGCGTATCGAGCAAATTGGTCAGCGACCCGATCCAGAAATATGGCAGCACGAAAGCCAGGCGCGGCAGCGCGCGGAAAGCCAGCGCCGCGATCAGAATGACGACGGCCGCCATGCCGGCATAGCGCGCCAGGGCATAACCGGCCAGGCAGCCAATGCTGATCGACGTGAGGATGGTGAATACGGTGACGATGATGGTGTTGATGAAATACTTGTAATACTTCTGCATATAGACCAATTGCGGGATCGCCCAGAGCAAGAGGCCATACCCGATCAAGCCGCCAATGTAAATCCAAGTCGACTTGAGCGGTATGTAGCGAGCGAAAAGCATAAGGCAAGTGATGATGACCGCCGCCATCAAGATGAAGTAACCAACAGACGAGTCGGCGTCCGGCAGAGAGCGGATCCAGACTTCCTGGTAATTCTTCCAAGTGGGCTGGAATATGAATACCGGTACGCGCGAAAAGGCGTCTTTGAAAGTCTTAAACGATTGCAAGGTGGTCCAGAAGAAGGGCACCAGGCTGTAGACGGCGAATACGACCAGCACGAAATGTACAAAGACGCGGCCGGCGGGGCTATTGACGCGGTCCATGCTAGCGCTCCGCGATCTGTTCTTTGTACATCAGATAAAGGAAGGGCACGAGCACGACCATGATGCCGATTACGGTCAAAATCGCCATGGCATTGGACTTGCCCAGTCGCTGAAACTGCATCGCGGTCAGGAAGGTATAGGTCATGACCGTATCGGCCTTGAATTGCGGATTCAGCTCGGACAGGACAAATACGCTGTCGAAGACACGGTAGGAATCCATGATCGAAAAGAGCAGGATGAAAACAGTGAGTGAGCTGACGTAGGGGATGACGATGTGGCGGATCTTCTGAAGGCGGCTGGCGCCATCGATGGACGCCGCTTCAATCATTTCCGCTGGCAGCGTCTGCAAGCCGGCGAAATAGACGACGATGGTGAAAGGCGTGACATACCAGATGCCGAAGATGATGATCAGCGTCTTGACCGAAGTCTCGTTGACGCGGAAGCGTGTGCCGGTCAATTCTTGATAAATCCAGGTCAATAAGCCCGACGGCTCCCAGAGCTGCTTGAACATGATGGTGCCGATGACGGGCACGATGATGAAGGGCAACAGGAATATCGAGAGATATACGCCGCGCACCAAGCCGGATACCTGGTCGAGGAAAAGCGCAATGATGAAGCCTATCACAACCCAGCTCGGCACGACAATGGCGATATAGAGCGCGGTGAAGTTGAACGAGCGCCAGAAGAGCGGATCGTCCAGGATTTCGATGTAATTGCGCAAGCCGACGAATTCCGGCGCGGTGATGTTGCGGAAGGTCATGTATTGCATGGCGAGCCACAGAGCCATCAGGAGGGGCACAACCATCAGCAGCAGCATGACGAGAATGCTGGGCGAGGCGAAGGCGAAGAACGTCTTGCGTTTCATTTTTTCCTTTTCGCCCGCTACGAAGCTGCTGTAGGGTCGACTCTGTGAGTCGCCCGCTATGTTAGTAATGCGTGTGACGGGCGACCTGGTTGGTCGCCCATACAGCATTACCGCGATGGGGTTGTCCTAACCCTCAATGTATCCCTGAGCGGTCGCCTCGGTGATGTAGTCGGCGGCGGCCGTTTCCAGCGCTTCTTCAGCGCTCATGTCGCCGGGCCATACCAGGGGCAGATACTGCTCCAGCTTGGCGATAGCGATGGAAACCGCTGGGTTGACGGCGTAATTGCCGATGCCGTTGCCAATCGTCTCGTTGGCGGCCGGCAGATAGGGTCCGCCATATTCAGCAGCCGAATTGCGCGTGGTCGAGCCGACGGCGGCGGCCGCTTGTTGGCTGGCGGCATCAGCCGTCTCCATGATCACCTGGAAGACCAGGTCCGGATCGTTGGTGGTGTTGGTCGGGATGAAATAGAAATCGAGCCAGGCCGAACCAGCGCGTGGGCCGCCTTCGACGACGCTCGGCGCGGGCGCATAGCCGATGACATCGCCCAAATCGGTGCGTTCTGGATCAGCCATGGTGGCGGCGCGGCTGGCCCAGATCTTGGTCAGCGGCAGGCCGCCGTTGCCCATCGCCACCTGAATCACGTTCAGGCCGTAGGCGACGCCATCAGCGCCGACGCAGCGGTTGACGGTTTCGATCATCAGATCGACTGCGGCGACGCCCTCTTCGCTATTGAAGGCGGGCATATTGTCTTCATCGAGATAATCGCCGCCCATGGCGCGCAGCAGCATGAAGAATTCCAGCTCCCAGGCGCGCGAGCGCGATACATCCATAGCGTAGATCAATTCCCAATCCGGGTTGCCCAAACCGACTTCGTCGCACCAGTTGAGCAAGTCGTCGTAGGTATCCGGGACTTCCCAGCCATGCTCTTCAAAGACATCGATGCGGTATACCAGGTGCAGGGTATTGCCGACCACTGGCACACCGTAGATATTGCCGTTGTAGCTGGCGCTGTCCCAATAGCCTTGCGAAATGTCACCAAGGTCGTACTCATCCCAGTATTTCTCGATCAGATCGTTGAGCGGCATGACCCAGCCAGGCGCGCCCCAGTCGGCGATTTGGCCGTTGGCGCCGTGCAGGATGTCATAAGGCGAATCACCGCCGCCGGACAGCGCGAGGGCGACCTGCTCGCGCAGCGAGGCCGAATCCAGCAGGTTGGTATTGATGGTGAGATTGTCTACTTCGCTGCAGGCTTCCATTTCGGCAGCGTAGAACTCGGTAATGGCGAAGGGCCAGCTGATCATCTCGATCGTCACCGGCTCGGCCGGCGGCTCGATATTGCAGGCGTCTCCGCTTTGGGCGAATGCCGGGATGCCGATCAGCAATCCCAGCAAGGACAGAAGGACTAGTAACTTGCGCATAACATGCTCCTCATACAGTTAGACATGCATTGTGCGTACGATACAAAAAGGCGCGCTTGGAAGAAGCGACTGCCACCTTTTCCCAAATTGAGGCGCAGCGATGCGTGGCGTCCATGTTCATGCCCTCACGTTTTGACCAGTCGAGCCGCGGGCGATCAACTCCACCGGTAAGATGTGTTGCTGCGATTCCGCGCCGCCGTCTGCAATTAACTTGAGGAGGCTTTCGACCGCTAGCACTCCCATCTGGGCTGTCGACTGCCGCACGGTTGTCAGCGCCGGCTCGGTCACGCCGGATGACGGAATGCCGTCGTATCCGGCGACGGACAGGTCTTGTGGCACGCGAATGCCACGCGCCTTGGCGTGTGAAAGCGCCCGAATCGCCAGAGGATCGGTGAAGAACAAGATCGCCGTCGGCGGTTCATCCAGCGCCTGGAAAGCGTCAAAAGAACGCCTTTCGTATTCGGTATCCTGTGAGTTCGCAGAAACCACCAAAGAGGCATCATAGGGGATGCCGGCTTCGCGCAACGCCTGGGCATATCCGGCGTGACGGTCGTCATCGGTTTCATAAACTTCCGGCAGCCGTTCGAAACCAATACGCCGGTGACCCAATGCGATCAGATGCTGGGTCAGTAGCCGGGCGCCTTGCACATGATCGGCAGCCACATACGAGACAGCGCTATGCGGAACGCGGCGCGGCAGGAAGATATGCGGCATGTCTTCATCCGTCAAAAGCTGCGAAAGCGCTACGGTCTCGCTCAGGCGCGGTGGCCAGGCGATGATGATGCCGTCCACCTCGCGGGAGCGGCATAGGCTCTTAATCCGCTCCACCCTGCCGACCATTGACGCATAAAGAATCAGGTTGTATTCAGCCTCTTCGGCGACTGTCGCCATGCCGGGGATGAGCTCGGAAAGAAAGTCGGAAACGCGGTGAATGGGATAGGTGACGACAAGACCAATTTTGTTCGTCCGCTGGCGGCGGAGATTCCGAGCGGCGGCTGAAGGCTGATAACCGAGCTCTTGGGCGGCCCGCAAGACCCGCGCCTTGGTCTCGGGCGAGACGTACGGGCGGTCGTTCAGCGCCTTGGAAATGGTTGAGCGCGACACGCCCAACTCCTTGGAGAGATCTTTGATCGTAACAGGCATTCAGTTTGGAGTTGCTCTTTTGACAAAGGAATAACATAGGAAATCGATTTCCGACAGCTTAACATGAACACACATGCTTGGCAAGGGATCGGCGAAAACCAATATGAATATCAGCACTCACAATGCCAACAAAGAGCGCATCAACATCCTGCGCGCCGCTCTATACGATATCGAGCCGGCAAAATTGCTGCGGCAGCTGAACGAGGTATTCGCCGCCGTCTGTGTGATTAATCCGGCTTCGCCCCTTGAAGATCTAGACGGACCGGCGCAATTGGCATCAGACGCCCTTCCTCAAAGCGATGCCCGATCGATTCGCGTTTCTGGATTAAGGCGTTATGTTCGGCGACGAAGACTATGTCGGTTTCACTGCCTGGCCCAGCGGCCAATCCACTCTGGTCGGCGTTGGCTGGCTGGGGATCGCGTCGGCCGGTCGAAAACTGACCCGACGAAGCCTGGATTTCTGGCGCTGTGAAAACGGCGTGATCCGCGAGAATTGGGTGCTGGTTGACCTGCTGCATATCTACGATCAACTCGGCGTTAATGTCTTCGCGCGCATGCGGGAACTGACGGTGTCGCGGCAAGCGCATCCAATAAAGGTCTGAGCGCGCTGTGAAAGCCCTGCGAGCCGGCAGTTCATCGGATCCCACGATCCGCTGGCGGCATGCTCATGTGGCTGCGCCAGCGCGGCAAGCTCGGCAGGTTGGGCGTCTCCAGCGGCAAAGCGCGCACGCCGGTCGCCCGCAAGGTCGTTACCGTCTCGTCCCGCTCGATCAGGCCTTTGAACCACAAGAAGCGCTCCCCGCGGATGATCTTGCGCGTCCGCTGATACATATCGGGGAAGACCACCACATTGATCAACTCGAATTCATCTTCCAGAGTGATGAAGCGGATCTCCTTGGCCGTCTCCGGCGCTTGGATGATGACCACCATGCCAGCCGTCTCGACCACCGTCCCTTCACGCGCCCGCATCATCCCCTTGCTGTGCAGGATGCCCCGCTCATCACAGAACTTGCGGAAGTATTGCATGGGGTGATGCTCGGTCGATAACCCGGTCGCGCCGAATTCCATGTTCAGGCGTTCCAGCGCCGTCGGCTCGGGCAATTCAACCTTGGGCGTCCTCAGGCGCAGGGGCAAGCGCCCGCGCGCTTTGTAGAGCAAGCCCGCATCCCAGAGCAATTGATGGCGCGAGCGATGCCAGCGATCGAGCGCGCCCGCTTGAATCAGCCGCTCGATCAAGCGCAGCGGCAATTTGACTCGCCGGATGAAATCGCCCAAGTCGGCGAAGGGTCCGCGCGCGCGCTCAGCCAGCAGCGGATCCAGCCGGTGGCTCTTCAGCCCCTTGACGTAACTGAGCCCGATGCGGATGGCGCCGTCTTGCACGCTGCAATCGGCGGCGCTGTGGTTGATATCGGGCGCCAGTACGCGGATCCCCTGGCGCATGGCATCGTAGACCAGGGTGCTGGGCGACCAGAAACCCATCGGCTGGTGATTCAGAATCGCGGCGTAGAAGATCGCCGGATGATGATATTTGAACCAAGCCGACTGATAAGTCAACACCGCGAAACTGGCGGCGTGGCTCTTGGCGAAGGAATAGGCGCCGAAGCCGCGCAGCTGCCCAAAGATGGTCGCCGCCACTTCTTCATCCACGCCATTTTCCAGCGCCCCTTCCATGAAGACCGTCTCCAGCTGATCGAGCAGTTGAAACGAATACTTGCTGCCCAGGGCGCGGCGCAGCATCTCGCCCTGCCCGTGGCTGAAGCGGGCGATATCGTGCGCCACCTTCAGCACCTGCTCCTGCCAGAGGATGACGCCCAGGGTCTCTTCCAGCGCCGGCTTGAGCCGCTCATCGAGGTAGCTGACCTCTTCAACGCCGCGCCGCCGCCGCAGGTAGGGATGGACCATATTGCCCATGATGGGACCGGGGCGGATCAGGCTGATGGCGATGACCAGATCGAGGAAGCGCGTCGGTTTCAGGCGCGGCAGGGTGTTCATCTGGGCGCGGCTCTCGCATTGAAAGACGCCGAAGGTCTTGGCTTCCGTGATCATCTGGTAGACGCGCGGGTCATCAAAGGGGATGCTTTCGGCGTCGATGCCCGCCCGCTCGACCATTTCGCTGATCGCCGCCAGCATGCGCAAGCCCAGCACATCAATCTTGATGATGCCGGCGTCTTCCAGCGCTTCCTTGTCCCATTGCACCACGGTGCGGTCGGGCATCGCAGCGGGCTCGGTGGGCAAGCGGCGCGAAAGCGGCACATCAGAGATGATCTCGCCACCGTTGTGGATGCCGATATGGCGGACATTGCCCAGCAGCTGCTCGCAGGTATCAAAGAAGAGTTCCAGATGCGCCGGGGTATTTTCGCCGCGCTCTTCCCAATGATCGCGCAAGATTGCGTGCATGGCCGGCGCAAAGCCCCAGGCTTTCGCCACATCGCGGATGACGCTGCGGTGGCGGTAGGTGACGAAGGTGCAAGCCATGGCCGCGTGCGTCCGTCCGTATTTCTGGTAGAGATACTGAATGACCTCCTCGCGCGTCTCGGCGTCGAAGTCCATATCAATATCGGGCGTCATCTGCCGCTCTTCCGATAAGAAGCGCTCGAATACCAGGCGGTGTTTGATCGGGTCGACCGGCGCGATCTTCAGCAGATAAGCCACCACTGAATTGGCTGCCGAGCCGCGCCCCTGGCAGCGAATGCCGCGCTCCCAGGCGAAATGCACAATATCCCAGACCACCAGGAAATAATTGGCCAGCCCGATCGTTTCGATGATGTGCAATTCATGCCGCAGGCGTTCTTCCATGTGCGAGCGATAACGATCCGAGCCGCGGCAAAGCTCGGTCAGAAAGCTCTGCGCGCTCATGCCCTCCAGCAGCGGATACTGCGGCAGCGCCTGCAATTGAGAGGGCAGCTGATAACGGCAAGCTTCCGCGATGCGCAGCGTGTTGCTCAAAGCCCGCGGAAAACGATGGAAGAGCGCCGCCATCTCCTCAGCCGGCTTCAAATAGTGCTGCCCGTTGGGGAAGAGCTGCCCGCGCGCCTCGTTCAAGCTGCGGTTGTGGCGGATGGCGGCCAAGACATCGCCCAAGGGTTTCTCAGCCGGCGTGGGATAATGGACGTGGTTCGCCGCGACATAGCCCAGCTTCAGCGACTCCGCCAGCTCGACCAAGGCGGCGACGCGCTGATCATCATAGGGGCGGCGGTGATGATGCAGCTCGATCCAAAAGCAGCCTGGGTCAAAGAGCGCCGCATATCGCCGCGCGGCCTCACCGGCGGCGCGCATCCCCTCGGCTTCCAGCGCGTGGGCGATCTCGCCTTCGCGCCCGCCGGACAAGGCGATCAGCCCGTCAGTGCGCCCACCCAACTGATCGAAGCGCAGCAGGCCTTCGCCCTTCGGCGCTTGATGCTGCGCCTGCGTGATCAGCCAGCAGAGGTTCTCCCAGCCGGCTTCAGTGGCGACGAGGAGGGTCAGGGCGGCGCCCGATTCGCCAACCCCACCCCCAGTCTTTCTCGCTGTCTGTAGGGGCGAGACTTGTCTCGCCCTCCCGCGCCCCCCAACCCCAGCCTTTAGCGCAGACTGTAGGGGCGACTCTGTGAGTCGCCCGCCAGCCTCATCGTCGAGGGCTGCCAACTCGGATTCAATGGTGAGTTCAGCGCCGAGGATGGGCTGGATGTCGAGCGCTTGAGCCGCCTTCTGGAACCCCACCGCGCCGTAGACATTGTTGTGGTCGGTCAGCGCCAGCCCTCGCATGCCCAGGTGAGCGGCGCCCGCCACCAGGCTTTCCGGCGGCGATGTCCCGCGCAGCAGGCTGTAGGCCGAGTGGGCGTGGAGTTCGATGTAGGCGGGGTCGGTCATTTTTTCTAACTACAAAGAACGCAGAGAGCGCAGAGATGTTGGGACGCTCGTCGTAGCGATAGGATGCGATTTCGGGCGAGCCGCCGTCTCGCCCCTACGGCTTTCGATCATAGCGAAATCTGTAGAAGCGACTCTGTGAGTCGCCCTAAAGCACGCACTATCACATGCGCGGGCGTTTCGCCGCCGCGCGTAGACACAGCGAGTCAAACGCCTGCTGGAGTATGGGGTGGCGGGAGGGCGACCCAATGGCTCGCCCCTACAGCGTCGTTTGTGGTACAACGATACATCCCTCTGTGCCCTCTGTGTCTCTTATTTGATAAACCCCCTTGCTCGCGCAAGGAGACGTCTTGTTGTTTTGTGTGAGCACGATTGATTCTATTCGCTGCCGCCGAGCGGCTGTGGTTAAATTTTCAGTCATAAACCCGCTGAATCCCCCAGGCGTCAGTCAGCAAATCGTAATAAATCACCAGCGCCATGCCCCCGGCCAGCAACTTGTAATAATCGCGGTAGACGCGCGCGCCCCACCAACATAGATCCAACTGCCAGGACAGCGCGATATGCTGAATGGGATGCCAGGCGCCTCCCCAGCGGATGGCGCTCGGCAGTTCGTCAACCGTGCGCACTTCCAGCGCGGCAGCCCCAGCCGACAAGCGGCTCATATGCCCAGCGCCTCGCTTTCAAATTGAAGCGCCGGCGGAAAATGGCGCGGCACATCGGTCAAGCTCAATTGGTAGACCGTCTGATGAAAGCGCCGCCCCCAGGCAGTGAGCGCGCCCCGCAGCGAGCGCCCTTCGCGCGGAGCGTCAAAGAGCGATAGCTGCTGTGGCTGCAGCACCGCCAATTCGCTGAGCTGCAAACTCAGTTCAATGATGCCTGCGCGGACCAGCAGCTTTTCCAGCAAGGGGGGCAACTGTTTCTCAAACTGCGCGAGCCCCCGCAGTGGCGCGCTCGGCTGCAGGTGCAGTTCATGCCTTTGTCGGTTTTCATCCTCCAGCAGCAGAACCAGCCGCCCGGCTTCCCGCCCCCCCAATTGATCCAGCAGCGGGGAGGCCAGACGCAGGCAAGCGGCCAGCAGGCTCTCGCGATCGGCGATGGGCTCGTCAAAAGACAGCGAGCCCGCCAAGACCGGTGGCGGTTGATGGGCTTGCAATGGGCGCGTATCGATACCCAGCGCCAGGTCATGACAAAAGCAGCCATGCCGCTCCCATTGTTCGAAGACGGCCGCCCGCGAAAGCGCCGCGAAATCGCCAATCCGGCGGATGCCCATCATCGGCAAACGGCGCGCCATATCAGCGTTCAAGGGCAGCAGCGCGGCGGGAAATGGGGCCAGAAAAGCTGCTTCTTCGCCCGGCCCCACCCGGCAATGATCGGCGCCGCTCGCTCCAGCGACTTGCGCCACAAACTTGCCGCTGCCCGTCCCGATTGAGACCGAGCCGCCCAGCAGGCATTCAATCCGCCAGCGCAGGATATCAAGCTCGCGCGGATGATCGCTGCGCACAATCCACCAAGCCCGCCCGGGCTGATAGCAGGGCTCCACCCGGTCGATATGCTGCGCCAGGTCGGCCGTCACTTCGGCAAAGAGGCGGCGATAGACCTCGTCGCGCGCCGGCAAGACAGCGGCATTGGGGCAGAGCAACTCGGCTTGTTTGCGGCTGTCGCCCAGGTGGACGCCCGCTTCCCGCGCCAAGGCGTCGGTCGCCAGCACCTTCAGATGATGCTCGCCGCAGAGCAAAATCAGCGGTCGCTCGCCCAGCCCCGGCTGATGCAAGCGTTCGATGGTCGCGGCCAAATCCCAGATCACCAGCGCGCTGAACATGCTTCCTCCCGCGGGATGGCAAAGGCCAGCTCACACTGCCGAAATGGCAGAAAGGGGTGCGCGGTCAAGCGCAATTCGCTGCTGAAGCCAATGACATCGCCCCGTTCCATTTGCCAGGCGCGCCGTTGGCAAGCCAGCGCCACTTGCATCTGCGGCAGCGCCCCCGGCGATAAAGCCAGCAGGGTCAGGGGCGCGTCACGCAAAACCGCCTTGAGTTGAGCGAGAGGCAATGTCGGCGGCTGATCGATAGCCACCAGGCAAGGCAATTGCTGTAGCGCCAGAGCGCGAACCAGAAACAGCGCGTGTTTCAGCGAGGTCCGGCTCAAGAGCAGCAAGCGTTCGATCTCAATCCCGGCGAGAGCGGCGTTGGGTGGATCAAACAGCCCGCCCATGTCCAGGTAGACGACCGGAAGCGCCTGCCCTTGCGCGCTGGCGACGGCAGCATAAAGCAAGCTGGTCGCGCCCGATGTCGGCTGCCCGCTGATACCATGCGCCGCGCCGCACAGCAAGCCGCCCTCCAACAACTCATCAGCCGCCGTGATGCCGGTGCTCAAGGTCTCGCGGATTGATACCAGCTCGGCCGCGCGCCGAAGCGTCTGATAACCGAAGCGCTGCTGAATATCCGCCACCAGTGATTCAACTGACACTTGTCTCCCCGCCTTTCCCTGCAGATAGCGTGTAGAGCAAGTATAGAACATTTGTACTATTCAGTCAAGGCTTGGGGTCGCGGAGGTTGCGTAGATCGCGTAGGGCGCGTAGACACAGACCGCCGACACTGACCGCTGGCACGACCGCCAGCGCTGTATCGCCTGCCGATGAAGGATTGCCCAAAACAGGCATCTCAATCGACGCCCTGACACGTTTCATCATGAAGCGGATGTGTGTTATGGCGGGCGACATGATATGTCGCCCCTACAAGGCTTGTCCGTTTCAGCAATTCTTGTAGAAAGCTAGTTTGCAGCTTTCGCCCTGGCGCGCCGTCTGTTTGACATTCAGCGCCGCGATGTGTATTCTCGTTACACTGTCTGGAAACGGTGACGCGGGCGCGTGATGTCCCGCAGCTAGGCAATCTCAGTTGCTCAAAAACTTCAGCCTGGAAGGAAAAACCGCAGTCGTTACCGGCGCGGCATCGGGCCTGTCGCGGGCGATCGCCATAGGTTTCGCGGGGGCCGGCGCCGATCTCCTCATCGCCGATATCAATCACGATGGACTGCAAGAGACCGCCAAAAGCATACGCGCCCTCGGTCAAAAGGCGGAAGTCTGCCGCTGTGATATAGCCGATGCGGCCGCTGTGGAAAACCTCTTTGCGCGTCTTGATGACGCTTACGGCCAGGTCGATATCCTGCTCAACGGACCCTTCGCCTTCAAGCGAGAGAAACCGGCAAAGCTGACGCTGGCCGATTGGAATGATGCCATCGCCGTCTGCCTAACCGGGTTTTTCCTCTGCGCCCAACAAGCCGGGGGGCGGATGATTGAGCGCGGCGCGGGCGGCAGCATCATCAGCATCGGCTCCATCGCCGGCGCTTCCGCCCTCGGCCGCGGCAATTTCGTATACAGCGTGGCGAAAGCAGGCGTTCACCAGATGACGCGCGAGCTGGCGGTCGAATGGGCCGGGCAAGGCATTCGCGTCAATGCGCTGCTGCCGGCGCAAATGCGGACGCCGTCGGTGCTGCGCTGGCTGGAAGACCCGGCGACCGATGAGGGCTTGGTGGCGCATCTGCTCAAAGGCATACCCATGAATCGAATCGGCGAGCCGGAAGACATCGTCGGACCGGCCATCTTCCTGGCATCGGACGCGGCCGCCTTCGTCACCGGGACCTTGCTGCCGGTCGATGGCGGCAACCTGGCGCTGAACGCCGGCGGGAGCCACCGATGGTGACTTCACCGACGCCAACACGTTGTAGGGGCGACTCTTGAGTCGCCCGTCGGCGCTATCAATTACAAGTCTTCTGGGGAGTGAACCGCCATGACTACCGTCGTCGTCGCGCATGAGTCTTATGTCATATCCGATTTGGAACAGGACGCCTTCCGCGCGATTGACGCCTCCGTGCTGCAAACGGGAAACCTAGAAACGCCGTCAGCTATCGAAGCAGCGCGCAAAGCCGACGCCCTGATGGTCACCATCCAGACGGTCGATGCCGCGCTCATCGGCTCGCTGTCGAATTGCAAAATCATCGCCCGGGTCGGCGCCGGCTTGGATGCCATCGACATTCCCGCAGCGGCAGCACAGGGCATCTGGGTCACCTCCGTCCCCGATTATTCCATCGACGAGGTATCGACCCACGCGATCGCTCTGCTGCTCAATCACGCCCGCCGCTTGCAGAAGATGTTCGCCTCGGTTAGAGCGGGCGCCTGGTATGACGCTGCTGCAATCGAGCCGGCGCCCCGCCTGAGGGGCCAGGTTCTGGGCCTCATCGGCTACGGCCGCATCGGTAGCACGGTGGCGGCCAAGGCGCGCGGGCTCGGGCTCGACGTGATCGTCGTCGATCCCTTCATTGAAATCGACGAAGCGCAAGACGGGGTGCGGCAGGTCGACCTGGATGCCTTATTGGCGACCGCCGATTTCATATCGCTGCACAGTCCCCTCAGCGACTCTTCCCGCCACATCATCAATGCTGCCGCCCTGGAAAAAATGAAAAGCAGCGCCTATCTCATCAATACAGCGCGCGGCGAATTGATCGACGAAGAGGCGCTGCTGAATGCAGTGCAAAGCGGGAGCATCGCCGGCGCCGCCCTTGATGTGCTCACGGTTGAGCCTCCGCCGCCTGATTTTCCCTTGCTGCGCGACGAGCGCATCACCATCACGCCCCACGCTGGCTGGTACTCGGAAGCATCAAAGCTGGATGTGCGCGTGAAGGCGATCGATGATGTGCTGCGCGTCCTAAGCGGTAAAGCGCCGCGCTCACCGGTCAACAGGCCGAGGGGCAAGAAATAGATGGCAATATGTAGGGGCGAGGCGGCGACTCGCCCGCATTTGCGTCAGATTCTGTAGGGGCGAGCCATCGGGTCGCCCACCCGTCAATGTGATGTTGTTAGGGCGAGACAAGTCTCGCCCCTACAGATACCAGTTGTCGGGTTCGTTCTTTTGTGTGAACCTAGTCGTGACTTACGAGGGGCTGTAGTGAAGACTGTACAGCGTATGTCAAAAGAATGATGTCGCGAGTTTCTGAACTGCCTTATTGCAAGGAGAACGCACTTGGCTAACGAAGACATTGCCTTAAACAGCGAGCAGCTCCTGGCGCTCTACCACATGATGGTTCTGATTCGCCGGACCGAAGAGCAGCTCGCCCGCGCCCATCAGATGGGGCTGGTGCCCGGTCCCTGCCACACCTACGTCGGCGAAGAAGCGATCGCGGCCGGCGTCTGCGCCAACCTGCGCGAGGACGATGTCGTCTTCAGCACCCACCGCGGGCACGGGCACGCCCTGGCGAAAGGGGTCAGCCCGCGCGCGGTGGCGGCTGAGCTCTTCGGCAAGGCGACCGGCTGCTCTCAAGGGCGGGGCGGCAGCATGCACCTCTTCGCCCCCGAAATCGGCTTGATGGGCACCAGCGGCATCGTCGGACCCAGCATCTTGCAGGGGGCGGGCGCCGGCTACAGCTTCAAGCTTCTCGCATCCGATCAAGTCAGCGTCGCCTTCTTTGGCGATGGCGCCGTCAGCAATGGCGCTTTTCACGAAGGGCTGAATATGGCCGCCATTTGGGACCTGCCGGTGATATTCGTCTGCGAAGATAATATGTACGCCACCGAGGTGGCTTTTCGCGATGCGACGCGGGTGCAGGATGTCGCCCAGCGCGCCCGCGTCTCTTACGATATGGCGGCGGTCCGCGTCGATGGCAATGACGTGCTGGCGGTGCATCGAGCGGCGGAAGAAGCGGTCGCCCGCGCCCGTGCCGGCGGCGGTCCATCGCTCATCGACTGCAAGACCTATCGCGCGCGACCCCATGCCGAGGGCATGCGCGATGGCGGCTACCGCAGCGCCGAAGAAATGCAGGCTTGGAAAGAGCGCGACCCCATCGCGGCGCATGCCGCCTGGCTGATTGAGGCGGGACATGCCGAAGCGGCCGACCTGGATGCGATCGAAGCGCAGGTCAATTCAACCGTAGACGACGCCATCGAATTCGCCCGCGCCAGCCCCTTCCCTGATCCTAGCACGGCGGCCGATTTCATTTTTGGCGCGGGGGGCTGACGCGATGCGAGAGATCACCTTTACCGAAGCGGCTCGCGAAGCCTTGACCGAACAGATGGCGCTTGACCCCAGCATCTTCGTCGTCGGCGAAGGCATCGGCGAGCGCGGCGGCAACTTCAATACGACGCTGGGCTTATACGAAAAATATGGGCCGATGCGCCTGCGCGATACGCCGATCGTCGAGCGCGGCTTTGTCGGCATGTGCGCCGGCGCCGCTATGACCGGGGCGCGGCCCGTCGTTGATTTTATGATCGTTGACTTCATTCTGGATTCCATGGGCGAGCTGTTGAATCAAATCTCGAAGATCCAGTACATGAGCAGCGGGCGCATCAAAATGCCTATGGTGCTGCGCGGCTGCATTGGCATCGGAGGCGCGGCCGCCACCCACCATTCGGGCAGCTACTATCCGCTCTTCGTACACATCCCCGGTTTCCGCGTCGCCTTGCCCTCGAACCCCTACGATGCCAAGGGCTTGCTCACGACGGCGCTCACCGGCGATAATCCGGTCCTCTTCCTGGAGCACAAGCTCTTGCTGAACCGGCGCGGTTCCGTGCCGGAAGAAGCATACAAGCTGCCATACGGCCAGGCGGCTGTCCTGCGCGAGGGAAGCGCCGCGACGGTTGTGGCGCTGGCCGTCATGGTCCCCAAAGTCCTTCAAATTTGCGATGAGTTGGCGAAAGATGGGCTCGATATCGAAGTCATTGACCCGCGTACGCTCGCCCCGCTCGACACGACCACCATTCTCGAATCGGTGCGCAAGACGGGCCGTCTGCTGATCGCCGATGAAACCTTCGGTCCCTGCGGCATCGGCGCCGAAATCAGCGCCCAAGTGATGGAACAGGGCTTTGACGACCTCGACGCGCCCATCGCCCGGCTCAACGGCGCCCACACGCCAACCCCCTACAGCCCTACGCTGGAAAATGCCGTCATTCCCGATCAAGCGGCGATCACAAAAGCGATTCGCGACCTGGTCGCCGAATAGAAAGACGGATCATGGCAATCGAAATTGTAATGCCCAAGCTCGGCTGGACCATGGAGGAGGGCATCCTCGACGAATGGATCAAGCAGGACGGCGATGAAGTCCAGCCCGGCGACATCATCTTCGTCGTCGAAAGCGACAAAGCGCTGCAAGAAATCGAGGCTTTCGACGGCGGCATCCTGCGCATTTCACCGGACGCGCCTCCGGTCGGTTCGACGGTGAAAATCGGCGAGCTGCTTGCTTACCTGGTGGAGCCGGGCGAAACACCTCCCTTTGAACACGCCGGAACGCGCGAGGCCGCTCAGACTGTTCCTGCCGCAGCGCCCGAGGCTTCTGAGGCCGCGCCGACAGCAAGGGGGAAGAATCAGGTCCTGTCCGCGCGCGATGGCGGACCCGCGATCAGCCCGCGGGCGAAACGGGTCGCGCTGGAGCTCGGCGTCAACTGGGCGACTCTAAAGGGCAGCGGCAGCAGCGGACGCATCATCGAACGGGACATTCGCGCGGCGGCCGCGCAGGCTGCTTCCACAGCTGGCGACCTGGACATCAATATCAGCCCCGTCGCTCGACGAGTGGCGCAGGAGGCCGGCATCTCCCCGGCCGAATTGGCAACACGTTTTCCCGGCGCTCGCATCACCCGCGCCGATGTGGAAAAAGTAGTGACGCAGCGGGGGGCGGACGCGGCGCCGGAACGCCAACCACTGGCGCGAATCCGGCGACTCACCCGCGATCGCATGGTCGAAAGCGCGCGCGCGACCGCGCCGGTCACCTTGACCACCGAAGCCGACGCCAGCGAACTGCATCAGATGCGGCGCAACCTACGAGCCGATGGGGGCGACATCGTGCCCTCATACACCGATCTATTGGCGAAAGTGGTCGCCGCGGCGCTGGCGGAACACCCGGCCCTCAACGCCTCCATCGAAGGCGACGAGATCCTGCTGCACAGCGCGATCAATCTATGCCTCGCCGTCGACACCGAGCGCGGCTTGCTGGCGCCGGTTATTCGTCAAGCCGACCGCCTGTCGCTGCTGGAATTGGCCGCCATCAGCGCCGACTTGGTGGAGCGAACGCGGGACGGGAACATCGCCACCGAGGAATTACAAGGCGGGACCTTCACCATTACCAATCTGGGCATGTATGATATTGACGCCTTCAGCCCGATCATCAATCTGCCGCAATGCGCCATCCTGGGCGTCGGCAGAATCGTCGCGCGCCAAGTCGTGCTCGATGCCGAAGCGCAGCGGCTTGCCATCCGTCAGATGATGTCGCTCAGCCTGAGTTTCGATCACCGCGTCGTCGATGGCGCGCCCGCCGCCCGCTTCTTGCAGCGCGTCAAGCAATACATAGAAACGCCTTATCTCTGGCTGGTGAATTGAGCAACAAGGAGCGCATCGTGAAGTTAGTGACATTTGAATATGACGAAGGACTTCGACCCGGCGTCTTGTCAACACGCGAAGGGCGCGAAGTGATCATCGATCTGCAGCGGGAGGACGCGACTTTGCCCGGCAGCGTTCGCGGCCTGCTCGAAGGCGGTTCCGCCGCGCTGGCGAAAGCCGCAAAAGCAGCCGATTCCGCCAACGAGGCCCTGGACGCCGCCGCGGTCACGCTGGCCGCGCCCATCCCCAACCCCGGCAAAATCCTCTGCATCGGCTTGAATTATGCCGATCATGCCGCAGAATCGGGCCAGCCCCTGCCCGATTACCCCATCGTCTTCAGCAAATACAGCAACACGGTCATCGGCAGCGGCGCCGCCATCATCCTGCCCAAAGTGACGGACATGGTCGATTATGAAGCCGAGCTCGGCTTCGTCATCGGCAAAAGGGGCCGCCACATCAGTGAAGCGGAGGCGCTGGATTATGTCGCTGGATACCTGCCGATCAACGATGTCAGCGCGCGCGATTACCAAGAGCGCGTCAGCCAATGGACGATGGGCAAGTCCTTCGATACCTTCGCGCCGATGGGTCCGGCCTTGGTCACCGCGGACGAAGTCGGCGATCCGCACAATCTCGCGATTCGGCTCTGGATCGGCGACGAGGTGCTGCAAGATTCCAACACCAGTCAATTGATTTTCAGCGTGCCCAAGCTGGTGGCTGATATCAGCGAGGTCATGACGCTGGAGCCGGGCGATATCGTATCGACTGGGACGCCGCCCGGCGTCGGCGCCGCACGATCGCCGCAGCGCTTCCTGCGCGCTGGCGAGACTTGCCATATCGAAATCGAGCGACTGGGCGTCTTGAGCAATCCGATCGTCGCTGAAAGCTAGCAAGCGCGTCAGGCTGACGGTCCTGGCGTCCCGCCGGCGTTCAGCGCCAGGTTGCCGCCATCGAAGGGAATCAAAGCGCCGGTTATCCAGGACGATGCGTCAGAGGCGAGAAAGAGGGACAAGCCCCTAATGTCTTCCGGTCGGCCCAAGCGGCCGATCGGAATGCCGGCGAGAAACTGCGCCTCCAACTGGTCATCGGCCGCCATGCGCTGCGCCAGCCCCGAATTGATCACCTGCGCCGGCAGAATGGCGTTGACGCGGACGCCGCGACCGCTCCATTCCGTGCTTAGCTCGCGCGTCATCTGGGCGACGCCGCCCATGCCGACGCTGTAGGGAAAGTTGCCCCGCCCCAGCGCGCTGACGCCGCCGATTGAGCAGATGTTGATGATGCTGCCTTTACCCGCCGCCAGCATCCGCCGCCCCGCCTCCTGGCAGCAGCAGAAGCGCGCCACCGTCAAGCCATGCACCACTTCAGCCATCAACGCCAGATCGATGTCTTCCGGCGTCGCCAACTGTCCAGGACCGGCGACATTGCCCAATATGTCGATTCGTCCGAACGCGCGATCGAGCTGCGCAAACATCGCGCGGATTTGCTCAATGCTGGTCACATCGCAATTTACGGGCAGCGCGCGCCGACCCAGCGCCTCTATCTCATCGGCGGTCCGCTGCAATCCCGCCGCATTGATATCGGCGATCAGCAAATCCGCGCCGGCCTCAGCAAAAGCCAGCGCCATCGCCCGTCCCATGCCGCTCGCCACGCCAGTCACCAGCGCCACCCGGCCCTCTAAACTGAAGAGCTCTTGAATCAAGGTTGGCTCACAATCAATTCCAAATCAAAACGTTTTGCAGGGCCTGCCTTGGATCGCCCGCAAACACACAGCACCGGAATGACGCGCGACACAAACGTCGCCGCTACAAGGCTTGTCCAAAGCTTAGGATGTGCCCTTTGGCATGTACTATTGAAAAGCGATTTAGGTGGGTGTTCACGGCTTCAGAAATTCTCCGGGAATCCGCGAGCCTTCGTATTCCGCCGCCGGATCGCGCTCCCTGATTGCTTTCGGGATATCGCCTTGCCAATATGCGGGCGGCGTGCCAGCCGGGCGCCGATGCCAGCTGAGGACCAGCGTGCGCCGCTGATCGGTGAAATTTTTGCCAGCCGCGTGCAAGACGCGCGCGTCCATCAGCGCTAGATCGCCAGCTTTCACCTCGACAAGAGCCTGTTCCGGCACATCGCTGAACATGACCGGGTCGTCATCGGCAACGAAGCGAGCGCCCTGTTCATGCGCGGGTACCAATTCGTCATGAATGGCAAAGCGCCGGCGGTGGCTGCCCGGGATCACCTTCAAGCAGCCATTCTCGGCCGCCGTGTCGGTCAAATAATAGCTGAGCGACATGAACTCGGGCCACGGCGACATGCTCAGCGGGTCGTTCCACCACATCCAGTCCTGATGCCAATAGAGCGGCGGACCGCCGGGCTCCTTGGTGAGGATGATGACTTCCGCGGGTCGATCGCGGTCGGGCCGAAAATCGCCGAAACCCATATCTTCGAGCGCATGGTAAGCCGGCGCCCAGGTCAGCAGCTTCTTGATGAGCGCGTTGTCCTTGGCGGCGACTTTGATGTGCTGGCCCTGAAAGCGGTGCTCCGGCGCCTCTTCATGGGCCGCGATCAGGCGCTCTGTTTCGGCGCGCAATGCGGCAAGAAAGTCCGCCGGCAGGATGTTTTCAATCAGAACGTAGCCGTCTCGCAGCATCGCTTCCCGCTTGGCGCGTACGATATCGGGAGTGAGCACGGGGCGCCTCCTTGCTCGGTTGTCGTCAATGTCTGATTCATAACCTAGCTGGCGCGCGATTGCAAGTGCGCTGGTTCGGCGGAGACAGTGCGCATAGCATGTACAGCCATTGCGGAGATGGGATATTTTCACCACAGAGGAAAGGGAGGAAACACAGAGGGCACAGAGGGATTTTTGCCACAGAGGCACAAAGAACACAGAGAAGACGACATGATATGTCGCCCCTACAGAATTCGCTGTGGCGGGAGATGGCCTCGGACGCAGTCAAACAATCAATAGTGGCGCGCACCTCATATTATTCGGTAAGGTATGGGTTACAACGCTGGCCTACGCAGCGCGAATCATCGTCTGGCGCTGCTGGATCAAAGGGAGAGAGCCATGACAAACGCGCCGATTCTGATTCGCTATTTTCAGCCGGGGGATGGACCCCGCCTCGGCGTCCTGCGCGGCGGCACTGTGCATGACGTCCATCAGGCCTTCCCCTCGCTGGCTCAATGCTTCCGCGATTCCTGCGGGAATGTCGGGGGCGCCATCAGCGCAGTGGAAGATGCCGCCGACGCGTCTGCGCGCCGCTTCCCGGCTGCGGATCTCGACAACGCGCCTGCAGCCGATGTCCCCCACTGGCTGCCGCCGCTGGACGAGCAGGAGGTCTGGGCGGCCGGCGTGACCTACCTCGACAGCCGCAAAGCGCGCCAGGAAGAATCAGCCGATGGCGGCGATGTCTACGCCCGCGTCTACACCGCCGAACGCCCGGAGATCTTCTTCAAAGCCTCGTCCAAGAACACGGTCGGGCACCTTGACGCCGCTGGCTACCGCGCCGACTCCAGCTGGAATGTGCCCGAGCCGGAACTGGCGCTGGTCGTCAATCCGGCGCTGGAAATGCTCGGCTTCACCATCGGCAACGATATGAGCAGCCGCGACATTGAAGGCGAGAATCCGCTCTACTTGCCGCAGGCCAAGGTTTACACCGCCTCCTGCGCCATTGGTCCTGGCATCTTGCTCGCGCCTTCGGATGAATGGCTGGATACCACGATTCGCCTGGTCATCCGCCGCGCCGGCGCCGATGTCTTCAGCGGCTCCGTCGCCACCAGTCAGATCAAGCGCAGGATCCCCGAACTGATCGATTATCTGGGGCGCAGCAATACCTACCCCAACGGCGTCATGCTGCTCACTGGCGCCGGAATCGTGCCGCCGGCCGAATTCACCTTGGGGGTTGATGATGTCGTCGACATCACCATCGACGGCATCGGCACGCTGCGCAACCCCGTCATTGAGGTCTGAGGGGGCTCCGATGACAAGCCGCGTGGAATTGGCGGAGATTGAACTGCCCGAATTTGGACTGCCCTCTGTCCAGCCGGCCATCCCCTTGGCGACCTACGAGGCGCGCCTGGATGCGGCTCGGACGCGCGCGGCGCAATCCGGCTACGACGCTCTGCTGGTCTATGGCGACCGCGAACACTTCGCGAATCTGACTTACCTGACTGGCTACGATCCACGCTTTGAAGAGGCGCTGCTGGTCCTCCGGCCCGGGCGGAAGCCGGCGCTCCTGCTGGGCAATGAAGGCATGGCTTACAGTGGCGTCTCGCCCGTCGATATTGAGCGCGTACTCTATCAAAGTTTCAGCCTGCTGGGTCAGCCGCGCGGCGATAGCCCCATGCTGGCCGACATCCTCAGCGCCGCCGGCTTGCGGGCTGGCCAGCGCCTCGGCATCGCCGGCTGGAAGTCCTTTGATGAGCGTGAAGCGAGCGACCCCGCGCGTACGCTGGAGATCCCGGCCTTCATCGTTGACGTCCTGACGGAGATCGTTGGCGAGCGCGACCAGCTCAATAACGCCACTGACATCTTTATGAGCCCGTCGGCCGGCCTGCGCGCCATCAACGATGTCGATCAACTCGCTTCTTTTGAATTCGCCGCGACGCTTGCGTCGCAAGCGGTCCGCAATCTGATCTTCGGCGTCAAAGCCGGTATGAGCGAGTTTGAGGCGGTCGCCCTGATGCGTCTCAGCGGCTTGCCCCAGTCCTGCCATTTGATGTTCTCCAGTGGCGAACGCGCCGCCCTCGGCTTGGCCAGCCCGTCGCTGCGCCGGCTGCAAGTGGGTGATCCGGTCTTTCTGGCATACGGCATCTGGGGCGCGCTCAACGCTCGCGGTGGCTGGCTGGCGCGGGATGCGGATGACCTGCCCGCCGATGTACAGGATTACATCGATAAACTGGTCGCGCCCTATTTCCGCGCCATCGTCGACTGGTACGAAGCGATTGGCATCGGCGTGACCGGCGGCGAATTGCAGGCCATCATCGAATCGCATCTTGGCGATCCCTTTTTTGGAATCGGCCTCAATCCCGGTCATCTGATTCACCTGGACGAATGGCTGCATTCGCCGATATTCGCCGGCTCCGATATCCCGCTGCGCTCCGGTATGGCGCTGCAGGTCGATGTCATCCCGGCGACGCATTCGCCTTACCACACCACCAATATCGAAGATGGCATCGCCCTGGCCGACGAATCGCTGCGCAAAGCCTTTTGGGGTAAGTATCCCGCCGCCTGGGACCGCATTCAGCACCGACGCAACTTCATGCGCAACCAACTCGGCATCCGGCTCAAGCCGGAGGCGCTGCCCTTTTCCAACATGCCAGCCTATCTGCCGCCTTTCTGGCTGTCGCCGGGACGAGCAATGCGCGCCGTCGATTAGCAGGTCACAGAATTGAGAGTTTGTAGGGGCGACATAGTATGTCGCCCGAAATCAGTACACAGCAAAGCGGGCGACCTGATAGGTCGCCCCTACACAGCTACTCTGTTGACTGTTGCATTACATTTTAGACCTATTTCTATGTCCTCTGTAGTTAAAATCATTCGCATGGCATGATGCAGCCGGAGCCGCTTTATGAAAATCACTCGGATCGAAACCTTGCAGTGGCGAGCCTACCCGCGCCTGCTCGTCGTTCGCGTACACACGGACAGCGGGCTGGTGGGCTTGGGCGAGACTGTGGACAAGATTCCCGGCGCCAAAGCCGCTCTGCACGGCACAATCGCGCCGCTCGCGCTCGGGCAAGACCCGCTCGATATCGAGGGCTTGTGGCGCTTTGTCATGGACAACATCATGTACCACGGTTACGCCGGCGCCGAGACGCGCGCCCTCTCCGCCTTTGAGGTCGCCCTTTGGGACATTATGGGCAAGCATTACCAGGCGCCGCTCTATCACTTGCTCGGCGGCAAAACTCGCGACGAAATCCCGACTTACAACACCTGCCTCAGCTTCGGCGCCATCCGCGATTACCAAGCCTGGCACGAAGACGCCGGCGCCCTGGCGCGCAGCCTGCTCGCCGACGAAATCTACGCGCTGAAGATTTGGCCCTTCGATCAATTCAGCGAGCGCAGCTTTGGCCAGCGCATCACCTTAGCCGAGATCGAGAAAGGCTTGATCCCCGTCAAGCAGATCCGCGACGCCGTCGGCGATCAAATGGAGATCGGCATCGAATGCCATTTTCGCTGGAATCGCGCCTCGATGGAGCGCATCGCCCGCGCCCTCGAGCCTTACAACATCCTCTTCCTCGAAGACGTTATGCCCGCCGTCTATCCGGACGAGATCAAGGCGCTGGCGCAACGCAGCATCATCCCCATCGTCGGCTCCGAACTGTTGATGACTCGCTGGCAGCTGCGCGAATGGCTGGAGAAGCACGTTTCGCAAATCGTCATGACCGACCCGGTTTGGAACGGCGGCATCGCCGAGACGCGCAAGATCGCGGCGCTGGCGGAAACCTTCGGCGTCCCGCTCGTGCTGCATAATGTCGCCGGCCCCATCTGCCACGCCGCATGCATGCACCTTGGCGCCCATATCCCCAACCTCTTTTATGTCGAGTCGGTTCGCGCCTTTTACCGCGAATACTTCCCCGTCCTCACCGGATTCCAGCCCGCAGTCGCCGATGGCTGCCTGGATATTCCCGCCGGACCAGGCTTGGGCGTGACGCTTTTGGACTCTGCTTTGCAGCGCGCTGACCTCATGCGCGAAGTCTCGGAGGGCGGAGGGCTGGCTGGCGGCCGCCGCGCTATGGGCGACCACTGGGCGGTGGAAGAGATTCGCTAGAGTACTTCATTGGGAGCCTGTCCATATGGCGGGCTCCCTATATTAGCCGTTACCGAGACTTGACTTGCCGACTCGCGCGGAAGAAGTAGAGCATCGCGACGAATTGACCAGCCGGGACCAAGATTATGACGATGAGCCAGAAGCAAATTGGAGCGGCGCGCTCAGTTCTCGCGCGGCGGATCAGCCAGGCCAGGGCTGCGCCGTATGTCGCTAACCACAGCGCAATGAGCATTATGAGCGCGGGTTGGATCCCCAGAGACGCAATGTCCGATGTCATGGCGACTTTGTGCAACTGTTGCTAACTGCCTCCGAATGCGCTGCATTTTCCGCTGCATCATTCCCTAAAACAGGAATTGCCGCCGAAAACGATAGAACAAAAACCAGCGCGATCACCGACCACTTCTTCACGAGCTTGACTCCATTCGCTATCATGACAAAGAATTTCATCGTACAGGAAGCATTTCGAGCAAGTCAAGCTACTTTGTGCATAATGCCCAAATCACTACGGAACATTCTGGGCAGATTAAATGAAGACTTGGCTGTAGTGAAACTAAATCTGGCAAGTTGGATTTCCACCGAAATGGTTACACTGCCATCCAACAACCGCGAGTTGAAAAACTTTCGAATCCGCGTTAGAATAACTTTTCTGGGCTGACAAGCGGCTACATCGTTTATGACAGTCCCTACTTGATTCGGTCTCAACAGGCGATTCGCCTGAGACGAATGTACACAAGTTAACTTTGAAGGAGTTTCGCAATGAGAAAGTTGCTTCGCACAATCCCGGTGCTGCTTTTGGCATTGGGTGTTCTGATCGCCGGAATCGGCGGCGTCGGCGCGCAGGACCAGTTGGTCTTCAGTATGGTCAGCCACGGCGGCGTCGGCAATCCCTTCTGGATCGTCGTCATCAAGGGTATGGAAGATGCCTGCGCCCTGCTCTCCGCGGATTGCGCCTGGCTGTCTGACCCGGTCGACAACGTAGACGACATGGCCGGCTATTGGGATGACGCGCTGGCGCGCAACAACGATGGCATCGGCACCACCGTTCCCAATCCGGAAGTGATCCGCGACGGCGTTAACCGCGCAGCCGAAGCTGGCATCCCGGTCATCGTCTTCAACACCGCTGATCCCAACGCTGGCACGCCCGACGCGCTGCCGACCCTCTTCTACATCGGCGCCAACGAATTCCTCGGCGGCCGTTCGAATGCCCGCGCCGTTCTGGGCGCCGCAGCCGACGCCGGCGTCGATATCACCCGTGGCGTCTGCCCGATCCAGGAAGTTGGACACAGTGGACTGGAAGCGCGCTGCGCCGGTGTTCGCAGCGTCTTCGAAGAAGCTGGCATCCCGCTTGATGGCTTGACCATCAACAACGATGTGACCGCATCGGCCGGCATCCTGGGCGATTACTTCAGCGCCAACGACGACGCCAACGCCGCATTCATGCTCGGTCCCAACCCCTCCAGCTCCCTGCACCTCTACATCCAGGAAGCGGGCGTCATGGCTGGTGAGCTCTTCGCCACCACCCACGATACCAGCGCCGAGATCTACGAGATGATCCAGGGCGGCTACCTGGTACAGGCGATCGATCAGCAACCCTACCTGCAAGGCTTCGAGACCATCATGTGGCTCTACCTGAACAGCCAGTTCGAGCTGGCGCCGGGTGGCGACATTCTGACCGGTCCCGGCGTCATCGACAACAGCAATGTCGCTGCGATCATTGAATTGACCGCAGCCGGCTATCGCTAAACCGAACCGGTTTTCGCAACGGGTGGGGAGGCGCTTCCCACCCGTTTTCATCCCCAGCGCATGGCAGCAATGCCCCAGCTACGGCATACTTGATATGCGCCTGATATCGCGCTGACCGCGACCTATGTGATTGGATGGGCGAGCCGCCCGCCAGATTCCCCACGGCAACGGTCGCGCTAGCGCCGGGCGACAAACTTCTTCATTCTTCTTAGTTGCTTCCCGGAAATCGCTTATGATGCAAGCCTACCTTGAAAATAAAAATGAAGGCCGAAACATCGGGCTGCTGGTCACGCTCCTGATGTTAGCTTTTACCGTTGTTGGCGCCCTCGTCGCCGCGATGGTTGGCTTCTGGTGGATGCCTTTGGGCGAATATGAAAATATCTTGCTCAACGACTTCAACGCCTATGAGATCATCGTCATCATCGCCAGCATCATTTACGCCGTCTGCTGCGCCCGGACGACCATCGGGCTGTTCCGGCGCGAGCAGTCGAGCCTGCGCTGGTCCCAATGGATGTTCTTCATCACGCTCATCATCAGCGGCGCCATCCTGCTGAGCGTGGTCATCCCGGTGGGTCTGAAATTCGCGCTCCTGCTCGGCCAGAACATTGACTTGCGCACACAGATCAACGAGGAAGTCGGCGGCTTGGTGCCCACCGTGCTCTCGCTTGGCGAAGGCTTGATCAGCGTCAGCGTGCTGGTCCTGGTATTGATCGCCTTGCTGGCGCTTTTCGTATTCATCATTCCGCCGCTGGAATCACTGCGCCGGATGGAAGGCGTTCGCCTGATTGTCGCGCCGCCGCGCCGGCTGATCCAAGCGATTCTGCTCGTCTTCGCGCTGGGGATCATCTGCGTGCTTATCGCCGGCATTTACGCCGTGCCGCTTCACCTGGACAAAACCAAGATTCGCGTGGCTGAAGATCATCGCATTCTAGCCGGATTGATCTTTTTCCTGCCCGCGTTTTTTGGTTATCGCCAAGTGCGCCAGATGCGCGAAGAATCCGACGAACTGCGCCGCGCCGTCGCGCTGACGCCGGGCAAGTTTATCCGCGCCGAGCTGGCGAAATCCCCCAGCGCCGGCGCCATCATCGGTTTCATCGCCATCTTCATGACCTTCACCATGGCCACCGACCTCTTCCTGGAACCCAGCTCGATCGCCTCCTACCTCAGCAATGTGGCAACGAAAGGCGTCATCGCTATCGGCGTGACGTATCTGATGATCTCTGGAGAGTTCGACCTGTCGGTCGGCTCGGTTCTCGGCGTCGCCGCCCTGTCATTCATGCTCTTCATGACCGAAGGCGCGCCCGTTCTTGGTGTGCTCGACCCAATTCCGGCGGCTCTTCTTGCGATCTTCGTGGCGATGGTCCTCGGCGCGGTAAACGGGGTGCTGCTCATTACCACGCGCATCCCGTCCTTTATCGTTACCTTGGGCACTCTGCTCGCCTATCGCGCCATCACCCTGGTCGCGATCGCCGGCGGGCGAATCCTGCGCTATCGCGATTATCATGCTGAGTTCCCCGTCTTCGCCATCAGCAACATCGTCTTCGTCGCGCTCGCGGTCATCGGCATGGCTTTGGTTGCTTTCACCGCTTATCGCGTTTTGCCGGTGCTGCTTCAAGGGGCGGGCCGCGCTTGGTCCATCCGCAGAGAAAACGGCGATTTCGGAACATCCGGCGCTATCGTACGCTTCATCGTTTTCCTGGTCGTCTTACTCATTCTGCTGGCGATTGTCGTCTGGCTAGTCGCCGTCTTCGGCTATCACATCGACGGTGGACTTGTTGAGGTCGGCTACTTCGATATCTTCAATGGGCGCGTGTCTGCCATCGGTTCGCAAGGCGACTTCTTCCACCTTGAGATCCCGCGCGATGCCAACGTCCGCCTGGCGATCCTCTGGTGGTTCATCTTCGTGGCGATCTTCCACATCATCCTCACCAGCACATCCTTCGGCAACAGCATTTTCGCCGCCGGCGGCAATGAAGGCGCAGCCCGCGCGCAAGGCGTCAATGTCGATCGCGTCAAGGTGCAGAACTTCGTCATTGTCGCCGGCTTAACCGGCATCGCCGCCATTTATGAAACCGCCCGCAACCCCGGCGTCGATCCCCTGAAAGGGCAAGGCTGGGAGCTGGAAGTCATCGCCATGACGGTGATCGGCGGCGCTCTGCTGACCGGCGGTTACGGCAGCGTGGTCGGCTCGCTGCTGGGCGCGCTGATCTTCGGCATGCTGCAGACTGGGCTGGTGCTCGTCGGCATTGAGTCGCGCCTGTTCAGCGGCACGGTCGGCGTCATCATCATCGCGGCGGTGGTGCTCAACACCTTCGTTCGCGGCGCGCAGCGAAACTAGACGCTCGGCGGCCAAATAGCGTAGAAGACGACCGATATATTCTAATCTGGCGGAAGCGCAAAGCGAGCGGGTAGAAAAGTTATATGGGTTAGGAAGCGTCAATCATGGAATACAAACAGAAAAACCCCGATGCCCTGGTGGATATGATCGATATCCACAAGTATTTCGGCAGCGTACAGGTCTTGCGCGGCATCGATTTTCACGTTGATCGACAGGAGATCGTCGGCTTGCTGGGCGATAACGGCGCCGGCAAATCGACGCTCATCAAGGTGTTGACCGGCTTCCATACGCTGACCCGCGGTCAAATATTCTTTGATGGCGACGCGGTCGACATCGCCTCCCCACACGACGCGCGCGAGCTCGGCATTGAGACGGTGCATCAGGACCTCGCTCTCGTGCCGCTGATGAGCATCGCGCGTAATTTCTGGCTGGGCCAAGAACCGACCTACAAAGTTGGTCCCTTCCATTTTATGGACAAGAAACTGATGGCCAGCGAATCCATCCACGCCCTGGCTGACGTGGGCATCCACATCCGCGACCCCGAAGAGACGGTCGGCACCATGTCTGGCGGGGAGCGGCAGTCCATCGCGATCGGCCGCGCCGTTTACTTCGGCAAGAAGCTGCTCATCCTCGACGAACCGACTTCGGCGCTTTCGGTGGGCGAGACGCAGAAGGTGCTCGACTACACCATCGCCGCCAAAGAAAAAGGCATGAGCGTCATTTTCATCACGCACAACATCCGGCACGTTTATGAAGTGGCCGACCGCTTCACCATTATTGAACGCGGGCACAAGCTGGGCGATTTCTACAAGAGCGAAGTGACCGAAAACGAAGTCGCCGACATGATCGTCACCGGGCAAATCCCCGAGCGCCTGAGACTGTATGAAGAAGCTGCAGTTGGAGAATGACAATGAACGCGACCTCAAGTTTGCCGCGCCAACTCTTCATTCCAACGCTGCTCGCCCTGCTGCTGCTATCCGCCTGCCGCCCGCCGGTTGATTTTCACATCACCCCCTCGCCCACGCCCACGCCGCCGCCAACCTCCACACCTTCGCCCACGCCGCCTCCAGAAGACTATATCGACCCTTACCAAGTAAACCTGGACATCATGGAGCGCCTCATTGAACTGCTGCCCAACCCGCTGTCCGCCGGCGAAGAACAATGGAAGCGCAACTATCAAGTCGGCGACGATGGCGTGGAAAGCATCCTTGGCGTGCGGCGTCCCGCCGTTGGCAGGGAGATTTATTTCTTCACCCAGCAGGGCAGCAAGATGAGCCTGAACTTCGTTGTCTTCCCGGATGCGGAAAGCGCTATGGCCGAGTTCGAGCGCAAGCAAGAGCTGCGATCATCGCTGGTAAACCTGGCGGAGGATGATTCTCTGCCAAAGCCAAATCTCACCGGCGGCGGACTCTACGGTTCATTCGGCTTGTTCCAAATCGACAATTATTTCATCGAGGTCTTCATCGAGATTTTCACCACCTCGTCAAGCCCTTTGCTGCCGCTGTCGCGCGCGACGCTGCGTTTCTTTGATGACAAGCGCGCGGAGTTTGAAGCAGTGGCGACTGCTGACGCGCTGGAAGGCGGTTGAAGAGACGTCTTGCAGATCGTCCTCGACAATCTGCCGCGAGAGATCTTCACCGATACCCAGTGGCGCCGCGATTACTCGCGCTTTGACGGGGTCGAAACGCCGCCCAACGTGCAGAATGGCAATGCCGTGCGCGTCTTCTATCGCGACCAAGCCGCCAATGTCTTCAATATGACCTTCGGCCAGTTCGATAGTCCCGCCGATGCTACCGCGCATTATGAGCGGCTGAAGGGCATTCGCGAAGGCATCGAAGACGAGAACACCATTGAAGCGTTCCCCAAACCGCATGTCATCGGCCGCGGTCTCTACGGCTCGGTCGCGCTATTCGCCATCGACGAGTTTTTCCTCGAGGTGCTCATGGAGCGCGCCCCGGGCACCAGCGCCAACCCCACCGTCGCCATCGCCCGCAAGGCTTTGAAGCTGCTGGAGGAGGCCCGCAGCGGAGCGCTGGACTGACGTCAAGGCGGCGCTATGCTATAATGCGCGCCGAATCCAAACTGAGGAGCGAATAATGTCCCCAATGCCCCGATACCGGCGCTGGCAGATCATGGCGCTGGAAAAGCACATGCTCAATATCGAGCATCTTCTTTCGACTATCAGCGATCCCGCCGTCTTTGACAAACGCGATGGCGGTGATGGCTGGACCATATCCGAAGTCCTCGGCCATCTTGCTGATACCGACAGCTACTTCCTGGCGCGGGCGCGGGCGCTCGTCGCGGGGGAAGACCCGCCAGCCGGTTCCGGCCGAAGCGTGGACGAACGGGTTAAAGACGCGGGCTACGCCGAGCATGACGCGCTGGATCTGCTGCAAAGATGGCTGGGTGTCAGCGCCAACTATCATGCGTTTCTGGCCGCTTTGCCGGAAGATGACGAGGAACTTTGGGAACGGCCCGGTCGCGATGCTGATGGCGGCGGCTTCACACTCAACGACCAGCTCATCCTCAGCGCCTACCATGACCTCGATCATTTGCATCAGATCGTGAAGATCATGCGCTTCTAGCAGACCAGCGCGCCACAGCCCGTTCATGTGCTCCCGAGCGGGCTTTCCCATTTCACCATCGCTTCTCCTTGTTGATCTCGCTTTGCACTGTCATTGCAATCTTTATCATCCTTGGTAAACTCACGTTGCCCCGATGCAAATTGCTTGACACAGATTCAGAGATACAGTATCATTTATGCATGATTAATAAATATCTCAACGCTTTTCTATTTATTTTGCACATATTTTCACAAATCATTACTCATAAGGAGGACAGGGTCATGACTACCGCGACAAAAGTAACTGCATTCCTTACCATGCTAGCACTATCTACCGTGCTTAGTTCCATCGTAACTGCTCAGGAGGAAACTCGCCTGCGAGAATTCGTAGATCAGCTCTATGACAGCCAACTTGAAATAGGGTAAGCTCAGGCATTCATTAGCGGTCTCACGGATTCTCAAAAGGAGGATGTATTAGTCTTAATGGCGGAGAAGCAGGGCTTAAGCGGTATAACCGCCAGACGTATCTTCAGTCAAAGGAACAGCAGCCAGTCGTCACCTAGATTATATGCGTCGGGATCCGCGCATATTCCTCGAACTCATTCGAGGCGCGGCGTAGTTGGCGCAAACAACTTTTACGACGACCCGAATTGTGATGGTGATGGTTCTGATAATGACCACCTATTCAATTTCATGGTGTATCCTTCCAATATAAGTGGGATGCGCTGGTACACATCCGACTCTTGGATAGGGATCGCTTTTGATTTCGCGTATAATAACTGGTTGCTTGCCGTTCCTGTTGGAAGCCAAACAGGTATATGCTTGGGAACATGGGGAGTTCTGCTTGCCGGGGGCAGTGGCATGTGTATTACAATCTAAAGTTGAAACCAGCCTGGTAGCATTGGGTTGATCGTGGTTAATAAAATGAAACGACACGCGCGATTTTCGCGTAAGCTTTGGCTTGTCGTTGGTATGTTATTGGCCCTGGTTGCTGCTTTCGTAATAGCGATTATCATCTTGATGCTAGTGCTGGTGAGACAAAATCGCAGTCCATTTCCCGATAGCGCATTGCTATCTCTCTACAACTCCGACAGTGGAAGCACTCGAGCAATACTTTATGACGATGATAGATTGGCCGTACCTGCTTATACCATATTGCAACGTCAGGTTGTCTCTGACATCAATGCGTTTCTGTATCTCTATACTTGGGAATACAATGGCAAAGCTTGCTTGGCAATCCGCGAGATAATTGAAGCACAAGACATGTTTGGAGGCTGGCTCAGATACACCTTTCCCGCAGTTCTGCGCACAACCTCCAAAAATTGTAACGACAGTCACCAATATGGTTTCTATGTAGACAGGCTTGTGGGGGACGTCGATCTATCGCTCGTATATGGTTTTGCTGATGGCGCCAAACGGGTAGAGATCCACTGGCAAGATGGTTCTGTCAACACTTTCAGAACTATCAATGACACATATATGGTGGTTTTTCGGAAAGAAACGCATGGCCACTTTATGAAAGTCAACTTCCTGGACTCCGACGATATCATCTTGCACACCATCACTTCCGTAGACCTAGAGCAATAAAAAAACTCGCACACAAGCCCGCTTTTACGATCTAGGGCAGGCTTGTCCCTTCATCACCATTTTCATTGTCATCCCCTGTACATCCCTACAGTAAACAAACCAAAACGGCCTGCTATAATAGCCTCATCCACAGCCGACCCAGCCGGAAAGCCCAGCCATGCCCGCCCCGTCTCAACCCTTGGCCGAACGCATCCGCCCGCGTGATTTGAGCGGCTTCATCGGCCAATCCCATCTCGTCGGCGAGGGCAAGCCACTGAACCGCGCGCTGCAGCAACGGACCGTGCCCAGCATGGTCTTCTGGGGACCGCCAGGCGTCGGCAAGACCACCCTCGCCCGCATGATCGCCGAAGTCGCCGAGAAACCCTTCCACAATCTCTCAGCGGTCTCGGCCGGCAAAGCGGAACTGCGGCGCATTGTCAATTCGGTCAAAGGGACCGCAGCCGCCAATAACAGCCAGCCGAGCCTCTTCGCCGCGCCCAATGCCGAAGCGCCAGCCGAAGGCGTCATCCTCTTCCTCGATGAGATTCACCGCTTCAACAAGGCGCAGCAAGATTTCCTGCTGCCTTATGTCGAAGACGGCGCCATCACCCTCATCGGCGCCACCACCGAGAATCCCAGCTTTGAAGTCATCTCCGCCCTGCTTTCGCGCATGCAAGTCTTCACGCTGAATCCGCTCACCAGCGCCGAAATCGAGCAGATCATCGCCCGCGGGATCAGCGCGCTGGCCATCGACATTGATGCCGACGCCATCCACTTCCTCGCCAATTACGCCAATGGCGACGCGCGCGCCGCCCTCAATCTGCTGGAGAACGCCGCCAGCCTCTATCGCGCCGCCACCATCACAATCAAACACCTGCGCGACACTCTGCAGTCCAAACACCTGCGCTACGACAAAACCGGCGAGGAGCATTACAACACCATCAGCGCCTTCATCAAGAGCATGCGCGCCAGCGATGTCGACGCCGCGCTCTATTATTGCGCGCGCATGATCGACAGCGGCGAAGACCCCAAGTTCATCGCCCGCCGCATGGTCATCTTCGCCAGCGAAGACATCGGCTTGGCCGATTCGGACGCGCTGACCGTCGCCAACGATGTCTTCCGCGCCGTCGAGACCATTGGCTTGCCAGAATGTCAATTCAACCTGGCGCATGGCGTCGCTTACCTGGCGACCGCGCCCAAGAATCGCGCCGCCGGCGATGGCTATTTCCGCGCCCTGGATGATGTCAAGGAACAGGGCAACCTGTCGATCCCGCTGCAAATCCGCAACGCGCCCACCCAGCTCATGCGCGAACTGGGCTACGGCGAGGGTTATCGCGCCTATACTAACGAGAGCCTGCTGCCGGAGGCGATCAAGGGCAGACGCTACTTTCCCCCACCCGAGGTCCCAAAGTGAGGGATGGGCTTCACTGATCGGAATTTGTAAAATGTCCAAACTCAACATCCTGCTCATCACTTCGGACCAGCAGCATTGGAACACGCTGGGGCAATTCAACCCCGAGGTGCAGACGCCGGCCCTCGATAAGCTGGCGGCGCAGGGGACGACTTTCAGCCGCGCCTACTGCCCCAACCCGACCTGCACGCCGACGCGGGCGAGCATGATCACCGGCAAGTACCCGTCGCAGCACGGCGCTTATTCGCTCGGTACTAAACTGCCGGAGAGCGAACCGACTGTCGGCGAACGATTTCAAGAAGCCGGCTACCGGACGGCATTGGTCGGCAAAGCGCACTTCCAGCCCCTGCATTCGACCGAAGAGTACCCATCGCTGGAAGCCTATCCCAAGCTGCAAGACCTCGATTTCTGGGCTGATTTCGAGGGACCATTCTACGGCTTCGATCATGTCGAGCTGGCGCGCAACCACACCGACGAAGCCCATGTCGGCCAGCATTACGCCCTCTGGATGGAGGAGCGCGGGCTGAGCAATTGGCGCGACTATTACTTGCAGCCGACTGGCAACGTGCTACAACAACGCCGAAAGTGGCTGATACCGGAGCGCTTTCACTACAACGCCTGGATTGCCGAACGCAGCAATTCGCTGATCTCACAATACGACGAGGCCGGCGAACCCTTTTTCCTCTGGGCGAGCTTTTTTGATCCGCATCCCAAATATCTGGCGCCCGAGCCTTGGGATACGATGTATGATCCAGCCGATGTCACCGTGCCAGCGATTACGCCGGGCGAGCACGACGCCTCCCCGCCGCATCTGCAGTTGACCCAGGAGCCCGATCCCGATTTCTCAGCTTGGCAGGAACCTAACGGCGCTGGCTGCCACGGCTTCCATTCGCACCTGCACGACCGCGACGAACTGGCGCAGGATATCGCCTGCTACTACGGCATGATCAGCTGCATGGACAAGTACATCGGTCAGATCATCGACCACCTGGACGATCTCGGCTTGGCCGAGAACACCCTCGTCGTCTTCACCAGCGATCACGGCCATTATTTCGGCCAGCACGGCTTAATCGCCAAAGGCGCTTTCCATTATGACGATGGCATCCGCGTGCCGATGATCGCGCGTTTGCCCGGTCGCATTCCCGCCGGCCAGGTGAGCGACAGCCTGCAATCGCTGGTGGATTACGCTCCCACTTTCCTCGATTATGGCGGCCTTGACATCCCGGATGACATGACCGGCATCAGCCAGCATTCGACCTGGAATGGGAACGTCGACAAAGCCCGCGAGCACGTCATCATCGAGAATCGCCACCAGCCCACGACCCTTCATCTCAAGACCTACATTGATGATCGCTACAAGATCACGCTCTATTTCAATCGGGAATATGGCGAGATTTACGACCTGCTGAATGACCCGGACGAACTCACAAATCTTTGGGCGGATACGGAGCTGCGCGCCGAGCTGACCGAAGCCTTCCTGCGCGCCGAGATGCTGAAAGAAGAGCCGCTCACGTCGGCGTGGCGCGTAGACACTGCCACCCCCAGTTTGGCGCTGCCGAACAAGTCAGCGGCGATGTATCTCAAGAGCTGCAATATGCGCTTCAAGCAGATCAACTTTTATCCGCGCGAGAATCGCTACGAGCTCTTCGACCTGGCCGCTGACCCATCACGCACGCGCAATATATGGGAAGATCCCGCTCATCGCGAAATTCGCGCCGAGATGGTGCGCGCTCTGCTATTCAGTCGCTGGGGGCTGGAGCCGCTCTGGATGCCGCGGGT
>JAPOXG010000035.1 GCA_026707225.1 Chloroflexota bacterium
ACATCATTTCTCTTTCGCCGCTATTTACATCGCCACAAACATGTCCGCTCCTCAGCTCCTTGTGGGGGAAGGGGCCGGGGGCTGGGGGGTGGGGTTGAAAAACCTGTCATGTCCTCAGCGTTGAGCGGGGGACCGAGGGGGGACCAAGCGCCTATCACAACGAGGGTGACGCTTTCAAAGAGGAGCGCTTCAACCGGCGGGGGATTCTCTAACGGGGCAAGGGCCAACCCCAAAATTTGCAAGAAAAAAATTAATTGTTATTCTCTGTACTGCTTGCCCGGTTAAGCTCATATCAGGATGTCTCTATGCCCAAAATATTGACCGACGAACAGATCGCCTTCTACCACGAGCGAGGCTGGCTAAAGGTTGAAAACGTCATCCCGCCGCGCAGCATCGAGCTGGGACGCAAAGTCTGCGCCGACTGGGTCGACCGCACAGTGCAGGGCTGGGTCGATGAGGGCTTGCTCGAAGACAATCTCGCGCATCTCGACCTGGGACATCGGCTGACGGTTGCCTGGAACGAGGCGGGCAAGCCGATGTATCAGCGCAGTCCGCGCCGCCAGATCGTCAGCCCTGAACTCTTCGAATTTATGAGCGAACCCAACGTCATCGACATCGCCGAAGACCTGCTGGGTACGCCAGAGGTCTTCATGCATGGCGTCTTCAATCTACGGCCCAAACTGCCCGATCAGCGCTGGACGCGCACGCCCTGGCATCAGGATTCGCAGTATTATCCCTCGATCGCCCAGGTGCATACGCTGTCGATCTGGATGCCGCTGATGCGCGTCACGCCCGAAAACAGTTGCCTGCAAGTGGCGGAGGGCTACCATCGCGGCGATATGTACGCCATCACCGAAGACGAAGAGACCGGCTTCCTCGGCATATCCAAAGAGGAGCGGGCGCTGATAGCGGGCATCCCGGTCGAGATGGAAGCGGGCGATGCGCTCTGCTTCACGCAGTTGACGCCGCACGCCGCCCTGCCCAACAAGTCTGATGCCGTGCGCTGGTCGATTGACCTGCGTTACCAATCCATCGCCGACGCCTTTGTGCATGAGTACAATGTCGAAATCGGCGGTCGCGACAAGGGCTTCATCGCCCGCAGCGAAGCCGATCCGGCGTCGGTGGCCACCTGGCAGAGCTGGGAACGCCAGTGGAAAGGAGACCCCTATAGCGCCTACTGATAGGGAAGACCTAAGGGCGAGCCCTTGGGTCGCCCATCGCAACAATAGGAAGACTGTAGGGGCGACTCTGTGAGTCGCCCGCTGGACTATCTTAAGAGACTCGTTGGAGGAAAAAATGAAACGGAATATCAGTGTATTTGCCACCATTTTGCTGCTTCTCAGCTTGCTCATCGGTGCCGGTGCGGCCTCGGCGCAAGACGACATCACGCTGACGATCTGGACTTTCGGCTCTTTCTTCACCGACTTCTACGAAGGCATTGAAGCCGACTATAAAGAAATCGCGCCCCATGTCAGCATCGAGGTCGAAGAAATCCCCTATGGTCAGCTCTACGACAACTTGCAAGGCGCCATTGTCGCCGGCGTCGGCGCGCCCGATATCGTGGACGTGGAGCAAGGCGTCATCAGCCGCTTCCTCAAGGGCGAGCCCGGTCTGATAGATCTGAACGATCTGATCGTGCCCCATGAAGACGACTACATCATGGCCAAGACGGGCTTGTACGCGCATCAGGGCGCCATCTACGGCATCGATCACTGCCTCTGCCCGGTCGTCCTGTACTATCGCCACGACATCTTCGCCGATGCCGGCATTGAAATGCCCATCGCCACTTGGGATGAATACATCGAGGCGGCGGCGGCGTTGACCGAACAGGGCATCGCGGCGCTTGTATTGGACGACCGCAGCTGGGGCGATTTCTATATCCTGCTGCTGCAATCGGGCAGCCCCGGTTTCTTTGATGCCGAGGGCAATGTCATCGTCGACAGCGCCGAGACTATCGCCCTGCTGGAATGGTATCTGGGCTTGCTCGAGAGCGGTGTTGCGATCGCGCCGGGCGATTCGCAAAGCACCTACGGGCTGATGGCGGAGGGCAAGATAGCGGCCAGGGCTGGCGCCGATTGGTACGGCGGCTTCATCAAGAACAATGTCGCCGATACTGAGGGTCTCTGGCGCGCGGCGCCCCTGCCCGCCTTTGAAGAAGGCGGCGCCCGCACCAGCACACACGGCGGCACCGCCTACTCGATCACGCGGCAGAGCGAGCATAAAGACGAGGCTTGGGCTTTCATCGAATTCGCCTTGTTCAATGAAGACAACAAGATCTTCGAATTTGAGGTGAACAACCTGCTGCCGCCGGTGCTCTCCCATCTGGACAACGAAGCGCTGCTGGGTCCCGACCCTTACTTCGACAATCAGTCGCTGGGCGAGCTCTTCCTTGAGCTGGCGCCGGAAGTGCCGCATCAAGCGCGCGGTCCCTGGTTTAACGAAGCCAGTACGCTGGTGGGCAACGCCATATTCGAAGCCGCCCAAGGCGAGAAGACGGCCGAGCAGGCGCTGAAGGACGCTGCCGACGAATTGCGCCGCGCGATCGATTTCGGCTAGAGCCAAACGCATATCACAAATGTGAAGACGTAGGGGCGACATATTATGTCGCCCGCCTGTCATGGTTCTGATGTTTCGGGCGACCTGGTAGGGCGCGTAGACACCGCCCGCCGGTCGCCCCTACATTGGTCATATCGGGATGAGGACCTGAGTCGTGAGCAGCCCATCAATCGTTGAAGACCGCGGCTTGCGCGCCTGGTGGAGCCGCTCCGAGCGCAAGGTCGTGCCTTACGTCTTTATCTCGCCATTTTACTTTCTCTTCATCGTCTTCTCGGTCGGTCCGCTTTTCTACGCCCTCTATCTCAGTTTGCATCGCTGGCCCGGCACCGGTCCCATGCGGTATGTCGGCTTGGGAAACTATACCTACCTGGCGGGCGACCCGGTCTTCCTCAAGTCGCTGTGGAACACCGTCTACTACGCTATCGGCGCGTTTCTGTTCATCTTGCCGTTGGCGCTGGTGCTGGCGCTGCTGATCAACTCGACGCTGATTCGTATCAAGAGCCTTTTCCGCATCGGCTACTTCCTGCCGATTCTGACCAGCACGGTGGCCGCCACCATTATGTTCCTGCTCATCTTCAACAATGAATTCGGCTTGATTAACCAGGGCTTGGCGTCGCTGGGCATCCCGGCGCTAAAATGGCTCGACGAAGAGTTGGTCAAGATTTCGGTGTTGGCGGTGGTGACCTGGCGCTATACCGGCATCAATGTCTTGTATTTCCTCACCGGCTTGCAGAGCATCCCGCCGGAACTCTACGAAGCGGCGCAGGTCGATGGCGCCGGAACCTGGGCGCAATTCCGCTACATCACCCTCCCGCAGTTGCGGCCGATCGCGCTCTTCGTCGGCGTGGTGACGATGATCGGCTCCTTCCAGCTCTTCGCCGAGCCGATGCTGCTGGCGAACGGCGGACCCAACGACGCCAGCCTGACCATCGCCAACTACCTTTACCGCATGGGTTTCACCAACGCCAAGCTCGGCTACGGCTCCGCCATCGGCTGGGTGCTGGCGCTGATCATCTTCGGCTTGTCCTTCATCCAGCTCTACCTCTTCGGCGCCTTTAGGAAGGAAGACTGAGGCGATGGACAACACGCAAACACGTCGCGCCCAACGCGCAATCGCCTACGGCTTTCTCTTCTTCACCCTGATTTCGATGGCGACGCCCTTCGTCTGGATGCTCTCCAACACCTTCAAGGAGCAGTCCGAGATCTTTGAACGGCGGCCGACGCTGATCCCGGAAGAGCCGCACCTCCGCAATTACGTCAGCCTCTTCGTCGACTTCGACTTCCACAAGCATTTTCTCAACAGCGCCTTTATCGCCGTGGTTCATACCTTCTCTCATCTTTTCCTGGCATCGCTGGCCGGTTTCGCTTTCGCCAAATACAATTTCCCGCTGAAGAATTTCCTCTTCCTGGTTCTGCTCGGTTCGATGATGGTGCCGCTATACACCATATTCATCCCGCTCTTTGTCCTGGTTATCCGCCTCGGCCTGGTCAATAGCTACGCCGGCGTCATCATCCCGGGCGTGGCCGGCGCCTTCGGAATCTTCTTCATGAAGCAGAGCATGGAAGCGGTGCCGGGCGAGCTGCTCGATTCGGCCCGCATCGATGGCGCTTCCGAGTTCCGCATCTATTGGCAAATCGCCCTGCCCCTGGTGCGGCCGTCGCTGGCGGTGCTGGCGGTGCTGGCATTCATGGGCTCCTGGAACGATTTCGTCTGGCCGCTGGTGGTGCTGCGCAGCCGCGAATTGCAGACCCTGCCGGTCGTGATGGCGGGAATGGTCAACCTGTATCGTATGGAATACGGCGTCGTCATGGCCGCTTCGCTGCTGTCGACCTTGCCGATTCTGCTGCTCTTCCTCGCCTTGCAAAAGCAATTCGTACAGGGACTGACCGTGGGCGCGGTCAAGTCTTAAAGCGGCGCAAGCAATCCCACTGCCTCAGCAATGAGCCGCCCTCAGGAAAAGCAAGCGCTTTAAAGGAGACCTATCAGATTGCCCGCTTCACGCGGATTGTGTGTCGGGCCGATTTGGCGGACCGCCCCTGGTAGCATCGCGAAAGTTGCAGCGTCGCGCCGAATGCGCTACGCTATAGTGAGGCCGCACTCTTGATGGAACCGGGACAGTCTCATGCCCAAAATACTGACAGAGGAACAGATCAACTTTTACCACGACAAAGGTTGGCTCAAAGTCGAAAATGTGGTGCCGCCGCGCACCATCGAGTTGGGGCGCAAAGTCAGCGCCGGCTGGGTCGACCGCGAGGTGCGAACCTGGGTCAATCAAGGCTTGCTGGAAGACGATTTCGCCCATCTTGACCTTGAGCATCGGCTGAATGTCGCCTGGATCGAGGCCGGCAAGCCGATGTACCATCGCAGCCCGCGCCGCCAGGCCGTGTGCGAGGAGCTTTTCCAATTCATGAGCGAACCTAACATCATCGACATCGCCGAAGACCTGCTGGGCACGCCCGAAGTCTTCATGCACGGCGTCTTCAATCTGCGGCCGAAGTTGCCTGATCAGCGCTGGACGCGCACGCCCTGGCATCAAGATTCGCAGTATTACCCCTCGAACACCCGGGTGCATACGATTTCGATCTGGATGCCGCTGATGCGGGTGACGACCGAAAACAGCTGCCTGCAGGTGGCCGAGGGCTATCATCGCGGCGACATGTACGCCATCACCGAAGACGAAGAGACGGGTTTCCTGGGCATTTCCAAAGAGGAGCGAGCGGCGATTCCGGGCATCCCGGTCGAGATGGAGGCGGGCGACGCGCTCTGCTTCACGCAGTTGACGCCGCATGCCGCGCTGCCAAACAAGTCCGATGCCGTGCGCTGGTCCATTGACCTGCGTTATCAAACCATCGCTGACGCCATGGTGCCGGAACACAATACCGAACTCAGCGGCGGCCGCGAAAAAGGCTTCATCGCCCGCAGCGAAGCCGATCCGGCGTCGGTGGGCACCTGGGAGCAGTGGGGACCCCTGTGGGAAGGAGATCCTTATAGCAACTATTGATAGATGCTATCGTTGCAGTCGCTGATCAACCTGAATTAAACGTTCTGAAGCAAGAGTCTAATGAAAGGTAAACTCATGAGTATCGCCCGTCGCATTGGTATATTGTTGTTGCTCGTCATTATGCTCGTCGGCGCCGGATCCGCATCGGCGCAAGACGAGGTCACGCTGACCATTTGGACCTTCGGCGCCTTCTTCACCGACTTGTACATTGGCATTGAAGCCGACTACAAGGAAATCGCGCCCCATGTCACCATCGTGGTCGAAGAGATCCCCTACGTGCAGCTCTACGACAACTTGCAGGGCGCATTTGTCGCTGGCGTCGGCGCGCCCGATATCGTTGATGTGGAGCAAGGCGTCATCAGCCGCTTCCTCAAAGGTGAGCCTGGCTTGGTAGAACTGAACGACCTGATCGCGCCCTATGAAGACGACTACATCATGGCCAAGACCGCCTTGTACGCCGATCAAGGCGTCATCTACGGCATTGATCACTGCCTCTGCCCGGTTGTCCTTTACTATCAGCACGACCTCTTCGCTGATGCCGGCATCGAGATGCCCATGGCCACCTGGGATGAATTTATCGAGGCGTCCGCGGCGCTGACGGAACAGGGCATCGCTGCGCTCGTCTTGGACGACCGCAGCTGGGGCGATTATTACATGCTGCTGCTGCAATCGGGCAGCCCCGGCTTCTTTGACGCCGAAGGCAATGTGATAGTCGATTCGCCCGGGAACATCGCCGTCCTGGAATGGTATCTCGGCTTGCTTGAAAGCGGTGTCGCGATTGCCACGGGCGATTTCCACGCCACCCTTGGCTTAATGGCCGAGGGCAAGATCGCCGCTGTTATCGGCGCTGACTGGTATGCCGGCACCCTGAAGAACGAATTGGCTGACGCGGCCGGTCGCTGGCGCGCGGCGCCCCTGCCCGCCTTTGAGGAAGGCGGCTCCCGCACCAGCACACACGGCGGCACCGCCTACAGCATCACCACGCAGAGCGAGCATCCGGAAGAAGCCTGGGCTTTCATCGAATTCGCCATGTTCGACGAGGACAACAAGATCCTCGAATATCACGTGAACAACCTGCTGCCGCCGATACTGTCCCATCTGGATAACGAAGCTCTGCTGGCGCCCGATCCCTATTTCGACAATCAGCCAGTGGGCGAGCTCTTCCTGGAGTTGGCGCCGGAAGTGCCCTTCCAGGAGCGTGGTCCCTGGTTCAACGAAGCCAGCACGCTGGTGACCAACGCCGTATTCGAAGCCACCCAAGGCGAGAAGACGGCCGAGCAAGCCTTGAAGGACGCCGCCGATGAACTGCGCCGTCAGATCGATTTCGGTTAGGGCCAAACGCATATCACAAATGTGAAGACGTAGGGGCGACATATTATGTCGCCCGCCTGTCATGATTCTGATGTTTCGGGCGACCTGATAGGGAGCGTAGACACCGCCCGCCGGTCGCCCCTACAGTGGTCATGGCGGGAAGAGGATCCAATCCGTGAGCAGCGCTTCAATCGTTGAAGACCGCGGCCTGCGCGCCTGGTGGAGCCGCTCCCAGCGCAAAGTCATGCCTTACGTCTTCATCTCGCCTTTCTACATTCTCTTCATTGTCTTCTCGGTGGGTCCGCTGGTCTACGCCCTCTATCTCAGCCTGCATCGTTGGCCCGGCAGCGGTCCCATGCGTCATGTGGGACTCGGCAACTACACCTACCTGGCGGGCGACCCCGTCTTCCTCAAGTCCCTGTGGAACACCGTATACTACGCTATCGGCGCGTTTCTCTTCATCTTACCGCTGGCGCTTGTGCTGGCGCTGCTGATCAATTCGACGCTGATCCGCCTGAAGAGCCTTTTCCGCATCGGTTTCTTCCTGCCCATCCTCACCAGCACGGTGGCCGCCACCCTCATTTTCCTGATGATCTTCAACAACCAGTTCGGTCTAATCAACCAGGGCTTGGCGCTGCTGGGCATCCCGGCGCTTAAATGGCTGGATGAAGAATTGGTCAAAATTTCGGTGCTGGCGGTCGCCACCTGGCGCTACACCGGCATCAACGTCTTGTATTTTCTCACCGGCTTGCAGAGCATTCCGCCCGATCTGTATGAAGCGGCGCAGGTGGACGGCGCCGGAACCTGGGCGCAATTCCGCTACGTCACGATCCCCCAGCTGCGCCCCATCGCGCTTTTCGTCGGCGTGGTGACGATGATCGGCTCATTCCAGCTCTTCGCCGAGCCGCTGCTGCTGGCCAACGGCGGACCCAACGATGCCAGCCTGACCCTCGCCAACTACCTTTACCGTATGGGCTTCACCCACGCCAAGCTGGGCTACGGCTCCTCAATCGGCTGGGTGCTGGCGCTGATCATCTTCGGCTTGTCCTTCATCCAGCTTTATCTATTCGGCGCGTTTAGGAAGGAAGACTGAGGCGATGGACAACACACTCACTCGCCGCGCCCAAAGGACCATCGCTTATGGCTTCCTCTTCTTCATCTTGATCTCGATGGCGACGCCCTTCGTCTGGATGATCTCCAACACGTTCAAAGAACAATATGAGATCTTTCAGCTGCGGCCGACGCTGATCCCGGAAGAGCCCCACCTGCGAAACTATGTCAGACTCTTCGCAGAATTCGAATTCCACAAGCATTTTCTCAACAGCGTCTTCATCGCCGTGGTTCATACGGCCTCTCATCTTTTCCTGGCATCGCTGGCCGGCTTCGCCTTCGCCAAGTACACCTTTCCGCTGAAGAATTTCCTCTTCCTTATCTTGCTCGGCTCGATGATGGTGCCGCTCTACACCATTTTCATTCCGCTCTTCGTCTTGGTGATCCGCCTCGGTTTGGTCGATAGCTACGCCGGGGTCATCATCCCGGGCGTGGCCGGCGCCTTCGGCATCTTCTTCATGAAGCAGAGCATGGAAGCGGTGCCGGACGAATTGCTCGATTCAGCGCGCATCGACGGCGCTTCGGAATTCCGCATTTATTGGCAAATTGCGCTGCCGCTTGTGCGTCCGGCGCTGGCCGTGTTGGCGGTGCTTGCTTTCATGGGTTCCTGGAACGATTTCGTCTGGCCGCTGGTGGTGCTGCGCAGCCGCGAATTGCAGACGCTGCCGGTCGTGATGGCGGGCATGATGGGTATGTACAAGATGGAACACGGGGTAGTCATGGCGGCGTCCCTGCTGTCGACGCTACCGATTCTGCTGCTGTTCCTGGCCTTGCAGAAGCAGTTCCTCGCTGGGCTGACCGTGGGCGCGGTCAAGTCGTGAAGCGCATGCAAGCCGCCATTCTCAGCGAGCCGAACGGGCGCTTCCATATCGAAAACGTTACCTTAGACCCGCCGCAGGATGGCGAAGTCTTGGTCAAGATCGCCGCCAGTGGCATCTGCCGCAGCGACTGGCGCGTCGCCATCGGCACGGCGCCCAAGCCCATGCCCATCGTCACTGGGCACGAAGGCGCGGGCATCGTCGAAGCGGTCGGCGCCGGCGTCAGCAGCGTCCAAGCCGGCGATTACGTCACGCTCACCTGGGCGCCGATTTGTGGCGATTGCTTCTACTGCCAGCGCGGCAAAGCCAACCTCTGCGCCGCCTATCGACCGGCGATCGCAAGCGGCCTGCTCGACGATGGCAGAGCCCGCATCCATTGGCAGGGCGAGCCAGTCTACATCCTGGCCGGCTTGGGCAGCTTCGCCGAATACGCCGTCGTGCGGGAGGCGAGCTGTGTGCCCATTCGCCGCGATCTGCCGCTCGATGTCGCCGCCCTGGGCGGCTGCGCGGTTGCCACTGGCGTCGGCGCGGCTATGTACACAGCTGGCGTCAGCGCGGGCGAGAGTGTCGCCGTCTTCGGCGCCGGCGGCATCGGCTTGAACATCCTTCACGGCGCGCAGCTCTGCGGCGCCCATCCCATCATCGCCGTCGACGCCAGCGAAGCCAAGACCGCATCGGCGATCCAATTTGGCGCGACGCATACCCTGCCTTCAGATGAATCCACTGTGGAGCAAATTCAGGCGCTCACCGGTGGCCGTGGCGTCGATCGCGCTTTTGAAGCGGTCGGCATCCCAGAGCTGCAAGAACAGGCCTTCGCGGCCACGCGCCCCGGCGGGACGCTGACACTGGTCGGCACGACGCCGGCTGGCAGCAGTACCAATCTGCCCGGCGCCGTCATCACGCGAACAGAGAAGATCGTTCGCGGCTGCTCGTATGGCTCGGTGAATCCGCAGCGCGATATTCCGCTGCTGCTGGATCTATATGGCGCGGGCAAGCTCAAGCTGGAAGCGCTCATCACACGCCGCTATCGCCTGGACCAGATTAACGAAGCCTACGCCGATTTGTTGAGCGGCGCACTGGCGCGCGGTATCATAGTGTTCTAGCCTTAATCTCAGCAGGTGTAGGGGCGACTCATTGGTTCGCCCGCAGTCACAAAGTGTACGCCGTAGGGATCTCCCTGGGCCCGCGCACCAACAAAAGGAAACAGATAATGCAAATTCAAGCGGCAGTACTCAATGAATTCAACACTCCCTTCAGCATCGAAACGGTGAATCTGGCGCCGCCAGAAGCGGGCGAAGTCCTGGTCAAGGTGGCGGCGGCCGGCATCTGCCACAGCGACTGGCACGTTGTCGAGGGGCTTTCATACTTCCCGCTGCCCATCATCTGCGGACATGAAGGCTCAGGCGTGGTGGAGCGCGTCGGCGAGGACGTCAACGGGCTCAAACCGGGCGATCACGTCACCCTCAGCTTCCGCGCCAATTGCGGCGACTGCTTCTATTGCCAGCGCGACAAGACCAACCTCTGCGAAGTCTTTTCGCCCGTGCTGCGTTCTGGCTTGATGCAGGACGGGGTAAGCCGCATAAGCCGCGATGGCGAGCCGGTTCATATCATGACGGGCTTGGGCTGTTTCGCCGAATACGTGGTCATCGACCAGTCCGCGGCCGTGCCGATCCGTCAGGATGTGCCGCTGGAAGTGGCGGCGCTGGTGGGCTGCGCCGTCTCCACTGGCGTTGGCGCGGCCATGTATACCGCCGATGTGCGTCCGGGCGAGAGCGTCGCCGTCTATGGCGCCGGCGGCGTGGGTTTGAACATCATCATGGGCGCGGTCATGTGCGGCGCCGACCCGGTCATCGCTGTCGATACCAACAGCAGCAAAATGGAAATCGCGCGCGAATTCGGCGCTACCCACACGCTCTATTCCGACGATGAGAGCGTCGGCGAGATTCAGGCGCTCACCGGCGGGCGCGGCGCTGATCACGTCTTTGAATCGGTGGGATTGTCCTTCTTGCAGGAGCGGGGCTTGGAGGCGACGCGCCCAGGCGGCACGCTGACCTTGGTCGGCTTGACCCCGGTAGGCAGCGACACCAACCTGCCAGGCGCGGTCATCACCCGGACGGAGAAAGTCATCCGCGGCAGTTTCTACGGCTCGGTCAACACCAAGCGCGACTTCCCGATGTTCATCGAGCTCTATCGCGCGGGCAAGCTCAAGCTGGACGAGCTGGTGACGCGCCGCTACCAACTGGACGAGATCAACGAGGCTTACGCCAACATGCTCACTGGCGAGGTCGCGCGCGGCATCATCGTGTTTTAGCGCGCGCCGAAACCTACTGATGTAGGGGCGACATATCATGTCGCCCGCTTAAACCACAGGAGAAGACATGTAGGGGCGAGGCGGTGACTCGCCCATCAACCAAAGGACAAACCCCATGCAAATGCAAGCGGCAATCCTCACCGAAGCCCAGACTCCGTTCAAGATCGAAACGGTGGAAATCGCAGCGCCCAAAGCCGGCGAGGTGCTGGTGAAAATGGCGGCCACCGGCATCTGCCACAGCGATTGGCACGTGGTGGCCGGCAAGGGGGACTTCCCCTCGCCCATGATCCTGGGGCACGAAGGCGCGGGCATCGTCGAGGCAGTCGGCGCCGGCGTCACGCGCGTCCAGCCGGGCGATCACGTCACCCTCAGCTTCAGAGCAAGCTGCGGCGAGTGCTTCTACTGCCAGAATGACCAAGCCTCCATCTGCGAAAACGACTTTGATCATGTCGTCGCCGGTGTGCTGGGCGATGGCAGCAGCCGCATCGCCTGGATGGGCGAGCCGGTTTATATCCTCGCCGGGCTGGGCACCTTCGCGGAATATATCGTCTGCCGCGAGGTCAGCGTCGTGCCCGTGCGCAAAGACGTGCCGCTGGAAGTGGCGGCCCTGGTCGGCTGCGCGGTCTCGACTGGCGTTGGCGCCGCCATGTTCACCGCCGAGGTGCGCGCCGGGCAGAGCGTCGCCGTCTTTGGCGCTGGCGGCGTCGGACTCAACATCATCCAGGGCGCCGCTCTCTGTGGCGCGGATCCCATCATCGCCGTCGACGCCAACAGCAACAAAATGGATATCGCCCGCGAATTCGGCGCGACGCACTGCCTGATGTCAGACGAGACGGTCGTCGGCGAAATTCAGAAGCTGACCGAGAGCCGCGGCGCCGACCATACTTTCGAGTCAGTGGGCATCCCGGCTTTGCAAGAGACGGCGATTGAAGCCGTGCGCCCCGGCGGCATCTGCACCCTGGTGGGCTTGACGCCGCAAGACAGCGAAACCAAGTTTCTGGGCCAGGTGATCACCATGACCGAGCGCAAGATCCGCGGCAGCCTCTACGGCTCGATCAATCCGGCGCGGGATTTTCACCTCTTCCTGGATCTCTACATGGCGGGCAAGCTCAAGCTGGAGGAGCTGGTGAGCAATCGCTATCGGCTGGAGCAGATCAACGAGGCTTACGCGTCAATGCTGACGGGCGATGTGGCGCGTGGCGTGATTGTGTTTTGAGCTGTCGGTGCCCACTGCTACCCAAGGCGATCACGCGAGAAACTGATTAGCAGCATGTTATACTGAATGCAGCTGAGAGGGAGCAAAGGCAAAGTGGCGATGGAATCCCGAGAGCGCTACTACACAATTGACGATATTGGGCGTCTTGAGCGTCAGCCAATGAATATGGCGGAGAAGTATTATCTCATCGATGGAGAGCTGTGTGTCAAGATGTCACCGAATCATTTGCATGGATGCATCGCGAGCGAGATCGCGCGCCTGCTGGGCAATCATGTTGTGGAGCGCGGATTAGGCAGAGTTTCCATCGAGGTTGGCTATCACCCGCCAGGCGAGCGCCATACAGTGCTGCTGCCCGATGTCGCATACGAGAGCTGGGATCGGGCAGCGCGGACGCCCCTCCGGACATACGCGCCCTACATGCCCGATCTGGCGGTGGAGGTGGTATCCTCTTCACAGACCTTGGCGGAGACGCGCCGCAAAGCCAAAGTCTACCTGCGCCATGGCACGGTCATGGTCTGGCTCATAGACCCGGAGCGGGATCGAGCCGAGAGTTGGACGGCCGCGGAGGACGGCGCAGCGAGAAGCGAGATTATTGACAAGACCGGCGAATTAAGAGGCGGCGCGCTGCTGCCCGGTTTCTTGCTGCCGCTAAGGCGCTTGTTTTCCCTCTAATCGCCGCCCGCCTCGCGGATTAGCAGTTCCTGCCCGGGGAATATCCAGCGCCCCATGTCCGCTAGTTGGTTCATCATAATGATCGCCAGCGGGTCGGCGTCATAGGCGACGGCAATCGCATGGACAGTATCGCCCGGCTGGACGATATGGACGATTGAGCCGTCGGGCTGCGCTTCCTGCG
>JAPOXG010000125.1 GCA_026707225.1 Chloroflexota bacterium
GAAAACCCGGAAAACTTTCACGATGATCCGCACCATCTCACTTCAGGACTATACAGCTAGCAAGGTCATGATTTCTCGGGCCGGGCGGTGCCGTGGCTTGCCATGAGAATGGGTTGATAAGCATTGCAAATGCCTTTGCGAGATGTGCAGCTTCCTCGTTGCGCCAGTCTCGATTTTCTCATTCAGTTTGTTGCGGAAGTGTGGTGAGAGGGAGAACTCTTCGAGGCAAGTGCGCTCCGGCAAAAGCATCAGTACCCTAACGTCGCCGTCCTTGGCGCACTCGTCCATTCGTTTGTGCACCTGGACGAGCGCGTTGGCCTGTGTCCGCATCGTCTCCAGGAAGAAATCTTCCAGTTCGGCGCAGAGCCAAGCCCAGTCGTGACGGCGTTTTTCGAAATCAACGTTCGACTCGTGAGGCTCGCGGTGCGCAAAGTGACATATATCGGGGCAAGCCACGCCGAGGGGCAGCGCTTTTCCAGCCCGTATCCAACGAATATAGCTGCTTTTGACGATGCCGGCGCGCTCTCATGCGATAGAAACAGCTGCGCCGACGGCCCGCGCCTGCAAAATCATTGCTCTACGATTAGGCGTGCAACTGGGAAAGTCGTGTAATTGCATGGTGTATTTTCGCGTAATGGTCGCTCCTTTCGACTCACCTCATATCATAAACTCGCGCCCAAAAACGCGACAAAAATCCTAATTGGAGCGAGGCGTCGTGCGGCAAAACCCGCGTAATTCCAAGCGATGGGTGATCGACCTATCACGCCTGCGCGTCCAACGAATTCTGGTTGGCCTCGCGTCCCGTGCAACCGCAATCAAAAAATAAAACCGCAAGTGCCCTTTTTAGGGGCGCAATTAAGTCCTAGCATTTAGAAGGCGAATCTACAACGATGCACACCTACATGACCAAGACCGGGCGCAAGCAAAAACAAAAGAAACCGCAGGACATCAATCCCGGCGTCGGCTTTCTGGACGCTTGAGGAAAACCAGCAAATAGCTGAGCCGGCTCGCCGAACACGAGAAGAGAGACGCGACCAGCGCGCGCGGGAATGGGAAGAGGAACGCGAACGCCGCAAGCTTCCGCGCAGCTTCGACCCCGATGCGCCACTGGAAACCTACACCGCCGAGGAAATGCAGACTTATCTTGATGAATTGAGATTTGATCCGTTAGACCACCGGATCGCCTATCTGCCAACTGACTTCCTGGCCAGCGTCCCACCCCCCGATGCCGAAACCATCAGCACACAGGTCCACCCGTCTCAATTTAACGACCGGAGCGTCTTCAGTGAGGACTTTTTCCGACCATACGCAGCCGCTGGATAGATCGCATTCGCCGGTAATACCAATGCCATTTCTCTGCCTTTGCCTCTGCGCGAGTACCAACCGATGCGGACACATATATACCATAAGGCCATCGAAAAGTCGCCGAGCTTTGACGCCCTCGTCCTTGCCAACGGCGCCACAACTGATGTACATGTCAACCGGGAAGCGGTCGCGCGCGCAGTCCACGCTCTCTCCGACATTTTTGACTGCCTCGCCGACCATCACTGGCGCAGCGTTCAGTGCCTCGCCTATACCAACACCATCAACCAGGCCATCTTGCGCCTGCACGCCAAACGTAAACCCTACCACCGTGGCGGACTCATCTGGCAAGTTTACAACCACAACGATACTCTCATCGAAACACTTCTTGAGGAAGAGATACTGGAACTCCAATCTGTCCAGCGCTACTTCCGTTGCGGAATGCGGCACCGTACCTTGCTAGCAGATCTGTTTCGCTGGACGGAGGCGGAAGACGCTGCCAGGTTATACGGCGGTCGCGCTAGAACTGCATAATTGCGTCCCAGTTCACGCATATCCCCGTACCGTTCCTGTGTGCTGCCACTCGTCGAGAGCCTGCCCCCAGGTCCCTTCTTGCGCTGGCATGCCCAGCAACGCGCTGCCGCCTCCCTCAGGGTAATTGGCGTAGACCGCGTTGACCATCGCGATCAGCGCGCCGGTCGGCATTCCGCCATCGATGCCGTCCCAGATGAATCCGCGAAGTTGTGCCAAGCCCATATTGCCTTCCACATAATCTGCATCATCCCAAGCCAGAAATCAAATTCGCGATGAATTCGTGCGACCACGCCCCAACAATGCAAGCGTCCGCCCTCCGCAGCACCATCCGCCTCGTCATACCCGCGGTCACCGATGAGCAGGTCACTCTGCGCGGCGGCATGCCTGGCCGCATGAAAGTAACCCTCAATCGTGAAATCCACACCGACATGCCTAACATTAAGGTAGCCCGCACAGTTCGTTCCACCACCACCTCAGTTTGCTAATCCTGGAAGGATAAGCAATCATTCTTTACCATACCGCGTAGCAAATCAGCGTACTTCGTCCCGGCCCATGTTTCGTCCAGCTGATCTTCGAATACCCATGCCGGTTCTTTGCGCCGCGTTAGCAAACACATCCATGCCGTCTTGCCTTGCTTCGGCACAGCCCTCCTCAGTCTGTAGACTGTTGTGATCTGCCTCTAGCGCGATGCGCTCGTCCTGCAATTCACGGATGGTCTGCTTATTCGCCCGCACCTCCTCTTCCATCAGGCGGAAGGCGCTGTTCTCCTGCAGCAGGTGCTGATCGACCATGCTATGAATGAGCGCGGCTTGCCCGACATCCAACTGATGCTCCGCCTCAATCTTGTCCACATGGATATCCGCCCGGCGCGACTTGCGCTTGAAGGCAGCCGAGAAATGATTGAAAGCGGCGACCACGCTGCCCCCGACCGCCGCTATGATCGGGAGCTTGACCTCATCCGGCAACTCATTGAAATCCACTGCCATCCAATCTCACAAACAGGTTTTGCGATAGCCAATCGAGTCTGCTGATTATGTATTCCCGCGATAGCGCTTATCGCTGCCGCCGAGCGGCTCCCATATCCACGGGTCGATAATGCGCTCGCTTGTCAAGATCGCAAGCGCCGGAAAGATTCTGTTTGCTAGTTGCTGTGGAGATTGTTGAAGCAGTGAGATTACACGGGCCCTGTCATGCCGCCTCATCTCACCGATTCGATCCCTAATACGCCAGATAGGTGCCTGTGTCCAGCTTGCCGCGGACGGCGTCGCCCAGCTTCCAGCGCGGCGTCTCGACCTGCGGCTCCAGATACCAGGTGGTCGTCCAGTGTTTGCCGCCACCCGCCAGCTCATGCGCCTCGCCGATGATGAAGTACACGCCGTCGTGATCGGTCTGCATCTCGCGCAGCTCGATCAGGGCGCCGATTGTCAGCCCCAGCTGATCCGCGTGACGCCCGCCGCCATTCTCAGCGTGGCTCTGCAGCGTGATCATCTGCGCCAAGCCGAAGGGCGTCTTGCGCCGGTTGCGTTCAAAATCGGCGATGTTCTGCACCTGATCCACATCCTGGACCGTGACGTCCTTGCCGCCGATGCGCTTGTCCTTCCCGTCCTTGTACTTGACATAGATCTCGCGCCCCGCTCGGCCGCCGTGACGTCGCGGATGCCGCGGTAGACATCGAAGGTGTCCTTCCCTTGATCCGAATAACCGCCCTGGCGCACCCAGTTGTCGCCCGCCATGTTCAGCGTCAGCACGCCTTCGTCAAAGTCGCTGTAGGTGGTCAGGTCGGCCAGCTGGGTCGTTTCTCCCAGCTTGCTGAGGTCGGGGTCGCCCAGCACCCAGGAGTCGCTCAGCGCCGGCGGGAAGATGACCTCTTGAATCAGGGCGTCGATGATCTGGTCGCTGCGTTGGTTCTCCTGTAGCTCGATCTTAGTCTGCGTTGAAGAGAGAAATTGCAGCGCGCCCGTGCACAAAATCTTGACCAGCCGCTCGCCATATTTGTTCACAGCCGGATGCACCGATTCGACCCAGCCCGACCAGTGCGTACGCGTCGTCTCGTCATTGGATGTCAGCCGGACCGGACGCAGCGGCTGGATCTTCCCCGCGAGCGGATTCGCCGTGTCTTCGTTCTCCGGCGAGAAGCGGCGATCGCGGTTGTCCAAGACCAAGCCTAGCACGGCGTTCTGGGCGATGTCCTTATAGGGCTCGCGAAAGCCCAGGAACCAGTTGACCCAGACAGCGCGCTCAGTGACAATGTCGTCGCCGCTGAACTCCCCGTCTCGATCCCAGTAAATTGCGATTGTCCATGTCGTTGCCATTTGGGTTTTCCTCCTTATGTAAAGTTGAATTTGAACAAATGATGAGCTATGGCTATTTCCTTCTCAAAATCCGAAACCGCTGGTGACTGCATTTATCCTTCCCAAACTTTGCTGAATCTAAGCCCAGTCAAGTTATTGTCTTCGGCCAATTGCTTGAATGCGTCGTTGACATACGGTCGGCCAATCGGACTGCCGGCGACCGGCAATTGAAAGATCGGTGTGGTGCCAATACAATCGGGTCGGAATTCGTACCGTTTTACACCTCTAATGTATCCCGACCGCAGGCGGACAAATTCGGATTTATCGTTGTCCAAGCAGTCTAGAACTGTTTTAGGATATAGGACGTAGAATTGGTCATCCCTTATCGTATGCGAAGCCAGAGGCAAGAAGTCCACATGCTCATGAAGCAACCCTCCAAGTATCGACTTTATTTCCTCATACATGTTATGTGCATTGATAGACCGGGAAAACTTGGCATATGTTCGTGCCTTGATCCCCATTCATCCACGACCTGTACGTACACCGGATGCCATTCATGCAATTCTCCGCGTTCGTAAAGCCGTATTTGCCTCACATGACGCTCATTATCGTAGCCAAGTGATTTGTAATTGCTGTCAACTTTCGTCCGCCAGATCTTCATGATTCATTCCTTCTCGGCTAATCCATATAACCTGCAAACCAATCCATTATCTCCGATTGAAACTTCGCTTTAAGCAAGTCGCCTTTGGGATAGCCATTCAGCTTTTGCAACCGCTTTGCCGTTTCCTCCAAAAACTCCGCGATGTCTTCTGGTGAGGCGTGTTTCAACTCGACAAGGACTTCGCCTATCGCCGCGGTATATTTAGCGGAGTTTGTCAACCTATGTATCGGCTTGTCCAAAGCAACACCATTGTACGCCGAATTCACATATACGCCCTTTTCGCTCAAAATGTCTCTGGCCTCGTCCCCTTGCCATCTTTCGGTTGGCACAATGTGATGCAATTCTTGTTCAGAATGCGTCTTCAGCCGCCATGCAAAACTTTCGTCGAGCCCTGCTGCCCGCTCCATCTCCTTATTCAGCCTTCTTGCATTTGTAGAATCATAGTTACTCACAGTTCGGTCTACGTAGTTATCGACCGCCATGACATAAACACTGCCCGCCCTTTGGAGTCCCCTGGTGACCTTCAGTTCGCTGATATTCGAGATCTGGTATTGGGGAACACTTCGGAAACCTGCCAGGGTCAAGTCTTCACTCGCTCCAAGAGCCCTTTTAGCTACGTTGTCGACTCTGCCGGAGACAAAGGGCAAGGCAGCCAGTACGCCGTTGACAAGGAACAATCCCCAATCCCCGCGCCTGGCGGCATCAGCCATTTCGATGCCGGTCACGAGCCAATCAACTGGTTCGATGAATATGGAAGCTACAAAGCGGAACAGGTCAGCGGCGGGTCCCCAACCTTCTTTTTGCTTGCCCTCCAATCGATCAATCACATACTGTTCTGAGCCTTCAACGACATAACTGTTCGAAAGAGGCACGTGATGTTCAAACCCATCGATAAAGGCCAACGCTTTCTTATAATCTTCACTGCCCTCCTCACTGTGCATGGAAGGCCGAACGACAGTGGTAAGCAGACCGTGGTAAGCGTTCGCAAGCTCCAGCAGACTCCACTGAGCAAGATTGGTCGGCAATTGAAGACCGTAGGTCTAAAATACAAACGATAGTTCTGTCGTTAATCTGTCCCGCGCCTGAGCAACGTCCTAGTAACCAAATGCTTCAAGCAATGTTGTCTCGTCTTCAAGCGGCGTCTTTGCCGCCCCCGATACGAGATCGCTGGCAACTCCGAGCTCTCCCTCAAGTTCTGAAAGCCAGACGTTCGTCTTGACATCCGCCGTCTGCTGGTTGTCTTTGATCGCTTTATCGATCAATGAACCGTAGTAATGCACCAGACCGTGAACTGTGAGTTTGTCCCACGGAACGATTGAAAGATCGAATCCGGGAATGAATGTTTCCAGACGTTCTTTAAGGAACACTTCCAACTCAGCTCGCGTTGTCCATTCCGGATTCCACGAATCTGGGAAAGTTTCGGTGAGGAAGTCCTGAATAGGGTGATTCAGTTAAGGATGCGGGAATGCGGTCGAGTGAACTGCATCAGATGGAAAGTTATCGTTCAACCCGAGCAGCCAAAGATATTCCTCCACCCGCTGCTTTATCGTCTGCTCGTCATCATCAGGGTCAAAACACTCCAGGATTTTCATCACCTATGTAAAGACAGACTCATCTTTCTCACAGAGGTATCCGCAGAATCTCAACACGTCCGCTTCGGTTATTTCGCGCTCACTGACGATATCCGGCGGCAATTCGGATGTGGACTGCTGGTTCGAAGCCTGCTTCTGAGATTTAGTCTCGCTGTCGGATTTGTCGCTGCCTGTATCGTTTTGATCGTCGGACTTTGAACTCGATGCTTGCCCGCCTGATTGCGACCCGGGTCAATTTTCATGATTATGAGGCGATTGAGAGGGCCGATTACCGCCCGGCGGTGGCACGTATGGTGATGGCGCACGACTGCCTGGCGCCGGCGCATCTTGATTCGCCTCATACAGCGCCAAGTCATAAGCATTCGAGTCATGTGCATGTTCGAGCTGCTCCTGAGTGACGATGCGGCGGCGGTCATGATCTGTGCCGCCTTTCAATGGCTTGCGGCGAATGCGCTTGCGATTCTCCTCGGCACTTGGCCGTCTGCCACCACCACTCATTGATGAACTTGCCATATCTCCACCTCGCTAAACATCAACCCAATCTGTGAATAAGAGGGGATACGCAGCCCGCCCTGTCACAAGCCGCTGCGCATCCCCAACGTTCTACGCCAAAGCGCCAGCTACACCGTGCCCCATACGGGCGCGTCGCCGGTCGCCGGCTTCAAGGTCGCCGTGAACAGCACCGCCCCGCCGGTCATGATCTGCGGCCGGTAACTCCCGATCAGAAACTCACCGCTGTAATTGGGGTCGCTCGCGACTGGCGCCGCATTGTCCCCCACCTGCACCTCCAGCGTCACCTGGCTGCCAGCCGCGAAGGCGCCCTGGAGGAGATAATCCCTTAAATGCGCTGATTGCCGGGAGCCACAACAAAGCCTAACTGGTCGCGAATTTGCTTTGAACGATGGGCCACAGGCAGCCGCAAAGCACTATCGCCTGGATCTGGCCACAGTACAGGCTGCGATGGCATTCTATGACCACAACGAAGCTACGATCCATGAGGAAATTCAAGAAGCGCGTAAACTGGGCGACCAGCTGGGCACCCGCTCAGCGCAATCTGTCCTGGAGGAGTTCCGAGCGCGCAACTAAGTCCATATCCGACGCAGTATCGAACTAAGCCTCGACACAATCCGCCACTGGCCCACTTCTCCGCGGACAAACACCGGCCCGATCTTCCCGAAGGCATCCGTGAAAGCGTTGGTCCGTTCACCTCGGTACCAGATCATCCTCTCTTGCCATAAGCACACCGCCGCTGCCGACGTAAGCAGCTCGCGCTCTAGCTCATTGGATAACGAATCCTATGTGATCGTCTTGCATTCACTGGGGACACCTCAAGCCGGGCGACATATTCATCCGGTCGTGACTCGACGAATCCAACCATGGCCGCGCGCGTTGTATTCAAAATGAGACCTGGAATGCATTCTGGAGACGGTTCATCTTCCGCAGTTGGCGTGTCGTCCGTCTCTGTAATTTCATCTTGAACCGCTTCCGGCGACTCTAGAGTCTGTGCCTCGTCAGACTCTAACTGTGGCTCTGCCACAATTTCGGGATTATTATGCCTTCTATCCAGTTTTGGCGGAAGTACCGTGGGCGACAGCGCGCTCATCAGCGAGTTCCTGCCGCGTCATGCCCTCTTCACACAAGCGGACAATTTCAGCATCGCGTACTTCCTTGCCTCTCTCGCGCAGTGCCTTCGTCCAGTTGTAAACCCAGCTAGCACTGACGCCGACGCGCTTAGCGATGTCCTTGGCCTTCAAGCTGCGGCCGTGAAATTTCAGCCCTTGAGTCTGTAATTGCACACGGGTGTACTGAACACCACGCTTCAGATCGACCGACCAGATTTTGTCACCAAGACCATCGTGGCCGTCGGTCTCGACGACAACATTAGCGATTTCTAATATATCGCATTGGCTTTCTCGCGAGATCAAGCAAGGTTTCGTCAGAAACTTACTTCGCCCTATCGTCCAGCCGGTTGGAAAGTTAAGGAGGTGAATCAAACACCGCGCATTTGATCTGTTGCTTTTTCAGCCAGCGTCTCATATTTTTTGCTACTCGCTGGCTGACGTCTCATTCAGTTGCTGTTCCAATCTCAGCGTGGACTGCATATGGGCGATTAGCGATGAGCAACTGCCGATGTACATTATGTCGGGCGCATCTTCAACAAGTTCTTGTAGGGCCAGTTTGAACAGCCGCGAGAGAATCCGCAGGTCGCTTATATCCGCTTCATACTCTTTGGCCATAATATAATCGCCATGATGACGCTGGCAATCGATTGGGCAAAATGTTATGCGCACAGGCGATTTCACATACATATCGCAAATCGATGGGTTTCCTGATGTTTTCGGGTCGGGAAGAGTCCGACCAGCCCGCGGACTAAACGCGCGGTCTAGTCCTATGGTGAAAGACGGAAACTGGCTTTCGGCGCTGGGCAAGGGCGAGAATCTTCTGATCTTAGGCCGTAGCGACGATGGGGCGTGGATTGCGACTGCGAAGAGAGGTGTTCTAGCTTGGGTGTCTTATGGTTCGGAGAGTGACCCGAATGTAATTTTGCCGGAAGGTGTCAACTTGGAAGATCTTCCGCAGTATGAAGACAATGCGACGCTCAATCTTGATCCATCATTGAGATCGGGGAAGAACGATATCTGATGAAGACAACCGTTGGAGGGTTCGTCAACGAGGTGACTAATGATTAAGAAATCTCTGACTATTCTGGTTCTAGTGATTGTGGCCCGCGTAGACATCGCCCAAGACATAGTGTGCTTCAAAGAGTGCGTTGCCGCTTCGGCCTTTTCTGCTGAAAACATCCACCGAATACGGTCGCTTGGCGTGGAGGGTCCGTGGGACGTTATTGATTTTCGGTGGCATAAGACAGAACCGATCCTGTTTATGTTAAGCAACTGGCGTTCCACTGAAAAAGCTGGCACGCCCGGTACCGATCTTGAGATGTGGGAATACGGAGATAGAGGCCACAAGAGTAGAAACTTCCTGATCCGCGGGCCATTCACACAGCTGGAGGTAACGCCGGGCGCGGTAGTCAGCGGGACTGATCGTGGTAGCCTCCTTTTTGGGGACATAAAGCAAGAAGAGATGCTCCATGAGTTTCAGGTGAGCGATGGAAAAGTCAGCGAGCTCTTGCTGCATCCAAGTAAAGCATGGCTCCTTGTAGGCATTAATAATGCGAAATTATATCAAATTGATTTGGAGTCACGATCGGCGGCGGAAAATCGATTACAAGGTGCTGAAGAAACGGCGCTTCACGCGCTGTCGTTTTCGAGTAATGGTAAACCGCTGGCAGTCGGAGGAAATGAGACCATCTGGATATGGGAAACCGGCTCCTGGGAGACGTGGGGGCCGCAACGTTTGCCCAATGAATCCATTGAAGATTTGATTTTCACGGAAGATGATTCTCACCTAATAGTCTTGACAGACGCATCTGTGAGCCGATGGTCTTTGGCGAACGAGCGTTTACGTTTCTTGAGAAAATTGGTAGCCCGCCCTGGCAAACGTCATTGTCGTATCGCAGATGGTGATATAAGCCCGGATGGGAGCTTGCTGATGACAACTGATACTTGTGGTCAATCCCGCGCCTGGGATTTGGCTGCCGATCAAGAGATATACGTTCCGCAACTGGATTTCTCTGAAGATAGCCGTCCGGGAACAGCTGTTGTATTCAGCCCAGATGGTCGTTTGCTTGCTGAGGTCGCCAACGCTCATTGGGTTCTGCTGATTGTCTGGGAACCCGCCTAAGTCAATACGTCAACAAATGATAAAGGGGGAAAAGTCAATGACAACAAGCTGGACAGTCGCGATCGATTGGGATCGTAACGGGGACTTTAGCGTGGAACACGATGATATTACTCAAGGCGTTCTATTGGCCGAGTGGTTTGTGGAATGCAGCGTCCTTACCAACTCACAGCAGATGACTCGACGCTGGTGATGCGGCTAAACAATGTGGACAGGCGCCTCTCACCGGAGAATAGCAGCAGTCCTCTAACGGGAGAATTGGCGCCGTTGCGCCCGGTGAAGCTCGAATCGAATGACGGGACGCCTTCCTGTACTCACTGGTCCGGTTGGATCGCAAAGAATCTTCCCGTTGGCGGAAAGTACGGCAATCGTCAAGTCGATATCATCGCCCATGGCGCGATGCAATTCCTGAAGGCTACCGAGACCAAGATTTAGCTGCAGGAGAACCACAGTGGATAAAACGAAGGCGGCGCCGCGCCGGCTAATGGAATCGCGGCGCTTCTGGTCATCGATCATCAGTATCATCACTCTTGAAATGCTGCCACGCGGCCGGAGTTGGAAGAGCATCTGAATGTGCTGGCGCCGACGATCACGACGATCTGCCTGACGCTGGTCGGTGGTTATATGATTGAGTATCGCGAGCTAGCCAAGAGCGCCGGCGCAAATGTAACGGCGGGCAGCCATGACGCAAACGCTGCCTGAGCCGGAAGACGTCAAGTTGACGTTGCGAGAGATTGCCGCGGCGCGCCAGCATCTGCAGCTGGCAAGCGACGCTCCGGGCGCATTCGACACAAGGGAAGCCGCGGGTGAATCGCCGTCCGTCGACTCGCGCGAGCCGCGTCCGCCGCAAAATCTTCTCGATATCGCCCACGACGTAATCCAGCAAGGCTTACCCGAGCAGTTGGCGCAACGAGCGCTTTAAGCTGGCGCAAGTCCGTGAGACAGGTTGCATCGGGTGAATACCGTGTCCTGTGTCCCCAGAGGCATTACCGAATCGGTGGCGACTATGGTTGTGATGCTAGCTGCGGTCAAATTCGGCCTGCGCCATCAACTGATGCTGCAAACCGAGACGCGGTTGGGCCTGGCGCACAAAACCCCGATTTCCAATCTCGACCTCTTCCTGGAGACGTTCGTGTCCGAGATGATGGAAGCCGTCCGCAACGATGCACGATTCAATGACTGGCTCAAACAGACGGTAGCCGAGCACTATCCAGGTTTCCGCAATGGGAAGCGCCTCGATATGCCAAGTGGCGATTATCGCTGGATCCCGGACGCCATCCAGCCGATCCGTCAGCAAACAGATGGGTCGATCGGCACCGCCACGCTGACTTCGTCCATCGATACGGCATCCAGCGTCGTGATCCCGCCGGGAAGCGACTGGCGCATTACGCTTGGTTACGCTGAGATTCTCCATGACGCGGCTTATCCGGCCTTCCATGGCAAGCGCCATAACGGCATCGATATCTATCGCTTGAATGCTCATAAGGCACCGGTTCATGCGATGCGCGGCGGCGTGGTGATTGATTCGGTCTACTTGCCCAAAGGCTTCAGACACACGGTCGTCGTCGAGCACGATGACGGGACCAGTCTGCGCTACACGCACCTCGCCAAGAAGCTGATCAAGAATGGAGATCGCGTCCTACGCGGGCAGCGGGTTGGGATGGTTGGCGAAGGCGCGAAGGACATCTACCCGGCGCGCCTGCACCTGGATATGCCCAGAAGCCGCCAGTACGCCCGCGCCAGATCTAACTATGACACGACGCCGGGGATGCCGCGCGCTTTATTGATCCGCTGAGCTTGATTCCGGCCTGCGGCTGAGTGGGTGCGGCGAATTCGCCGCGTTCAGCAAGATGACGCGCCCACTACCGCTGCGATCATTCTGACCATTCTCCGCGGCTTAAACCTTCATGACGCGGCTAGAGACGTATAGTCCTGAAGTGAGATGGTTCGGATCAGTATGAAAGTTTTCCGGGTTTTCCCGCCAGCGGTCGCAAATAAACTCGTAGGGACTTCGCCCTTGCAATGTCTTGAGCCGTTTGGCAAAGTTGTAGGCCTGGATGAAGGCTTCAAGGTGCTGGCGCAACTGTGCGTGTGTCTGGTAGTAGTAGCGATTCACCGTCTGCTCTTTCAGGGTCCGATGCATCCGTTCAACTTGACCGTTCGTCCACGGATGATAGGGCTTGGTCAGCCGATGGTCTATCCCATGCGCTTCACAGATCCTATCAAATTCCAGCTTATGTTTCCCCTTAGTCGTCGCCTGTTTGGCAAATTGGCTGCCATTATCCGTCAAGATGGTATGGATATGGTAAGGCGCCCGCTTGATCAGCCGCCGCAGGAATGCGCAGGCATCTTCGCGTTTCGCGCTTTCGGGCAGTTCAGCAAAGACAAACTTGGAGCTGCGGTCAATCGCCACAAAGAGTTTGAGCTTGCCTTGCTCGGTTCTGACATTGCAGATGTCCAGGTGAAAGTAGCCGATGGGATAGGCTTTGAACCGCTTCTTGGCCGGCTTGCTTTCCGATTGCGGCAAGCGGTTGATGCCGTGCCGTTTGAAACAGCTGTGAAGGGTAGACCGGGCCAAATGCGGAATCGTCTCTTGCAGCGCGAAAAGACAGTCATCCAGCGGCAGCAAGGTCTTGGTGCGGAAGGTCACGATAATCGCTTCTTCTTGCTCGCTCAGGACCGTGGATCGGCGCTGCTTCGGTCCCATCGGCAGGTCTTTGACGGAATCGCGCTTCTTCCACTTCGCGACTGTCTTCGGATTGATGCCATAGCGCTTGGCCAGCTTCCTTATGCTCTCTTGACTATTTTGTATTGCTCGGCGGGTTGCCTCTGTCGTTGTGGCGCGAGGGTGAAGTATCTGTCCCA
>JAPOXG010000022.1 GCA_026707225.1 Chloroflexota bacterium
TACGGAAATCGTATCGGCTATCTCCATCACTTCGCGCAATTTGTGCAGGATGAGCATCAGCGTCACGCCCGCGTCGCTCAGCTGTTTCAATCTAGTGAAGAGACGATCAACGCCGCTGGGGGACAGCAAGGCGGTTGGTTCATCCAGGATTAGAAATTGCGCCTGCCCGGCGAGGGCGCGCAGGATCTCCAGAGACTGTATAAGCTCTATCGGCAGGCTGTGGATTCGCGAATTTGGCGACGCGCTGATGTCAGCGAGCTGCAATTCGCGCAGCCAGGACGCGGCCAACTGCCTGCCTGAATAGAATGCGCCCGCGTATTTGCGCGCGGAAACCAGCTCCAGCGCCTCGGCCACAGTGAAATTCGGCGGCAGGGTGAAGCGCTGATGGACGATATCCAGCCCGAGCTCGCGTACAAGCTGGTCCGTTGCATCGCGCACTGCTGTGCCGCGAATCCAGAAGCGGCCGCCCTGAGGCTGGATGATGCCGGCCAAGACGCGAGCAAGGGAAGTCTTGCCCGCGCCGTTTTGACCGACCAGAACATGGATTCCGGCTTTATGAAAGGACAGCGATGTCGGATGCAGCGCCTGAACATCGCCATAAGCGACGGCGATATCTTCGCAGCGCAGGACGATCTCGCCGCTAGCCGCCGCCGTCATCCCGCGCCATTCTTTCTTGGTTGTCCTCTTCGACTACGAAGTCGCCGTTGGTGATGTCTTCGACCAGCGCCTCGACCGCCTCAAGCGATGCTTCCGCCCGTTCGCGGCGTTCGTCGGTGGTCGCTTCCAGAAACGCTTCCGGGATATGGAAGCTGATCTCGCCCGACTGCACATTGCCGTAGCGGAAGCCGCCGCGCGTCTCCGGATTCATCGCCAGTTCAATCTCCTGCATGATCGTCTTTTCCCATTCTATCAAGACCAGAATGGCGACGTTAGCCGGCGCCTGCTCCACCAGTGGCGCGGAGGCGACCATGACCAGCGCGTCGTTGTCGGAAGCGGCTTCGACCACGCCGATGTCGCTGGCGGCGGCGCCCGTGAAGATGAAATCGACGCCGCTGCTGTAGAGCCCGGCAGCCAGTTCGCGGCCTTTGACCGGGTCTTCAAAAGACTCAATGAAGACCGCCGTCGTTTCGATATCAGGGTTGATAGAATGGGCGCCGTCGGTGAAGGCGTTGAAGTCAGCCCAGGCGAAAGGCAGCGGCACGCCACCGGTATAGCCAAGCTGGTTGGATTCGGTCAGGTGCGCGGCATAAACGCCACCGACATAAGCGCCTTCGAAGAATTGATACTCCATGAGCTGGACGTTGTCTGGCTGCTCGTCGCCGCTTGGCAGCCCGACGATGGTCACAAAGGTCGTATCGGGGAAGTCGGGCGCGATAATCCAGGAGGTCGCGCCCATGGCGTAGAAGGTGGAAACGATGATGTCGACGCCGGTACGCGCCAGGTTGCGCAGCGTCAATTCAAAGGTCGCGGGGTCCAGCGCTTCGAGGAATTGCGTCTCGACGCCGAATTCCTCAGCCGCCATATCCAGCCCGGCGATCAAACCATCGATGGGTCCGTTGTCCCCCGCCGCCTGCGTGGCAACGAGCGCTACCCGTATGGAGTCATCTTGCGCATTTGCAGCGCCAATGGCAATGGCAAGTATGCCTAAGAACAGCAACAGTCGCGGCACAGGAGTCATTAAGATTTTCATTTCGAGTCTCCATTTCATCAACAATGCAATCGATTACATTGTAACAGTTTGAACGTGCAGCGGCAAACTTTGGTGGGAATTCAGTGTCGCCGCGCGCGCGTTTCCACCCCTCGCCCCTACCGCTAGGGATTCGGCCGGCGGGCGATCCATTGGCTCGCCGCTGCGGATTCTGCGCATTTGCGGGCGTGGAGGGCGGCGCCGACCAAACAGACATCGTCGCTGAATCGCGCCGGGCGCAGCAGATTGTCCGGGAGGAAGCCCTCAAACAGAATATGCTGCTCGATCGCCTTTCGCGCCGGATCCAGAATTAAATCACCCAGATTCATCACGCTGCCGCCCAAGACGACCGCCGCCGGGTTGAAGAGATGCAGCAAGTTGACCAGCCCCAATCCCAACCAGGTTCCGGCTTGCCGCAGGCAATCGAGCGCGAATTCGTCGCCGGCCAAAGCCGCTTCCCCAACCGCCTGTCCATCGATCGCTTCGCAATCCCGCAAAACCGAAGGTGTAGCTCCCGCTCTCAGTTGATGCCGCGCCAACTCGCCCAGCGCCGTGCCTGACGCCAGCTCCTCCCAGCGTCGTATGCCGCCGTCGGGCAACGTAAAACGCATGTGACCGGGTTCAATGGCATGCCCGCTGAAACCATTGAACAGCTCTCCGTTGATGATCGCGCCGCCGCCGATGCCGGTACTGATGGTCAAATAAATCATGGGGTCGGCGCCCTGCCCCGCGCCCAGGTGATATTCCGCCAGCGCACCGAGATTGGCGTCGTTTTCGACAAAGGCGGGCAGGCCGGCAAACGCCCGACGAAAGGTCTCGACAATCGGCGCCTTCGACCAGCCGGGCAAGGTCTCGGCTTTGATGATGACACCAGCCGCGGTGTCCAGCGGACCCGGCGCCGCGATGCCAATGGAAGCCAATTCGTCTTCAGCGTGAATCAGTGATTTGCCCAGGTTGATCAAGCGCTCCAGGACAATATCCGGTCCGTCGCTGACGCGGCTGCGCGTTTCGGCGCGCCGGATCAAGCGCATGTCGCCGTCAAAAAGGGCGGCGCGACTGCGGGTTCCGCCGAAGTCAATTGCCAAACAGGCGCTCATAGTCGATTGATGTATTCATACAGGCGGCGGTCGGGTGGCGGCTTGTGTTCGGCGGGCGGGCTTCCCTGACGCAGCATCGCCGCGCCAGCGCGCCACAGGACCGTGCCACTGACATTGCCATCCTGGAAAGCGCGCCAGGCGACGCGGCTCATATCGCGGGCGACGCGGCGATCCCAGTGGGAAACATCCGCGCCGCGCTGCGCATGACCCAAGGCGGTATAACGAAGGCGAATGCCCGTGCGCCGCGGAATCTCTTCCACCAACCGGTCGACATCCGGATAGGCTTCCGAGGCGACGACTAGCGCACTGCCTTCGCGAGCGACGATCTGTTTCAAGCGCTCGGATAGCCAGTCAAGTTCGAGCGGATATTCCGGCAGCAAAGCCAAGTCGGCGCCGCTGGCGTAGGCGATCGCCAGCGCCAGATGACCGGTCGGCGCGCCCAAGGTCTCCAGCAGGAAGATTCGCCCGGGCAGGGCATGGGCAGTCGCGCGAATAGCGGCGACGGCAGGTATGGCGTAGTTACAGGCGGAATCATGCCCAAGCGTGTAATCGGCGCCGGGCACATCATTGTCAATAGTCGTCGGCAAGACGATGCAAGATACGCCCCATTCCGCTAGCAGGGGCGCAACATGGCGAATCGTGCCGTCGCCGCCGAAGAGCAGCAGATTGTCGATGCCGCGCCGGCGCATGACGTCGCCCAATTTTTCGCGGGCATTCGGATCCTGCAGAGCCGGTCTTCGGCTCGACGGCAGGATGGATCCCCCACGCCCAGCCAGCAAAGAAACGAGGGACCGATCAAGCTCCACCAGTTGATCGTCGAGCAAGCCCGCCATGCCGTTCCGCGCGCCCAGAGCCTGATCGCCATTTTGCCTAGCCAGGCGCGTAAACGTCTCGATGGCTGTGTTGATTCCCGGCGCGTCGCCCCCGCTCACTACGATGCATGTCTTCATCTATCGTTAAGCCCCTCCTTGTCGGGCGCCACCCTACCGATGATACCGCATACGTCCGCTTCATCCGAAAGCCATTCGATCATTCACCGGCGCTTGGCCGGTCTCGTCAGCGCGGCTGTTTGCAAATCGTTAGTGAATGAGATAACCTTTTGAGACATTTCCGGTTTCCGCGCGCTGGAAGCGGGCGATGTCAGTATACGTATTGTAGAAGGAGACCTACGGTGAAAAGAATTCTTGTTCTCACGACACTTGTGCTCTTCGCGCTCAGCCTCGTTCCCGGGGCGATCGCGCAAGACGATGGCTATACCATCGCCTTCGTTCCGGGTGTCAATCCGGATCCGTTTTACATCACCATGTCAACCGGTGTGAATCAGGCTGCTGTAGACCTGGGGCTGACGGTCATTCAGCAGGACCCCGAGCGATTTGATGTCACCGTCTCTGCGCCGATCATCGAAGCGCTGATCGCCCGCGGCGATATCGACGCTCTGGTCACGGCGCCGAACGACAAAGAACAGTCGATACCGGTGCTGCAGGCGGCGCATGACGCCGGCATTGTTGTGCTGACGGTCGATACTTTCATCGGCGATGGCAACTATGCCGATGGCGAAGTCACCTTCCCGATCTCCTACATCGGCTCGGACAATACGCAGGGCGGCTACATCGCCTGCTCGGCGCTGGCGGACAAGCTGGGCGCAGGCGCCAAGATTTACGTCACCAACACGCGCCCGGGCATCAGCACGACCGACCAGCGTGAAGAAGGCTGTCTAGCCGCGGCTGAGGCTAGCGGTTTGGTCGTAGCTCGCGTCGATTACAACGAGAACAGCGCCGATACCGCGCAAGCGCAGACGGCGGCTGTCTTGCAGGCGAATCCAGATATTGTCGGCATGTTCGCCACCAATACCTTCGGCGCGCTCGGCGCTGGCACGGCGATTCAGAACGCAGGTTTGCAAGGCGCGGTGGAAGTGGCGCTCTTTGACGCCAGCGAAGAAAACATCGGCTTCCTGAACGATGGCATCGTCTCGCTCGTGATCGCGCAGAAGCCGGCCGACATGGGTTATCTCGGCGTCGCCTTGGCCACCGCCTATCTCGATGGCGTAGGCAGCATCCCGGCGCGCATTGGCACCGGTTACGCCGTCATCACCGCCGACAACGTAGACGATCCGGATGTGGCTCGCTTCATCTACACCAGCAACACCAGCGATCCGGCGCCGGCGCTGGACGAGAGCTATAACCTGGCTTTCGTGCCTGGCGTGAATCCCGATCCCTTCTACATCACCATGTCGCGCGGGGTCTATGGCGCGGCCGGTCGCTTGGGCATCAACGTCATCCAGCAGGATCCGGAGCGCTTTGACGTCACCGTTTCCGCGCCGATAATCGAAGCGCTGATCGCGCGCGGCGACATCAGCTCGCTGGTGACGGCGCCGAATGACAAGGAACAGTCGATCCCGGTGCTGCAAGACGCGCATGACGCCGGCATCGCGGTCCTGACGGTCGATACCTTCATCGGCGATGGCAACTACGCCGATGGCGAGGTCACCTTCCCCTTGAGCTATATCGGCTCGGACAATGTAGAAGGCGGCCGCATCGCTTGTTCGGCTTTGGCGGACAAGCTGGGCGAAGGCGCGAAGATCTACGTCACCAACACGCGCCCGGGCATCAGCACGACAGATCAGCGCGAGGAAGGCTGCCTGGCGGCGGCTGAGGCTGGCGGACTGATCGTCGCCCGCGTCGATTACAACGAGAACAGCGCTGATATGGCGCAGCAGCAGACGGCGGCTGTCTTGCAAGCGAATCCCGATATCGTTGGCATGTTCGCCACCAATACTTTCGGCGCTTTGGGCGCGGGCGCGGCCATCCAGAATGCCGGCTTGCAAGGCGCGGTGGAAGTGGCTCTGTTTGACGCCAGCGAAGAGAACATCGGCTACTTGCGCGACGGCATCGTTTCGCTGGTGATCGCGCAGAAGCCGGCCGACATGGGCTACCTCGGCGTGATCGCGCAGGCGGCCAACTTGCGCGGCGTGACCTCAATGCCGGCGCGCGTCGGCACTGGTTACGCGGTCATTACCATCGACAACGTAGACGATCCGGATGTCGCGCGTTTCATCTACACGGCGGGCTAGCTTGCTAGCTCTACGCAAATTGTAGGGGCGGCCCAGTGGGTCGCCCGCCTACCTCAACAAGCAAATTGTAGGGGCGACTCTGTGAGTCGCCCGCTTTTGTCTAGCGGCGCGCCCGATGACAACAGACCCGATTCTCTGGCCATGATTCATCATAACCTCTCTGCTGCTGTGCTTTTCCCCTGTGCAGATGACTAAATTGCAACCATCGCTCGTCAAGCGACAGAACCTGCTGGTCGGCGCTTTGTGCACGACCTATGGTCTGCTGTATTTGGGTCGGGTGAATATCAGCGTCGTCTTGCCTCTGCTCGCCATCGAGCTTGATGTCAGTCGCGCTCAAGTCGGCGTATTGGGGACGGTGTTCTTCTGGACCTACGCCATTGGCAACTTCGTCAATGGTGAGCTCGGCAGCCACGTCAGACCTTATCGCGTAATCGGCGTCGGTTTGTTGGTCACGGCGATTGTGAATCTCGTTTTCGGTTTCCAGACATCGCTGCTGTTAATGCTGGTGCTTTGGGGCATCAACGGCTTGGCGCAATCGGGGGGATGGCCGCCGATCGTCCGCATCCTGGCCGAGCGCCTCGATCCGAGTCGAATAAAACAGGTGTCGACCGTCATCCCATTCAGTTATGTAATCGGCACAGTGGTCACATGGACCTTGATCGGGGCCATATCCGCCGGCGAGAACTGGCGCCTGGCATTTTGGCTTCCTGGATTGATCTTGCTGTTGACGGCGGCGCTCTGGTGGAAGGGAGGCATTGATGCGCCGACGACAGACTCGAAGGGCGTGCGCCTTTCGACGATAATGGCCGAAGCTCGCGGCGTCGCCTTTGCCATGGTGGTAGCGGCATTAGCAGGCTTCGTACGCAACGGGACGCTCATCTGGCTGCCGACCTATATTCTCGATAGCGAATTGATCGCGGAGAATTTGGTGGGCGCCGTCGCGGCGATCACGCAATTGGTCGCGATTCCGGGCATCTTGCTGGCGCGCCACAGCGTTGTGCGCAGCAACCGAGTGTTGTTCACGGCGGCGCTGTTGCTAGGGGCGACCGGGTTTGCTTTTCTCCTTTTGACGTTGGCAGTCGGCGTATCGTCGATAATCGTCTTATGCCTGGCGATGATGTTATTGGGCGGGGCATTCGGCCTGGTGACGACTTCCATGCCCTTGATCTTGGCGCCGCCGGGTCGCGCTTCGTCGATCGCTGGCACGCTGAATATGATGGCGACCCTGGCCGGCGGCTTGGCCGGTTTCAGCATCGGCGCTTTGGTGGAGCGAAGCGGTTGGACGGGCGTCTTTGGCGTGTGGGGCATCATGCTTTTGCTGGCTGCTGCCGTGGCCTGGCGCCGCAAACACGTAGAAGAGGTCCTCGCCGGTCTGGGTCAGGCTTGAAGAACAGAGGCCTCATTTGCAGACAACGCTGAGCAAGCAGCAGAATATGATGGTGGGGAGCCTGCTGGTCACCTACGCGTTGTATTACCTGGGGCGCGTGAATATCAGCGTGGTCTTGCCAGCCTTGGCGCTGGACCAGGGCGTCAGCCGCGCTGAAGTCGGCGCTCTGGGCACCGTCTTCTTCTGGGTATACGGCATCTTTCACTTCATAAGCGGCGAGATCGGCAGCCATGTCAGCCCTTTTCGCCTGGTCAGCCTCGGATTGCTCGCCAGCGCCATCGTGAATCTGGTCTTCGCCTTTCAGTCGTCGTTGATTGTCATGCTCATTTTGTGGGGTCTAAACGGGGTCGCCCAGTCGGGCGGCTGGTCGCCCATGTTCCGCATATTGGCGGAGCGGCTGGACCGCAGCCATATCAAACGCGTATCGACCATCATGCCCTTCAGTTATGTCATGGGCACGGCAATCACCTGGGTGCTGATTGGGGCTGCCGCGACGGGCGAGAATTGGCGGATCGCGTTTTGGCTTCCGGGAATCATCTTGCTTCTGGTGCTGGTTTTTTGGCGGGCGGCCGGCATTGACGCGCCAAAATCCAGGTCCGACGGCATTCGCCTATCCACCATGATGGCCGAGGCTCGCGGCATCGCCTTCGTCATGTTGGCGGCGGCGCTGAGCGGTTATGTGTTCAATGGAACCATCATTTGGCTGCCGACATATATTCTTGACACCGGGCTTATTGCTGAGGGCTTGGTTGGAGCGGTCGCCGCCTTGACGCAAGCAGTCGCAATTCTCGGCCTCCTTACGGCGCGCGCGCTTGTCACGCGCAGCAATCAAGTCTTCGCGACTGCCGTGCGGCTGTTTTCGGCCGCGGGAGTAGCCTTTCTGCTGCTAAGCATAACCGCTGGCCTCTTTGCCATCGTCGTGGTCGCCTTCGCCTTGCTGGCTTTGAACGGCGCCTTTGGCTTGACCGTCAGCGCAATGCCCCTGCTGCTGGCGCCGGCCGGGCGCGCCTCATCAACCACGGGCGCAGTCAACATGATGTCAACGTTCTTCGGCGGCATGGCTGGTTTCAGCATCGGCGGCTTGGTGGAGCTCAGCGGCTGGAGCGCGGTATTCAGCTTATGGGGCGCGCTGCTGTTGCTGGCCTGCCTGTTGATCTGGCGCAATCGGCACATTGAAGCAGCCAAAGACAGCGCGCTATGAGCCATCCGCCGCGAGCCCAAGAGATAGTATAATGACGCTTCAGAAACAGAACATTGCAGGGGCAAGCCACTGGGTCGCCCGAATTCCATGAGCGACATTGCGCCGCTAAGCGGCATCCAAGTGGTGGACCAGACGCAAGCGCTGGCCGGTCCATACACGACGATGATTCTGGGCGATCTCGGCGCCGATGTCATCAAGATCGAGAAGCCCGGCATCGGCGACAATTCGCGTCAGTGGGCGCCGCCATATATCGGCGATCAAAGCTGCTATTACCTGGCGGTCAACCGCAACAAGCGCGGCATCGCCCTGGACTTGAGCGCCGCCGGCGGACGTGAATTCATCCACAAGCTCACGAGAGACGCCGACGTTTTTCTGACCAATCTCAGAACCACAGCCGCGCTCCAGCGCCACGGCATCGATTACGAAACGCTTAGCGCCATCAATCCGCGGGTGGTCTATGCCTCAATCAGCGGCTATGGGCGGACTGGCCCGCGGGCGGGACAGCCGGGTTATGATCTGGTGTCGCAGGCGGAATCGGGCACAGTGGCTTTGACGGGCGAGGTTGATGGCGCGCCGATGCGCTTCCCCACGCCGATCGCCGATATGACCTGCGGTTTGTTCACCGTGATTGGGATCCTGGCCGCACTGCGATCGCGCGACCAAAATGGCGCTGGTCAGTTCTTAGACATGTCCTTGCAGGAAGGGCAGATGACCTGGCTGGCCAATCTGGCCGGCGAATATTTCGCCGAGGAGAGGGATCCGCCGCGGCGGGGCAATCGCCACCCGCAAGTGGTGCCATACGAAGCTGTCCAAGCCAGCGATGGCGACTGGTTCATGCTGGGCGTCGCCTCGGACAACGTATGGGGCGCCTTCTGCCGGCAGGTCAATCGGGAAAACCTGGCCTCAGACCCGCGTTTCATCACCAATGCCGACCGTATCGCCAACTACGACGCGCTGCTCCCCATCGTTCGGGACATCATCCGCGGCAAGACCTGCGATGAGTGGCTGACGGACCTGCGCGCGGCCGGCGTGCCCTGCGGGCGCATCAATACGGTGGCGGAAGCGCTGGGCGACCCCCACTTGATCGAGCGCGGATTCATCGTCGAGTTGGAACACCCGGCTCTCGGTCTGATCAAGTCGCTGGCGACGCCGATTCACCTGACAGATACGCCGCTGGTTTATCGCCGGCATCCGCCGCGCCTGGGCGAGCATAGCGATGAAGTGGCGGCTGAATTAGGCTACCGACGGGGCGATATCGCGCGGCTGCGGGCGGAGGGCATACTCGCATGAGTTGGCATGATTGGTCGTGCCCGCCGGGCGCATGACCTGCAAATTGAGAATGATTAGGTATAATAGGCGAATTGCAACCGACCGGGGGGTTGCTTCAATGTTACCATCGTCCGCAGGCACTAAGGACAGAAGACTCTCCCTATGGCATTAGGCACGACGTCGGACAAGGCAAAGCGCCAACCTCTGGTCAATGCGCGCTTTGTCGAATTCCTGACCCAAAGCTGGTCTTATCTTTTCTTGCTTGGCTTGGTTGTCTTCTTCTCCCTGACGGGCACCGGCTTCTTTTCCGTTCGCAACTTCTCCTCGATTTTGACCACCAGCACCTTGATCATGTTGATGTCGATCGGGCAGACCTACGTCGTCATCACGGCCGGCATTGATTTGTCCATCGGCTGGACAGTAGGGCTATCATCGGTTACCACCGCCCGCGTCATGCGGGACCTGGCGGCCGGCGGCGCCGATGTCGAGTACGCTATGCTCGCTGGCGTCTTTGCCGGCTTATTGGTCGCGCTGGTCCCGGGCTTGGTCAACGGATTGCTGGTCGCGCGAGTGAAGGTGCCGCCATTCATCGCCACGCTCGGCATGTTTGGCATCGTGCGCGGCGCCGCCTTCTTGCTGACTGACGGACAGCAAGTCGTGCGCGGTTTATCGGCCGAATTGCGTGAGGCGCTTCGCGGCATCGGCAACGGCAGCCTGCTCTACCACATCCCCGATCACGGACTGGTCTGGTTCCGGCAGCCGCCCGATCTCGAGCCGACGCAGATTCGACAGGTTTCGCAACTATTGCCATATCCTGTGTTGATCACCGCGCTGGTCGTCGTCGTCTTCGCTTTCATCCTGGCGCGCAGCAAATTTGGCCGCCACACCTATGTCATCGGCGGCAGCGAAGAAGCGGCGCGGCGCTCCGGCATCAATGTCGACCGCCACCTGATCATCATTTACGTGATCTGCGGCTTCACCGCGGGCATCGCCGGCGTGTTGCATCTCTTCCGCTTTACGGCTGGCGCGCCCCAAGCCGGCGAAGCGGCGTTGCTGTCATCGGTCGCGGCGGTCGTCATCGGCGGCACCAATCTCTTCGGCGGCGAAGGGGACATCATGGGCGCGGTCGTCGGCTCGCTGATCATCGCCGTCTTGCAGACCGGGCTGGTCATTCTCAATATCGACTCGATATGGCAGTTCATCGTGGTCGGCGTCGTCATCATCATCGCCGTGCTGGTCAATCAGCTGCAGACGGCGCTGGAAAGGCTGCAATCGAATGTCTGAGGCAATTCTAACCGCGACCGGCGTCAGCAAGCATTTCGGCGGCTTGACCGCGGTGGACAACGTCGATTTCGCGGTCCATCCCGGTGAGGTCGTCGCTCTGCTCGGAGATAACGGCGCCGGCAAATCGACGCTCATCAAGTGCATCTCCGGCGTCTATCGCCCGGAGAGCGGCACGGTCATCTTCAATGGCGCAGACATCACACATCAGCCGCCGGCCGATATTCGCAGCCGCGGCATTGAGACGATCTACCAGGACCTGGCTTTGGCCGAGAACCTCGATGTCGGCGCAAACGTCTTCCTGGGCAAGGAAGTGACCCGCCGGCTCTTCGGTCTGCTCCCAGTCACCGATGACAGTTATATGCGCCAGGAAGCTTCGGGCGTGCTGGATGAGCTGGATATCCACATTCCCTCGCTCACGCAGAAGCTGGTCAATCTCTCTGGCGGGCAGCGCCAGGCGGTCGCCATTGCCCGCGCCATGTATTGGAATGCCCAACTGGTGATCATGGATGAGCCAACCGCCGCGCTAGGGGTGCCGGAGCAGCGCAAGGTACTGGCCTTGATACGCTCTCTGCGCGAGGGGAATATTCCGGTCATCCTCATCAGCCATACGATGCACGATGTCATGGCGGTGGCTGACCGCATGGTGATCATGCGCCGCGGGCGGGTCGTCGCCAATATCCTGCGGTCCGACGCCACCGAAGAGATCATCGTTCGACATATCGTCGGCAGCGCTGAAAACGGCGAAAACGCGGTGATGATTTGACTCGAGCGCCAAGACTAGCGCGCTGAAGCGGGCGACCCGCTTGGCCGCCCTTACAACTATTACATTCCCATTTGATCTATACCGGTCAGCCGGCGGCTGGCTCTAAATCGTGGTATTCTGAATAGAAAGGACAAGCATGCCAATACAACTGACGCCCGGCCGGTACCGCGGTCTGAAATCAACGAGCCTGGCCGAGGGCGATGTCTTCGGCATCATCGCCTTTGATCAGCGCGGCAGCTACCGCAGCATGATGCCCGCCAATGCCAGCTATGAAACGCTGGCGCAGGTCAAAGGCGAGATCATCAGCGCCCTCTCGAAAGCAGCCAGCGCCATCCTCACCGACCCGACTTATGGCCTCAACGCCGCCATGCGGATGAGCCCGAAAGCGGGCTTGCTGCTGGCGCTTGAGAAGAGCGGCTACAGTGGCGATTCGAGCTATCGCAAGACCGAACTCATCTCCAGTTGGACGCCGGAGAAAATCCGCAAAGCGGGCGCCAGCGCGGTCAAGCTCATGGTCTATTACCATCCGGGGAGCGGCGCGCTCGCTGACGAGCTGGAGCAACTGATTCGCCGCGTGGCAGCCGACTGCCATGAATGGGATCTGCCGCTTTTCCTCGAGCCCATGTCCTATAGCCTGGACCCCGCCATTTCGAAAGACAGCGAGGAATTCGCCGCCGCTCGCCCGGAGGTCGTCATCGAGACCGCTCGCCGATTGGCAGGCAGTGGCGCCGACGTGCTGAAAATGGAATTCCCGCATGATATTAAGTTCAACCAAGATCGGGAAGCTTGGCGACAGGCTTGCGCGGAGCTCAGCGAGGCTTCAACAGTGCCTTGGGTGCTGTTAAGCGCGGGCGTCGATTTCGATCAATTCAAACCGCAGGCGCAGGTCGCCTGCGAGAGCGGCGCCAGCGGCTTCCTCGCCGGTCGCGCCATTTGGAAAGAAGCGGCGGCCATGTCTAAGACGGATCGGGCCGCCTTCCTGGAGACCGTAGCGCAGGATCGTCTGCGCCGGCTATTGGATATCGCCGCCGCCTCAGCGCGGCCCTGGACCGATTTCTACAGCGCGCCGCAGTCCTCCGAGACCTGGTACGAAACGTACGCTTAAGGGCAGAGCTATTGGCGGCAATGTGGCGGCCAGCCCAAGGGTCGCGCTTACTGCTTTTGCTTTCAATGCGTCTTGTTGATTTATGACGCTGGTTTGCATTAAACTGAAGTAAATGACCGTGCTCCAACTATGGAATCGCAATCACTTTCGAGGCCCTGTCGCAAACTAATCCGTGAGGAATCGCATGTCTAGCAAGATCAATCATGACAAGTCCATGACCCCGTCGCGCCGCGATGTCCTAAAGATATTCGCCGCCGGCATGAGTGGCGCCGTCGGCGCGATTGCGCTTGATCGAGCGCCAGGGATGAACCTTGCCCGCGCCAGCGATGGGACGCTGCGCATCGCTTGGCTGACGCCGGCGCAGCTTGACCCGCGCTCAGTCTCCGGTATGAGCGAGATCGCGATTTTGAATGCCCTTTACGATTATCTCTTTGAGACCGACGCCTCGTCGAATCTGGCGCCCGCGCTGGCCGCTTCTTGGGAACGGAACGACGACGGGACACGGTATACGCTGCAGCTGGTGCGGAACGCTCTCTTCCACGACGCCAGTCCCCTGACCGCGCATGATGTGCTGTGGAGCATTCAGTGGCAGCTCGACGCCGGTGGCACCATTGCCGATGTGCTGGCCGGGCTCGAATCGCTTGAGGCTGTGGGCGATCATACGGTGATATTCAATCTCAAAGCGCCCGATCCCGATTTTCTCTATCGGCTCACGGAATACAAAATCGTCATGCTTAAAGCGGGCGCGCAGAACGCAGGCATCGAATTCAATGGCACCGGACCCTTTATCATGGACGAAATGATCCCCGGCGATCGCCTGGTGATGAAAGCCAATCCCAATTATTGGCGAGGCGCGCCCGGCATCGAGACCTTGGAGTTTCTCTTCTTTGACGACCAGCAGGCCGCGATCGCCGCGGTGCAGGGCGGGATTGCCGATGGCATTCTGCGGCTCGACAACTTCAGTTTTCTCAACTTCAGCGGCGATTATCGCTTCAATTCCGTAGACCTGCCCACCAATGCGCATCACATGACGCGCATCCGCGCCGACCGACCGCCGGGAGACGATATACGCGTGCGGCAAGCCTTCAAGCTCGCGACCGACCGGCGCGCCGTTTGGGAGCGCGTACAGCTGGGCTTTGGGGCGGTCGGCAAAGATTCACCCATTGGTCCCTCATTCGCCCAGTATTTCCTCGCTGATGTCGAGCCGCCGCAGCGCGACCCGGCCGCGGCCGCCACATTGCTGGCGGAGGCTGGCTATCCCAATGGCTTGGACATGACCTTGCATGTGCCCAACAGCGGCGTTATGCCGGATTTCGCCCAGGCGATGGCGGCGCAATGGCAAGAGGCTGGCATCCGCGTCGAGATTGAATTGGAAGAAGAAAACGAATATTGGGTGCAAAAGTGGCTGGAGGTGGATTTGGGCGTGACCTGGTGGGGCGATCGGGTGTCGCCGCAGATTTACCTTGACCTCGCTTATCGCTCCGACGCGACCTGGAATGAATCGCATTGGCAAGACGACCGGATGGATGCGTTGATCGACTTCACCCGTTCCGCACTCGATCAAGACGCGCGGACCGAAGCCTACCAGGAGATCCAGCGGCTCTTCCTCGACGAAGGACCAATCATTGTGCCCTACTTTTACGCCTCGTTCATGGTGATGGCGAGCCACGTCTCCGGCGTGGAGCTGCACCCCTTCTCGGGTCGCACCCACTTCCACAAGGCTGTATTGGGTTGATGGGCAGCTCGCCAGCTGTCTTAAACTCTAGAGACGGGATTAGTTTTTGCATTTGGAAATCACTTGCTTCCTGTGCGATAATATCGCGCGCCTTGCACCTGAGTCGCTGCAGGGCCGGGAGGGATGACGATGACGCAACATCGTGAGTTAATCCGTCAGCGCCGCGAACGTTCACAGGCGCCGCCGCTTCGCTGAAACCATTTCGACGCCGCGATGTGTTCATGCTCCCGCTCCAGGCTCGAGATTGATCGATTGACACATGAAGGAGATACACATCGTGTCGAAAAACTGCAGTAAGCCCGCAAGCGAGTTATCCCGCCGCGAATTTCTAAATGTCTTCGCCGCTGGCGCCACCGCCGCGGTTGGCACGGTCGCGCTTTCCGGGCTGAGCGGAATCGCCAGCGCGCAGCACGGCGGAACCCTGCGCATCGCCTGGCTGACACCGGCGACTTTGGACCCGCGGTCGGCATCGGGCGATAGCGAAATCGCCATCCTGAACGCGCTTTACGATTACCTGATTGAAACGGACGCCGACGCCAATCTGGCGCCAAGGCTCGCTTCATCATGGGAGAACAGCGATGACGGCTTAGCCTATACGCTGCAAATTCGCGCTGACGCGGCTTTCCATGACGGCAGCCCGGTCACGGTCGATGATGTGCTCTGGACGATTCAGTGGCATCAGGAATCGGAGAGTACGGTCGCCGGTCTGCTTTCATCGGTGGAATCCGTCTCCGCGGCGGGCGACAGCGCCATCACCTTCACGCTAAGCGCGCCGAATCCTGATTTTCTCTACAACCTGACGGACAACAAATTCGTGATCCTGCAGGCAGGCGCGGAAAACATCGGCGCCGAGTTCAACGGCTCCGGACCTTTTGTGCTTGAGGAGCTGATCGCGGGCGACCGCGCCATCATGCGCGCCAACGAAAGCTACTGGGGTGGCGCCCCGAGCATTGATCAGCTTGAATTCGTCTTTTTTGACGACCAGCAAGCCGGCATCGCCGCGGTACAGGGCGGCGGCGTCGATGGCATCATGAGACTGGACAACTCGAGCTTCCTCGGTTTCACCGGCGATGTGGCTTTCAATACCAGCGACATCCCCACCACCGGTCATCATTTGGCGCGACTGCGCTACGATCGGGCGCCGGGATCCGATGCGCGCGTGCGCCGGGCATTCAAGCTGGCGACCGACCGCGACGCCATCTGGGAGCGCGTCCAACTTGGCTTTGGCGCGGTCGGCAAGGACTCGCCGATAGGACCCGCCTTCGGTCAGTACTTTCTGGCGGAGGCCGAAGTGCCGCCGCGAGATCCGGCCGCCGCGGCCGCCCTGCTGGCAGAAGCCGGCTACCCCGATGGCTTGGATATGATTTTGCACGGGCCGAACAGCGGCAACTTTTCCGACCTCGGGCAAGCGCTGGCAGCCCAATGGGAAGAAGCCGGCATCCGCGTCGAGATACAACTGGAAGACGAAAACACCTACTGGAACGAACTGTGGGATCAAGTTGATCTCGGTATGACGGGCTGGGGGCCCCGTCCGGTGCCGCAGCTTTATCTCGACCTCGCCTATCATTCCGAGGGCGGTTGGAACGAATCACACTACAGCAACCCGCGTGTTGACGAGTTGATTGAAATCGGTCGCTCGTCGCGCGATCAAGCGGAGCGAACCGCCGCCTACAAAGAGATTCAGCAGATTCTGCTGGACGAAGGCCCGGTCGTCGTGCCCTACTTCTTCGCCCAATTCATGGTGTTGGCCGGCGGCGTCTCCGGAATAAATTTGCACCCCTTTGCGGGACGCACGAATTTCAATGCGGCGCTGCTTGGATAGCTTTTGCTTAGAGGCGAGCTCGACGCGGCGGGCGACCCACCGGGGCGTGTAGGTCGCGTAGACACTGACCGGCGACACCGACCGTCGGTCGCCCCTACAACCGATTCTGTGTGGGCATGTAGGGGTCAGCCGGCGGCTGGCCCTTCAGTTTTCCGACGAGCGACGCTCATCACGTAATCTAGGCTAGCCAGCGATGTAGGAATGTTTATCGTCAGATGAGGGCATTAACCATCAGCCGCCTGTCTGTCGCGTTTGGGCGGACGGCGAGGACCCAGTTGCGCCATCCGCAATCGGCGGCGGGCACGCTCCTGGTCGCCTTTTTCCTGATCCTCGCGTTATTCGGTCCCCAACTTGCGCCTCACAGCAACCCAAACGATCAGAGCCACGACGTTCGCGTGCCGCCGACGCTCGATCCCGGCGCGCTTCAATTGGGCGAACACCCCTTCGGCACCGACCGGCTGGGGCGCGATGTCTATAGTCGCGTCATCTTAGGCGCCGGCAGCATTTTCCGCATCGCCGGGCTGGGCACGCTCCTCAGCGTCATCCTTGGGTCGGCGCTGGGATTGTTCATGGGTTACCAGGGCGGCTGGGTTGATGAGCTGATCGGACGCGTCATCGACGCGCTGCTGGCGATTCCGGCGCTCTTGCTGGCGCTGGTCCTGATTGGCATCATCCGCAATCTTGATTTCGCGGCGGGCAGCTGGCAGGCGGCGCTGGCGGACAATGTCATACTGCTGGTGATCTCGCTGCTGTATATCCCGATCGTGGCGCGCGTCGCCCGCAGCACGACGCTGGATATCAAAACGCGCGAATTTGTCGAAGCGGCGCAGATCCGCGGCGAAAGCCAATTCTATATCATCTTCCGCGAGATCTTGCCATCGGTGATTCCTTCGCTGGTTGTGGAGGCGTCGCTGCGTTTCTCCTACGCCATCTTTCTGGTCGCTTCACTCGGTTTTCTTGGCTTTGGCGCCCGCCCGCCATCGCCGGATTGGGGCTTGATGGTCAACGAAAATCGCGGCGGCTTTTACCAGCTCACGCCTTGGGCGCTTGAGTTCCCCGCGCTCGCCATCGCCATCTTGGTCATCGCCGTCAATCTGATGTCGGATGGCATCCGGCGCGCCGTGCAAAAGGGCTCTTAAGCATGAACGCGACCGGTCAGAACCTGCTCGAAGTCGACCACTTGACCATCAGCTACCGGGTCGAGGATCAATGGATCCCGGCGGTGCGGGATTTCCGTTTGCAGCTTCAGCCGAGGCAGATCGTTGGGCTGGTCGGCGAATCCGGCTCCGGCAAATCAACCGTCGCCCTGGCTTTGATGCATTACCTGAGCAGCAACGGCAGGGTGGAAAGTGGCGGGCGGCTGCAATTCAAGGACGAAGATCTGCTGCGCAAGTCCAATGCCGAGATGCGCCAACTCTGGGCGAAACGCATCAAGTTTGTGCCGCAAAACGCCTCCGCCGCGCTCAATCCCTCGATCAAGATCGGGCGTCAAGTGATGGAAGCGCTCAAAGCGGCCGATGACATCGACGGCCATGAGGCCTACAAGCGCATGATGCAGATGTTTCACGATGTCAATCTTGTCGATCCTGAACGAGTCGCCGAACGTTATCCACATGAGTTGAGCGGCGGCATGCAGCAGCGCGTCACCATTGCAATGGCGCTGATCAGCAATCCCGAGCTGCTCATCATGGACGAGCCGACCACCGGACTCGACGTCACGACGGAAGCGGTCATCCTCGATCTGGTGCGCGGGCTGATCGCCGAGCGCGATACCGGCGTCGTCTATATCACGCACAACCTCGGCGTGGTCGCCCAGCTATGTGAGCGCGTCCTGGTGCTGTATGCCGGCGAAATTATGGAAGAAGCGAGCGTACTGGATCTGTTCCAGCAGCCTCGGCATCCCTATACCCTGGGTTTGGTCAGCAGCGTGCCAAGACCTGGGCAGAGCAAACGCGCCGCGCAGCTTCAATCTATCGCCGGCAATCCACCGTCGTTGACTCGGATTCCCGGCGGCTGCGTCTTCGCGGAGCGCTGTCCATTGGTTATCGATCTTTGCCGCGAGAGGAAACCGCCCTTGGAATCGCTGGAAGATGGGCGCCTGGTTCGCTGCCACCGCTGGGAAGAGCTGAGCCAACCGCTCCCCCCAACCCCTACTAGCCATCTCTATGGTGAGCATCCGAGGCATCAGATGCCCACCATAGAGATGGTGGGTGGGGGAGCAAATGGCGAAACCCTCATGCAAGTCTCCGACCTGACCAAGCACTTCCCGGTTGAGCGCAACCTGCGCGAGATCCTCGGGCGGATCGAACCGTCGCCGATTCGCGCCGTCGATGGCGTAGACCTGCAATTGCGCGCCGGGCAGACCCTCGGGCTCGTCGGCGAGAGCGGCAGCGGCAAGACGACGCTGGCGCGCCTCATCATTGGCTTGGAGGAGCGCAGCGGAGGATCATTGCAACTGCTGGGCTTGGATGTGCGCAACAGCGTGCGCGAACGCAGCCAAGACGTCTTGTCGAAGCTGCAAATGGTCTTTCAGAATCCGCAAAACTCATTGAACCCCTATCTGTCCGTGCGACAGGCGATACGGCGCCCGCTGATTAAGCTGCGCGGTTTGTCGGCGGAGGCGGCTGACGCCGAGGCGCTCGCCCTGCTAGCGCGGGTCAATCTGCGCGCCGAATATGCCGAGCGCTACCCAGACGAATTGAGCGGCGGCGAGAAGCAGCGGGTTGCGATCGCGCGCGCTTTCGCCTCCGATCCCGATCTAATCATCTGCGATGAACCGGTGTCGGCGCTGGATGTCTCGGTGCAATCGGCAGTGCTCAATCTATTGGCGGCTTTGCAAGACGATCATGGCAGCGCTTATCTCTTCATTTCGCACAATTTGTCCGTGGTGGGATACCTGGCCGATACCATCGCCGTCATGTATCTGGGGCAGCTCTTTGAAGTGGGTGAAGCGCGCGAGCTTTTTCAACCGCCCTACCACCCTTATACCGAAGCGCTGGTTTCGGCGATACCAGTCCCCGATCCCTTGCATGCGACCGAGCGCATCCTGCTCAGCGACGACTTGCCCAGCGCGCAAAACCTGCCCAGCGGCTGCCGCTTCCACACGCGCTGCCCGCGCAAAATTGGCGAGATCTGCGAAACGGACGAGCCCCCATGGCGTCAGGGCGGCGCGGGCCACCTGATACGCTGCCATATCCCGCTGGAGGAGTTGACGGCCGCGCAGAGCGATCTCATCCCGCTGGACGAGGTGGTTTGACGCCATGCTGCAATTCCTGCGCCGCCGATTTCTGTTCTTCTTCTTCACTTATCTTGTCAGTTCGCTGACGATCTTTTTCCTGCTGCGCATTCTGCCTGGCGATCCGGCGCGCGTCATCGCCGGCGGGCGGGAAGCCACCGAGGCGCAAGTCGCTGAAATACGGGAAGCATTGGGCTTGAACGCGTCGCTGCCGCAACAGTACGTGACCTGGGCGGCCGATTTCATTCGTGGCGAATGGGGCGATACAATCGCTTTTCGCGGGGCGATGAATCGCGATTTGATCATGGAGCGCAGCGTCAATTCGGCGCGGCTTGCTCTGGTCGCTCTGCTGATGTCGGCGCCGCTCGCGCTGGCGCTGGGCGTTATCGCTGGCTTGTTCGAAAATAAGCTGCCGGATATCCTCATCTCGCTGCTGACGCTCTCCGTCGTCAGCTTGCCCGAATTCGTCACCGGCTTATTCTTGATCAATATCGTGGCGCTGCGTTGGGGCCGCAGCGAGCTGGCGGCTTCGCTAGGCTGGTGGTTCCCGTCCAGCTCCGCCGTGCCGGCCAACGCTTCTTTCGCCGAGATGCTGCCGGCGCTTTGGCTGCCGGCCTTCGCAGCGACGCTGGTGATGCTCGCCTACATCTCTCGCTTGACGCGAGCGGGCGTCATCGAAGAGCTCAAGCGCGATTATGTGCGCACAGCCGCGCTCAAAGGCATCCCCTGGCGCATGGTCATCTGGCGGCACGTTCTGCGCAACGCCCTGCTGCCGACCGTCACCGTCATCGCCCTCAGCATCAGCTGGCTGGTCAGCGGGCTGGTTGTGATCGAATATGTCTTTGGCTTCCCCGGGCTTGGCAGCCTCCTGATCGCCGCGATTGAACGGCGCGATCTGCTGCTGGTGCAAGCCATCGCCATGGTCACCGTGACCGTGATTCTCTTCGCCAACCTCTTTGCCGATGTGGCTTATGCGCTTCTCAACCCGCGCGTGGAACTGGCTTAACGGGCGGCCAACTAGAACCTACTGAGCATCACCCTATGTCGAGAACACCACATACTTTCACCACAGAGGAAAGGAGGCAACACAGAGATCACAGAGGGATATATGGCTGTTTCGTAATCGATCTTGTTGAAGATTTTTGATGAAATGCCCGCGCGGTCATGGTTCGCCCTTCATATGTTCGTGCTTTGGCGGGCGACTCACAGAGTCTCCCCTACAATACGCTGGTGTGGCGCGGGCGACCTGATAGGTCGCCCCTACATTTATGCGCGGCGGCGGGCGACCCATGGCTCGCTCCTACATTTATGCGCGGCGGGCACACGATGGGTTGCCCCTGCAATTCGCTCTTATGGCGCGGGCGACCTAATAGCTGAGGAAGCCGCCATCGACGCGCCAGGTGGCGCCGGTGACGAAGCTGGCTTCATCGCTGGCCAGGAAAGCGACCACATCGCCGATTTCGCTGACCTGCCCCGAGCGCCCCAGCGGCGTCTGGCGGAAGTACTTGCCGGCGCCACCGGTCTCTACCACTGTATCGGTGAAGTCGGCGCTCGATTCGGTATAGATTTCACCGGGCGCGACTAGATTGACGCGAATACGATGCGGCGCCAATTCGATCGCGGCGCCTTTGCACAAGCCGTCCAAGCCGGATTTCGCCGCGCCGTAGGGCGTCGCGTTCTCCTGCGCGGCAAATTGCGCCACCGAAGAAATGCTGATGACGCTGCCGCCCTCGCCCTGCTTTATCATTTGAAAAGCCGCCTCCTGCGTACAGATGAAAGCGCCGGTGAGATTGACATCAATCGTAAGGCGCCAATGCTCGTCGGTTTCTTCCAGAAAGGGGCGGACATCGGCTGAAGCGCCAGTCAACGCCGCGTTGTTCACCATTACATCGAGGCGGCCAAAAGCTTCTACTGTCCGCGCGATCATGCCCTGCACCAGCGCGCGCCGCGTGATGTCGCAGCCGACCGCCAGCGCCGGATGCCCCGCCGACCGCAGGATCGCCACCTTGTCTTGGGCGAATTGGATATCGGCTGGAAGCTGCGCCAAAGCCAAAGCCGCGCCTTCCCGCGCGCAGCTCTGCGCGATGCCCCAGCCGATGCCGGTCGCGCCGCCGGTGATGATGATGACTTTGCCTTCGAGTCTTCCGCTCATGAACTCTTGTCCCGTTCTGCCTAAGGCTCGAGCCGCATGATCTCGTCGACATCGACTAACGGCACAGTCACATTTTCAGACATCCTTTGGACCGCTTTGCTGTCCTTGAAACCGGTGCCGGTCAAGACGCAGGCTACTTTCTCGGCGCCAGTCAACCGGCCGGCTGCCAGATCCGCTTTGACCGCGGCCCAGGTGATGGCGGCCGCCGGTTCCACGAATAGCCCCTCGCGATTGGCCAGCTCCGCCTGCGCTTGATAAGTGATTTCATCCGCGATGGTGACCGCCCAGCCCTCCGATTCCCGCAGATCATTCAAGACCAAATCGCCGTCGGGCGGCGCGGTCAATATGATGCCGGAGACTGCGCTCGTGCAATCGTCGAGCGGCACAATCGCGCGCTCCTCGCGCCAGGCTTGCGCCACAGGATCGCAGCCGGCCGGTTGAATCGCAACCATGCGCGGCAGGCGATCAATATAGCCCGCCGCGCGCCATTCGCGGAAGCCCTTCCAGATGCAGCTTAGCAAGCCGCCGCCGCCCACCGGCACGTAAACCACATCCGGCGCATCGCCTTTCAGCTGCTGGCAGATTTCGTAGGCGATGGTCTTGGCGCCTTCCATCGATTGTGGGCTGAAGCTGCGCGCGGTGATCAGCATCAGCCAGTTGTTGATTTGGCAGATCCTGGGCACGTTTTGCCAAGCCCCCGCCTCGACTTGCGGATCGTAGCCCAAGCCGCGCAGCGACATAATTTGTGGTCCGTAAGCGATGATTTGGCCGATCTTGGCGCGTGGCGCCCGCTCCAGCGTGAACAAGTAACCGTCCACACCGGCATGCGCGCCGTATGCCGAGAGCGAAGCGCCAGCATTGCCGGACGAGATCGCGACCCAGGAGGGCATGCCCAACTGCCGCATCAGGGAAATGCCGACCGAAGCGATGCGATCTTTGTATGATCCGGTCGGGTTCATGCCTTCATTCTTGAAGTAAAGCCGGGGCAAGCCGTTTTCCGTCCCCAGCCGCGCCGATCGGAGCAGTGGCGTATCGCCTTCGCCCAGGCTAACGATATGCGCCGGGTCGGTCAGGGGCAGGCGGGCGGCGAAGCGCCAGATGCCGGGCAGTTCATAATTCAACGGAATCTCGACCGAGTCGTAGAGGACGTCCAGAACGCCGCCATCGCGCGGGCAGGAGGCCGCGCCCAAATCGGCGCAGATCCGACCGCAGGTCATACATTGAAGCTGGTGCATTGCAACTCGTCCCTTTGCCGGGTGGGCGAGTCACCGCCTCGCCCCTACAATTCTTCTCGTTGTTGTGCTGCTGCGGGCGACCAAATAGCGCGCCCCTACAAATTCTGCGATCCGGGACGTGGCGCGCCGATCAACTCCAACTCCTCGGCAAAGTGACAAGACACCCATTGATCGGGGCTGATTTCCCTGAGCCGCGGTTCTTCTTCCTGGCAGCGGGCTTGGGCGTATCGGCAGCGCGGATGAAAATAGCAGCCGGCCGGCGGATCAGCCGGATTGGCGATTTCGCCCGGCAAGATGATCCGATTCTTGACCACATCGGGGTTCGGCGTCGGCGACGCCGAAAGCAGCGCCTCGGTATAGGGATGCTTGGGGAAAAAGAAAAGCTGGTCTTTTGGCGCCACCTCCACCAGCTTGCCGACATACATCACGGCAACACGGTCCGAAATATGCTCCACCACGCTTAAGTCATGGGCGATGAAAAGATAAGACAGCCCGAATTCGCTTTGCAAGTCGTTTAGCAGGTTGAGGATCTGCGCCTGGGTCGACACGTCGAGCGCCGACACCGGCTCGTCCGCGATGATCAAGCGCGGGTTGGTCGCCAGCGCCCGCGCCACGCCGATTCGCTGACGCTGCCCGCCGCTGAAGGCATGGGGATAACGCCGCAGATGCTTGGCTTCCAAGCCCACGACATCCATCAAATGCGCGACGCGCTTTTCAAGCTCCTTGCCTTGCGCCAGCTTCGCCAGTTTCAGCGGTTCGCCAACGATATCGAGGATGGTCCAGCGCGGGTCAAGCGAATAGAAGGGGTCTTGAAAGATCATATTGGCGTGGCGCCGAACATCGCGCAATTCCCGCGGGCTGATATTCGCCATGTCGACGGTCGTCTCATCGTCTATCTGAAACTGAATGCTGCCCGCGGTCGGGTCGAGCGCGCGCAAGATGCAGCGCCCAACGGTGGTCTTGCCCGAACCCGATTCGCCGACCAAGCCCAGCGTTTCGCCCGCTTGAATCTCCAGGCTCACGTCGTCAACCGCTTTCACCTGCCCGACCACGCGCCGCAGAAATCCCTTTTCGACCGGGAAGTACTTCTTCAAGCCCTCCACTTTCAGCAGCGGCTGCTCGCTCATATTGCACTTTCCTCCCGCTGGTCATGGAGGAAACAGCGGACGAAGTGATTTTCTTCAATTTCCACCAGGGCGGGCAGCGCCACATCGCAGCAGCCGGCGATGATATCGGGGCAGCGCGAGCTGAATCCGCAGGCTCGCGGCATGCCAATGGGGATGGGCACGGTGCCGTCAATCGACTGCAGGCGCTCGGCATGCTGCCCGATCCGCGGCGTCGCCGCCAACAGCCGGCGCGTGTAGGGATGCAGCGGATTGTGGAAGATATCCCGCACCGAGCCTTGCTCGACAATTCTTCCCAGATACATAACCGCGACCTGGTCGCAGATTTCAGCGATGATGCCCAGGTCATGCGTGATATAAAGCACCGCCATTTGGAACTGCGATTGCGTCCGCGCGATGAGGTCCAGTATCTGCGCCTGCACCGTCACATCCAGCGCGGTCGTCGGCTCATCGGCGATCAGCAGACGGGGGCGGCAAGCCAGCGCCATCGCGATCATGACCCGCTGGCGCATCCCGCCGGAGAAATGATGGGGATACTCCTCCAAGCGCTGTACCGGATTGGGTATGCCGACCAAGTCCAGCATTTCCAGCGCGATCTGATAGGCTTCGCGTCTGTTGGCGGTGACGTGCAGCCGCACCGCTTCCATCAGCTGATTGCCGATGCTGTGGATGGGTGACAGGCTCGACATTGGCTCCTGAAAGATCATCGCGATTTCGTTGCCGCGAATGGCGCGTATCTCCGTACCGCTGGGCTCCAGCGCCGCCAGGTCAATCGCGCCGCCCTGATCCGCGCGATAGTTGATTTGGCCGTTTACGATGCGCCCCGGCTTGGGCACCAGGCGCATCAAGGACTGGGCGGTCACCGTCTTGCCACAGCCACTTTCGCCAATTAAGCCGAAGACTTGCTGCTCTTCAATGGCGAAGCTGACGCCATCGACCGCCTTCAGCGTGCCTTCGTCGACAGCAAATTGCACGCTCAAGTCTTGGACGTCGATAACAGGCTCGGCGGCCGTGGTTAGGTCAGTGGTCTGTTGCGGCGCGTCCAACATAGCGCTAAAGCCTCACAGCAGCGGCATTCCAGGCGGCGGCGGCAATGCCCTTCAAATGGCTGACTTCGATTGGGCGGCGCTCGCCCGGCTCCAGCCAGAAGTAGCTGTCGCCACAGCTGAATTCGGCGGAGATTTCTGGGCAATCGAAGTGAACGCCGACGGCCGGGCGCTGTCCGATGTTGCTGATCATGACGGCATCGGCGTCAATTGCTTCAATCGCAAGCTGCGTCCGCGGCAAATTGAAAAGACAGCCCTGTACTTGCGCGTAATTCAGCCAGTAAAAGACGCGGTCCTGAACGCCGTCCTCGGTGGCAATGTCGGCAGTGATAAACAGGGGACTGCTCCAGGTTTGGTCGCTGTCAAGCGCCAATTCACCCAGCCGCTTGACCGATCCCTGAGACCCGCTGCCGCTGAAGTCTATGTTTTTGATCAGCTTTAGTTCGCTGTCGAATGCTCGGACGCGGGCGGACCAGACGCGATTCGACAGCGCGCCGTCATCGTCCAGCAGGAAGATCGGAAACGCGGCGTCCACGCCGACGCATGACAGCCGCTTGAACCGTACGCAGACGTGCAGCGGGCGATAAGCGCCGCGCAGAATATGGTAGGCGATCTTGGGTACGCCGTGCCAGTCCACCGTCGCCCAAGAGGCGGCCGGATTATTGTCCGTCAATTTGTAGTAGCAGACGCCGGTCGCGTGGGGCCAGCGCGTCCGCGCCAGTTCCAGCGTATGACGCATGCCGGTCGCCTGCGCCATCTGCATGCCGAGGATGAAATTCTGCAGCGAATCAGCCGGCAGGAAGTCAGCGACATACTGCGCCATAATCGTCTGCTCGGCTTTGAGATTGAAGACCGGCATGTGATGGGTGAAGGCGCTATCGCTCGCGGGGGGCCAAGTCTCCAGTTCCTCGGCGGGGATATATCGCTCGACCGTCTCGTAATTGGGCAGCGACGCCAGCCCAAATTCGCCGATGAAAGCCGCCGAAAGCGACAAGTTGTAATCGAGCGGATGGTACTGCCAAAAGACATGGTAGCTGTGGATGCTGCCGCCCCAGGGTTCGCCGCGGTGGAAGGGACGGGCGCCGTCCAGCTCGCAGCTGGCGCGTCCCATCATATCGATGGCTTCGCCGAAGGGCTCGCCCGACTCGTTGCCGCCGCCCCACATCACCAGCGACGGGTGATTGCGCAGGCGAATCGTGTTGCAACGCACGGTCTCTTCGAGGATGTCGTAGGGCTGAATGCGGTGACTGTTCCAAGCCGTGGGCCATTCCTGCAAAACCATGATGCCGTGACGGTCAGCCAGGTCGTAGAACGCATCCGTCTCCGGCATGCCGCTGCCCCAGGCGCGCAGCAGCTGCATATGCGAATCTTTCGCCAGTTGCAGGAAGCGATCGTAGCGTTCCGGCTCAAAGCGCAGCAGGGCATCAAGCGTGCACCAATTCGCCCCCTTGACGAAAATCGGTTTCCCATTGACCACGAAGGTCCAGTTGTAATTCTCAGGAACGGGACCCTCGGGCGTCGGCTGCATCTCAATCGTGCGAACCCCGAAGGTAATGCTTGCATGATCAGGCGCGCCGCCCTCGGGCAGGAAGGACAGCTTCAGGCGATACAGGTTGGGCTCGCCATAATCGACGGGCCACCAGAGCCGGGCCTCGGGCACGGTGAATTCGAGCAGCTCGGTCTTCGCGCGCTCTGTCGCCTCCACATCGCAGGCGAAGTGATGCGTCTCGCCTTCAAAGTTCTCGGGTTCGACGCTGCCGATCAGTTGACCGCGCCATTCTTCAGCCGCGCCCTTGAGCGTGAGATGCAAGCGCAGCAAGCCGGCCTGGGCGTCCAGCGTGGCGGCGAAGGGATCCACGATCTCGACCGCGGGCGACGCCTGCAAGTACACAGGCCGCCAGATGCCGAGCGTGGGCAGGTTGATGTAATGCCAGCCATAGATATTGTTGATGACAGCGCTATCGAGCCAGCCGACATTCATGCCGGTGAAAAAGTCGTTGGGTTCGCCCTCGCTGATGCGGCGCGGCGCCGGATCAAGCCGGACGATCAGTGTGTTGTCGCCGTCGTTCAACAGCGATGCTACATCGTAAGCAATCTCAGCGAACATGCCTTTGTGCTCGCCCAACTTATGCCCATTCAGCCAGACAGCGCAGGCATCGCAGATACCGCCGAAAATCAATCGTTCGCCGCTGCCCTCAGCCGGGCGGCGGAAACGCTTTGTCAGCCACCATGTTTTGAAGCTCTCGGCTCTGGCGATTTCGTCATTGCGGCCTACGTATGGATCGGGAATCTTTCCCGCTTGAAGCAAGGCGGTCTGAATGCTGCCCGGTACGACGGCGGGAATGGCATCGGCCCAATCGCCGCTGAGCCGATCGCTTTCTTCGCCGCCCTCGACCATCACCCAGCCGTCATTCAGCGCGAGACGCGGCGGTCCCGCCGGGTGTTCAATGCCGCCGGCGCGCAGTTCTATTGCCTGCGCCGCGCCCGCGATGGGCGATGGTCCCGGCGCGAAGGACTCGCGGTCGACTTGGTCAAGGCTCCTGGCTTCAGTCATAGCGATCTCCAACAGCGGACGCGCATCACAGCGAGTATGGATCGGCGGCGTCCCGCAAGCCATCGCCGACGAAGTTAAACATCAGGACGGTCACGATGATGAAGACGCCGGGGATGAGTTTCCAAGGCTGATGCACTAGCGCGCCGAAGTTCATCGTGTCTTGCAGCAGCACGCCCCAGCTGACGCCAGGCTCTAACATACCGATTCCAATAAAGCTCAGCGCCGTCTCGCCCAGGATCATGCCGGGTATGGCCAGGGTCAGGGTCACGATCAGATGGCTGGCGAAATTCGGCAGCAAGTGGCGGCTGATGATGTACAGATCGCTGCCGCCGCACAATTTGGACGCGACCACGAAATCCAGATCGCGCAATGATAGCAACTTGCCGCGAACGACGCGCGCCAAGCCGGTCCAGCCCACGATCGAAAGGACAATCGTGATGGCAAAAAAGGTATGCTCCACGGGCCATTCTCGCGGAATGGCGGCCGACAGCACCATCCAGAGCGGCAGGGTGGGGATGGCGATGAGCAAGTCGATGATGCGCTGTATGGCTTCGTCGACAATGCCGCCAGCATAGCCGGAGATGCCGCCGATCAAACAGCCGAGCACAAAGCTGATGGCGACGCCGCCCAAGCCGACGAAGAGCGATACGCGAGCTGCGATTATGGTGCGCGAGAATAAATCGCGGCTCACGGAATCGGTGCCGAAGAGCGTGATATTCGTGTCGCCGTCGACGCCGAAGAGACGCAGATCCAGCTTAAACAAGCCCAGAATCGAGTAGGGCTCGCCGCGCACGAAGAAGTGAATCGGGAATTTCACCTCTTCCTGCTCGGTATAGATCTCGCGAAATGTCTTGGGATGGAACTCGCGTTTGCGCGCGTAGACATAAGGCTGGAAGGGCTTGCCGTCCAAGCCAAAGTGGATGACGCTCGGCGGCGCGTCCTTGTAGCCTTTCAAACGCAAATGAGCCGGATAGGGCGCGATGAAATCGGCGAAAATCGCCATCAGGTACAGCAGTACCAAAACGGGCAAACCGAGCCGGGCAAGACGATGCCGCCAGAAGCGCCGCCGGATCAGTTTGCCGCGCGACAAATACTCGATCGAGTCGTCCGCGACTTGAGCGGCGGACACATCCGGTAACGCAGTCGAGATGTTTTGCGGTGATTCCATCAGTGATTCCAGGTCTCGCCGCCGCAACGAAGATCAGTCATAGCGAATCCGCGGATCAAGCCATACCAAGGCAATATCGGAAATCAGGGTGCCGATGAGCGTCAAGGCGCTCAAGATCATGATGATGCTGCCAGCCAAATACATATCCTGGCGCAGGACAGCCGTCAGCAGCACGGGACCGATGGTCTGGAGGTTGAGAATGATGGACACCAGCGCTTCGCCGCCGACCATCGCGGGCAGCAGCCAGCCGATCGTGCTGAAGATGGGATTGAAGGCGATGCGCACCGGGTACTTCCAGAGCAGCCGCCTTTCGCTCAGCCCCTTCGCCCGCGCCGTGACCACATATTGCTTGTTCAGCTCATCAAGCAGATTGGCGCGCATGACGCGTATCAAGCCGGCCGTGCCCGCGGTCGCCAGCACCAGCACCGGCACCCAGACATTCTTCAGCATGTCGATCACCTTGGCGATAGACCAGGGCGCGTGTTTGAATTCCAGCGAAAACAAACCGGTGACGGCATGCCCGGTTTGGGCGAAGACGAGCCACATGATGATGATGGCGAAGAGAAAATTGGGTATCGCCAGCCCGATAAAGCCGATAAAGATCGACAGATAATCCATCAGTGAATACTGATGGGTGGCGGAATAGATGCCGATTGGAATGGCGATCGCCCAGACGACGATCGTCGAGACGATTGAGATGATCATCGTCGCCGGCAGGCGCTCCATGATAATGTCCGAAACCGGCTTGTTGTCGTGGCTGCTGCCATAAGAACCGAAAGACCGGCCCAAATCACCGTTGACGATGAAATTGCGCATCCAGCGGAAGTACTGCGTGTAGAGCGGTCTACCCAAGCCATAGCGCTGCTCAAGGCGCTCGATCTCAGCCTGGTCCACTTTCAAGCCCTGGCTTTCAAGCCGGGTTACATAGCTGCTGAGGTAATCGCCGGGGGGGAGCTGGATGATGATGAAAGAGATCATCGACAGCAATACCAGCATGGGAATAAGTATGAAAATCCGGCGCACAATGATGCGAAGCATCTAGTTCTCCCGGCTGATGGCTCGCGCCTTTCGCTATTATGGGAGCCATCTTGCCGCAGCAAAATTTGACTTAGCGCATTTGGTTATGGATAATAGCATACATGACTTGCAAAGGCACATTTGCGGGTACTATTGACCTTCGTATTTGGAGTGAGCAGAGATTCTGTTGAAGGAGATCAAAATGTCTATTCCATTTCGCAAGCTGTTACTTTTCTTGATTGTCTCTATGATGATCGTCGGTCCGGGCGCGCTATTCGGCGCGGCGCAGGATTGCATGTACAACGAGGCGCCGATGCTGGCGGAGATGGTCGCCGCCGGCGACTTGCCGGGTGTCTGCGACCGCCTGCCGGATAACCCACTCGTCGTCTCGCCTGGAGTGTATCTGCCCGAGTCGCTCATTGTGCCTGAGATTGGTCAATACGGCGGCGAGCTGCTCATGACCTGGCAGAACAACGTGGCCATGAAGGAGACGCTCTTCAACACCCTGAACCGCGATGACAACACGATTGCGCCCAACATCATCGAAGCGTTCATCATCAGCGACGACGCCAGCGAATACACCTTCAAGCTGCGCGCTGGGCACAAGTGGTCCGACGGCGCCCCGGTAACCACCGAGGATGTGCGCTTCGCCTATGAAGACGTCATCAGCAACGCGGAGCTCCGTCCCTCGGCGCCGACTTATTTGAAGAGCGGCAACGTGCCCGACGGCGCCCCGGCGACGCTGGAGATCGTGGACGATACCACTTTCAAATTCGTCTTCGACGGTCCCTATCCCGGGTTCGCCTCCAGCTTGGTGTCCTTGGGTACGGGTTACCTGGATCTCATCAAGCCGAAACACTACCTGGTCGAATTCCATAGCGATTATGGCGATGCCGATGAGATCGCCGCCATGGTCGAAGAGGGCGGATTGGAAAGCTGGGTGGAGGTCTTCAACGCGAAGGATGTTTCCGGCTGGTGCGAGAACTGCCTGCACGCCATCGGCTTCCCGCAGTTGGGACCTTGGGTGCGCGTGGAAGGTCCGGAAGAAGAAGTGGTGACGCAGCGCAATCCCTATTACTTCGCCGTCGACGCCGATGGCAACCAACTGCCCTATCTTGACGGGCGTCGCTCCGTCATCAATCAGTGGGGGATCATGGAAACGGCTGAACTGATGATGTTCGCCGGCGATGTCCACTACTTCTGGACGACCAGCCTGGCCAACTTGCCGCTCTTCATTGAGAACGAGGAGAATGGCAACTATACGACCCATGTTTACCCCAATAAAGATTCGCGCATGCTGCACTTCAATCTCACCTTTGATGATCCGGTCTGGCGCGAAGTCACCTGGGACGCGCGCTTCCGCAATGCCGTGATGCTGGCGATTGACAGCGAAGATCTGATCAATGCCATCTACTATGGCCAAGCCAGCCTGCCGACGATCGCGCCGAGCGATTACGATGTCGACGGCGCGAACGCCCTGCTGGATGACATGGGCATGACGGAGCGCGATGCCGATGGTTATCGACTGTCGCCCGGTGGCGAGCCATTCTCGATCATGCTCGAGGTTGGCGCCGGTGGCGGCGACTATGCTGACCCCGCGCCATTCTTCGTCGATTATCTGGGCGATGTCGGCATCAAAGCCGACTTCCGCGAAATTGATCCCGCCCTGGTCGGCGAGCGCCGTCTCTCCAACGAGATGCAAGCCGGGATCAACTGGAATACAGCGCCGCTCTTCGCCGCCCATACCTTCCCGGATTACATCCCGAACTCGAACTGGGGTCCGCTTTGGGGGCAGTGGTACAACGACAAGGAAACCGGCGAGGAACCGCCCGATTGGATCATGGATCTGTATGCCATCCACGAGGATCTGATCAGCCACCCGCCGGGCAGCGACGGCTTCATCGCCGCTTCCGCCGACCGCGATGCCTGGCTCTATGACAACGTGCCCTTCTTCACCCACATCGAGCAGCCGGGAATCGTGCACATGTGGTCCAACTGCCTGGCCAACGTACCGGATGCGCCCTTCCACCACGGCTCCTGGTCCAGCCACCGGCTGATCTACTTTACGGATGACTGCTAAGCGCTGATCAGCTTCGTTTGACAGTCGCAGAGGGTTGGAAAGTTCCAGCCCTCTCTTCTATTGGCGCGAGATTTTGCTAGTTCTGCCGCGCCGCCAAAGTCTGAAATCAAGGAAGCGACGTATGACCTTCACCAGTGAAACCACCCTTGCCCAAGTCATCGCATCGGCCAAGGGACGAGCCGTCCTCGTGACGCATCTGCCCGAACTGCTCGAAGGATCCAGGTCATTGCGTGACCCGAACCTGGCGCTGGCTGACCTGCCCTACCCCTGGCATCGGCGGCTGCCGGCGCTGCTGCGAGACCTAAACCGTCCGGCGGCCGAAGTGTGGACGCATGACGCCGAGCAGACTTCGATGAATGCGCTGGACCGGGAGTCTTTCGCGCCACGATACACGCCCTGGGACACGACGCCGCAGGACGTTGGGCTGAGCGCGGAATTGGTCACGCAGGCAACGGGCCCATCCAGCTTGTGCCTGGATGGCGAATGGCGGCTGGCCGAGGGCGGGAAATTGACGGACAGACTGAACGGCGCCTGGGACGATTCCATTCCGGCGCAAGTCCCCGGAAGCGTGCACAGCGCTTTGGTCGAAGCCGGGCGCATCCCCGAAACTACCTTCGGGCGCAACCAGGAAATCGCCCGTCAAGAAAGCTTCAAGACCTGGTGGCTGCGCCGCGATTTTGCCCGCCCAGACGATATGATTGGCGCGGACCTCAGGTTCGGCGGCGTCGCCAATCGCTGCACCGTCTGGCTGAATGGGGAGATGCTGGGGAGCCACGAAGGCATGTTCGGCGGACCCGATTTCGATATCGCCGGCCGCCTTCAGGAGCAGAATACCTTAATCCTGCGCCTCGATCCCGTGCCTTTCGAGATTGACAAGGGACGCGCCTTCAACCCCGATAGCAACGACAGCTGGAAGCGCACCGTCGTCTTCAACAATGTCTACGGCTGGCATTATTCCAACCTGCAATCGCTGGGAATCTGGCGCTCCGTGGAAATTCAGGATCGTCCGGCTGTTGCCCTTGTCGAGCCTTTCATGCGCACGGTCGACGCGGCGGCGGGCATCACCGAACTGGCGCTGCGCTTCGAGTCGCGCTCATCACCTTGGAGCGGGACGCTGCAGGCGACGATCGCGCCGGAAAACTTCGACGGCGAGCCGTTTTCATTTTCGAAGCAGTTTGAATCGGGAACGGCGAATCTGACATGCAATCTACGTATTCAGATTCCCGATCCCAAAGTGTGGTGGCCCGTTGATATGGGCAATCAGCCTTTGTACCAAGTTGCGCTCTCCTTCCAGCCGGATGACGGCGGGCAAGCAGATGTCCAGCGCTTCAACTTCGGCTTGCGCACGATCGAGATGGCGCCGCTGCCGGGCGGTGCGCGACCCGATCGCTACAACTGGACCTTCGTGGTCAACGGTCAGCCCATGTTCATCAAAGGCAGCAACTGGTGCACGCTGGACGCCTTGCTGGATTTCTCGCGCGACCGCTACGAGCGCTTTATCAAGCTGGCGGCGATGCAGCATGTGCAGATGTTCCGCCCCTGGGGCAGCGGCATGCCGGAAACCGACGACTTCTACGATCTCTGCGACCGCTACGGCATCCTCGTCATGCAGGAGTGGCCCACTGCCTGGAACAGCCATGTGACGCAACCCTACGATATGCTGGAAGAGACGGTGCGGCGCAACACGCTGCGCATCCGCAATCACCCATCGCTGGCGATGTACGGCGGCGGCAACGAATCCGGCGAGCCATTTGGGCCCGCCATCGATATGATGGGGCGCTTGAGCATCGAGCTTGACGACACCCGCGTCTTTCACCGGGGCGAGCCCTGGGGCGGCAGCACTCATGATTACGGCACCTACTGGGGGCGCCAGAACCTCGATTACAGCCTGAACATGACCTCGGTATTCTGGGGTGAGTTCGGGTTGGCTTGCAGCCCAGTTTACGAGTCGGCGCTGCGCTATCTGCCAGACGAGGAGAAAGATGTCTGGCCGCCATTGGAAGGCGGCGCCTTCGCCTATCACACACCGATATTCGACACCTATGATGATGTCTCCCGCTTGAAGCAGAACGCCTACTATTTTGTGCCGTCAGATTGCACCCTGGAGCAATATACGATTGGCTCGCAGTTGTCGCAGGCGGTTGGCATCCGGCACACGCTGGAGCGGGCGCGCTGCCGTTGGCCGCACAGTACCGGCGCCCTCTATTACAAATTGACGGACAACTATCCGGCCGCATCCTGGGCTTGCATTGATTGGTACGGCGCGCCCAAGATCGGCCATTATTTCTTCCAGGACGCCTTCGCCCCGCTGCTCGCCCCCGTGCTTTTCAGCAGCACGAACACAGTCGGTATACCGATCTCGCTGCCCGTCTTCCTGCTGGACGACGCCGGCGCGCTGGCGGATTCAAGCTGGCAAGTGACCGTGCGCGCGTACAGCGGCGATCTGCAGCTGATCAAGCGCGAAGATTATGCAGGTCAAGGCGGGATCGCCAATCCGCACAAGCTCAGCGAATTTACGCTTACATTCGAAGAGACCGATACCGTACCGCTATTTGTGGTGTCGGAGGTTTGGAGTGACGGCGCGCTCGCCCAGCGCAGTTTCTATTTCGTGAACTTCGAGCCGGTCAAAGGCAGCCTCTTCAATTTGCCCAAGACGTCGCTGGAGTTCGACCTGCAGGGCCGAAGCGCGACGGTGTGCAATACAGGCGATCTGCCGGCGGTCGCGGTGGATGTCTCGCGGCCGGGCTACCTGGATACCTTCACGGTATCGGATAATTATTTCTGGCTCGATGCCGGCGAGACGGTGACCGTTGAAGTCAGCGATGTCGATGGTCTGGACGTCAGCGCCTGGAATGCGCCTGCCGTTGGCTCCAAGAGCTAGGCTTTTGCCACATTCGTGATTTTCAGCACCAAGGGATTGGGCCACTTGCGATTGTTGTAAAGGCGCTGCGTCCGACAGAAAGTGACGCGCAATTCATTGCCGTCCTGTCGCCAGCGCGTCTTGGGATCGGCCTCGGGCTGATACTCCAGCACTTCGCCTGATTGGCCCAGCACCTCGATTTCCGTGGCGTCCGTCGCGCGCAGGCTCTTCAACGCAATCGTGCGCCAATCGCCCATCTCCAGCGGTGGCATGGTATCGAAGGCGTAGACCGTCCCTGCCTCCGCGTCCCAAGTGAAATAGGTCGCTATTTCGTGTGTCGCTTTCCAAGGGCGCACGCCGCGAGTCGCTTCGCCATTGACGAAGTTCCACAACCCGATCTCGCGGACGCGGTCGTCCATATTGCGCGGCAGCCGTCCGTCGGCGTCGGGTCCGCCGACCGCCAGCAACAGCGTGCCGCCGCGCGAGCGGATGTCGATCAGCAATTCGATCAGTTCGCGTCCGCTCTTCAGTTCGTCATTGCCGGCTTTGTATTGCCATTGCGAGCCAATGGTGTAATGCGCCTCGAAGGGACCGCGCACATCGTCCCGGCGTTCTTGTTCCGGCGTGATGATGCCGCCGCGTGTGATCATGACCTCGCGGTTCAGGCTCCAGGCGTATTCCACCAGCGAGCGCGTGGCGTCGCGGTAGCCGTCGAAGCACAAGATGTCCGGTTGATAGCGCTCCAGCAATTCGCGAATCTGCGATTTGTCGTAGGCCAGCAATTCGGCGTTATATTCGGGATTGGCGTAATCGTGAGCGCGGGCCGGCGTCTTGCCGCGCCGCCACTGAAACCAGGCGTCATCGGGCGAAAAGTACATGCCCACTGGCAGATCAATTTCGCGCAGCGCTTCCACGTATTCGCGCAGAATATCATTGCCGTAGGGACTGTTCATCACGTTGAAATCGGTCGTGGCCGTATCCCACATGCAGAAGCCGTTGTGGTTCTTCGCCGCGACGGTCACGTAATCAAAGCCGCAGAGCTCCGCCAAACGCGCGTACCAGCGGGCGTCGAAGTGTCGCGGATTGAAGAATGCCGGCAGCTGCGTGAAATAACGCCGCAGATAATCCGGCGAGGCGCCGATGACCGAATGCGCGTTGACCATGCCGAAGGACGCATCAACCGTCCAGTACAAGTACATGCCCAGCGCCATGTCCTGATACCATTCGAGGCGCTCTGGCGTATTGCGCATCTCGGTATAGACGCCCTGCGACGCGCGGTCTTGTTCTTTTTCCGCCCCCTGTGTCATATTTCTACCTTTCCGAAAAGTCTCGCGTGTCTTGTCTACTGCTCGCCATTCAGATTGGTCTCGCTCTGCTGGCTGACTTTGCAAATCGCCTAAATTATGGCTCGTTCGCCGGCGGCGCTCCCTAGTTCGCTGGGGAAGGGGCCGGGGGATGGGGTGTTGCCCGCCAATACACGCGCAGCGCGTTCAATCCTAATACGTCCGCCAATTCCGCCTCGGACAAGAAGTCGCAGTGCAGCCGGACATAGTTCAGAAGCTGCCGATAACTGCCACTGGTGAGGAGACCGGGCGCATCGGCCCCCCACATGATCTTCTCAGCGCCGATCAGGTCCACCGCGCGCTTGATGTACATCCGCGCCGCGGCGTAAGGATATTCATCGAAGTCAGCCGCATACGCGGGCAGCGCCGACAAATCAAAGTAGACGTTCCGCCGGCGACCCAACAAGATCTGTTCGCTCCATTTGTCGTTGAGTTCGACATTGTCGTCCTCGCCTTCTCCAATGGGAGGCTGCGCCAAATGGGCGATGACGAAGGTCAAGTTGGGATGGCGCTCGGCGAGAGCGGCGACCGCTTCGGTCTGATAGGCTCGGCTGCCGATCTTGCCCAGATCCAGCGTGACCACCAGCCCGTCCTTTTCCGCCGCTTCAAAGATCCAGCCTTGCTCGGGCGCGTCAAGGCGCAGGTCGGGGTGGAGCCCGGTCAAGCCGGTCGGCTCGGTCAACTCAAACTTGAGGATGCGCAAACCATACTCTTCTACGCACTTTTCATACACCTGCCTAACATCGGGTGCCAACGGATCAGGCGCAAAGGCGCCCATAAAGCGATCGGGAAAACGCTCAACAGCCGAAGCGACATAGGCATTTGCCTCGCCGTAAAAGGGTCCTTGCAGCAGCACCGCCCGCTCGACGCCTGCCCAGTCCATCTGCGCCAGTAGCGCTTCCGCCGGAAACGCGGTTGTTTCGCAAAATGGCGGCAGCAGTTGAATCGTCTCTTCGCCCCAGCGCACTTGGCCCCAGGAGAGCGAGCGCGTGGGACCGTCCGCAGTCATCCCCTTGACCGCCGTCATGATATGCGCATGCGCGTCGATGATCATACTGTGCTAAAAGCTTTGCTTGCTGCTGGTGTGTCTTACGCGGACAAGCCCGTGATCTGGCGCGCCTCTTCGGGCGAGGCGATCTCGCGCCCGACCTCCTTGGCGATGCGAACGGCGCGCTCGACCAGCTCGGCATTGCTCTGGGCATAGACGCCTTTTTCGATGTAGGGACAATCCTCCATGCCGACCCGCACATGACCGCCGATGGCGATGCCGTGAGCGATGACCGACCAGTAGACCTCGGGCGCCATGCAGCTCATACTCCAATTCATATTGTCAGGCAAATGATCGACCATGAATTGGATGCCCTTGGCCGATGGCGGCGTCCAGCTCTGGCCGGGCCAACCGAAGAACAGCGTCCCCCACAAGGGATCGGGAAGCAGACCGAGCTCGTCTTCGCGCCGGTCGCCCACCCAGAATTCGCCAGCCCGCACTTTTTCAATCGCCCAGAAGGCGCCCGTGCTGAAGCATTCGATCTCCAGCTTGACACCATTTTCATTCGCCAGGCGCGCGTACTCGCGCAGCTCGGAGATAGGATGAATGGAATAGCAGTAACCGGCCGGGGGATGCTCGGGCGCCGGCTGAAAATACTCGTCATGAGAATCGAAGTTGATCGAGCTCATATCCGGCTTGAGCTTTTGCCAGAGCTCAATCTTCTGCTCCAGGCGAATGCTCGCCAAGCCGAATTGCACCACCGCCCCGCCAGTGCCGCGGATGCGCTCGGTAATCTCCGCCCAGCCATCCATGATCGGGATCTGCAGCAGCCGGCCATCGGGCTGGATCTCGGTATCGCTGACATAAGAGCCGTGCACATGACATATCGAGGCGCCCGCGTTGATCGCGCGGACGTATTCCTCGGCGACGCCGGTTGGGTTATCGGGCTTAGGCCCGTTCGGATTATGTGGATAAGTCAAGGTCGTATCGCAGGTGACGGTGATAACCAGCTTGTCCATGTTTTGCCTTCCCAATAAAGAACTTGATGTCGAAAGCGGGTGACCTGATAGACCGCCCAGACAGTTCTCACCATAGCTTTTCAGTCGTATGTCAAAACAATGCGGCCGGTAACGCCCGCGCGCAGCATGCCCAGAGCCTCGTTGACCTGGGCAAGCGGAACCGTCTGCCGAACGATCGAGCGCAGCGCGCCGCTCGCGTAGAGCTTGATGCAGCGGCTGAGATCGTTGCGCCGGCCCGCGCGCGTGCCGATGACTTCCTTTTCATTCTGCGCCAGTTCCTTTCCCGATAGCGGGAACAACTCGGGCGTATAACCGACCACCACCAGTCGTCCGCCCCGCCGCAGCGAGGCAAAACCAGCGGACACGGTGCCTTCCAAGCCGACCACGTCAATCGCGCGATCGACGCCGAGGCCGTCGGTCAGACGCTGAACCTGCGATATTAGCGAATCGCCAGCCGTGCTTGAGAAGACGGACGCGCCCTGTTCCAGCGCCCATTCCGCTTTGGCTTCGTCAATATCAGCAGCGATCACCTCCAAGCCGGCCAAAGCCAGCAGCTGCGTCACGATGGAGCCGACGCCGCCGACGCCGATCACCAGCGCAATGTCGCCCAGGGTCACATCGGCGCGATCCACAGCATGCAGCGCGGTCATGCCGGCGTCGCAGCAGGTCGCGCCATCGGCAAAACTCACCGCATCGGGCAGGCGAATGAGCTGCTGGGCTGGCAGGCAGACGCATTCGGCATAGCCGCCAGGCACATCGAGCACGCCGACGATGCCGCCCATATTGAGGCAAAGCTGCTCACGAAAGCTGCGGCAATAGAAGCAACTCCCGCAGGTGATAAAGTTGTACACGGCGACGCGATCGCCCGGCGCGAATTCCGAGACGCCCGCGCCAACCGACACAACGTCGCCGGCGATCTCGTGGCCCATGATGAAGGGCAATTTCGGCAGGTAACCAAAGCCTTCAAGTAGCTTCAGATCGGTGCCATCGATGCCGCAAGCGCGCACGCGAACCAGGGCTTTGCCCGCGCCCGGATTCGGCGGCGGGACGTCCTCAATCCGAAGCGGCTGGCCGAGTTCATGCAATAGCGCCGCTTTCATTCGTCGTCCTCGCGGGCAATGCCGATCTCGATCAGGGCCTGGCGATAAAGCGGCAGACCCCAAAGATAACCCTGTTCGGGCATCGGATAGCCGTACATGTCCAGCGTTGACGTGCCGGCGAAACCGATCTCCTTCAGCGCTTGATTCATCGTCGCCAAATCGAGCGCGCCCTTGCCCGGCGGATAATGCAGCTCGCTGGTGAAGCCATCGGTATCGGCATAATGCAGGTGTTCAATCCGCGCTCCCAAGTCGTAGATTGCGTCTACGTAGCTCGCTGGTTGACCCACGCCATAATGGCAGAAGTCGTAGAGCACGCCGAAATGCGCGCGATCCAGCTGGTCACAGAGCTGCTTCATGAAGTCGTTGTCCATGCCCAGGGTGAAAGGATGCGGCTCGACGGTGAAACGAACGTCCTTCGGTCGCGCGTAATCGATCGCCTCGGTGAACAGCGAAACCAAAGTGGCGAGCAGGTCAGCATCGGGGATGTCGCTATCGGGGAGCCGCCGGCCTTCCCAGACCATCACATCGGCGACGCCCAACTCCAGCGCGTGATCGACATCCGCCTTAAGGCCCGCCAGCGTCCGGTTGTAGTTCGCAGTCGAGCCAAAGGGCTGAAAATAATCGGCGCCGACCGCGTTGTAGCCCCAGAGTTCTAATCCCAATTCAGCGGCGAATTCGCGAAATTGTTTCAGCAGGCTGGGGCTGCGGCAGCCAGCCAGATGCGGCGGCCACATTTCTACTGCGTTGCAGCCGGCCGCCGCCAAGCGCTGACAAGCCTCTTCCGCTGTGTAATCCTGAAATGTGATGGAATTGCCGCACAAACGCATCGCCCAATCTCCTTACACTGCCACGCCGAGTTCCGCCGCCAGCTCATTGAAGGCTTGCCACAATCGCTCCGGCAGCTCAATTCCGGCGCGCGAACGCTGTTTGGCGCTGCGATATTCGGGCTCGCCCGGGAAGAGCACTTCGTCGACGCCGGCGCGCGGCCGCGCAGATTTCGTATGGGCGATGAGCTCGCGGGTGCGCCGCTTGAAATCAGCGATGTCTTCAAAGGCGGCGATGTTCATCACCTGAAACAAGACGCCATTGCCGTGTGTCGCGGCCGCCTCGCTGACATAACCGGCGCCGCTCAAGCCGCCGGCCAGCATCTCGATCATCACGCCCAGCGCGTAGCCCTTATGCCCGACCGGCCCGCCCAAGGGCAAGAGCCCGCCAGCGGGAGGACCATAAAAGTCATTCGGGTCGCGACTCGGGTTCCCGTCCGCGTCGATGATCACATTCTCCGGCAACTGGGCGCCGCGAAAGAAGTGATCGCGGACCTTGCCCTCGGGCATCACCGAAGCGGTGATATCGACCAGTACGGGCCATTCCATTCCGCTCGGCGCGGCGAAAGCCAGCGGCGTCGGCGTGAAGCGGCCTTCAATCCCGCCCCAGGGCGTCACGTTTCCCTTCCCGCCCGTCTGGGAATTGACGTAGGCTGTTCCTATCATGTCGCGCTCGGCCGCCATGACGACATATTCGCCCAGCCGCCCAATATGCGGGCTGTTCACCAGCGCCACCATGCTGACGCCCTGCCGCGCCGCGATCTCTATCGCCCGCTCCATCGCGACCTTGGCGGCGACTTGGCCCCAAGTCCGCTGGGCATCCAGCAACGCGGTCGACCCCAACTCGCGCCGCGTCACGACTTCGGCTGACATGTCGATAAAACCATCACGCGCGAACTCGGCATATTGCAACAGGCGCATAAAACCATGCGAATCATGCCCGGCCAGGTTGGCGCGTAGCAGCGTCTCTACTACCCAGGCCGAGCGCTCGGGCGGCGAGCCCAGGGCATTCAATATCGCTGTGCCCAGCGCCCGCAGTCGCTCTACTTTCATTCGTGGCATAACGAAACTCCATTCGCTGCTTCGGCGCGAAAGAGAGCCAACATCTCGCGAGCGCCGGCTAGAATGAGACCCTGATCCGACGCGATCGGGATGATATGCAAGCCCTGCATCAGCAGATTCTTCCAGCCAAAGGGGCTGCTCTCGTCGGCGTCGGGCGAGCGGCCCGACATCAGCGGCATATTGGCGGCGCGCGCCTTCGCCGCCACCCGGTCAATCGTCGCGATGACGCGCGGATCATCAAAGGCCGGCAGCAGACCCATGCTGGCGCTCAAGTCGACCGCGCCGATCATACAGGCGTCCAAGCCTTCGACTGCCAGCACGGCATCGAAATCTTCCACCACGCCGACGGTCTCGATCATGATGACGACGATGGTCGAGTCGTTGGCGGCTGCCAGATATGCTTTCTCATCCAGTCCGTAGCGGCTGGGGCGGCGGGGACCGGTGCCGCGAATGCCCAGCGGCGGATATTTGCAGGCGGCGGCAGCCAGGCGCGCGTCGGCGGCGCTGGTGATATGCGGCACGATGACGCCGTCAGCGCCCATATCCAGCACGCGCTTGATATGGACTGGATCGCCCCCCGGCACGCGCGCGATGGTTGGCGTGTCGCCCAGGGCGATCAGCAGATTCTGCAAGGATTGCAGGTCGATCGCCGTATGCTCGGTATCGATGGCGACCCAATCCAAACCGACATCGCGAATCATCTCGGCGACAGTGATATCGGTCAGGCTCAGCCACATGCCCGGGCTGGGCTCGCCGCGCCGCCATTTCGCTTTTAGTTCAATGGCATTCAAGTTGTCCTCGTTTCTGTATGTGCATGGATAAGCAAGGCGCCGGCGGGCGACCTGATTGGCCACCCCTACAAGTTTTCGATTATCATGGCGCTTTCATTCTTATGGCACTCATTATCATGACCTACTTGGTAAGACTCAGCAGCGAGCGCTCGTTTTCGGCATCGAAGAGATGCATCTGCCCGCCAGCGAAATGCAGGCGGCAGGGCGCGCCGACCGCGAGGGATTCTTGCGCGTCGACGATCACGCCGAAGAGTTGCTCGGCGGCGCGGACGAAAATCAAGTCGCGGCTGCCCAGCGCTTCCACCAGCTCCACTTCGCCGCTGACGCAATTTTCGCCGGGCTCCGCGACCAGTCTGATCGCTTCTGGCCGGATGCCCCAGATGACGCGGTTTCCCGCCATTGCCGCCAAGCCATCGTGGAAGCGCGCCGGCAGCGAAAGATCGAAACCGGGCAACTGAAGGCGATACCCGCCACCATTCTCGTTCCTAACCACGCCAGGCAACATGTTCATGCTCGGCGTACCGACGAAATTGGCGACGAAGGCATTCCGCGGCCCGAAGAAAACCTCGTGCGGTCTGCCCACCTGCTGGATATCGCCATTGTTCATCACGATGATCTTGTCGCCCAGCGTCATCGCCTCTTCCTGATCGTGCGTGACGAAGATAAAGGTCGTGCCGGTATCCTGATGCAGCCGCTTGATTTCGGCGCGCAGCTGCACGCGCAGTTTCGCATCCAGATTGCTCAGGGGCTCGTCCATCAGAAAAACTTCGGGACGGCGCACCATCGCCCTCGCCAAAGCCACCCGCTGCGCCTCGCCGCCGCTAACCTGCCTAACGCTGCGCTCCAAGAGATGATCGATATTCACCAGCGCCGCCACTTCGCGCACCGTACGGTCGATTTCGCCGCGCTTCATCTTGACCGCGTGCAGGGGAAAAGCGATGTTGTCGTAGACATTCATAGTCGGGTACATGCTGAAGTTCTGAAAGACCATCGCCACCCGGCGATCTTTCGGCGCCAAATCGGTAATGTCGCGCTCGGCAATGGTGATGCGGCCGCTGTCGGGCTGCTCCAAGCCGGCGATCATGCGCAAGGTCGTCGTCTTGCCACAGCCCGATGGTCCCAGCAAAACCGCCAGCTCGCCCGCTTCGATGACCAGATTGATATTGTTGACGGCGGCGCGATCCGAATCGGCGAATCGCTTGACCAGATTTTGGAGCAGGACTTTCATGCGATAACTTCTTCCAGATCACCCAAACTGTCGGCCTTCAACAAATGTGCCCGCTATTCCCAATACCACGCGTCTCACTCCAGAATCCCAAATGTCAGCCCCTTGACCAACTGCCGCCGCAGGATGATCGTCAAGACAATAACCGGCGCCATAATGATCATATTCACCGCGAACAGATTGCCCCACTCCACGCGCGTGCGCACGATGTAGGTGCCGGCGGTCATTGGCAAGGTGCTGGTCCGGTTGCCCGCCAGGATCAGCGCCAGGAAGAATTCATTCCAGGCGAAAATGAAATTGAGGATCGCGGTGGCCACGATGCCCGGAAAAACCACCGGCAGCACGACGCGCCAGAGGGCGCCCAGACGGGTATAACCCTCGACCATGGCGCTTTCTTCCATGGCCGCCGGCAATTCGGCGAAATAGCCGCGCATCATCCAAATGACCAGCGGCAGCAAAAATGTCTGATAAGTGATGATGAGGCCGGGAAAGGTATCGCGCAAGCCGATGCCCAATCCGCGTTCCAAATAGAGGAACATGGCATAAAAGGGCAAGCCGACCACGATGGGCGGGATCATGCGCAGCGAGATCAGCCATTGCATCAGCGCCTTCGAGCTGCGAAAGCGGAAGCGGGCGAAGGCATAGGCGGCCGGCACGCCCAATAGCAGCGCGACCGCGACCGAGCCGATCGAAATGATCAGGCTGTTGCGCAAGTAGACCCAGCCCTTGCGCGTGAAGAACACGAATTCGAAGTTTTCCAGCGTCGGCTCGAAGACCCAAGTCGGCGGGCTCGAGACCCAGATGATCTGCGGCTTGAAAGCGGTAATGCTGCCCGCCAACACCGGCGCGATGACCAGCATCGCCATCACGATCAGGATGACATAAGCGAAGACGCGTTCGCTGGTCGGCACGCGCATCGGCTAGCCCATCTCGACATCGCGATACAAGTAGCGGAACATCAAGGCGGAGATCAGACCGATGAAGAGCAGCATCAGGATGGAGCCGGCCGCCGCCCGGCTCAGCTTGCTGAACGTGAAGGCGGTGCGGTAAAGGTACAGGCTCAGTGTCTCGGTGGTGAGGTGAGGCCCCCCATCGGTCATAACGCGCACGATATCGAATGTGCGAAAAGCATCGACCGTACGCAGCAGCAACGCCACCAGAATCACCGGGCGCAGCATGGGCAGCGTTAGGCGGCGGAAGATCATCCAGGACGACACCCCTTCCAAGCGCGCCGATTCAAAGGGCGCGCGCGGCAAGGTCGCCATGCCCGCCTCAATGATGAGAAAAACCAACGGATACCATTGCCAGATATCCACCAGCACAACGGTCAGCCGCGCCGTGCTGGCATGCGCCAGCATCGTCTGCCCCGGGATGCCGAACAGACCGAGAAACCAGTTGACCAGCCCGAAGAGCGGGTCCAGCATCCAATTCCACATCAGCCCCACCACGATTGGCGCCATGGTGATGGGAATGATGAGGATAAGGCGCAGCAGTTCTACCCCCGCGGTGATACGGCGGATCAGCAGCGCCACGGCAAATCCCAGCAGAAAGGAGCCGGAAACCGAGAAGACCACATAATAGAGCGTGTTGAACGCGCTCTGAATAAAGTCGTCGTTGCCCAGCATGCGCTCAAAGTTCTGTAAACCCACGAAGGGACGCGACTGCGAGGCGAAGGTAACGCGAAACAGGGAAACGCCAGTCGAGAAGATGATGGGGTAAATCACCACCAGCAGCAGGATGATCAGCGCGGGCGCGATGAAAAACCAGTGCCGCCGCCGCTGCGTCAACTGGTAAAGGCGCGTTGAGAAGGGCTTCCCCTGATTATCTGCAATGTCAGAATGGAACATGTATTTTATGTTGACGAGCGACCCACCGCGGCGCGTAGACACTGCCAGTCGCTCGCCCCTACATAAATGCAGCTTAGAAGGGCGACTCACCGAGTCGCCCCTACAGTTTGCGCTCTGGCGGGCAACTTACCCTACATGCACTCGTCGTGTTCCAAGCCGAGTTCGGCGAGTTTCGCGCAGACAAACTCTTCGCGCTGCTCCACCGAAACATAGGTGAGCCCTTCGTCATAGTAGCCGGCGTCTTCGACGATTTCGCGGATGTCATTGTTGGCGTCCACCATCAGCGTCGCCGCGTCACCGCCGGCGGCCACCTCTTGCAAGGCGCGGCCGATGGCGTTCTCCGCTTCGGGCCACCAGGGTTCCGCCGGGCGCCCGATGCCGACTTTCGCCGCTTCGTAGTTCGCTGTCAGATGCGGCCATTTCGCGACCAGATCGGGATCGGTCAGCACCGAGATGCGATGCCCGGCGCCGGTCTGATCCGCCAGAATGCGCGAGAAAGCTTTGCCATGCGCCAACTGCAAGTAATCCCAGGCGATCTGTTTCTGCTCCTCGGAGATATGGGCGTTGATCATATACGCCGGTCCAGCCGAGAGCAGCGCAGACTGTACCTCGCCCGTCTCCGGATTGAGCCAGCCCGGCACCGGCGCGAAACCGGTATTCGCCGCGACGATCGAGGCTTCGGGATCCAGCAGGAGCGGGATCGCCCAGCTTTCCGTGCCATACATCGCCACCTTGCCTTGGGCGAAATTCTGCATCACTTCGCCGAATTGGAAGGACTCGCGCCCCGGCGGCTGCAAATTAAGAACATCCTGCCCGGCGAAAAACATCGCCGTATCGATGGCCGCTTCGGTATCAAAGAGCGGATTGAAGTCGCTGTCGAAGAAATCGACGCCGCGCGAGAAGCCGAAGTGAATCATGTAATCGAAGAGGATATTGTTGGGGGTGCCATAGCGGTAGTTGAAGCCATACAGCTCATCGTCGGGCCGCGTGAAGAATTCGCCGACTTCCGCCAACTCGTCCCAGGTGGCGGGCACGGTGAGTTCACGGCCGTATTGATCCATGAAAGCCGCCTGCTCGTCGGGGTCTTCAAAGAGATCGGTGCGATAGGCGAACATGCCGACGGCGACCAGCGTCGGTATGCCGACCCATTTTTCTTTCGCCATCGCCACGGTGCCGAAGGCGCGGGTGGTGAAATCTTCCGGATACGAATCCCCCGGCGCCGCCAGATAGAAGCGGTCCAACTCTTCCAGGCAGCCCAGCGCGGCCAATGCGCCAGCCCAGCCGTCTTCGACGAACATGATGTCAAAGTCATCGCCGCCAGCCGCGCAGGTGGTCTGAATCCGCGGCAGCACATCGCTATGCGCCGAGTTTTCATAAATCAACGTGACACCCGAAGCCTCTTCGTAGAGCGGATCCAGGATCTCGTGCTGGTAGGCCAGGATGGGCACGACCTCGGTGTTGAGGATGCGCAGTTCCTTGCCTTCCCAGGGGCGCGCGCCCGTCTCCGGGTCGGTCAGCGGGATCGAATCCTGCGCCGATGCCAGCGGCAGGAAGAGCGAAGCCAGCGCGAGCACAAACAGAATCGCCTTGATGCTTCTCATTTCATTCACTCCTTCATTTTCAAATCTTATTCAACTTTCGATTCGTTATTGTCTCATTCCATTTATAGCTGCCGCCTTTCTACTTTTGAAGCGGTATCAGCCCGCGGCCCTGGCAGACGCGCCCAGCCTCCGCCCAATGCCCAAGCCGTCGTGATAGTAACGCGTCCGTTTGCCCCCGTCAACAAAACCTGAACGACAGGCGCTTGGCGTCAATGGCCGCGGCGCCTATTTCAGTCAGCGCCTTGCGTCAGCAACTTCTCGCAAACCTACTCTGTTTGCCCCAGGCGCATAAATTCGCTAATATCCTGCTCAGGCGCGGGCGGGCAAGACGCGGACAGAATGGCGCGCCAGACGACGGTTGCGGTTGCGGATCCTGGGGAAGGAGACAGCTTAAAGGTCAGACCGCGTTACATTGACAAACTTGCCACTATCAGAACGAAACCATTAGCTAACGAGAGAGGTCAAAAATGAAGAGCATGCTTAAACGTTCCATGCTGATTATGGCGCTGGTTATCCTCGCTACGACAACGGGAGTAACGCCGGCGCAGGATGAAGTCACCCTGGGCTTCGTCTACGGCTCCTTCGCCCCGCAGGAGAAATGGGAAGCCTACTTCGAGGGATTCCTCGAGGCGCATCCCAATGTCACGATCAACTACATTCCGGTCCCATTGGACAGTTGGGGTGATTACACGCAGAAAATTGTCACCACGATGCTGGGTGGCGAGCAGGTCGATGTCATCTGGAACGCGATTGAAGCTGTTCCCTTAATGGCCGAACGCGGCGTCCTGCGGGAGCTGGATTCCTTCCTTGAGAGCGACACCGATATCCAGGAGTTCCTGGACGATGCGAATCCCAAGCTGCTTGAGGGGCTGCGCTGGAAGGACCAGCAGTATCTGCTTCCCTTCGCCTGGAACACCACGCTGATTTACTACAACAAAGCGGTACTGGAAGCCGCCGGATTGCCCGAACCGCCGCCGGACTGGACCTGGGACGATTTCCTGGAATACGCCACAACCATAACGCAAGATACCGACGGCGATGGCAATAACGATATCTGGGGCTTCCACCATAACGCCTGGCTCTGGCACCTTGGTCCCTGGCTGGTCTCCAACGGTTCCTTCTTCCTAAACGAAGACTTCAGCGAGCCTTGGTACAGCCGTCCGGAGTCTATCGAGGCGCTGCAATTCGCGCGCGACTTGATCTGGGAGCATGGAGTCGGACCGACCGGGTCCTTCAACTTCCGCGAAGCCTTTGTCGCCGGCACGCTGGGCATGATGATCGACTCGCCCGCCGGGCGCCAGCGCCTAATCCCGGCCGGCATGTCCGCCGATGACTACGATGTCGTCTTCTTCCCTACCAAATCGGGCGAAGGCGCCCCCGGCTCGCAATGGGGCACGGACGGCTATGGCATCACGAAAGACAGCCAACACCCGGACCTGGCTTGGGAGATGGTCAAGCACTTGGTGAGCACGGAAGTCATGTCCAAACTGCTCTCGGGCGAGTTCGCTTCGGCGAGCGCCCCGGCGCGCCAATCGCTGGCGAGCGATCCGGTTTTGGTCGCGGCGAGCCCAGCCAATTACCTGCGATTTTATGAGGTATTGGACAACGGGCGCACGGTCATCAACGCGCCCAACTTTGCCGAATTGGCGGAAATTCACGATCGCTATATGTCGCAAGTTTGGGCGAATGAGATGAGCGTCGAAGAGGCCGCCGCTAACATCCAGGCCGATATGGAAGCGGTCATCGCCGATAGCTAGCGGATCAAGCGCGAGGTGGCTCGGTGCTGAATTCAGGCCGCCTCATCACCGCCCCGGTCAGGTTCATAGATCGCTTGCAATATGCCGCGTTACTTGACCGGGCATCTGTTCCAGAATACTCATGAGCGTGCAGTCGCCGAAGAAGCAGGAGGCTGCCATTTTAGCGCGCCAAGCCACCGCTAGCTGGAATTGGGCCAACAGCCTACGGGCACGGGAAGCAATCGCCGGCTACTTCTTCATTCTGCCGACGCTGTTGAGTTTTCTGGTTTTCTTTCTCATCCCGACGATTTCGGGCTTGGGCATGTCCCTCTTTGATTGGGATTTTTTCTCCGATCCCGATTATGTTGGGCTGGAAAACTTCATTGAGCTGTCGCAAGACAAACTCTTCCTGACAACATTAAAGAACACGGCGCTCTTTGCCATCTTTGCCACTGCCGGCAACGTAGGCTTGGGCATGTTTATCGCCATCGGCATCAACAGCATCAAGTGGGGCTGGCTGAGAGCCTACCTGCGCACCGCCTATTTCATACCCTTCGTCATCTCGACTGTCGTCGTCGCCCTGATGTTCGGCTTTCTCTTGCAAGAGAGCACCGGCGTGGTGAATTATTATCTGTCGCGGCTGGGGATTCACCGGATACCGTGGCTGTCTTCGTCGGCCTGGGCTTTCAGATCCATTGTCTTGATTGATGTCTGGAAGCATATCGGCTTCTTCACGCTGATATTCCTGGCCGGCTTGCAGGCGATCCCGAGCGAACTTTATGAAGCGGCGCTGGTCGATGGCGCCGGGCGCCGCGTTCGGCTGACGCGCATCACGATCCCGCTGCTGACGCCATCGCTGTTCTTTTCGTTAATCATCGCACTAATTGGCGCTTTCCAGGTTTTCGAGTCGATGTATGTCTTGACCAACGGCGGACCCGGCGATGCTACCAGAACCGTCGTCATGTATCTCTTTCGAGAGGCTTTCGGCAGCTTCAATATGGGCTACGCCGCCAGCATGGCGGTCCTGCTCTTTTTCATCATCCTGACCCTGACCGTCACCCAGGTCCGGCTCGGCGACCGCTGGGTCTTCTACCGCTAACCGTTCGCAAGAGTCGACAATGACCAGCGTGGCGCTCTCGTACCGCAATTCAGCGTTTCAAGACAAGTTGAGGCGCAATTGGAGCGCCTACTTGGCCAATATCGTACTTGCGCTCCCGCTGGTCCTCGGATCGCTGATTATGTTCTTGCCCCTAGTTTGGGCGGTTTCCTTCTCGTTTGGTCAGCCGCACGAATTCTTCACGCTGCCGCCGCCGGTTATCCCCAGTTCATTCCGTCTCGACAATTATCATGGCGTCTTTGAGCGCGTCGACTTTCTTAGATTTTTTCTCAACAGCGTCTTCGTCACCGCCTGCGTGACGATCGCGCAATTGATCACCTGCAGCATGGGCGGCTATGCCTTTGCCCGCTTGCGCTTCCCCGGCAAGCGGATCATCTTCATTCTTTTCCTCGCTTCGATGATGGTGCCCCAGCACGTCACTTTGATCCCGGTCTTCATCATCATCCGCGGGATGGGCTTGTACAACAATCTGGGCGCGCTGATTGTCCCTTACGCCACCAGCGTCTTCGGCACCTTCCTGCTCAAGCAATTCTTCGAGACAATTCCCGATGAATTGGAGGATGCCTCGAAGATTGACGGCGCCGGCTTTCTGCAGATCTACTGGCGCATCATGCTGCCGCTCGCCGGTCCACCGCTGGCGACCCTGGCGATACTCACCTTTAACAGCTCCTGGAATAACTTCTTTTGGCCGCTGATTTTCATCAATTCAGCTGACAAGATGACTTTGCCGCTCGGCATGATATACTTGCGCGGTCAGGATGGGGTGACCAACTCCGGCGTGCTCATGGCGGCGATCGTCTTGAACCTGATTCCTGTCCTCGTATTCTTTTTGATCTTTCAGCGTAGACTGGTGGAAGGCGTGACTTTGAGCGGGCTAAAAGGCGCCTGAATCATCGTAAATCTTGAAGTCCGTCACAGGACTGTTTTGATAGGCGACATTCAAAGGGTGAACTGATGAAACATCACGAAGGCATCCGAAGCTACGACCATAGCGCCAGCGCCCTGGCTTTCCCTCTGGGCGGTATCGGCACCGGCAACGTGTCGCTGGGCGCGCGCGGCGAATTGCGCGATTGGGAAATCTTCAACAGCCCGGCAAAAGGCGCGACCCTGCCGCTGACTTTCTTCGCGCTGCGCTGCCGGCAGGCGGGGCAAGAGGCCAAGATTCGCGTACTCGAAGGACCGCTTCAAGCGCCGCATACGCCTTCGCACGGCTACCATCCCTTAATGAGCTTGGCGGGCTTGCCGCGCTTCAAAGGCAGTACCTTCCGCGGACAATACCCCTTCGCCAGCATCGAGTTTCACGATGCGAATATGCCGGTCTCGGTTTCGCTGGAAGCCTATACGCCTTTGCTGCCGCTGAATCCGGAAGATTCCGGCATTCCCTGCGCCATCCTGACCTACACCGTCAGGAATATGACCGAAGACCCGGTCGACATGACCCTCGTCGGCTCCTTGACCAACCCGGTTGGCAACTTGAGGCGCGATCGATTCGGCAACGAAGCCCAGGTTGAGTTCGGAACGCCCGTTAACGATTTCCGCGATGACGATGACCTGCGGGGCCTGCTGCTGACCAATCCGGAGCTTGCAGTTGAAGACCTTCATCATGGCAGCCTCGCCCTCGCCAGCGATCACGAACGCGCGACCTTCAAGCGCAGTTGGCTGCGGGGCGAGTGGTGGGATTATCTGCACGACTTCTGGGACGATCTCCTGGAAGATGGATTGCTGGACGACCCCGCCGATGACGCGCCCGGCACGCGCATCGCTGCCGCGTCCCTCGGTTTGGTCGACCGCCTCGAAGCTGGCGAGAGCAAGCGCTTCCGTTTTCTGCTGACCTGGCACTTCCCGAACCGGCCCGCCGCCTGGGACCTGCGCGCGCTTCCTGCCATAGGCGTCGACGAAAGCGATGTCGGCATTATCCGCAACCACTACGCCACACGCTTCAATGACGCCTGGGAAGTCGGGCGATACACCGTGCGCAATCTGCCTCGCCTGGAATCGACGACGCGCCAGTTCCACGACGCCTTGTTTGGCAGCACGCTGCCCCCAGTCGTACTCGACGCCGTCTCCGCCAATATCGTACCGGCACGCAGCACGACCTGCTTCTGGCTGGAGGATGGACGCTTCTACGGCTGGGAAGGCTGCTTTGACGACTCGGGCTGCTGCGCCGGCACTTGCACCCATGTCTGGAGCTACGCTTATACCATCGCCTATCTGTTTCCTTCGCTCGAGCGCGAGATGCGCAAGATCGAATTCAATGTGGAAACGGCTGACGACGGCGCCATGAAGTTCCGCAGCTATGGCACTTTTCATGCGAATGTCATCGATGCCGTGCGCGCGGACGCCGCTGTCGATGGTCAGATGGGCTCGATCCTGCGCGGCTACCGTGAATGGCAGTTGTGCCGCGATGACGAGTTCCTCGCCGGCATCTGGGACGGCGTCAAACGCGCCATCGGCTTCGCCAGCGCCTACTGGGACGAAGACAATGATCACGTGCTTGATGCTGTGCAGCACAATACATACGACATCGAATTTCACGGTCCCAACCCGCTGTCCAGCATCTACTATTTGGCCGCCTTACGCGCAGTGGAAGAAATGGCGCGCGCCATGGGCGAAGACGAATTGAGCGCGCGTTGCCGCGTCGCCTTCCAAACCGGCAGCGCCAATCTGGACGACATGCTCTGGAATGGCGGCTACTACATCCAGAAGCTGGATGCGCTTAACGCGCAGAAATACCAGCACGGCGAGGGCTGCCTCTCCGACCAGTTGCTGGGACAGCTGCATGCCAGCCTGCTCGGCCTTGGCGACCTGCTGCCCGCCGAACATGTAAAGACGGCGCTGAAGTCCATCTACCAGCACAACTTCATGCGCGATTTCAGCGAGCACGCCAATTGCCAGCGCGTCTACGCTCTGAACGACGAAGCCGGCTTGCTGCTCTGTTCCTGGCCTCACGGGGGGCGCCCGCGCCTGCCCTTCCCTTACGCGGATGAGGTCTGGACTGGAATCGAATACCAGGTCGCCGCGCATCTCATTTATGAAGGCTGGGTCGAAGAAGGTCTTGAAATTGTCGAAGCGCTGCGCGCCCGGCATGATGGCATCCGGCGCAACCCCTGGAACGAAGTCGAATGCGGCAATCATTACGCCCGCAGCATGGCCAGCTGGGCGCTGCTGCTGGCGCTTAGCGGCATGCGGATCGACGCGGAAACTGGCGCGTCCACTTTCACGCCCAGTGACAACCTGCTTGCGGACAAAGAGCCATTCTCGGTCTTTTGGTCTGACGGACGCGAATGGGGCGTGTATTCGCAGGCATGGGACACAGCAAGCGAGACCTGGGAGCCCCGCTTTGAGACGCTTGGCGCGGCAGGCGACCTGTAGGGGATACACTTGTGTCGCCCTGTACTTGCGCGGCTTGGGCTCCCGGGAGGGCGAGACAAGTCTCGCCCCTACAGCACGACTTTAGCGGGTAAATTCGCAGGCGCAGGCACAACAACGCCGAAAACGAGGTTAGACAAATGTCGCTAAAATACTACACGCACGGACGGCGCGACCAAATGAAAGTGGCGCTGACCTTCGACGACGGACCCAATCCGCCGCGCACCGACCAGGTCATCGAGATTCTCAACAGCCGAGGCGCGCGCGGCACCTTCTTCGTTCTGGGCAAGTGGGTGGAGCGTTTTCCCCAGGCTTTCCAGCGCATCGTCGAAAGCGGGCATTGCGTCGGCAATCACAGCTACCTGCACGAAGCCCACCTCGGCGATTTTGACCGCGCCGAAGCCGCCATTGGCAATCTGCTCGGCCGCCCGACGCGCTTCCTGCGCGCCCATTACTTCAACTTCTTCACTTGCCTCTACTCGCCGGTCGCCTTGTCGCGCGATATGAAGATCGTCGATGCCGATGTCAACCCGGCCGATTACGCCAAGAGCGATCCACAGGCGATCATCGACGCCACGCTGCAGGCGCCTGCTCTAGCCGGCGGCTCCATCATCGACCTGCACGACGGCCGGGAGCTGGACGACGACGCCAGGCGCCTCGCCAGCCCGCTGCCGATGATCGAAGCGCTGCCAGCGATCGTTGACGGCTTAAAGGCGCGCGGCTTCCAACTGGTTGGCCTCGACGAAATGGAACTGGTCGATGCCATTGAGTGGCAGCCCGATGGGCGGGGGACATTCGCCGCGCCCGAGGCGCGCGCGGCCATCGAAGGCTTGAGCCGGAAGTCCAACTGACCGAGCGCGACTGTCCAAATGCCGCGCCGCATCGCAGGCTCGCCAATATTTGACAAGCCAACTTGGAGACGCTACAGTTCGTTCTGTAATCGGCGAATTGAAATCGTGATTTCTTTCTTTGCAGGCTGCTCACAATATGTACTTGCGAAATTCCAAAGTCCGCCCCGTTTTGACAGGCCGCAATATCCGCCAAAGCGATGATCGAGCGCGCGACTGATGGACTCGACTCAAGGCCATCCTGAGCGCGTTGCTATCGACGAGTCAGCGCCGGCGCCGCTGCTCATCGCCCGAAACATCACCAAGTCATTCGGCCATGTCCAGGCGCTGAGCAATGCTTATATTGACGTGCGGGCGGGCGAAATCGTGGCGCTGGTGGGTGACAATGGCGCTGGCAAATCAACACTGATCAAAGTCCTTTCCGGCGCGCATCGCCCCGACGCCGGCGAGATTATCGTCCGCGGCCAATCGGCCGCCATCAACAGCCCGAACGACTCCTTCGATCTCGGCATCGCCACGGTTTATCAGGACCTGGCGCTGCTGCCATCGCGCGATGTGGTGGCGAACCTCTACGTGGGAAGGGAGCTCACCAACAACGGCTTGCTGGACCGGCGCAAGATGACCGAAGAAGCCAATCGCGTCGTGCGGCAACTGCGCACCAACCTGCCCTCGGTGCATACGCCCGTGCGCTTTCTGTCCGGTGGCCAGCGGCAGGCGGTCGCCATCGCCCGCGTCGTGCATTTCGGCGCCGAGATTCTGCTGCTCGACGAGCCGACGGCGGCGCTCGGCGTCAAAGAATCGCACGAAATGTTGACCTTGATCGAGAACCTCAAAGAGCAGAACAAAGCGATCATCGTCGTCAGCCATAATCTGGCGCACGTCTTCCGCATCTGCGATCGCATCACTGTCCTGCGCCATGGCGAGACGGTAGGCACGCTGATCAAAGAAGACACCGATTCCACCGAAGTCGTCCAAATGATCACCGGCGCTGATCTCTTGTGAACTCGAGGAATCATCAGGCCTGGCGAATAGGGTAACGGAGCGCATCAGTGACAGCCATTATTGACAAAGTCAAGCCATCTGACGATAGGCCGGAAGGAGCGTCGCGGCTGCGGCGCTTGCTCGGGCAGCGTGAAGCGCAGCTGCTGCTGGTGCTGGTCGTATTCACCTTGCTCGTGCGGGCTGGCGGCGCGAAAGGCTTCCTCGGTCCCACGCATTTTCCCATCTTCCTGTCCCAAGTCGCGCCGGACATGCTGGTGGTGATCCCGATGGCGATGCTGCTGATCGGCGGCATGTTCGATCTGTCGGTGACCGGCGTCGCCAACCTCAGCGTGGTCTTGGTCGGCTGGACCTTCTCTCGCTTGCTGGGCACGATGGACGACACGCTGCTGATCATATTGGTGGTCGCGATTGGCTTAATGGCCGGTTTGATCGTCGGCGCGATCAATGGCTTGGCGGTCACCCGTCTGCGCATGAATCCGCTGATGACGACGCTGGCGACCTGGTGGATGGCTCAGGGCGCGGCGACCGGCGTGGCTGGCGGTGAATCGCGCCACAACTTCGTCGGCTCCTTCCGCGATATCGCCCGATTTCAGCCCCTGCGAGATTTGGGCGAGACCTTCCCCTTTCTGCAGGAGATGCGCATCAGCACTTTGCCAATGCCGGTATTCTACGCGGCGATTGTGATTTTCCTCGGCTGGCTCATTTTGACGCGGACGCGCTTTGGCTGGCATATTTTCGCCACCGGCAGCGACCGGCAAGGCGCGGCGCTGAACGGCGTCAACGTCAACCGCGTGACCCTCATCGGCTTCATCGCCACCGGCATGGCCGCCGCCATGTGCGGCATCGTCTGGGCCAGCCGGCTCACATCAGCGCCGCCCAATACCCTGGGTGGCCTCGAGCTGCGGGTGATCGCCGCCGCGGTGATCGGAGGCGCCGCGCTCACCGGCGGGGAGGGCAGCGTGCTCGGCGCCGTCCTGGGGCTGTTCTTCATGCACATGATCCGCAGCGCCACCATTCAATTGGGCTTGCCCGTCTATTGGGAATTCTTCGTATTGGGCGCCGTTCTGTTCACCGCCGTCGCCTTTGACGCCTGGACCAAACGGCGAGCCGACACCCAATGACGCTGACGCTTGTGGCGCCTTTATCCGAACAGCCCTGGTCAGGCCAGGGGAAGCGGCGCTCCCGCGCGCAGCGCGCGATGCGTCTTTGAAGGGGGCAGATGCACAGGCGCGTCTGCATCGCCAAAGTGGTGAATTGCGCGGCCATCGACAATGACAGCCGTGTGGATTTCCCCACGAAGCGCAATGAGACTCGATAGAACAACACATCTTTTGGAGAGCAAAATGAAAAGGTACATGGTACTTCTGCTGGTATTTTCGCTGCTGATTGGCGTCGCCGCGCCTCTCGTCGCCCAAGACGAAGACGTCTACTACATGATCGGCGGCAACCTGGGGCATCCTTGGTGGAAGCAGCACTTTGAAGGCATTGAAGTAGCCGCCGAATGGCTCGGCATCAATGTCGAAATCGTGGGTCCGCCGCCCACCGATGGCATCGCCCTCGAGCAAATCAAGCTGCTTGAGGAGATCGTCGCCAAGCCCAATACCGCTGGCATTATGATGATCGGCTTTGATGTCACGCTCATCCCCGAGGTATCGAAACAGGCGATGGCGGCCGGGATCCCCTTCATCCAGTTTAATGGCGATCTCATCGACAAGAGCGCCCGCCATGCTTTCGTCGGCACGGGCGACTACGCATTCGGTGAATCGGCGGCGCAGTTGGTGCTGGATCGCTATCCCGATGGCGCCAAGATTGGCGTGGTCGCTTTCATCAGCGCCCAGCAGCATCGCGATCGCCTGCAGGGCTTCCAGGAAACGCTGGAAGCTTCAGGGCGCGCCTATGAATTCCTCGAGCCGGTTGATGACCGCGCTTCAATGGACGGCGCTTACAACGGCGCGCTGAACCTGATCGAAGCCAATCCCGATATGGACATCATCTATTCGGGTGACGCCTTTGCCGAAGGCGTCGCCAACGCCGTGAACGACATGGGCTTGATCGACAGCATCGACGTGGTCGGCGGCGACCGCGCCGACTCGCTGCTGCAGGACATCAAGGACGGCAACGTCATGGGCACCATCGCCCAAGACACTTTCGCCGAGGGCTTCTTCGGCGTGCTTTACATGTATGTCGCGCGTCAGGGTCTTGTCGCGCAAGAAGGCGGGCGCCTCGCCTTGCCCGACACATCGATCACCCAGTCCTTCACCATCACAGCCGAAACCGTTGACTTCTTCCTCGGCGTCGAGCCGGACAAGCCAACGCTGCCCGCCGGCGCCGACGGCACTTACTACATGATCGGCGGCAACCTCGGGCATCCCTGGTGGAAGCAGCATTTCGACGGTATCGAAGCGGCCGCCGATTGGCTGGGCATCAATGTGGAAATTGTCGGTCCGCCGCCCACAGATGGCATCGCCCTGGAGCAGATCAAGCTGCTGGAAGAGATCGTTGCCAAGGAAGACACCAGGGGCATCATGATGATCGGATTTGATGTCACGCTGATACCAGAAGTATCCAGGCAAGCGATGGCGGCCGGCATCCCCTTCATCCAGTTCAACGGCGATCTCATCGACCGCAGCGCTCGCCATGCCTTCGTCGGCACCGGCGACTTCGCTTACGGTGAATCGGCCGCCCAGCTCGTGCTCGATCGCTATCCGGACGGCGCCAAGATCGGCGTGGTCGCCTTCATCAGCGCCCAACAGCATCGCGACCGCTTGCATGGCTTCCAAACGACGCTGGAGGCATCGGGCCGCGCTTACGAATTCCTCGAACCGGTGGATGACCGCGCCTCGATGGACGGCGCTTACAACGGCGCGCTCAACCTGATCGAAGCCAATCCCGACATGGACATCATCTACTCCGGTGACGCATTCGCCGAGGGCGTCGCCAACGCGGTCAAGGACATGGGGCTGGTCGACAGCATTGACGTGGTCGGCGGCGACCGCGCCGATTCCCTGCTGCAAGCGATCAAAGACGGCGATGTCATGGGCACGATCGCCCAAGACACCTTCGCCGAGGGCTTCTTCGGCGTCGTCTATATGTATGTCGCCGCTGAAGGCATTGTGGCGCGTGAAGGCGGGCGCATCGCCCTGCCCAATACCGTGATTACGAAGTCCTTCACCGTCACCGCCGAGACCGTCGACTTCTTCCTGGAGGGCTAGCGCCAACAAGCGGGTCAGCCTCCGGCGTAGGTTAGTGTCTACGTTACCTGACCCCTACAGGCAACTTTAGATTGGAAAATGTAGGGGCGACCTGGCAGGTCGCCCGCCATAACAAAACAGTCGTAGGGGCGACCCTTGGGTCGCCCGCCGCCTGAACTATCAACTTCTGCCTGTGGCGACGGAACATAATTTGGCGGACGGACAGGACAAAAGCCGATGAGACTGAAAGATAAAGTCGCCCTGGTCACTGGCGGCGGACGCGGCATCGGACGGCATATCGCCCTGCGCCTCGCTGATGAAGGCGCTGATGTGCTGGTCAACTACGCCAGCAGCGAAGCCGGCGCGCAGGACATCGCCGCGCAGATTCGCGGGAAGGGGCGGCGCGCGATTGCCGTGAAAGCGAATATCGCCCAGCGCGACGAGGTCGATGCCATGTTCGAGCGCCTCGCCGCTGACTTCGGTCGCATTGACATTCTGGTCAATAACTCGGCGATCGATCCGGTGATCCCCTTCCTGGACATGACCGATGAACAGTGGGACCGGGTCATCGATATCAACCTCAAGGGCACGTATATGTGTTCCCAGGCGGCTGCCCGGCTCATGGTCAAACAGGGGAACGGCGGCAACATCACCATCATCGGTTCCATGCACAGCATGGCGACCTTCCCCGGCATGTTGGCTTATGCCAGCACCAAAGGCGGTCTCAACGCGATGACGCGGGCCATGGCGCTGGATCTCTCGCCGCACCGCATCCGCGTCAACTGCGTGATCCCCGGCTCCATTCACGTAGAGAAAGCCTACGAAGTCATCCCGAACTATGACCCGCACATGATCGATGATCAAATCGCATTGGGGCGCATCGGCTACGGACCGGATATCGCCGCCGCCGTCGTCTTCATGGCTTCGGGGGATGCCGAATACATCACCGGCACGACGCTGAATGTCGATGGAGGGGTCATGGCGCGCATGGCCCTTTGGTTCGACGACTTGGAGACAGTTGAGCGCAAATACGACCCATAGCGGCGCCACTGATGCTGCTACCGCCTGCAGAAGACCTGAGCAATGAACGAAGTCGAACATGAGGCGCCGCTTATTACCTTGCGGCCTTCCGGCTGTTCATATTGCGTCAGGTGAAATTCAAGCAGCCGTCAATCATAAACCTCTCGGCGGGCGAACTGGCACTTCGACGAGGAGGATGATTCGTATCGCCCTCGTTGCGTCGTTAATCTTTTGACACAGCCATACAGGTCAGTTAAAGTATCGGTACGAGATATTGTGGATATACAAAAAGAGTTTTTTGGAAGATGAAATGAAACGTCGCATTCAAGGTCTGCGTTTGCCGACGCAGCCTTTCCCCAAATTCAGCGCGACGCGTTACTGCCAAAACGACAAATCCCGCGCGGCGAAATCGATTCCATCCGTTGAATACGACACAAACGCTGTCGAGCGCATATCGATAGCTTGGAGCGCGCCTTCACGCGCTTTAGCCAGTTTCGTGGCGGAGCGACAATGACAGCCGCTCGGCGGCAGCGCATAGAATCAACCGCGTTCACAACAATGACAAGCCCTCTCCTTGCGCGAGCAAGGGGGTTTAAGGAGAGAGTCGTAGAGTACAGGGAGGCAAAATGGTGTGTTGCGTTTAGCTTGTTCGGCAGCCGCTGCGTGACGCAGCAAGGCTAATTGTTACTTTGGAGGTCAGGAATGACTAGAAAACTTTGTATCGCAATTGCTCTTCTTCTCGCTATTGCCCCGTTTTCAGCGCTTGTCTCAAACGGACAGGGCATGGCTTACAGCGAAGCGCCGGCGCTGGCGGAGAGGGTCGCCAACGGGGAACTGCCGCCGGTCGAAGAACGTTTGCCGGCCAATCCCTTGGTCATCGAGCCGATCGAAGAAGTCGGCGTCTATGGCGGCACCTGGCTGACATTCGGCGACAATATCAGCCGTCTGTCAAACATGGTGATCTGGCAAGACATCGGCTTGCTGATGTGGAACAACGACCAGAACGCGACTGTGCCCAGCCTGGCGGAAAGCTGGGAGATCAGCGAAGACAGCCAGGAATTTACCATCAAGCTGCGCGAGGGCTTGCGCTGGTCGGACGGCGCGCCTATGACCGCCGATGACGTCATGTTCTGGTATGAAGATGTCATCAGCAATGATGAATTGCGCCCGGTGAAGCCCGGTTTTATGCGTACGCCCACTGGCCACGTCGGCGCGGTCGAGAAGATTGATGATCTCACGGTCGTCTTCAAATTCCCCGAGCCGCACGGCATGTTCCTCACGCTGCTGACCAAGGAGTTCCACACCTATCTGCCCGCGCATTACATGCGGCAATTTCACAAGAACCACGTCTCCGCCGAGGAGTTGCAGGCCGCAATCGACGAAGCTGGCGTCTCGAACTGGGTCGATCTCTTTTACCTGCGCTGGAATACCTCCGGTGGCGGCAACAGCCGCGGCATGAACAATCCAGACCTGCCGACGATGCTGGCCTGGGTTCCCACCGTCGAGCCGCCCGGCGACCGCTTCGTATTTGAGAGAAACCCGTATTTCTTCGCTGTTGATACCGAAGGCAATCAGCTGCCATACCTTGATCGGGTCGATTTCCGCGTTGTCGATGGCGAGGTCATGAAGCTGCGCATTCTGGCCGGCGAGCCAAACTTCCAGGCCGCCCGCGCGCTGACCTTCGCCGACATGGCGCTGTACGTCGAAAATGCCGAAGCCAACGAATACGAAATCTTGCGCTGGGGCGACTTGCAGATCTCCGAAGCCGCGCTTTGGATCAACCTGAACACACCGGATCCGGTCGACCGCGAGCTCTACCAGGACGTGCGGTTCCGCCGCGCGATGTCTTTGGCCATCAATCGCGAGCGTGTCAATGACACCTTGTACTTTGGCCAGGGGCAGGCCACCGCCGCGACGCTGCCGCCGGTCGAATCCCGCTACTACAAGGAAGAATATGCGCGCGCCTACACCGACTATGATCCCGATCAGGCGAATGCGCTTCTCGACGGAATTGGCTTGACCGAGCGCGACGGCGATGGCTTTCGCTTGAAGCCAGATGGCAATCGACTGTCGATCGTCATTGAAGTGCCCAACAACCGACTGCCGATGATCGACAACCTGAATCTCATCCGCGACGATTATGCCGATGTCGGCGTCGATTTTATCATCCGGCCCATCGACAACGCGCTTTGGGGACAGCGGATGCGCGCCGGCGAGATGCAATTCGTCGGCTGGCCGATGGCGAAAGCGGCCACCGAAACCGATCTCGTGCCGATCAGCACCAACACCGATTGGGCGCCGCTTTGGGGTCTCTGGTATCACACCAACGGGGAGCAAGGCGAGGAACCGCCCGATTACATCAAGGATCTGCAAAACGTCTGGACGCGCATCTTGGCGACGGCGGACCAAGAAGAACGCGACATGCTCTACGATACGATTCTGCGGACGCAAGCGGAGAACATGTGGGTGATCGGCGTCGTCGGTCCTCTGCCGAAACCGGTGATCAGGAAGACCTGGTTCCGCAACGTGAAGACGGACTGCACCTGGAGCTACCACCACGGCGGCTTCATCGGCTGCACCGATCCCTTCGCGTTCTGGATCGAGCCAGAGCATCAATAGGTTTGGCGGCGCCCACCAAAGCGCCAACCGAAGGGGCGACCGACCCGCTGTGTCGAAGGTCAGTGTCTACGCGACCTACGCGCGGCAGTAAGTCGACCGCCATCAAAATCACAATTTGTAGGGGCGACCCTTGGGTCGCCCACGCCCAACATCCACTACCAACAAAAAGGGAGCAATCATGTCCGAATACGATATTCTGGCAAAGTATGAGGGACTGCGTTTAACGGATGTATGCGACGGTATGGATGCGCTGCGGCGCCAGGACATCGGCTTGGTCGCCGGCGACATCCGCCCGCTCTGGCGCGATATCGACAACTTTGCGCATCGCTTCTGCGGCCTGGCGTACACGGTGCGCTTCATGCCCACCGCGCGGCCGGTCGACGCCTACGAGCCGGCCGACTTCGAGACCTGGAAGGGCAATTGGTATCGGACGTATGCCGGCGGCCCGCCGGTTGACGAAATCCAAAAAGGCGATGTGATCGTCATTGACGGTGGCGAAATCGGCACAGTTGGATTCATTGGATCCAACAACGGCTTCGCCTGGATCGCCGCCGGCGCCGTGGGCATCGTGACCAACGGCGGCGCCCGCGATACGGACGAGCTAATCAAGCAGCGGGTGCCGGTCTATTCCCGCCGCGTTACCCAGTCCATCCGCCCCGGCCGCCTGGAACTGGATTCGACGCAGATACCCGTAAATATCGGCGGCGTTCTCGTTCGGCCGAAGGACCTGGTTCTGGCCGATGGCGATGGCGTCATCATTGTGCCGCTGGAGGTCGCCGAAGAAGTGGCGAAGCATGCCTGGGTCGTCGCGGAGGGTGACAAACGGGGAAGAAGGCGCATTTACGAACGACTGGGACGAGAGCCGGACTGGACGGTCGACGTCTAGCCAGAGCGTCAATCGCGTTTTGCGGGCTCCGCCCCTTTTCCGGTGGAGCCCCCATGGGATAAAGCAACATGCCGCAGTACATCGTCAAACGCATACTGCTGATGATTCCGACGCTGGTCGCGCTATCGATCTTCATCTTCGTGCTCACGCAGCTGCCACCGGGATCCTACCTCGATTCAATCGTCACCGAGCTGGAGTCGCAGGGCGAGTCCATCTCGCAAGACCAGATCGAGAGTCTCAAGGTGCGCTACGGCTTCGACGAGCCGCTGCATGTGCAGTATCTCAAATGGGTTTCCGGCTGGCTGCGCGGGGATTTCGGCACGTCCTTCACCTATTACGGCCAACAGAACCTGGAGGTCATTTCTCATTTCCTCGGCTACACGGTCCTGATCGCCTTCAGCACACAGCTTTTCATCCTGGTCGTCGGCATCGCCATTGGCATATTCTCAGCGACGCACCAATACACGCTGGGCGATCATTTCGCAACCTTCGTCGGCTTCATCGGGCTGTCGATACCCAACTTCTTGCTGGCGCTGATTCTGATGTACATCGGTTATTTTGTATTTGGCATTCCGGCCCTGGGCGGTCTCTTTTCAAATGAGTATCTGGATGCTCCCTGGAGCATTGGCAAAGCGCTGGATTTGCTGGCGCATCTCTGGATTCCGGTTGTCGTGCTGGGAACAGCCGGGACAGCTGGCATCGCCCGCCGAATGCGCGGCAATCTGCTGGACGTTCTCAAAATGCAGTACGTGGCGACGGCGCGCGCCAAGGGCCTGCGTGAGGGGGTGGTCGTCCGCAAGCACGCGACGATGAACGCGGTTTCGCCTATTATCATGGCGGTCGGCATGCGCTTCCCCGAAATCCTGTCCGGCTCCACGATTGTGTCTATCGTGCTTTCGCTGCCCACTTTGGGGCCGGTGCTATACAAAGCCTTGACCAATCAAGACATGTATCTGGCGGGAACCATTCTGTTCTTCCAGAGCCTGCTGCTCTTGGTGGGCAACTTGCTAGCTGATATCGCCTTGGTCGCGGTCGACCCGCGCGTTGAGTTTGAATGAGGAATCGCTAAATGTCTGTCGCGGCTATCAAGCCGGCGCGGCTCGCGAAGGATAAACAGCGGGGCCTGTCGCAGTGGGATTTGATGTACATCAAATTCAGGCGGCATCGGCTGGCGATGTTCTCGGGCCTCTTTCTTATATTCGTATACATCGTCATCTTGTTCGCTGAGTTTTTCTCGCCATATCCAACGAACGAGAAATTCGGCAAATTCGTGCACACGCCGCCAATGCCGATCTTGTTCTGGGACGAAAATGGCTTGTCCCGTCCCTTCGTTTATGGCTACAAGCAGGAGCTGGATATCGAGACATTTCAACGAACATACGTGGCCGATACCTCCCAGAAGTACTATCTCAAGTTTTTCACCAGTGGGTCGGAATACAGCCTGCTTGGCCTGGTCACAACCGATATCCATTTCTTCGGCGTGGACGAGCCGGGCTTGATATTCTTGTTTGGCACCGACCGTTTCGGCCAGGATGTCTTCTCGCGCATGCTCACCGGCGCGCAGGTTACGCTGACCGCCGGAATGCTCAGCGTCGCGATCAGCGTGGTACTGGGCGCGGTGTTGGGGACCTTATCCGGTTATTATGGCGGCCTTGTGGACTTGGTCGTCCAACGCGTCATCGAATTCCTGAGTTCGATTCCGCGCATTCCCTTGTGGATGACGCTGGCGGCGGTGATGCCGACCGACTGGTCCTCGGTGCGCATCTATTTCGGCATCATCACCATACTTGCCTTCTTGGGCTGGATGGGCATGGCGCGCGAGGTTCGCGGCAAGGTGCTCATACTGCGCAGCATGGATTATGTCATGGCGGCGAAGGCGGGCGGCGCGTCAAGCGCGTACAACATATTCAAGCACATGCTGCCCAACGCGCTAAGCCATATTATCGTCGTTGCCACGCTGGCGGTGCCGGTCATGATCATCGTTGAGACCTCCCTGAGTTTCCTCGGTTTTGGGATACAGCCGCCGATGACGAGCCTCGGCGCTTTGCTGCGCGAGGCGCAGAATGTGCAATCCGTGGTCAACTTCCCTTGGCTGTTCAGCCCGGCGATCGTCATCATCGTGACCACCCTGGCTTTCAACTTCCTGGGCGACGGCTTGCGCGACGCCGCCGACCCCTACTCGCAGTGACAGGGGAAAGCGGGCGGACAATGTCTGCGCGACCCATGACCGAGCAGCGAGATACCCTCCTTCGCGTGCGCGATCTGCAGACGCATTTTCGCACCGAGCAGGGTATGATCCGCGCCGTCGATGGAATTGACTTCGATATCAAACGGGGCGAGACATTCGGCATCGTGGGAGAGAGCGGCTGTGGCAAAAGCGTCACCGCCTATTCGATCATGCAACTAATCGAACGGCCTCAGGGCGATATCGTCAGCGGCGCGATTGAGTACATGGGCGAAGGCGGCCGCCCAATCGATATCGCGAAGCTGGACCCGAATGGTCAGGACATGCGTAACTTGCGCGGCAACGAGATCGGCATGATATTTCAGGAACCGATGACCTCGCTCAATCCAATCTATACCATTGGCAATCAGATCATCGAGGCGATCGCGCTGCATCAGCGCGTCAGTAAAATGGAGGCGCGCAAACGGGCGATTGAACTGCTTGATCGTGTGGGCTTATCCGACCCGCACAGCCAGATCGACGACTATCCGCACCAGTTGTCCGGCGGCATGCGGCAGCGTGTGATGATCGCGATGGCGCTGTCATGCAACCCCCGATTGCTCATCGCGGACGAACCAACCACGGCGCTGGATGTGACGGTTGAAGCGCAAATCCTCGATCTCATGCGCGACCTTCAACATGAATACGACATGTCCATTATGTTGATTACCCACAATCTCGGGGTGGTCGCCGAAAACTGCGATCGCGTAATGGTGATGTATTTGGGCAAGGTCGTCGAAGAAGGCAGCGCCGTCGATATTTTCTATAATCCGCGCCATCCCTACACCCGTGGCTTGCTGGAATCCATACCGCAGATCGGATTGAGTTCCCGACTGACGCCAATCGAGGGGGCGGTGCCTATGATGCAGGATATCCCGCAGGGCTGCTATTTTGCGCCGCGCTGTCCTCATGTCATGGCCAGGTGCGAAGAAGATCCGCCGATGTTCTTCCCGGCGGAAACGCAGCGGGCCAAGTGCTGGCTTTATGCTGATGAGGCGCCGCAGCAGCATGTCGAGTGATACCGTTCTTCAAGTCCATGAACTGAAGAAGTATTTTCCGATACGGAAGGGCATTCTCAAGCGCGCGGTCGGCTGGATCCGGGCGGTCGATGATGTCAGCTTTGCCTTGTCGGCCGGGCAGACGCTGGGCTTGGTCGGTGAAAGCGGCTGTGGCAAGACCACCACCGGGCGCTGCATTCTGCGACTTTACGAACCGACCGCGGGTTCGATTCTCTTTCGACTGGATGACCAACTCGAAGACATTGTTGGGTTCACTCATGCGGAGATGAAACGCGTTCGGCAAAAGATGCAGATTATCTTTCAAGACCCATTCTCGTCGCTCGATCCGCGCATGACCGTGCATGACATCATCGCCGAGCCGCTGCGCATCAACCGCATCGGCGCGCGGGCGCAGCAGAGCGAGCGGGTGGAAGAACTGCTGGATTTGGTTGGACTGAATACGGCGCAGATGAATCGCTATCCCCACGAATTCAGCGGCGGTCAGCGGCAGCGCATCGGCATCGCTCGCGCGCTGGCTTTGAATCCGGAGGTGATCGTCTGCGATGAGCCGGTCTCGGCTTTGGATGTGTCGGTACAGGCGCAGGTACTGAATTTGCTAATGGACTTGCAGGAGCGGCTCAACCTGACCTATCTCTTTATCGCCCATGACCTGAGTGTGGTGGAGTATATCAGCAAGCGAGTGGTCGTCATGTACCTTGGGAAGATCGTTGAGATTGCCGATGCCACTGATCTTTACCAGTCCCCGCGCCACCCGTACACCGAAGCGCTGCTGGGCGCCATCCCCATTCCCGACCCCTTGGCAAAACGGACGCGGAAGCCACTGACCGGGACCGTTCCCAGCGCCGCTAACCCGCCAAGCGGCTGTAATTTCCGCACGCGCTGCGCCTACGCGCAAGATATTTGTGCCCGCGAAGAGCCGCCGCTCGCGCAAGCCGCCGGCGATCGGTCCGTCGCCTGCCACTTTGCCGATGAGCTTGAGCTGACCGGATTCTCCCGCGGCGGGACGTCTCGGCTTCCTATTCATTCGTCGCTTCCAAAGTTGAGCGGCGCTTCCTTTATGGAGAGCAGCCTCCGGTGACAGAAACCAACATCGATCAGCGGCTAAAGGTAGAAGCGGCCTATCCCTTCGCGCAGCGCATTTTCGTGGCGGCCGGACTGCCTGAAGCGGACGCCGCCATCGTGGCCGACAATCTGCTGCAAGCCGATCTGCGCGGGCATCCTTCGCATGGCATCTCGCGCCTGAAGGTGTATTGCAATCGCATACGCGACGGATTCGTAGCCAGGGAGCCGGCGATCCATGTTATCAATGAAACGCCAGCCGCCTTCCATCTCGACGGCGGGCACGGCATGGGCGCTGTAGTCGCGGACAAAGCCATGCGAATGTGCATCAGGAAAGCGCGGACCAGCGGCATTGCCATGTGCTCGGTACGCGCTGGCACGCACTTTGGCATCGCCTCCTACTACACAATGCAGGCAGCTTCAAGAGACATGATCGGTTTCGCCTGTTCCAACGCGCCGGCCGCCATAGCTCCCTGGGGTGGCATTGTGCCAATGCTGGGTACGAACCCCTTCAGTATGTCCGTTCCCGCGGGGAAGCATCGACCGCTTGTATTCGACAGCGCCAGCAGCATCGTCGCGCGCGGCAAAATCAATCTGGCGGAGATTGAAGACCGCCCGATTCCGCTGGGCTGGGCTATCGACCAGCAAGGCCGCCCCACCACCGATGCGACCGAAGCGCTGAAGGGCTCGGTGCTGCCCTTCGGCGAACACAAAGGCTACGGCATCGCCCTGATGATCGACATTCTTAGCGGCATTCTCGGCGGCGGCGCCTATGGACCGCATCTCGGTCCCCTGTGGAACAACTCGGAGACCTACCAAGACCTGGGGTTTTTCCTGCTGGCGATCGACATTGCGTCGTTTCGAGACATTGACGATTTCAAAGCGCAAATTGATCAAATGATCGACGAAATAAAGGCGAGCGAGTCTGCGCCAGACAGGAATGAGATTCTTGTCCCTGGCGAGATTGAGTTTCGCAATGAGCAATACAACCGAAAACATGGCATTATCGTAGGCGCCGGCGTCCTGCATGATCTGGACGAGCTCCGGCGCGAACTCGATTTGGAAATGAATCTCGCGGCGCTTCTTCATTCCGCCTGAGATTCGCCTGCTACTGCCAATGAGCGTGGGAAAATCATGACCATCATTCCGTCAAATCGCATGAAGTCTCTTCTGCGCGCGGGAAAATCGGCGGCCGGCACGATGCTGGTGGAATTCCGACAGCCATCGATTATGCAAGTCTTGAAGAACGCCGGCTACGACTTCGCCACTATCGACATGGAGCACGGCGTCTTCGACTATGAATCTGTCGCCGATCTCAGCCGTTTTGGGCGCCATATTGGCATTACGCCGCTGGTTCGCGTACCGGACAAACAGTATCCCTATATCGCGCGCGCGCTGGATGTCGGCGCGCAGGGCGTGATGGCGCCGCGGCTGCGCTCTGCGGAAGATGTTCTGGAAGTGGTTAACATCATCAAGTATCCCCCTCTGGGCGCGCGTGGCTGTTCATTTGGCAGAGGACACACTGATTTTCAAGGTGGGCCGCTGCCGGAGAATATGCGGGCGGCAAACGCGGAAACGCTGCTGATCGTTCAAGTCGAAACGCGTGGCGCGATCGACGAAATCGATGAAATCGCCGCCATTCCCGGCGTGGATGTCTTGCTCATTGGCCCAACAGACCTGTCGATAGACTTGGGCGTGGCTGGTCAGTTGGACGCGCCGCCATTGATTGAGGCGATCCAAATGACATTGGCGGCTTGCGAGAAACATGGTGTTGCGCCGGGAATCCAGATCACAAATCTGGAATGGTTGATCCACTGGGCCGAGCAGGGAATGACTGTGCTAAGCGCATTTTCGGAGGTGGCGCTGTTGCAGCGGGGCGGCATTTCCGTCACGAAAGAGCTCGCGAGATTTCGTTAAGCGGCGGTAGCGGAATGCATCGGTCAACGCTGTTGCCTGCGCTGGCAGTTGCATTCGCTAATCGTATGGCGCGCCTCGGCCGTGGGCGGCCAGCCAAGGAGCGCCCTTGTACCGGCGTTCGGCCATCACATCATCGCGAAACAATCTGAATAGCTGTGTATAGTATAGCAACTAGATGATCGCCGGGTCGCCTCCTGCAGCCGCCCGGCGTCAGCGAAAAGAATGAACCGCGCTCACAGAAAACAACAAGCCCTATCCTTGGACGAGCAAGGGGATTTGCAAGAAGAGGGAAGTTCATGCCGGATGGAAAAGGCCCGCGGTCCTTGAACATACGCTTCTTGCATCTGTACCGCGCCATGTCGATGTCGGTTGTGGAGGCCTTCTGCTTCAATAATCCATTGATCAATGCCGCGCTGCACGTCGTCTGCGCGCCATTTGTGCTCGAACTCACAAGGCTGGGCATGAAGATGGAAGGCATGATTGCGCGCGATGGCGACCTCAAAGGGGCGAGCGAGTGGCTGGTCGAAATCGGGTCCAAAGGCATCCACGTCCAGGGCGCGGACCATGTGCCGCGGACGGGACCCGTGCTCTTCGTGGGCAACCACGCGGGCTTGGGAGACGCCCATGCGCTTCTTTCGGCCTCGCCGCGGCGGGATACGCATTTCCTGGCGAATGACTTTGGCATTTTGCCGGGCTTGCGGGCGATGCGGCGTCATGTCATCCTCGTCGATCAGCGCCGACCGGTTGCGACGTTTCGCGCCTGTCTGCGACATTTGCGGGCGGGGAAGTCTCTGCTGTTATATCCTCGCGGTGAAATCGAAGCCGATCCGGGACTGCATTTGGAAGCGGCGTTGGAGACCTTGTCCCAGTGGTCGCGCAGCATTGAACACCTGGCGCGCCACGTGCCCGACATGGCGATCGTGCCTTTTGCCGTCGGCGGCGTACTATCGCGGACTGCCCTGCGAAACCCAATCGTCCGTCAGTACCGGGAAAGCAGCAAACGTCATTTTCTGGCGGCGACCTTCCAAATGATGTTCCCGTTTTATCGCGACCCGGTGATCAGTCTGCGCTTCGGATGCGCGCTTAGTGGCGAATGGGCAAAGCAAGACTTGGTCCTGGCGCAGATGGCTGTCTTGCTTCGACATGTCAATGCAGAGCAGCAAGAGCTGAATCGCGGCGCCGCAAATCGTGTCTTCTCTCGCCGATTTTAGACTGTCCAATTATTCGTTTCGCGCGATAATTGCGGGACAACTTGGTCAGGCAGAACGACTGAAACGCCATGAGCCAATGGTCGAACAATAATCCAACGCGGAACAACTATGACAAGTGGCACAGCTATTGGAACTTGCTTCTCTCGTTGGTCAGCCGCGATATTCGAGCGCGCTATCGGCGCACATTGCTGGGTCCGCTCTGGGCGATTATTCCGGCAATTCTGTATACAGTGATCTTGAACTTTCTGAGCGGTTTGGTGGGGGCGAGCAGCGAAGGCGCGCCACGCCTGGCTTTTGTGATGGCCGCGACCATCCCCTGGACTTTTTTCCAGAGTTCAGTGGTGCGCATTCCGCACGGCTTACTGGCCAATGGCACGGTCTTACGCAAGATGGCGCTGCCTCGCCAAATCTTCCCTTTTGTCGTGCTATTGACGACGATATTCGATTTCATCATGTCTGGCATCGTTCTCATTGTGGTGCTGCAGATCTTGCGCATTCCAATCACCTGGGCATGGCTGTGGCTGCCGCTGCTCGCTCTCATGACCGGCGCCTTGGCTTGGTCGGTGGGGATTGGCTTGTCCGCCTTCACCATCTATCGCCGCGATGTCTTGCATGGTATTCAATACATCATGCAGGTCTGGCTTTTTCTGACGCCGGTCATGTATTCTTCGCAAGAGCTAGTCGACAAGTGGCCGCTCATTCACGCGCTGAATCCCGCAGTTGGAATCATTGACGGATTCCGTAAGGTGCTGGTGTTTGGTCAGGCGCCCGATATCGGCAGTCTGCTGTTCAGCGCGATCGTGACTTGCCTCGTGCTGGCGATAACATTGCCGTTTTTCCACTTCATGTCCCGCTATTTTGCCGATGTAATTTAAGCCTGGCTGGAGACGAGGGCGTATCAACACTGATGCATGTATCTCTGTTGCGAATCAAACGGGCGGCCTGACAGGTCGCCGTTGCAAGACTGGCGAATAAAGAGAATTTGGGAACCGTCTATGAATGGCGACTTGGCGATTCAAGCGCAAGACGTATGGAAGCGGTACGGCTTGCCCTTGCGCCCCTGGATGCGGCGCCAGATTGACCAGCTGCGCGGCCAGTCCACAGTTGATCGCGCCAAATACGGTACCTGGGCATTGCGCGATGTCTCATTTGAAGTCAAACGTGGCGAATCCTTGGGCATCGTCGGTAAGAACGGGGCGGGGAAGAGCACCCTGCTCAAGCTGATCGCTGGCGTAAGCCCGGCCACTTACGGCTCCGTACAGGTGAACGGACGTCTCTTCCCGATGATTGAGCTTTCCGCCGGCATGCACAGTGACCTGACCGGACGCGAAAACATAAAATTGCTCGGCGCCATCATGGGATTCACCGGACGGCAGATGGAGCTAAAGCTGCCCGAAATTGAAGACTTTGCCGAATTGGGTGACTGGCTGGACAAGCCGGTTTGGCAGTATTCCAGCGGTATGCAGGCGCGCCTCGGGTTTAGCGTTGCCGTCAATGTCGACGCGGATATTCTCCTGATCGACGAGGTGTTGTCGGTTGGGGATGTCAACTTTCAGAAGAAATGCCTCAACCGGATGGATGAGCTGTCAAATAGCGGCGTCACCATCATCTTCGTCACGCACAGTCCCTATTCGATTGAGCGGATCTGTGAGAGGGCGCTATACTTGGAAGATGGCCAAATCACCGCGTCCGGCTCGCCCAGCGATATCCTCACTGCCTATTTTCAAGTCGCCATGGACCGGTCGACGGTCATTGCGGGCAAGGACAAGCTCGCCGCGGATCTGCGTGAAGGCACCGGCGCCTTGCGCATTATGGACATCAGCATGCACGACGTGGCGAGCGGGCGCGAAATCACCGGCTTCTCAACGGGCGAATCGGTCGTTTTTCGTATCGGGCTAGACGTCAAGGAGGCGACGCCGCGCTATCGCTTTTCGCTGCGTGTCGTGGATCCAGCCAATACCGTCGTCAGCTATATTGAAATGCCGATGTCTAGCCGCCGGTCGCTTGCCTTGGAGCAGGCCAATGTGCTGGAATGCCGAATCGACAATATCAACCTGCTGCCGGGTCAGTATTGGATCAATCTGGTCGCCAGGGAAATTGCCGGTCCAGTGATTGATTCTGTGTCCTACGCCTTCGCCTTTGATGTGCGCGCCAACAAGGACGTGATAGAGCAATTGGAGCATCGCGGGATTATCTACCTTTCCTCGAGTTGGAAGCTGCTCGGGGAAGACGAACAGGCCGGCGTTGCCGAGGGTTGATTGCCGCCTCTCATCGCGAAAAGCGCAAGTCGTAATCGAGTCGCGACCGGCAAACTTTGTAAAGTCTTGCCTGTTTTGCGTGCGCTGCAAGCTGCGTCGCCAGGTTTGGTCGCGCTGCAAGCAATCCTGCGTTGCTGGGCGCCTGACTCTTTTGACAGCGAACTTTGTATATGTTATGTTCAGGCTGTCTTTCATTGATTCAAACTAATGTTGCGGTTCTCATGCCTCTATACCGGAGGCGGAAAACATATTTCTTAAGGGAGTTTTCGAATGAAAAGCACTAACAGTGGCATCTCACGGCGAGAGTTGCTGAAGTTCATGGGCGTTGGCGCCGTCGGTTCCGCCCTCGGCTCCAGCTTAGCTTTCGCCCAATCGGTTCCCGAGTCCGGCACTTTCCGATTTCAGATCGAGAGCGGTCCAGGCACAGACTTCGTGGCAGTGGTAGACGCCTTCATTGCGGAACATCCGGAAATCACAGTCGAGTTCAGCCAAGTCGAAGCGGCGGTCGTCGGCGTCGATTGGCAGCGCATCGCGATGGAAGCGGGCGCGGTCGATCTGATCTCGAATGAGAATCCGAAGTTCCTCAAGCTTGATCCCGTTCTCAAAGCCGGTCTGATCCAGCCACTCGACGGTTATCGTGATCTCTATGAGTGGGATGAATGGGTGCTGGCGGCGGCGCTGCGGCGCTCATCGCGAGGCGGCCAGCTCTGGACATTGCCGCTTTACTACGAGATTTGTGGCGCATCTTATAGAAAGTCAGTCCTGGAAAGCTTTGACGTCGGCGAGCCACAGACCTGGGAAGAATTCATCGCCATGCTGGAGAAATTCAAGGCGGCCGGCCTGATTCCGCTGACCAACGGACATCGCGGCTTCAGCCAAATCCAGATGATTCACTATCAGTTCTGGGCCAGCATCGGTGGGCTGAGCGGACCCGGAAGCATCACCGATGTGATCTTCGGCGATGGCAAGTTCACGGACGCGCCCAGCGTCGAAGCGGCGCAGGCGATCCTGGATATCTACAACGCGGGATTGCTCGACCCAGATGTACTGTCAATCACGCAGGACGACGGCAATGAACGCTTCATCTCGGGGGCGGCCGCTTTGAATGTGACCGGCACCTGGTTCTATTCGGAGATGCAGCGGCAGTTCGGCGACGACTGGGATATGCTGACGATGCCAGGTCCCGGCGGCGGACCGATTTGGTGCACCGGCGAGACGGAAGCCATGGTTATCCCGGCGGCGGCGCAAGACCCAGACGCAGCCGCTCTATTCCTCGATTTCTGCGTCAAGGGTACCGGCGCCAAGATCCTGCTCGAACGGGGAAATCTCTTGGCGACGAAAGCCTTTGGCGAGCTGGCGATTCCCCAGATTCAGCGCTTGCCGATTATCACCGGCGATGAGTCTTCTCTGCTGATCTTCGGCTGGCTGCCACAGAATTCACAAGACGCGTACCAGCAAGGCTTGGGCGGCATACTGGCCGGCAGCATCACGCCCCAGCAGTGGGCGCAGCAAGTCCAGGACGCCTGGGAGCGCGACATCGAAGACGGACAGATTCCGGAAGATCGCAGCGATCTGCTCTAGTCCTCAACACGCTATCGGGCTCAGTCCCTAGATTCCGGGCTGAGCCCAGAGACGCAATGTGCCTGGTCTCGGATTGAGATAGGTTAGATGTCCACGCTTGCTTCAATGCTCCGTCCGCGGCTGCTTGAGTCTTGGCGGGGCGCCTCATCTAAGACGCGCGAGCAGTGGCTGCTGGCTGCTGTTCTGGTTGCGCCCGCCTTGATCCTGATGGGGATATTTGTTTTCTACCCCGCCCTGCAAACGATCGGGCTGAGCTTCTACAAATGGGATGGCATCAGCCCAGACATGGGCGACTTCGTCGGCTTCAAGACCTTCACCCGAGCAACGGACAATTATCCTTTCTCGCAAGCCATCAAAAACAGCCTCTTGTGGGGCGTCGTTGGGCTCTTCGTGCCTACGATTATCGGCCTGGTTGCGGCGGCGCTGGTAGAAGATACCAACCTGCGGCCAAAGCCTCTCTTTCGCTTTGCCTTTTTCGTACCCTATTTCTTTTCGATGGCGGTGGCGGCGGCGCTCTTCACCCGCGTGTACGACCCCAGCTATGGCATGATTAACCAGGTGATTCACGCCTTAGGCTTCACCGAAGTCAAACCGCAGTGGCTCGGCGATGGGCGGATCGCCATCTATGCGGCCATGGGCGTTTTCGTCTGGCATGAGACCGCCTTCTGCTACATCGTCTTCACGGCGGCGATACAGCAGATTGACCGCTCGCTTTATGATTCGGCCAAGGTTGACGGCGCCTCGGAAGTCCAGGTGTTCCGCTATATCACGATTCCCAGTGTCCGCGACGTCGCCACTTTTGTGATGACAATCATGCTGATTGTTGGCTTGACGCCCTTCGCCGTCGTCTTCCCCTTAACCACGCCCGGCCTCGGCGGTCCCTATTACTCTACGGAAATCTTGCCGACGCTTATCTTCAAGAAGGCGCGAATGGGCTATAACGCCAGCGAGGCAGCGGCTCTCGGCGTCGTACTGCTGATTCTTGTCATCGGGATCGTCACCGCTTTCCTGTGGTTTAGAGAGCGCACAGCGCCAAAGGACTGAGCGAGCGCGAGCCATGCTGACCACCAAGATCATGAGGTATGCCTTGTACGCGCTGGTCATTCTTCTGGCGCTGCCCTTCGTCTTCCCCTCGCTCTGGGTGCTGATGGCGAGCTTCTCGACCAATACGCAAATCACGATGGATTCGCTGGCGCTGCCGGACCGGCTCCATGTCGAGAATTACGCGCACGCCTGGACGGGCGCCAAATTCAGCACCTTCGTTTACAACAGCCTGGCTGTGTCAGGGTCGGTCACCGTTCTGATTGGCGTCCTGGCGACGATGCTGGGTTATGCCGTTTCGCGGCTGGATTTCCCCGGGCGCCGACTCTTGCTGCTGCTGGTCATGATGGCGATTGTGACGCCGGTCTTCTCTTACCTCGAACCGCTAACCCGCGTCGTGAGACAACTGGGCCTAGCCAATTCGCGCACGGCGGTGATTCTGACGACAACAGCCACATTTCTGCCGGTTCCAACTTTGCTAATGCGCTCGTTTTTTCTGACGCTGCCGGAAGAACTTGGCGATGCTGGCCGAGTCGAAGGCGCCAGCGAGTGGGGTGTCTTCCGTTATATCATGGCGCCGCTCGCTCGTTCCGGTGTGCTCACCGTGCTCATCTTCGCTTTCCTTTGGAGCTGGAACGATTTGCTCTTGCCCGCGGTTTTCCTCCAGGCGCCCGACAAATACACCATCGCTTATGCAATCACGACGCTAAAGCCGGCCGGATTTCGTCAAGATCACGTCACCATGTTCGCCGCTTCAATTATTTCGACTGGTCCCATGATTGTCGTCTATTTGCTACTCATGCGCCGCTTCATCGCCGGGCTGACCGTCGGTGGCTTGCGCGGATAAACCTGGCTATCCACGACTGCAGAGGGGCAAAATTCAATGACTTTCCGAATGATCCAGATAGGCTTGGGCTTGATGGGTCGCAATTGGTGCGAAGTCGCGCTGCCGCCGAATATCGCTGATGGGCTGATCGAAGTGGTCGCCGCTGTCGATATCAACCCGGCCGCCTTGCCGGTGGCGCAAGAGTCGCTCGGTCTGCGTCCCAGCCAGTGTTACACAGACTTGCACCAAGCAATGGCGGAGAATCCAGCTGATTTCTGCACGATCGTTGTACCGCCGGCGCGTCATGAAGCGGTCGTCGATGCGGCATTGTCTCACGACCTGCATATCCTCTCCGAAAAGCCGATCGCGGATACCTTGGCCGCCTCCGTTCGAATCGCGGACAAGGTAAAGCGGGCTGGCGTGAAGATGGGCGTGACGATGAGCCACCGCTTCGACCAGGACAAGACGAGCTTCCGCGAGGAATTGCGCTCCGGGCGCTACGGCGCGCTCGATTATCTCGTATGTCACCTCACCTGCGATTTGCGGCAGCGCGGCAGCTGGGGCGCCTTCCGGCACGAGATACCTGATCCGCTCATGATCGAGGGGGCGGTGCATCATCTCGATATGCTCGCCGACCTGGCTGGCGCCTTATGTGATACGCTCTATGCGCAGTCATGGAACCCGCCCTGGGGCGAATATGCTGGCGATTCGCAGGCGCTGGTTACGATGCAATTCGAGAACGGGAGCCGCGCAATGTTCGAGGGCGCTTGCGCCAACGCTGTCGGATTGAAATACTGGGAGCAGGAGACGATCCGGGCCGAATGTGAATTGGGCACGCTGGTGCTCAATGGGCGCCGTCTGGAGCGCTTTCCGTATGATCCTTCGACCCAGCGAATGACAAAGTTTGAAGGCGAAGGCGAGCCGCTGCCGCTTTTGCCAGGGCGCAAATGGAAAAACACCTGGCTTATTGAGCAGTTTGTAGACTGGCTGGATGGCGGCGAAAAAATGGAGACGAATATCGAGGACAATTTGCAATCGGTTGCCCTGATCTACGCCGCTATCGAAAGCAGCCGCAGCGGTCAGCCGGTCAAAGTGCAAGAGCTATTGAATCGTGCGCGGGAGGATTTATGAGCATGAGTTCCACCGAAGAGAAGATAAAGACCGCGGTGATCACTGGCAAGCATCCCTTTGATGTGCCGGCATTTCACGCCGCCTTCCGCAGCATGCCCGAAATCGACTTCTACCCGCAGGACATGGAAGACTTCGCCGCGGACGTCGGCGAGCGGCGCGCCGAATATGACGCGCTGCTTTTCTTCAATTTTCATCAGCAGACGCCCGGCAGCGAGGGCGGCAAGACAGATGCGGCGACCAAGGCGGCGCTGGATACGCTGGGCGAAAGCGAGCAAGGCGTCTTCATTTTGCATCACGCGCTTTTGGCCTATCCGGATTGGCCGCTTTGGGCCAGCCTGGTCGGCATCCAGGCGCCCAGTTGGAGCGTGAACATGGACATCAACCTCCGCATCCAGGTTGCCGATCCGCCGCATCCGATCACACATGGCCTGAGCGACTGGACGATGCGGGACGAGACTTATGTGGTCGGGGAGCCGGACGCCGACAGCGAGATTCTCCTCTTCACCGACGAACCCAAGAGCATGCGCAGCATCGCATGGACGAGGCGCTACAAGCAGGCGCGCGTCTTCTGCTTCCAATCGGGCCACGACCACCATGCTTATGAGAATTCGAATTTCCGCCAGGTCATCAGCCGCGGCATTCAATGGGCCGCTCGCAGAATTTAGCGGGAGCCCGCCTTACGGGAGTGGCAAAACGCCGTGTATGACCGAAGAAACGAAATTGATCTGAAGCGCCATCTGGCCTTGGGTGTCGAATTCATTGTCAACAACCTGGATGAGCGCCAGAACTACACCCCATTCTTCCATTACGAACTCATCCAACAGCCAGCATGCATGCGGCACGGCCCGTTCGACTCGCCCCATGTTGTCGGTCGATTTCTGGATGCGCTCGGTCGCTCTTCGCGCATCATTGATTTGCCCGACGAAACCGAAATCTATGATGCGCTCGCCCAGCAGCTCTACGACAGCCTCGAAGGTCACGAATCTGGCTTGCCCTGGAACCGTCCCACACCGTGGCAGCCGGATGTCGCCGCCATGCACAACTGCCGCGAAGTGGTCCTGGGCTTGCTGGCGCTCTGGAATTGGCGCGCCGATCCGCGGGCGGAGCCTGCCCTGCGTCGCTTGTGCCGTTCCATTCTCGCTGCGATTGGCGATGGCGCGCGCTTTCCCGCGGAGAGTCTCGGTCCCAAGGGCTGGGCGAATGCCTTCAGCGGCATACTGGCGACGCCGCCAGCCACCACCGGCCGGCTCATTCGGCCGCTGGTTCAGTACTATCGTCAATCGGACGATGAGAGCGCGCTGGAGCTGGCGAGCCGCTTCGCCGAGGACAATCTCGAGCTGGCTTTTAACGCCGATGGATCGATCGCGGAGGCGGCTGGCACGCACATGCATTCCATTACCGGCACGATCACCGGTCTAATCGATTACGGCATTCTTATTGACGATAACGGAATCATAGAAGGCGCGCGCCGCGCTTACGATGTTGGCATGCGCCCATTCCGCAGCAGTTACGGCTGGGTGAAAGAGTTCCGCTGGGCGCCTTGGCTTGCCGAGCCACTGCAGGCGGCTGGATATGCCGGCTTTGACATCAACCGCGGTGAAGCCAATAATACCGGCGACCTTATCGAAGCGGCGCTGCTGCTGGGTCAGGCTGGCTACGCGGGTTATTTTGAAGACGCCGATCGCATGCTGCGCAATCATCTGCTGGCGTCGCAAGTCGTAGACACATCGTGGGTGCGTGAAGCCAGCGGGCACGAAGATGATGACGAGACGCGCTATGGAAACGTGGCGGAGCGAGCGCGCGGCGGCTTTTGTTTCGGAGGAACCAAAGGGCTCATCTCCTATCCGGAAGAAGCCTACCAGGTCAATGCGGATCTGGTTGGCGGCGCGCTGCAAGCCATCTGCGAATCCTGGGATTCCGTTGCCCACGTGAGTGATAACAGCGTCCGCGTTCATCTGCTCTATTCCAAAGAAGACAGCGCCTTTTCTTTGACCTGTCCGCCGCCGGGACCGGAACCGATCCGCCTGCGCCTCCACCAAACGGCCTCTCTGCAGTTGCGCATCCCATCCTGGGCGAAACCGGCCGCCGTCACGCTACAGCTTAACGATGGACCCAGGTCATCTGCTGCGGACTCGATATCGGACGGCTACCTCAGGCTGGAGAGCCTGGCGCCGGATTCAATCGTGAAGGTATGGCTGCCATCGCGGCGGGAAAAGGTCAGCGACCTGGTGGGCGGGGAACGCTGCGAAGTCGACTGGCACAACGACACCGTCATCGGCATCAGTCCGCCGGCGCGTTTTCAGCCACTGTATGGGCGTGACTGATCGCTGACCGCAAGGGGGAGCAATCGGTGGTCGACTACCGGCGCGTGCATGAAGAAGCGATCGTCTTTGATGGCACATGCCCGCTGTTGACGCATTCACCAGCGCATGCCTCGTATTATGTCGAGGGCGGCGTCACGGTCGTTGCGCCATCACTGGCGGCCAACCACAACTGCGGCGAAGCGATCGGGCGGATCGCCAACTGGCTGAACATCATCCGCGAGCGCAGTCACGAGCTTCTGCACGTCACCGATGCGGCGGGCTTCCGCCAAGCCAAAGCCGATGGCAGCTTGGGCATCCTCTTCCACTTTCAGAATTCGCTGCCCCTTGAGCAGAGCATCGAACTGGTGGATGTCTATCACGCGCTGGGGGTACGCGTCATACAGTTGACCTATAACGTCAGGAACTTTGTGGGCGATGGCTGCCTCGAACCCAATGACGCGGGCTTAAGCGCCTTTGGCCGGCGGCTGATCAAGGCGATGAATCGCGCCGGCATCGCGGTCGATTGCAGCCACACCGGCATTCAGACCACGATGGACGCGATGGATATCTCCGAAGAGCCGGTCGTCTTCAGCCACAATCTGACGAAAGCGGTTTGCGACAGTCCGCGCAACCTGACCGACGAGCAAATCAAGCGCGTCGCCGAAATGGGCGGCGTCATTGGCATCAATGGCTTCCCGCCCTTCGTGGCGAAAAAGCAGCGCCCCACGCTGGATGACTTGCTCCAACATGTCGACCACATCGCCGATCTCGTCGGCATCGAACACGCGGGCATCGGCATCGACTTTGAATATATCGGCGATTCCATGCAGGAGGCGTCAAAGGCGCATTACGACTACTTTGTCAAAACGGGACAGTGGGATCCGAAGGATTATCCGCCGCCGCCCTATTATTATCCGCGCGGCTTGGACGACCCCCGCTGCTTTCCCAATCTGACCAAGGCGCTCTTGGAGCGCGGCTATGACGAAGTGGAAACGAAGGAGATATTGGGCGGCAATTTCATGCGGGTTTATTCGCAGATCTGGACTTAAGTCATGATGAACAGAGCAGAGATCTTGAGCAGACTTCGAGGAACGCTGGCGAATGGCGACGTCATTATTGGCGCCGGCTGCAGCGCCGGTATTGTCGCGAAGTGCGCTGAGTTGGGTGGAGCGGACTTCATCGTCTGTTACAGCACGGGCCGATCGCGCATTATGGGGCTGCGTACCGAGGTCATCGGCCACTCCAATCCGCGGACGCTTGATATGTATGACGAAATCAGCAATGTCGTCAACGACACGCCCATCATCGCGGGCATCGAAGCCAACGATCAGACCACTTATGACCTGGAAACCATGATAGACCGCTTCGTCGACCAGGGCTTCGACGGTTTTATCAACTTCCCCACCGTGGGCAACCACGAGCGGATTTCCGATTTTTTCCTGCGCGAGCACGAGAATATCGCCAGCAGCATCAATCAGCCCTGGGGATTCGCCCGCGAGGTTGAGCTGATCCGCCTGCTGCGACTGCGAGACATTTTCACCATGTGCTATGTATTCAGCGCCGAGCAAGCCGCGCGTATGGCTGATGCCGGCGTCGATGTCGTCTGCGCCCACGTCGGCGGCACCGCTGGTGGCTTGATCGGCTTCCCGGCTGATCCGATGGAAGAATCGCTGGAAAACGCGCAGCGCATTATGGAAGGCGCTTGGGAGGTCGATGCGGACGTGATCTGCCTGGCGCATGGAGGACCCTTCGCCGAGCCCGAGGATACCCATGTCTTGTATGAGCGAACGGACGCCCAGGGTTTCGTTGGCGCTTCCAGCATCGAGCGCATCCCGATTGAAAAAGCGGTGATGAGCGCGGTCAAGACCTTCAAGAATCACAAAGTGAGGAAGCGCTAGATCGTGACAGACGCGATGAAGACGGTGGTGCTTGCTGGCGCGCTCGATACCAAAGCGGCCGAGTTCGCCTGGGTGAAGGCGCTAATCGAAAAGCAAGGGGTCCGCACACTGGTGATAGATGTTGGCATTCTGGGCGAACCTGGCTTTGCGCCCGATATCAGCCGTGAAGCGGTCGCCAGCGCGGCGGGAGGCAATCTCGACGCTCTGCGCCGGGGCGAGGGCCGTGGTGAAGCCATGGAAGTCATGGGCCGGGGTCTAGCGAAGATAGCGCGCGCGCTTTACGACGAGGGGGCGCTTGATGGCATCCTGGGCATGGGCGGCAGTGGCGGTACGACTGTTGCCAGCGCCGGTATGCGAGCGCTGCCGCTCGGCTTGCCCAAGCTGATGGTCTCGACCGTTGCTAGCGGCGATGTGCGCGGCTTTGTCGGTCCGGCGGACATCGTAATGATGCCGTCGATCGTCGATGTAGCGGGCATCAACCGCATCAGCGCCAAGGTCTATGCCAATGCGGCGGCCGCCATCGTGGGCATGGTCCGCGGGCAGACGACGCCGATCGCCGAAGAGAGACCGCTGGTGGCCGCCTCGATGTTCGGCAATACCACGCCCTGCGTCGACCAGGCGCGCAGCCTGATCGAAGCGCATGGATTCGAAGTCTTGGTATTTCATGCGACCGGCATCGGCGGCCAGACGATGGAGAGCCTGATCAGTGAAGGCTATATTGCCGGCTGTCTCGATATCACGACAACGGAATTGGCTGACGAAGTGTGTGGGGGCGGCGCCAGCGCTGGACCGGAACGTTGCCTGGCGGCGTCGCGCGCTGGCATTCCCGCCGTGATCGCGCCCGGCTGCGTCGACATGGTCAACTTCGGGTCGCTCGAATCGGTGCCGGAAAAGTATCGCGGACGCAATCTATATCAGTGGGCGCCGTCCGCCACGCTATTGCGCACAAACATTGAAGAGAATCGGCGGATCGGGGAAATGATCGCCGCCGCCGCCAATGCCTCGACCGCGCCAGTTGCCCTTCTCCTCCCCCTCGGGGGCTTATCCATGCTGGATAGTGTTGGTGGCGCGTTCTGGGATCCGCTAGCGAACGCCGCTTGCTTCGACGCGATCAAGCGTGGGCTCAGACCGGACATTCCCGTACTCGAGCTGGATTGCAATATCAATGACCCGTCTTTCGCCCAAGCCGCCGCCGACACGCTGCTGAACCTGATGCGGCAGTCCGAATCTTATGCGGATGCCAAACGCTAAGGGTCATGGTCGCCGTGCTAGCTCTCGTTCTTGCCGGACACCCCATTTGAAATCGGTCAAGCCCTTCGCCATCTGAAGGGCGGCGCGCGCGTTTTCGCTCCTAGTCAGAACAGGAATCGGCGCATCACAAGCAGGCGCAGTCCTTTGGACGGCACTTGCTTGCGACCCCATGTGAATTGCGATACTGTTATGATGCTGCTGTTGCCGGTGCCGGAGCCTAGGCCGGGCAGTCCGAATAGAGATTGTAGAAGGATGAAAAGCCCGCTAGATTCACGGTGCTTACAGTTGGTATCGCCTAAAGAGTGTCTTCTTGGAGAATGATCATGCACGAAACATTTTCGAAACACCTTATACTCCGCTACCTGTGGCTCACAATTCTACTGATTCCGCTCACATTGTTCGCCCCGGCTGCCGCGCAAGATGGTCCAACCGGGCAACTCACCGTGTTTATGTGGGGCGGTCCGCCGGACATCGACACCTACGAAGCGGCAATCGCCCGCTACATGGACGAAAATCCCGGCGTTGAGATTGAGTTGATCGATGCCGCGGGCTGCGGCGCCAGCTATGCCGCCTGCAAAACGCAGATCGCCGGGGGCACGATGGCGGATGTCTTCGTGCCGGGCAGCTGGAATTACAACGCTATGGCGAATGATGGTGTGCTCGAAGACCTTGCGCCTTACGTAGACGCGGACCCCGATCTCGACTTGTCTGATTTCCACCCGGTCACCATCGAAGCAGTGACCAGCTTGCGCGACGGCGTCCTCGTTGGCTTGCCGATGGGCTTCAACATCCAGAGCATGTGGTTCAACAAGGATATGTTTGACGCGGCTGGCTTGGATTACCCGCCGGCGGACGGCGATTATACCTGGGATGATGTTCGCGCCTGGGCGAAGCAGTTGACCATCGACGAAAATGGCAATACAGCCGACTCGATGGACTTTGACGCCGGCAAGATCGTGCAGTGGGGCTACTACAACCACTTCGTCTGGCCCTGGGGCAATGGCTACGATCCCATCCTCTTCGCTTTCGGCGGCAGCGCGATGACCTTGCCGGACCGCGGCAGCTGCAATCTGGAGCACCCGGACAGCATCCGAGGCTGGCAATTCATTCAGGATATGATGTGGACGGACCACTCAACGGTGAAGCCGGACGCCCACGCCGAACAAATCGGCTTCCTGCGCTGGGTCGATGGACAGGTGGCATTGCAGCATGGCTCCTTCGAACAGGCCAAGCTGGTGGACGACCAGAATCCCGGTTTGAATTATGACATCGCGCCCTTGCCCAGAGGCGAAGCCGGCAATGCAACTGTGATTCAAGTGCATATGTGGAGCATCTATAGCGGTTCGCCCAACAAAGAGCTGGCTTGGCATTTGCTGAGATGGCTGGCGACCGATGGTTCGGTCGGCGACTATGGGTCGATTATGACGCTGATTCCGGCCTACAAGGACAATGCGCTGGGCGAATATTTCGTCGATGCGCCCTACGCGCCGGAGCACACAAAAGAGGCGCAACTTGATCCGCTCGAATGGGAACTGACCACCTACCCCAGCATGTATAACGAGAAGACGGATCAAATTCAGGGTTCGGACGGCTTTGGCGACGCCTTGTCGGAAATCCTGAATAACAAGAAGTCGGCCGAAGAGGCGCTGACTGGCATCTGCGCGCAAGTGGATGCGGTCATGCAAGAATAACGCTGGCTTCCAAAAGCGCTTCTGCATTCAGACTGCCGGCGCTTCGCCTGCCTGGCATCGCCGGCAGTCCCGACGTCTAGTATCGCCCATGTCCGCTGTCAAGACCGCATGCGTCATTTCCCTTTGCCTGCTGCTAACCTTGGGCTTTTTTGAAGGTATCAATCCCGCAATGAACAGCTCGCCAGATACTTTTGCCAGCGCGGCGGATTTGCCAGTCGTCGCTGATTTCTCGGTCACGCTCGATCCGCCCTTGGTGAAAAAATTTGACTTCATGAACTCCGGCATCGTACCAATGTGGCGTTATCGGCGCGATTTGGAATTGATCGACGATCTCAAGACACAGTCATTGCGCGTCGATCTCTTCTGGGGTGAACCGCAAATCAATGGCTGGACGACGGAAATGATCAGCGGCAGCGCCGACGATCTCCGCTTCGATTTCAGTGAAATTGATGAACTGTCGCGCATGTTGAAAGAGCGGGGCATCGGCGGCTACTGGTCCTACTGTTACAATCCGCTGCCTTTGCAAGCCGGCTTCGGCCATGCCAGCCACCCGGCCGATCTCAAAGCATGGCGCGAAATTATGTTTCAGTTCGCTCAGCATTTTAAGGAGAATGACCTGCGCCCGGCTTATCACGCGATCTGGAACGAGCCCGATCTTGACATCTTTTACAATCAGCCCGTTGACGTCTATTCCCAACTCTACAAATTCGGCGTGGAAGGTTTGCGCGCCGGTGACCCCGATGCCTTTGTCGGCGGACCCGACCTGGCCTTCACCGATGAATGGATCGATCCCTTTCTTGATTTCGTAGAGGACAAGCAACTGCCGCTCGATTTCTTCGCCTTCCATGCCATTGGAGTAAGCCCAATCTCGCGAGTCAATACCGCACGTCGGAAGATCAAGAATCGTCCCTATTTCGATACGACCGAGCTGGTCTTCAGCGAGTTGAATCCATCGATGATCTTCAATTCGCCCCTGTCGCCGGTGGTGCGTTACACGCAAGCCGCCCTCATCCTCGATCACATTGCCAGATTGGTGGATGAGCCCGATATCACGCGCGCGCACTGGGCGCAATTCATGGATAGCAGCGTCGATACGCTAGGCGTGGTCAGCTTGGATGGGCATCGCCGCGCCGCCTACAATGCATTCAAGCTCTATGCGATGATGCCGGTGGATCGGCGCTTGGTAGAAGTCTCCGGGGCGCTATCCGCTCTGGCCTCGACTGACGCGCATACATCGAGCCTGCTGCTGTGGAATCGTTCGCGATCGGATAGGCGCCTGAGCGTTGTCTTGAAAAACGTTCCCTTTGCGCGGGGCACGCTGCGCGTCTATCGGATTGACGACGGGCACGGCAGCTACTTCGAGAATCCGGATAGCGAAACGTTGACCGCAGTTGAAACTTATGAAGATGTGGACACAAGCGACTTGACCTGGCAGGGTGAGATTCCTGACCACGGCGTCGTCTACCTGGAAGTCAGCGATGGCAGTGGCGAATCCGAACTAAACCGGATTGAACCGGTCGCCGAGATCATTCGCGTCAACCGTTATTTCCCCGACCGCGCAAAGGACAATTTCGCCGAATTTGATCGGTCCACCTGGATTGCGCGGCTGGGCATGGGTTCGCAGGACTTCGCCGATTCGCGCATAGGGATTGTGCAGGAAGATTTACCCAGCGCGCTCGAGCTGTCATTTGTGACGGAAGGCGAACCGCAAAAGCTGGATGCGAACAGCCTTCTCGGGCTGCGTCTCGATTACGCCGCAGCCGAGGGCTATACGAAAGCCGTCCTCTTGCACAATGGCCTGTTCAGCCCGGAGCGTGACGCAAAGGAGCCATGGGGAACAGAGCGGCGAGCGGACGAAATCGTTAAATTGGACGACTTGTCCGTGATGCGCATGGAACCGGCCCGATTCGCGCCTGAGGGCTGGAGCGGGCGGCTGATCTTGACATTGATGATGCAGAATACGGGCGCCGCCACGCGGGCCAAGGTCGTCATTCGCCGCTCGCCATGAAGCCGCAGCTCGATAATGATCGCGCCAGTCGATTTGGGGAAATGATTTTATATGAGTCTGCGCCCGCCAAGGGGACTTGGATTGAATCTCTGGCGCGACGCCAGCCCACGCGAGCGGCGCCAGTGGCTGACCTCCTACGCCTTCATGAGCCTGCAATTGATCGGCCTCTTCGTCTTCATTCTGGGTCCCCTGCTCGTCTCGCTATATTACACATTTACCAAGTGGGATTTGATCGCGCCCGCGCCCAAATGGACGGGCTTGCGAAACTGGCTGCACTTCTTCGGAGACGCCCGAATTGGCCAGGTCCTGGGCAATACGCTCTGGTTCATTCTATGGGCGACGAGCAGCTTCCTGCTGCTGTCGCTGGCGCTGGCGGTGCTGCTGCATCAGCGGCGACGCGGAACGACTCTGTTTCGCGCGCTCTTCTTCATCCCCTACATCACCTCCCAAGTGGCGGTGGGTTTGGTCTGGAGCTGGATGTTCAACACGCGCTCGGGACCCATCCCCAATTTCTTCCGCCTGTTTGGTATTGAAATTCCCAACCTGCTTCTGGACGAGAGTTACGCGATGATCGCGGTGGCTCTAGTGGCGACTTGGCAGTCGCTCGGCTACGGCATCACGATTTATCTGGCGGGCCTGCAGGGGATTCCAGGCGAACTCTACGACGCGTCCAGCGTCGACGGCGCCAGCGGCTGGCAGCGCTTCCGTTTTGTGACGCTGCCTTTGCTCTCGCCAACAGTGCTCTTCCTGACCGTCACATCATTTATTGCCGCCTTCCAACTCTTTGATTTGGTAATCATATTGACTGGCGGCGCGACTGGCGTGGCGCCCGGCGGACCCGGCGGATCCACGCGCACCATTGTGCTTTACCTCTACGAGCAGACCTTCTTGTACTCCGAGCGCATTTCGGGCTTGGGTTACGGCGCGACCATCGGTTGGATGTTGGCTGTACTGATCTTCATCGTCACGATGGCGCAGTTTCGCTTCGCCAGAAGCACCGTCTCTTTCCTGGAAGATCGCGATTGACTTTGAACAGAACCCTGCGTTCAGCCATGTATTACGGACTGCTCGGCATATTGGCGGTCGCCTACTTGGCGCCGGTTACCTGGGTGGTTTCCACCTCGCTGCGCACGGAAGCCAACTTGCTGCGCCCCGATCAATGGATCCCCAACCCGGTCACTTTTCAGCACTACACCAGCGGGCTTTACGAGGCGCTGCCCAATCTCGGACGCTACACTTTCAACACCCTGCGCATATCCATACTTTCGACTGTGGGCATGCTTTTGTCTTGTTCATTAGCGGGCTATGCGCTGGCGCGCTGGCGCTTTCCCTTGCGGAACCTGTGGTTCTTCGGGCTGCTGGCGACGATGATGGTGCCAGGACATGTGACCCTGATCCCGACTTATGTCCTGTTCCGCAAGCTCGGCTGGCTGAACACGCCGAATCCCTTGATCATCCCGGCATTCTTCGGCAGCCCCTTCGCCACATTCTTCTTCCGGCAATTTTTCCTGAGTTTTCCGCGAGAGTTGGAGGACGCGGCGACGCTGGACGGCGCCGGCGCGCTACGCACATTTGTCGGCATTGTCGTTCCCGTGTCGAAGCCGGCCTTTGTCGCCTTGGGCGTGCTGCATTTTACCGGAAGCTGGAACGGCTTTTTCTTGCCCATCATCTATTTGACACGCAAGGATCAGTGGGTCTTGACGCAGGCGATCCGCAGCATGCTCGGGCGCTATGACAGCCCTTGGGGCGAGATCATGGCGGGCGTCGTGCTCATGACCCTGCCCATTGTTGTGCTGTACATGCTTGTTCAGCGGTATTTCGTACAGGGGATTACCTTCACCGGCAT
>JAPOXG010000054.1 GCA_026707225.1 Chloroflexota bacterium
AACGTCAGTTATACAGGCAGAAGCACCCGGCCTATGACGCACACCTCATCCATTTCCTGTATCCATAAAATTAGACACTCCCCACCTCTCACAATATAGACAGGCGGCAATTTATCGCTAAAATGTGAGCTGAATTCGATCGGTGGAAACGGACTATGTGGATCATTCAGATCTGCGTCGCTTCATTCTGGTGGTATGTCGGGGTTCACTTGATGTTTCGCGACACCCTTGTCTGGCGCAGTTTTGCCGAGATTCCCTGGTTCCGGCAGGTTTTCCGCAGCCCCTCCACGCGCAAATGGGAACGCTTTTGCCGCGACGGCGGGCTGATCGCGCTCGCCACCGGTGGCTTGCTATTCATCACGCTGCCTTTCGGCATCGGCGTGTTTGGCATCGTGATCGCTGTGCCGCCCGCGCTATTCTTGTTATGAATGCCCTTGGTAATGGAGCGATGTTCGTGACGGACGATTGGCTTGGTGAATGAATCGCTCAATTGTGTTGCAGTCTGGCGCGTCTGGAGGAGCGCAACATGCGCAAGTTTTTTAGTCTGCTCGTTGGCTTGAGCATCGGCGCCGCCATCGGCGCGCTGCTGGCGACTTTCTTTTCGCCCGTGTCTTCGGAGGAATTCCAGACGAACTTGCAATCGCATTATCAGCGTGCGCTCAAAGCAGGACGCGAGGCGAACTCGAAGCGCCGCGCCGAGCTGGAAGCGGAGCTGAGCGAGCTCCGTGGCAAATGAGCCAGTTCATGCTTGCCGGGGCGATCGCTTACCCTTGACGCGTGACAAGCGGAAAGCCCGCAGAGAGAATGGCGGCTCGTTTCAGTTGCCACATTGATCCAGAAACTGCCGCCTCTCTTAGTAATCTCTCTTGAATTGACATACAATTGTTGGCTAACTTCGCGCTACCTGCGCTCTGTAGCGATAGGCTGCTTCGCATTTATGGCGACAGAGACGCCAATCAAATTCGAGTGGCGATTGGATATCGAGGTCCTCATCGCCACCATCATGGCGCCGAGCATGGTCTTCATGGTCAGCACCGCGCTCAGCGTGGCGCTGCCGGCCATTCAGCGTGACCTGGGCGCGACCGGCGCCGACTTGATTTGGATCGTCAACGCCTATTCATTGCTGCAAGCCGCCTTCATTTTCCTGAGCGGATCCTTCGGCGATCATTACGGGCGGAAGCGCGTCTATCTCATCGGCATTGTGATCTTCGCGTTATCTTCGTTTGTCTGCGCGACCACCGATTCCACCGATGTATTGATTATGGCGCGCGCCGTGCAGGGCATCGGCAGCGGCTTGATGATCACCTGCAGCCTGGCGATTGTCGCCGCCTTCTTTTTTCATCATCGGCGCAGTTGGGCGATCGGTGTCTGGTCCGGCTTCACGATGCTGATTTCCGGCGCGGGACCGATTCTGGGCGGCTGGCTCACTGAGATGGGCATGTGGCGCATGATCTTCCTGATCAACATTCCGCTCAGTCTGGTCGCCATCTTCATTCTGATCATATACGTGCCCGAGAGCTATGACGAAGAAGCGCCAGAGGAGTTGGATATCTCCGGCACCTTCCTCAGCACTATGGCGCTTATGCTGAGCGGCTTCTTCTGTATCGAAGGTCCGCGGCGCGGCTTCGACGACCCGCTGGTGCTGCTGTCCGGCGGCGGCGCCGTCGCCCTCATTCCCATTTTCATTTGGATTGAAGGGCACAGCGACCACCCAATGATGCCGCTGAATCTCTTTCGCTCGCGCACTTTCACCGGCGCCAATACCTTGACGCTCCTGCTCTACGGCGCCCTGAACAGCGTCTTGTTCTTCCTGCCGCTCAGTTTAATTCAGGTGCAGGGTTACAGCGCCGCCGCCGTCGGTTTGGCGCTGCTGCCGATGACCGTGCTCATGGTCGCGCTTTCCTTTGTGATGAGCCGCGTCTTCGATCGTTACGGGCCACGCCTGCCGCTGATTTTCGGTCCCGTGCTCATTAGCCTGTCATTCGCCATGCTGGCGACGCTGCCGCCGGATAGCGGTCAAGACAGCTATTGGAGGACGCTCTTCCCGGCGGTCTGTCTTTTCGGCGCCGGCATGGGCGTCACGCTGGCGCCATTGACCACGGCGGTGATGGCATCGGTCGACGAGCATCATGCTGGCATGGCGTCGGGGCTGAACAATACAGTGTCGCGTTCGGCGCAAGTCCTGTCGATTGCGGTCATGGGCGGCATCGTGCTGGTCCTGTTCAAACAGAACCTCTTGAGCGATCCGTCAGTCACGGCGCTGCCGGCCGATGCCCGCGCCTTTCTCTCTGCCGAGTCGATCAAACTGTCAGAGACAGTACCGCCGGCGGCCTTGACGCCGTCGGAACGGGCTCAACTGCAAGACGTGATTCGCGAAACTTTTGCCGGCGCCATCAATGTCATCATGTGGATCGCCGCTGGCCTCAGCCTTTTGAGTGGACTGTTGGCCGCCTTGCTCATCGAGCGAGAATTGCCCTTTCCCGAGTGATTGCGCGCCTGGCTCGAAGCCGGATTCGATTTGGTCTCCCCCCTTGGGCTTTGGTTTCCACGATGTTGGAATGCGGTCGGATATGCGCTTGAACGCCAAAGTTGTGATATGCTGAAATTATGTGGCTCAATTATTTTTCTTAACCGGGCACAATTGTGGCTGCAATGAGTTTAAGCGCCGGCGGCTGGTCCACCGGGTTCTGGGTGCTCTTTTCGACTATCACGGCTGCGAGCATGGCTTATGTCGCCAGCACGTCGCTCAATGTCGCCTTGCCAGCAATTCAGGTCGAGTTGGACGCGCGCGGCGCCGATCTCATTTGGATCCCCAATTCTTATGTGCTGGTTCAGGCGTCGCTCATCGTCGTCACTGGCTCCATGGGCGATCATTTCGGGCGCAACCGCGTCTGCCTATGGGGAATATTGCTTTTTGGATTGGCATCAGTATTCTGCGGCATAGCGACAACGACGAATGTCATCATCGCCGGGCGGGTCGCGCAGGGCATCGGCAGTTCGATGATTGTGCCGAACAGCCTGGCAATCACCTCAGCCTACTTTAGCCGGCGAGGGCAAGGTTGGGCATTTGGCGTATGGGCGGGATTCACTGTGCTGATGGCGGGCGTGGCGCCCTTCTTTGCCGGCGTGGTTACCGATTTTGGCATCTGGCGGCTGATCTTCTTCATTCACATCCCGCTCGGTGTATTGGCTGCCTTCGCCATCATTCGATTTGTGCCCGAGAGCTATGACAAAGACGCGCCCCGGCGGATGAGCTTTGCGGGCGCGCTGCTGATCATCGTAGGCTTGGGCGGGTTGTCCTTTGGCTTTATCGAAAGTTCAACTTTCGGTTTTGGCAGCCTGCTTATCATCGCTCCCATCGGTATTGGGCTGCTCGCGATAGCGCGTTTCCTGCATGACGAAAGACATGCCAAACACGCGATATTGCCGCTGCGGCTGTTCAAGTCGCCCACGTTTAGAGCCGCCAATCTGATTACGCTTGTTTTCCATGGCGTGATCCAGCCGGCGGTTCTCTACCTGCCGCTAAATCTTATCCAGGCGCAAGGATACAGCGCCACCTTCACCGGGCTCGCGACCGTGCCGATGATATTAGTCGCCACGATCGTCTCCGCGGTGGTTGGGCCGCATCTGGATCGGCGCGGTCCTCGGCTGATCTTGACGATTGGCTTGAGCTGCTGCGCCTTGAGCCTTGTCTTGTTGGGCGCCGTCGGCTTAACGGGTGGCGAATCAGACTACTTCAGCACCTTCTTCCCGCCCGTGCTGCTGCTTGGCATCGGCTTTGGCATGGTGTTTGCGCCGCTGACGATGGCGGCGATGGCATCTGCGCCGGAGAACAACGCCGGCATCGCGTCCGGCGTCAATAATACGGTGGTGCGGACGGGGCAGGTGCTAGTCGTCGGCGTTCTGGGCGGGTTGGCGATTTCTTGGTTCGGGCAGAATCTGCGGAACGACGCGTATATTCTGTCGCTGCCGGCGGAGACCCAAAGTCAACTGGCGGCTGACGCGGGCGACCTGGCGGAAACGGCTATACCCGATACGCTGACGCAAGCTGAGAAGGAACGGGTTCGTCTGGTGATAAGGCGCTCCTTTGCCGATATGTTCAGCGTCTTGATGACGATCGCGGCGGCATTCTGCCTGCTCGCTTCGCTGGTTGCCTGGTTTATGATTGATGACGAAGAGTTGAAGACCAGGCGAAAGCGCGATATCGAAGGCGAGCCTCAAACGCCGGCAGGGCAGTTTGCATCCAATTAGCCCGGAGCGCTGTCGCCATACACCGCCTCGCGAATCCCCTTGATGTAGCCGATGGCGAAGAGACGCCCAATCGCGGAGTAGCCGGCCTGGTCGTTGCTGTCGCCCGCCATCGTCGGCACGTGGTCGGGCCGCAGGACGCCGTCGAAAGCGATGTCGCGATAAGCGCGCATGCAGGCGACCATGTCCGTCTGTCCCGCGTCATGGAAGGTCTCTTCGAATTGCTGGGGATTTCCAGCGACGTCGCGCATGTGAACGAAAAAGATTTTGTCGGCGAAATGCCGAATTGTTGCCGGCAAGTCATCGGTCATCAGCGTGAAATTCCCTTGGCAGAGGGCGATGCCGTTCATCTCGCTGGGCACAAGATCAAGCAAGCGCTGAAAATTATCGACGCTGCGCATGATGCGCCCCAAGCCCCGGATCGGCGACAGCGGCGGATCATCCGGATGCATCGCCAGCTTGACGCGAGCCGACTCGGCAACCGGGATCACGCGCTCCAGAAAGTAATGGAGATTCTCCCATAGCTGCTCTTCGCTCACTTCGCCGTATGCGGTGACGGGCGCGTCCAGCATCTGGCTGTGGTCGTATCCGGTGACCAGCGCCCCGCCGCGCGATCGAATCGTCGTCGAGGTGCGCATCCAGTTCAGCACCGGCATCCATTCGTAGCACCAGACCGGGATGCCCAGCCTTCCCATATTGTCCAGCAACTCGCAGACGGCGTCGATCTCTTCGTCGCGCCCGGGCAGCCCCAGCTTGGCTTTGGTCAATGGCGGCCGGCTTTCGATCACAGCCAGCTTGAAGCCGCGATCTTCGTAGGCGTTCTTGACCCGCAGCAGCGAGGTGTAGCTCCAGGGGGGAGCGGCGCGATAATGATCCGCGAAGTCCAGCGCGCCGACGGCTTGAGTGACGCCACATTGCGCGACCAAGTCCCAGAGCGTTGAATAGACCGGCGGCAGCATCTCGGCAATTTGAATCATGGTATGTCCTTAGAAACTGTCATTTTCTCTGTCGCTATATTGCAAGATGATAGCAGAATGACGATAGCGCTGTAGGGGCGACCTACCAGGTCGCCCGCCCAAGCTCAGAAAGGCAGCTTTAGGGCGACACAAGTGTCGCCCCTACGACTGTCGCCATTCAAGGCGCCTGAGGGGCGACTCTGTGAGTCGCCCGCCCAACATCTGCATAGCAGCTTATTGGCGACACGGGTGTCGCCCCTACACGAGACGCCTTTCTGCTCTACAATACGCCTCATGCAAACGACACTTGAGCCCATCCGCGAAGACAGCGAAGACCTCGCCGGGTTAAGCGCGAGCGACGTGCGGGAGCGCGTCAGCCGCGGCGACTCCAACGACTTCGAGGCGCGCGTCGGCCGCAGCTATTGGAACATCTTCCGCGAGAATGTGCTCAACTTGTTCAACATCGTTCTGGGCGCGATGCTGATTATCGTCATCGCCCTGGGCGACTACGCCACCGCCTTCTTCGCCGGCTTCAGCGTCGTCTCCAATACCTTTTTCGGCATGATCCAGGAGTTCAACGCCAAGCGGCAATTGGACCAGCTGGCGGCGCTGGCCGAGCAGACGGTTCGCTGCCTGCGCGACGGCGAATGGGTCGATGTGCCGATGCGCGGGGTGGTGCTGGACGAGGTCATCCGCATCGAACCGGGCGATCGCCTGGTCGTCGATGGCGTCGTCCTGCGCGCCGACTCGCTGGAGATGGACGAATCGCATTTGACTGGCGAATCGGACGCGGTTAGCAAAGCGCCTGCTGACGATGTCTTGTCCGGCTCTTTCTGCATCGCCGGCGCTGGCGTCATGCGCGCCACCAAGGTCGGCGCCGACAGCCATATCAACCGCCTGTCGGTCATCGCCAAGCAATACAAACTGGTCAAGACGCCGACGCAAATCAAGATCGATATCACGGTCGAAGTCGCGGTCGTGATTATGGCGATATTTGTGCCGCTGATCTTCGTGACCGGCTTCAGCGGCGGCAGCGAGTTTCTGCAGATCGTGCGCAACGCCGTCGTCTTCACCACCAGCCTGGTGCCGCAAGGTTTGGTGCTGGTGGCGATCCTGTCGCTGACCATCGGCGCCGTCAAGATCAGCCGCCAGCAGACCTTGATCCAGCGCGTCAACGCCGTCGAATCGCTGGCGAACGCCACCGTGCTCTGCTTCGACAAGACCGGTACCCTGACCCAAAACAAGCTGGCTGTGCGCGAAGTGATCCCATTCGAAGCGATGAACCCCGCGGACATCCACCTCCAGCTGCGCAGTTTTTTGAAGAATCTGGCGCATCTGAATAACACCGCCCAAGCAATTGACCGCTATATCGATGAAGTCCTGGGCGACGGCGACTATCCGCCGAAGCTGAAGGAGATTCCTTTCTCTTCCGGGCGCAAATGGGCGGCGGTCTGCCTGCCGGACAAAACCCTGCTCATGGGTGCGCCGGAACGATTGCTGCCGAGCGACAGCCCGGCCATCCAGCGTGCGGAAGCGCTCGCGGCTGATGGCATGCGCGTGCTTGCTTTTGGCGAGATGAGGGGCGAACCCGATCTTCAAGCCGGCGTCGCCGCCTACGATGTTGTGCCGCTGGCGCTGATCGTCATGAGCGACCAGATCCGCGCTGATATTCAGGACACGCTGGCCGACTTCCGCGAAGAGGGGCTGACGCTGAAGGTGATCTCGGGCGACAACATCGAGACCGTGCGCGCCATCGCCGCCGCCGCGGGCATGGATATCGGCAGCCGCGCCTATGCCGGCGCCGAGCTGGACGCGATGGGGGAGGGCGAGTTCGACAGCGCAGTGAACGAAAGCCACGTCTTCGCCCGTATCGAGCCCGACACCAAACAGCGTATCGTCGAAGCGCTGCGCCGCAACGGCGAGTATGTCTCGATGGTGGGCGATGGCGTCAATGACGTGCCGGCGCTGAAAGCAGCGGACCTCGCCATCGTGATGAATGACGGCACGCAAATCAGCAAGGATGTCGCCGATATCGTCTTGCTCAACAACGCGATGTCGACGCTGCCGCGCGCCTTCCGCGAGGGAAAAGAGACGACCCAGACCATCTTCGGCACGATGAAGATGTTCCTCGTGCGCAACTTCTTCATGGTCGCGCTCTTCGTCTGCATCGCCTTCCTGGCGCTGCCCTTTCCCATCACGCCGGTGCAGATCAGCTGGGCGACCTTCGGCACGGTTAATCTGCCCGCCACCTTGATCGCTTTCGGTTGGCTGCGCCCGCGATTCATGGCGCATTTCCGCCGCGACGTGCTGGATTACATCATCACCATGGGCTGCATCGGCGCGGCTTTGATGACGCTGCTCTATCTCATCGTCTGGTTCGGCGGCGGCGGCGACCTGCGCATGACCCGCTCGGCGATAACGATCATGGTCGCGCTTTACGGCATGCTGATCACCTGGCATATCCAGGGCATCGACTTGTACAATCCCGATTCCTTCCTGCAGCATTGGCGCCTCTTGCTGTTGAGCAGCGCGCTGACGGCACTGACCATCATCGCGATGTACGTCTTCCCCGAGCTGTTCGAGTTCAATCCGCCGCGCTGGGACGGGTCGAAGGGCTCGCTGATGATCGCCGCGATCGCCGCGCTCTTCCTGCTGACGATGGCGCTGCTGTCGCATGGGATGCGGCATCGCTATTTGCTGAATCGCTTTTGGAGTCTGCTGGCGCCGGACCGGGAGTGAGGGGTTTTATGCCACAGAGGCACAGAGACACGGAGGATTAATGCAAGACCGAGTATCTAGATCACCTCAGCTCAAATAAATTGTCAGGCTGCTGCCGACATGTATTCCAGTTGAGGAAACTCCTCCCGCCAATTCTTCCAGAAATCCCTATCCATATTTCCCTTAAAGAAGATCGGCAATTCTTTTTCATCCAATAGCTCTATCAGATCTGCCGTCCAATTCGTTTCGGGCTGGAACACCCGCCGTCCATTCGACGCCGCGCCAATAATCGCCCACTCGAAGGGCAGCTTCTCTTCATTCTCCAACCACTCCTCAAAGACCGGCGCCACATCAAACCAGAGCGGCTCGATGCTCATGAAGCGCGCCTCAGCGACAATCTCCTTCATGTGACGCAGGTAGGCTTTAAGCGCCCCCGCCACCGCTCCACAACCCACAAAACCGCCACCGCCGAAAACACGAAGAGCAGCGGATCGGTGGGTGAGCGGTAGCGCGTCGAGGGATGAAACAGCAGATACATCAGCGTCTGGCTGATTTGCACGAAGTAGAGCAGGCTCAGCGCCCGCCACTCGCGCCGGCTCAGCCAGGCGCCAGCCATCGCCAGCAGCCACATTCCCCCGAAGCTGAGGAAATGCAGCCGGCGCCCGACGACGTTGAAGAGCCCCTCCTGCTGGTAGGCGGCGTTGGCGGCAGTGACGCCCACATGCGAGCCTTCGCCGCTGACGATCATAACCGCGCCCGTTTCGTCCACGCGAAGTCTTTCGCCCTGGCGCAGATTGTTCAGCGGCCTCACTTGCGGGTTCCAATAAACCAGCAGCTTGACGAGCATCAGGTCGAGCGCTTGGACCGGATTCTCGCGCAGGTAGCGCCAGCCGGCATCGGCAAAGAAGGCGTTGCGGCGCAAGGGCTCGTCAATCGGCGGGGCATCGCTAGGCGGCGTCAGCCACTGCACGTCATAGCCGGCGCGGAAGACGGCGGCCGCGTAGGGGTTGTTGCCTTGATAGATATTCTCGCCGCTGTTCAGCGCGATCGGCACGAAGCCGCCATAAACGCTGCCGGCGCGCATGATCCAGGGCAGGGGCGCCAGCACACTCGCGATCGCCACCGGCAGCAGGCGCAGCAGGGCTTCGCGCGGGCTGAGCTTCAGTAGGAAAGACAGCGCCGCCATAAGCGCCAGCGGTGGCAGCAGCGCCCGCGCCAAAACCGAGACGCCCAGCGTCAAGCCGGCGCCGATGGCGATGGCAAGCGCCGCCCGGTCGAAACGATCTCTTTCGCGCAGGCGGATCAGCAGCCAAACGAAGAGATGCAGCAGCAGGATCCACAGCGCCGTGTCATTCAGCGTCAGATTCTGGAAGATCAGGTAGGGATAGAGCGCGAATGCAAGCCCGGCTAGCGCGCCGATCCAGTCGCCACGTTGGCCCGGATGCGGGAACAGACGCCGGCAGATGTCAACAAGCAGGGTGATTGAAAGCGTGTCGAAGAGGATATGCAGCGCGCCGACCGCTAGATAGTGGCGCCCAAAAACGCCGTAAACCAGCGCCAGAACATAACTGTAAAGCGGGGGCAGGCCGGCATCGGGGACCCCAGCGTCGCGCCCGTAGACGCCCGTCTCCAGCAGATTCAGCGCGTATTCATCGTAGGCGACCGAGCCGTGGATCAGGCCGCCCGGCTCGCTATAGGCGAAGTGCTGACGGAATGCCAGCAATACCGTCATTCGCGCGGCGATGGCGATGAGGATCACGATCGTCAGTTTGTAGGCGCCGATTCGAGAATGAATCAAAGACAGTCTACCCGGCGAATGCCCAAGCTATACAGTTGACATTATACAGGCTTCGTTTGTACGCTACTGCTTGCATCGCTGGGGCGATCTATCAGGCCACCCGCCACGCAAGCGACGCGTGTAGGGGCGACCCTTGGGTCGCCCTAAGATAGTCGTCCTGCACAAGCGGGCGAGACAAGTCTCGCCCCTACGGGTGCGGCGCTCGCGAGGCTGGGGCGGGTCAATATCGCTCGCCGATGGACTCGATCTCGTCCATCAATTGGTTGAACTGGTCCAAATTCAACTGCTGCTTGGCATCGGACATGGCCACATCCGGGTTGGGGTGGACTTCCACCATCAAGCCGTCGGCGCCACTGACCCGCGCCACGCGCGCCAGCGGATTGGCGATATCGCGCCGCCCGGCCGAATGCGAAATATCGACGATGACTGGCAGATGCGTCTCCTGCTTGAGCAGGGGCACGGCGCTGATATCGAGCGTGTTGCGCGTCCACTCGCTGAAGGTGCGGATGCCGCGCTCCATTAGAATGACCTGCTCGTTGCCGCCCGCCATGATGTACTCGGCGGCGTAGATGTATTCCTTCAAGGTGGCGCCGAAGCTGCGTTTGAGCAGCACCGGCTTCTCTTGCGCGCCCAGCGCGCGCAGCAGGAAGCTGTTCTGCATATTGCGCGCGCCCACCCAAAAGGCGTCCACATATTCATCCATCATGGGTATCAGCGACAAATCCAGCACCTCGCTGATGACCATCAAGCCATATTTGTCGGCGACCTGGCGGGCGATTTTCAAGCCCTCTTCGCCCATGCCCTGGAAGTCGTAGGGCGAGGTGCGCGGTTTGTAACCCATGCCGCGGATCATCTTCACCCCGCGCTCGGCCAAGACAGCGCCCACCGCGTCCATCTGCTCGTAGCTTTCCACAGCGCAGGGACCGGCGATCAACTCAAAGGTATTGTTGCCCAAATGCAAGCCGTTGGCAAATTCGATGATCGTGTGCTGGTCGGGGTTCTTCCGCTGAACGAGGATCTTGTCTTGCGCGTCCTGCTCCTCCAGATGAAGGGTGGCGCGGAAGATCTCATGGAAGAGTTTGGAAACGGTTTCGTTGCTGAAAGGTCCGTCGTTGGCGAGCTGCAGCGCGGTCAGCATTTCGGCTTCGCGCTGCGGGTCATAAAATCGCGTGCCCAGCTCCTGCTGCGTCTTGCCGATCTCAAGCGCGATTTCGGCGCGCTGGTTCAGCAATTCCAGGATCTGCAGATTGATCGGGTCAATCTGGTCCCGCAGCTCCTTTAGGCGATTTGACTGTGACACGGCACTTGTACTCCCGCTATGGTTCAAAAATCCTGACGCCTAGTATTATACACAGATCTGCCAAAAAGGCATGGCTGGATTTTTTGGCTTCCCGGCGCTGGCTTCAGGTGCCGCAATCCCCGCGGCTGTAGACATAATCGCCGCTGATCCAGCCCTCAACCCCCCAAAGCGAAACTTTGAAATAACCGTAGCGTTTTTCCTTAGCGGGCAGCCAGTCTCTGCTGGCGGTTACGCTGAGGACCCGGCCGCCAGGCGGGCTCTGGCGGAAGTTGAGGTCGGCCCAGGGCCGCACTTCGCAGTCGCTCAGGCTTTGCCCATAGCCGGGTTCCGCCTGGCTTTGCGCTGGCGCGCCGCTTGGGCTTTGCGGCGGGCTGTCATCGCGCAGGAGGACGACGGTGCCGGCCCGGTCAATGGTCGCGCAGGTCATGCCATCGCGCTGATAGGAGGGCAGATCAGAGAGCTTGCGCGGGGCGTAGGCGGCGTCCAGGAAAACGACCCGACCATGCCGCGCGAAGCAGACCTCGACGCCCGACGTGACATAGCTCCAGATGTCGATGGCGTCGAGCAGGCCCTGTTCGATAAGATCGGCTCGCCCGACGCCAGCCGCGCCAACGCGGCGGCCCTGGGCGCCATCGACCCAGTTGTTGACCTGTATTTCCGGCGGCAAATGCCGCAGGGTTTGCGGGATGGGCGTCGGCGTCGCGGGGATGGGGGTGGCTTCGGGCTCGCGCTTGGATTTCGCGGGCGGGCGGCCGCGGTCCGCTGCGGGCGGGGCTGGCAAGGTGTTGACATAAAGGACAGTCGTACCGGAATGCCCATGCTCGTTTACGGCGCGGACGGATACAGTGTGCCGCGCATTGGGGTGAAGACCGGTGAAGGTGTAACTGGCCACATCGCCGATATCGGTCCAAACAAGACGAGCTAAAATCATAGTTTGGTCTAGATCAAGAGACGCGAGGTCGATTTCGTAGCTGGTGGCGCCAGGGGATTTGGTCCAGCTCAGGATAATGCGGTTATGCGTGACGCCGCTGGTTTGGACATTGGTGGGTTTGGGCGGCGGCACCGTCGACAGGGTGGTAAAGCTTAGGGAGACAGCGGCTGAAGTGCCATGGGCGTTCTTGGCGCGGATTTGCACGGTGTACGTGGTATTGGGCTGAAGTTGTCCGAATTTAAAGCTGTCGATATCGCCTTGATCGAACCAGGCAGAGCCGTTATGAAATTCATAGCTGGTGGCGCCGGGCGATTTCGTAAAGCTGAGGGTGGCGCTGCTGTGCGTGATGTTGCTGGCTTGGAAGTTGGTCGGCGGGTTTGGCGGATTTTGGGCTTGCGGGGGCAGGACGAAGAGGCTAAGCGAAGCGAGAAAGCAGCAGCGCAGAATTAGAACAGATATTCGGGGGGGGGGGGGGGGGG
>JAPOXG010000085.1 GCA_026707225.1 Chloroflexota bacterium
GGGCCGCGCCTGCGCGCTCCACGTCGCGACTGGCGCCGAGACGAAAAGGCGTATGATCCTGCTGACGCACAGCAAGCGCGACCGCAAGCGGAATCCGCAGATTGCGCGGGACGAGTTCCGCTTGCTCGAGATCCTGAATGAAGCCGGGCTGCCAGTGCCGGATGCCCTCTATTTGCGCGAGGCGCATGAGCCGCCCTTCTTGATCACGTCGTTTGCGGAGGGTTCAACTGACGTCGGCGACAAGCCAATGCCCGAATTCTGTCACGCGCTCGCTGACGCTCTCCATTCCATTCATTTGACCGACCTGGGCAAATGCGACCTTAGTTTTCTTCCAGACATCAAGAATGCGAATGCTGGTCAGCGGGACGCGCGGTCGCCTGAGCAGCGCCAGATTCAGGCGGCGATACAGCGAGCGAGACCACGCATCGACTGCAACAAGCCCGTTCTGCTTCATGGCGACTTCTGGCCCGGCAACCTGCTTTGGAAAGACGGCGCGCTGTCCGCCATTATCGATTGGGAGGACGCCGCTCTGGGCGATCCGCTGGCGGATTTGGGAAAGAGTCGATTGGAAATCTTGTGGGCCCTTGGCACTGCCGCAATGCAGGCTTATTCCGAGCGTTACTTGGAATTGAACGGAACGCTGAATGCGGCTGCCTTGCCCTTCTGGGATTTATTGGGCGCGTTTCGCCTGTCTCATTTTGCTTCATTTGCGCCCGAGCCGGGCCAGATCCCGCGGATGAGATCGCAATACAATGCCTTTGTCGCCGCCGCCATCCGTCGACTAGAGGCGCTGTAGAAAGGTCCGAAGCGTTTGACAGAAGGCGCCGGGGTTCTCCAAGTGCGTATTGTGCCCGGCTGCGGGGATGATTGAGAGGCTCGATTGCGGCATGGCCACAGCCATGAGTCGATTCGTTCGGCGAAACTTCTGATCGCGCTCGCCGACGAAGAGACAAGTTGGCGCCGTCAGATTGGGAAGCTGATGCCACAGATTGGGCTGCGCGCCCGTACCCATGCCGCGCAAGCTATTCGCCAGTCCCCTAGGGCGATTCGCCAAACGTTGGCTTCGTTGCGCGCGGATTTGCGCCGCCGTTTGGGTCGACCAGAGCGACAGGCGTTCCCAAGCCGCGACAAAAGACGCGACCCCATCCTTCTCGATCATCTCCGCCAATCGATTGTCCCGGCGTCGCCTTTCGGCGCGCGCGCCATCATCAGCCAAGCCGGGCGAAGCGCTCTCCAGGACGAATGCGCCGAATCGCCCCGGATAGTGAAGAGCCAGGAACAGCGCCAGCCGCCCACCCATGGAATAGCCGAGCAGATTCGGCCTCGTCAACGCTAGCTCGTCAAGCAGATCAATGATGTCAGCCGCGACAAACTCCATCCGATAGTGAATTGCATCAGCTGGCGCATCGCTCCGGCCATGGCCAAGCAGATCGATTGCGAAGCACTGACAGCAATCGGCGAGGCGCTCGCTGACAGCGCGCCAAGTCGCGGCGCTCCCGCTGAATCCATGCAGCAGGACGAGCGGAGCACCGGCGCCGCCGATCTCGATGCAGTAGCGATGCCCGCTATTCGCGGCACGATATCGCGTCTTCAAAGAGCCGCCTTGCCGCCCGGCGCTGAATCTTGCCTGAGGCAGTCAGCGGCAAGGCATCGACGAGGACAATCTGCCGCGGGACCTTGTAACTTGCCAGGCGCTCGCGCAGGAAACCTCGAATCTGCTCTTCCGACGCCGAAGCGCCGACAGCGGTTTGCGCTACCGCCACAACGCGTTGACCCCATTCCTCGTCGGGCAAGCCTAAGACGACCGCCTCAGACAGGTCGGGATGCTTGCGCAGCGCCCGCTCCACCTCGGCTGGATAAATGTTTTCGCCGCCGCTGACGATGAGATCGCTGCGCCGCTGAAGGATGAACAGGTCGTCATCTTCATCTAGGTAACCGGTGTCGCCGGTATGAAGCCAGCCATCACGCAGCGCCGCTGCCGTGGCCGCCGGATCACCGTAGTAGCCACGCATGACCGTATCGCCCGAAACGAGCACTTCGCCCGGGACGCCCGGCGGAGCATCCGCGCCGCGCTCGTCGATGATTCGCACCTTGGCGCAATTCAACGCTTTGCCCACTGTGCCCGGCTTGCGGCCGACAAGATCGGGCAAGGCGGTGGCGACTTGTGAAGCCGCTTCGGTGAGCCCATAAGTCGTCGCAATCGGCAATTCTTCCGCGATGCAGCGCTCGACAAGCTCTGGAGACGGCGCTTCGCCACCGAGCAAGATGAGGCGCAGCTGGGGATTCCAGGGTCTCGTCTTGGCATCAAGCAGGCGCTGCAGCATGGTCGGCGCCAGGGAGACCAAGGTGATCGGGTTTGCGCTAAGCGTGCGATTGGTCTCGTCCACATCAAAGGGCGCCGTCGGCCCGAATTCGACAGCCGTGTCGTAGATCAGCGAGCGCAGGATGATGCTCAAACCGCCGACATGATAAAGCGGCAAGACGCAAAGCCAGCGTTCGTTTTCCAAATGACCGAGCAGCTTTGCCGAACCGCGGGCGCTCCGATAAACATTGCCGTAGGTCAAGATTGCCGCTTTGGGTCGTCCGCTCGTGCCAGAGGTATGGATGATGGCGAAGTCGTCATCCAGGTTCATCCAGCCGTAGTCGTTATATTCTGACTGCGGTTCGATATAGCTCTGCTGCCGCAATTCAAGCACATCGACGCCTAAGCCATCAGCTTGCGCAATTGTCGAAGAGTCGCATAAGACCAGTCGGCAGTTGGCATTTCCTACCTGCCACCTTAACTCGGGCTCGGTCAAGCGCGTATTCAAGGGTACCGCTATGAGTCTCATCCTCATAAGCGCCAAAAGCGATCCGACGAAAGGGAGCCCGTTTGTCATCAATATGCCGACTTTGTCGCCGGGCTTGAGCGGCTTGCAGCGCTTGATCATCCCGCAGCCGCCCGACGCGAATCGATTCATACCGGCAAAAGTGACGCCCTGGTCGCCCAGTATGAGAAAGGTCTTGTCGGGCTCTGGATTGATGTGCCGTTTAGGATCACACATTGCCCTCTGGCCTTGTCGCCAAAATCTGCTCACGACCGCCGCGGGAATTTGCTGAAGTCCGGCGGACGCCCTTCGAGGAAGGCGTTCTTGCCTTCGCTGCCTTCTTCGGTCATGTAAAAGAGCATGGTGGCGTCGCCCGCCAGCACTTGCACGCCGGTCTGCCCGTCCAATTCGGCGTTTAAGCCAGCTTTTATGAAACGCAGCGCGATTGGGCTCTTGCTAAGGATTTCGCGCGACCAAGCCAGCGCTTCTTTTTCCAGCGCCGCCAAGGGCACGACCGTGTTCACCATGCCCATCGCCTCAGCCTGTGCCGCGCTGTATTGGCGGCAGAGAAACCAGATTTCACGCGCCTTCTTCTGCCCGATATGCGCCGCCAGAAAGGACGAGCCGAAGCCGGCGTCAAAGCTGCCGACGATGGGCCCGGTCTGGCCGTAGATGGCATTATCGCTTGAGATGGTCAGGTCACAGCAAACGTGCAAGACGTGACCGCCGCCGATGGCATAACCGGGCACAACCGCGATCACCGGCTTGGGGATGTTGCGGATGTAGCGCTGCAGCTGCAGCACATTCAAGCGGGGCACGCCATCATCGCCGACATAGCCGGAATGCCCGCGCACCTTTTGATCGCCGCCGGCGCAGAAGGACCAGACGCCGTCTCTGCTGCTGGGACCATTGGCTGTGATCCACAAGACGCCGACTTCGCCATCGTGCCAGGCATGAAGCAGCGCCTCGGTCATTTCGTCAATCGTCTTGGGACGGAAGGCATTGCGGATATCGGGGCGGTCGAAGGCGATGCGCGCGATTCCTTCCGCCTTGTGATAGGTGATGTCTTCGTAGGGCTTGACTTCTCGCCAGTCCGCCAGCCGCATCAAGTCCCGGGTTGTGATAAGCGCACCCTCTTCTTTGCTCGTTACCATCGGTTGTCTCCTGTTCTTAGTCGTTCCAAGCATTCAAGCGAATCTGCATTCTTCGCGGTATTTTCGGGCGAATCAGAACTCTTCGGCGCTATCTTCGGACGCTTCACAGAGTTGCCCCTACCACAGTAGTGATTTCATTTTCTCATGCACAGCCGCCATGATCTCGTCCCGGCGTTTGAGATCGGCGACGGCATCCGTGCGCACTTCAATCAGTGTCGAGGTTGTTCCGCCAACGGACTCGCTGAAGGCATGCCGGAACGAAGCGCGATCATCGGCGCGAATGTATTGCAGATTGTAGAGCGCTGCCGCTTGGGCGAAGTCCAGTCCATGGGCGGTGATGAAGTAATCGCTGAAAGCCGGCTCGTAGCCGCGAATCGGCAGGCGGTGGAAGATGCCCCCGCCCTCGTTGTTGAGCAGCACAATCGTCAGTGGGGCGCCGCAGCGCTTGATCGCCAGCAGGCCATTCATGTCGTGATAGAGCGTGATATCGCCCAGGACCGCCACCAGCGATTTGCCTCTGCGCGCCGCGCCGATGCCCAAAGCGCTCGAGACATTGCCGTCGATGCCGGAGGCGCCGCGATTGGCGAAAGCGAAGACGTTCTTCCCGCTCGGCAGGCCAAACTGATCGAGATGCCGCACTGGCAAACTGTTGCCGGCGAAAAGCGCGCCATCCTCCGGCATCAGGTCCACGACATCATGAAGGACGGCTCCGTCAAAATAAGCGCCGTCAACAATTTCCTGGGCAATCACGCTTCGAGCGACCTGGTCGGCGCGCGCTAGGCCTTCGCGCCAAACGTTGGTGGATTTAGGGGCAGGCTCAAAGCCGTCCCATTCGCGGGGGTTCAGGGTCGCAGGATTCAGCGTTAGGTGGCGCGTGACGCTGTGGCTGTCGTCGGCCCACTCGCCCGCCCGGCTGCAATAGATGTGGAGGCGCGCTTGATTGCGCTCCAAGAAGTCTTGCATGCGCTTCGAGAGCGGTGGCGCGCCAAAGCGGATCAAGACCTCAACCTCGCTGAAGTCTACTGCAGACGAATGCATGAAACTTTCATAAGCGGCTATCGTGTTCGCGGCGCGCATATTTGACGTGAACTCGGCCAAGATGGGGAAGCCGCTGACGCGCGAAAGCCGCGCGGCCCAAGGCAGCAGGCGATCTCGTTCCGCTTCGCTGCGGCAGCTCCCGTGCCCGAAATAGATGATGCCCCGCTCTGCCATCATCTCATCCCCCAGCAGAGCCGAAAGCCCACTTTCGCCATTGCCAGTGTCCTGCACAAAATGCGGCGTCCGATGCTTTTCGACAAGCGCCCACTCGGCTGCGCCTTTGCCCGGCTCCAGCGGTTTCCGATACGGCAGGTTGACGTGCACGACGCCTCGCTGCCGCGCGGCCATGGCATAGACGCGGGCGGCCAGCGAGCGCAGATTCCGCAGGGCAACCGGGGGCGGGTCCGCTTCCGGCAGCGGCGCGTCATAGAACCAGTCGGCGTAATCGCCGTAGAGCTTGATTTGGTCGATGGTCTGGTTAGCGCCGCTGGCTCGCAATTCAGGGGGGCGGTCAGCCGTGAGCACAATCAAGGGGACGCGCGATTGATGCGCCTCCACAATCGCCGGGAAGAAGTTTGCCGCCGCCGAGCCAGAGGTGCAGACCACAGCCGCCGGTTCACCCGAGCCGATCGCCAGCCCCAAGGCGAAAAAGGCTGCGCTGCGTTCGTCCAGGTGAGAGAAAATCTCGATGTCCTGACGATGCCGCGCCAGCGCGAGAACGAGTGGCGTATGCCGCGAACCCGGCGCCAGGCAGACGTACTTCAACCCGGAAGCAATCAGGGCGTCAACGAATGTATTGGCGTAGAGCGTGTTTGGATTGTGCATACTATTTTGCCACAGAGACACCGAGGCGGGGAGAAATCCTCTCAGACCGCTATGCGTCTGATTCCCTGCTTCAGAACTGCCACGTTGAAGTTTATCAATAGTCCGAGTTGCAACTCCGCAAGCCTCAGGTAACCAATCAGCTGAGCTTCGTGAACCGCCGCCAGTTCCTTAACAGCTTTCAACTCCACAATTACACGGTTTTCCACAATCAGGTCGGCGATGAAACTGCCAATCTCATGCCCCTTGTAATTCACAGTCAACACTTTCTGTCTTTCGTACGAAAGCCCACGATTATCAAGCTCGATGCAAAGCGCCGTTTCGTAGACGCTTTCCATATGTCCCGATCGCAAATGACGATGAACCTCAATGGCGGCGCCGATTATGGCATACGTCAAAGATTCGCTATTTTTAGGTTTCTGCATTTGTCCTAAGTCTCTCTCACAATTTTCCCTTTGTGCCTCTGTGCCTCTGTGGCAAGTTTTACCGTTACTTGCAGACGCTATGCGCGTCGAGCATCGGGCGGAATTTGAGCTCGGTCTCCTCCCATTCAAGGTCGGGCAAGCTCTCGTCCACAATGCCGGCGCCGGCGTAGATCCAGGCGCGGGACTCCTGGGCGACGGCGGAACGAATAGCGACGGCGAATTGGCCATCGAGACTCGAATCAATCCAGCCGACAGGCGCCCCATACCAGCCGCGCGGAATCGGCTCCAGCTCACGAATCAGTCGCAGCGCATCCGGCCGCGGATCACCGCCCAAAGCGGGCGTCGGATGCAGCGCCTCAACCGGCGGCAGTATGCCAGTCTCACGCTTGAGCGTCCCGCGGATCGGCGTGTTGATATGCTGTATATTGCTCAATTTCAAGAGGGACGGCGCGCAGATTTCCAGCGATTCCGTCATCGGCCTTAGGCGGTCGCGCATCTTTTCGACGACGATCTCATGCTCTTGACGGTCCTTGGCGCTGCCGAGCAGCATCTCACCCAGGCGCCGATCGGCCTCGTCGCTATGGCCACGCGCGGCGCTGCCGGCCAAAGCCATGGTCTCGAGCGCAGGACCTCGCGTCGAAGCAAGCAGCTCCGGTGAAGCGCCATAAAAGGCGTAACGCGGACGCGGCTCAAAGAGAAAGCGATAGCAGTCGGCATATTGCGCCGCCAGATGACGCAATATCGGCAGCAGCTGTACCGGCGCGTTGAAGCGCAATTCGGCGGCCCGCGCCAAGACCACCTTGCGCAGGGCGCCGGCACGAATGCGCTCGGTCGCGTCGCTGATGATGCCTTCCCAAGCCGGGTAGCGCATTGGATAATTTATGCCGATGAGCGCGCTCTGTTCGTCCGCGCCAATGGATACTTGAGCCTCTCTTAACTGCGCGCTTTTCTGTGCCAGCGCGGCCTGTATGTCGGGAATCAGTGACTCGGGCGTTTCTTCAGGCGGAATCTGCGCATTGATCGTTAGCCACATCTTGTCGCCGTCCCTCACCAACTGATAATGCGGGAGCACAAAGAAGGCGGGACTGTATATCGACCAAGTGTTATCGGGCGTGAAATCGCTGCGGAAGGCGAAGCCGCCAAGCAGGCGGGGACCGCTCAGCGGATTGTCGTCGCCTTCAAGGCGCGCGTCCTCAAATAGCGCGCGCGCGTCTTTGGCGATGCGCTTGAAACGCTCGGGTCCCCATGCCATCAACTCGACAGCGGCGCCGGCGCCAGCGAAGGCGACAGCGCCGTTGCGGTCTTCCCAGTAGAAGCGCTCGCCGCCCGCAGCCGCCGCCAGAAATCCGGCGAAACTGAGGCCAGCGCAGGGAGCGCTGCAACTGAGCAAACGGCCGTAACGCTGATTGATCGCCGAATCCCGGATGGCGCTGGATGCCATGTCTCAATCCTGATAACCGACGCTCTTCAGCAGCAGCGGCAGCAATGCTTCCATGATCTCGTCTTGACTCGGCTCCCCGGTATAGACCCACTGAATCACGACACTGTAGATGGCGCCCATCCAGGCGTGCGACACGATATGCGTATTCACCGGCGCGATTGACCCATCGGCGACCGCTTCATCAAGATAAATCTGGATCAGCAGCGCAAATCGGTCAGTGACTTCCATGCGCTTGCGCTCGAAGACGGCGCCCAAACCGACGGCTTGCACCAAGAGCAGCTTGGCGGGGAGACGGTACTTGCCGAAAGTCTCCAGCACCGCTGCAAGCGCGGCCCGAACGCGGACCATGCCTGGGGCTTCGTTTCCTATCGCTTCGCGGGCGCGGCGTTCGATGACATCGGCGAATTGATCCACCAGGGCGATGAAGAGCTTTTCCTTGTTGGGAAAGTGAAAATAGATCGAGCCCTTGCTTATGCTGGCTTCGGCGACGATTTCATCCAGCTTGGTATCGTGAAAGCCTTTGGCGCTGAAAATGTTCATCGCCGCGTCGAGAATGCGGTCGCGGGTGGAGCGGAATTCCGTGCTGGGTTCTGCCATGAGAACTCACAATACTGACTGGTCAGTACTGCAAGTATAGCATACGTTGAGGGCGAAGCGCGATGAGGCAGGCTCTTTCTCAGGTTACTTGACTGTTTCCCGAATCTCGGCGAAAAACTTGGGCAGACCCGGGAAAAAAATTCGGATGACGACCACGCCGACCAACGTCATTATCCACGTTGCGACCTGGACAGATACCGCGGCTGAAATGCCAGCGAGCAACCCGCCACGCGTTCCCTCGATCCACGCGACTATGCTTCCCACAAGGATCCCAGCGCCGATGAGTCCCTCTATCACGGCTTTTAAGTCTTTCGCCAAGTGTCTCCTGCCAAGGAGAATCAGCAGGCCGACTATGATTACAAGGGCTAGGTTCGCCACATAACGCAGCAAGACGCCCAGCAATACGACAAAAACAACGGCAATAACTGCGGCAAACTTCTTGAGAAGGTCGTTTGCTGTCGTGAAAAACTCGCTAATACCGCCCGTTGTATCGTCAATTCGTGAAACGAGATCACTTCTCCAGTTTTCGACTCCCTCGGCGACACCGGCAGCAACATCAGCGACCTTTGTCCCAACTGCCTCGATTGGATTGTCCTGCGCCGAGACCGCCTGCGCCGCTGCCAATATCAGCCAAAAGAGCATCGCAACACATAAGAATTGAGAAATTCGAGACTGTCCCATAACCATCTCCAATTCTTGCGTCTCCCAAGTGGCACGCGCTATGGAGCAACTCCAGGCTCAGATCTTGCGCCGCAACTCTCTAGACCAAGCTTTGACGCAGGTTCTTTACTCCGACGCCAGTCCATGCGCCCAGGCGCCTGCGATGACACCGGCGGCAACCGCCAGCGCGGCGGCGCTATCGAAGAAAGACTTCACGATGGTCGCGATGATGTCGTCGCCTTCCATCGGACTGACATCCACCGCGGCCTGGATAGCGGAGAGAATGAGGGCGGTGATGATGCCGACGATGATGGCAGCGGCAATAGGCCCGATGGTGAGAGCGGGCCCGATATTCTTGCTCGGCGCATTGCTGCGGATCTGTGTGGATACACGCCGGCCTATTCCCATGCCCGAGCTGAAGACCGTGCCCATCACCAAGCCGAAGATCAAGTCTCGGCCGGTCACCAGAGCAAGCCCGACGCAAATGACGATGCCGACTACCGTGATTATGCCATGCTTGCTTCGATGCAAATCCTGAAGTTGATTCTGTTTCGACTCGCTCATTGGAATGCTCCAGTTCGACAGATAGCAGTTGCGAGATAAGTGTTCGAGCGTTCATTATAGCGGCTGGCGGAAACTTCTCAAAACTGAGCTAGAATCGTCTTCGCACCGTTTTAGGGAAACAGCCGGATTGTGAGGGCGAAGATGGACAAGTTCATGGCGATTGCGATAGAAGAAGCCTACGCCACCAAAGCGGAAGGCGGCAGCCCGTTTGGCGCGGCGCTCGTTCGCGCTGGGGAAGTCATCGGGCGCGGACGCAATATGATGATTCAGAACAATGACCCGCTCAGCCACGGCGAAATGGAAGCGATCAAAGCGGCCGGCTTGCAGGAGAGCTATGCCGACACGGTGCTGTACACCACCGCGTTTCCCTGCTTGATGTGCGCCGGGGCGATCGTGCGCTATCAGATCCCCAAGGTTATCATCGGCGCTTCTTGGGAGCATAGCGCGCCCTCGCGCGATTTCATGCAGCTGCACGGGATTGAATTGGAGGAATGGCGCCTCCAAGAATGCTATCGCATCATAGAGTAGGTTTAATCGGCCCGCGACGCCTGCGGCAGCGAGAAGCTGAAGGTCGTGCCCTTGGATTCAAGGCTGGTGGCCCAGATACGCCCGCCATGCGCTTCGATGAAACCACGGGCGATGGCCAAGCCCAAGCCGGTTCCGCGCCCGCCATCGTCGCCTCGTCTGCGCGACCCTTCGCCGCGATAGAAGCTCTCAAACAGACGCGGCAAGACATCCTCCGGAATATAGGACCCGCTATTGTGAATGTCGATGCGGATCTCGTCACCGCTTTGCCAGGCGCGCAGAGCGACGCGCTCGCCGCTCTCGGCGTATTTGATGGCGTTGTCGACCAGATTCGTCAATACGCGCTGAATCTTGTCCGGCGCCATCCGGATCATATCGACATCATCGGAGACTTCGCCGTTCAGGTCGATGCCGCGCCCTTCCGCCTTCAGCCGCCTGCTGCCGAGCGTATCCGAGATCAAATCGCGAATCGAGGCGCGCTGAATACGAATTTTCAAATGACCGACATCGAGCTGCGCCAACTCAAACAGATCATCGATCAAGCCGCTAAGGTGTTCGATCTCGACGCGGCTGTTATCCAGATAGCGATGAACCGTCTCGTCGTCGGCGACCACGCCATCAAGCATGGCCTCGATCATCACGCGGATTGACGTCAGCGGCGTGCGCAAATCGTGCGAGACCCAGGCGGTCAGGTCGCGGCGCGTTTGCTCCAGCTGCCGCTTCTGTTCTTCGACTTCTTGCAGATTCTGCGCCATGGCGTTAAAGGTATCAGCCAGCTGCGCGATTTCGTCATTGCCGGATATCTTCAGGCGGATGGTAAAGTCTCGGCCAGCCAGCAAGCGCGTGGCGTCGCTCAGTTTGCTGAGGCGGTCTGTCATGGTCTTGGACGCGAAGAATCCGATGGTCAGCGCTGACAGCCCGGCGAATACCAGCAAGACAGAGGTCAAGGTCAGGTAATGGTTTTGAATGAAAGTGAAGCGGGCGATGACCCAGACGTTAAGAAAGATCATCAAGACCAGCAGCGCGATCACCATCCAGATGGCCCAGCGCAAACTGCGAAACCACTCCAAGACGCCCAGCCGATAAAAGGCGTAGGACAGCAGCGAACTGGTTACGCCGGTGACGGTCATGAATGCCATCAGGTCTTGCACTTCATGGCCGGGCAGGTCAAACATGACCAGCTCGCTAAACAAGGCGCCGGCTATCGGAATCAGCAAAACGATGAGGAATATGATGAGGGGGTTCTGGTACAGTCTCTGATCCACGCGCATCGTCTGAATCTCCTGTTGAATGTCTAATCCGCGCTGGCGGAAGCGGCTTCCGTTTGTATGATGTCGGGATAACTATCTGGCGGTGTGAGGCTTTCGCGCTTAGGCGGAAGGCGCCTCAAACTTGTAGCCCACGCCCCAGACCGTCTGGATGTAACTTGGCTTGCTTGGGTTTGGCTCCAGCTTTTCCCGCAGGCGCCGCACGTGAACCGTCACCGTGCTTTCGTCGCCATAAAACTCATAGCCCCAGACCTTGTCCAGCAGTTGCTGCCGCGTAAACACCTGCCGCGGATGGCGCAGCAGAAACCAAAGCAGATCAAATTCCTTGGCCGTCAGCGAGGCGCCTTGGCCGTCGACGCTGACTGAGCGGCTGCGCGGATCGAGCGACAAACCGCCAAATTGGACCGGGCTCTCGCTTTCGACTTCGGCCGCGGTCGCCCGCCGCAGCACCGTCTTCACGCGCGCCACCAGCTCGCGCGGGCTGAAGGGCTTGGTGACATAGTCATCAGCGCCCAACTCCAGCCCAGCCACGCGATCGACTTCGTTCGTGCGCGCCGTGAGCAAGATGATGGGAATATCGTCATCAATCGCCAAGGCGCCGTAATCATCGGCATGACGCAGGCGCCGCGTGATGGAAAAGCCATCGACGCCTGGCAGCATGATATCGAGCACGATTAAATCGGGGCGGCTGTCCTGCAGGATGGACAAGGCTTGGGGTCCCGTCTCCGCCTCGGTAACCGCGAAGCCTTCCAGCTCGAGGTATCGCCGCACCACTTCGCGGATGGTGCGTTCGTCGTCTACGACCAGAATGTTCCGTTCTTTCGCCATCGTTCCCACACTGTTCTATGCGCCATTGTCGCCGTTCATTTTAGCTTAGTTTGAAAATCTAAAGGAGCGCTTAAGAGAATGGGGAGTGGTGAATATCGTGGATATGCTACCTATACCGAACAGCCTACAGAGCTTTTTCACCACCGAGTACACCGAGAGATAAAGAGAACACCGAGAAATTCTGTATAGACAATTA
>JAPOXG010000119.1 GCA_026707225.1 Chloroflexota bacterium
CATACGCCTTTTCGTCTCGGCGCCAGTCGCGACGTGGAGCGCGCAGGCGCGGCCCGCCAGCGGCTGCGTATTTTGCAAGCGCCAACCGCGGTCAAGCTTGCGGATGACCTGCCGAATATCTTGCTCTGTTACCGTCATTTTCTTGGCTTCGCCGGCTGCATCGGCAACCTGATTGCGTAGCGCATTGGATTATATGCATCCGCCCAGCAAAAACAGCAGCCGCTTTTCGCACAAGCTAACCCGATAGAATGTCTGAACTAAAGGTTTAAGACTGTCGGCCTGAGCGCCTAACCGTCCTGCGGGCTGTTTTGCTTGCCAACATATCGCTCCGCCCCGCCTCTATGAAGTGCTTCCATTCAGTCCCGAACGTTGCTTTAGCAAACTCTTCATTACCGCGCGCATCACGCCGGGCGAATTCATCACCGGCACTACGGCACACTTCCTCTATTAACTCGTCTATTGTCTTTTCGGCGATCATCTCAGGCGTATGGCCATCGACTGCGAGATACTCTGCCGCATCTTTGGGCGTCCATCGGTACAGTTTCATTCTGATCTCTCCAAGACATACACATATAAAGAATTGTCTATCTCTCCAGATTACGCGGCGTGACGTCATAAACTGTCTCTGCCTTACTGCCGACATATTTTGTGGCGGACGCACGTATCCCGAGTTCATCCAGGGCCAGATTGACACCGATGCGTACCCGCTGATTTGTTGTCGAACGAGCAATGTCCACGGGTACGATTTAGGGATGATCCGCACCATCTCACTACAGGAATATACAACTAGACTGAGATCAATACTGCGACGCCTGTGGGATTAATTCCTAAGTCAAGGCGCATTCTTACGTGCTATGAGTTTGTCTGGGGCTGCTTGCGAATCCCTCAGTTTTGACATACCAGTACCTGCCCAGATATACTCTTAGTGTATGGTTGATGTGCTGCCACGTTTCGATGTATACGTAGAGCAATTGACCAAGCAAAATATGCTTAGAGAAGACCGATTAGTTTGATGCGACCGGCTCGCCTGCCCTGTTAACACCGGATATAGCGTGTTGGCGAGATGATGGAACTTTACGAGATTAGCGAAATGGAAGATAGCAATGGTAGCGCGCTCCCACACCAATAACGGGAACTTAAATTCGCTCATTCAGGCAAAACGCGAACAATATGTTGGCGTTCTGAGAGAACTCTTGTCCAAATCACCTCAGGGAGAAGAGGCGCTCCAAAATGAAATTGCCGCAAACTTCAAACGTTTGGGATGCCAGGTAGAGACCATTGCAAGCAAACCAAACCGCTTTGCATTGGCTTCGGATTTTGCACCGCCAGCAGATCTGCCGGAGGCCGATCGGGTGAGCGTCGTCGCTGTACAAGCGGGCGCCGGCGGCGGGCGCAGTCTGCTTTTGTTTGGGCATCCGGAAGGCGAGCCGGTCACCGACACTCACACCTGGAAGCATGATCCCTTCGCCGGCACGATTGAAAATGGCCGCATGTATGGTTGGGCAATCGCCGATGACTTGAGTGGCGTAGTCGCGATGATTTGCGCCCAGGACGCGATTCGTTCCGCCGGCTTGTCTCCTTCTGGCTCGGTCATCTATGCCAGCACGGTGAGCAAACGCCGGGCGCAAGGCATCTACGCCGTTTTGGAGAAAGGTTACCATGCCGATGCAGCGGTGTACCTTCATCCAGCAGAGTCCGGCTTTGGGCTAAGCGATATAAAGTCACGAGCGTCGGGCATTCTCCGTTTTCGCATTACGGTCAAAGGTCAACTGCCGGATACCGGCGAACCGACACATACGCCCTTCTCCCACTTGGGCGTCAACCCGATTGACAAGGCTTGGGTCATTTACCATGCGATTAGAGAGCTGGATGCGCGGCGCGCGCAAAACGTTCACCATCCCGCTTATGAAGCAATCGGGCGCTCGACCAATTTGCACATCACGCATATTGAGTCGGGCAGTGATGCGCGCCCGGGCCGGATCCCGACTTCTGCGGTAATGACGGGCGCGCTGGCTTTTCCGCCAACTGAAGACTTGACTGCCGTGCAGCAAGAGCTTGAAACGGCTGTCCTGCAAGTATCGCAGAGCGATCCCTGGCTCAAGGACCATCCGGCTCAACTGGATTGGCTTCAGGGCATCAGCGGTGTTGAAATCTCGGAAGACAGTCATATCTACAGGACTGTCGCCGCCGCTATCCAAAACGTAACCGGGATCACGCCCAAAGTGCAATCCTTACATGCCGCCAGTGAGATCCGCACGCCGATTCTCTACAGCGGTATTCCGACCCTTGGCTTCGGTCCTCTTTCGGGCGGCAATACGCAAAGCGGCGGTACCGATGAATGGGTAAGCATCGACGACTTTATCAACATGGTCGCGGTTGTCGCGAGCATTATTGTGGATTGGTGCGACTAGTTGTTCCCGCGTGGGCAGCTACTGGTTTTTCGCAAAGTCGTGTGAAAGGAGGATTCTGGAACGGAGCTAACCCAGCGCGTCAGAGATGGCGGCTTCCATCGAATTGGCAAACACTCACTGTTCAGAAAGGATTAGATTGCCATGAATACCAAAAGCAATAAACGTTTGTTGTCCGTGAGTATCGCTCTGCTTTTCATCGCAATGTTGGCGGGCGGCAGCTTCACGGTTGTTGCGCAAGATATGAGCACGCTGGTGATTGCGCTGGCGGGTTCGCCACCCACCTTTGATCCACTGGCTGCCTCTGACAGCCGCGTGGATACGCCGTCGATCAATCTTTACAACACCTTGCTGCAATATCTACCCGGCGTCACAGAGTGGGAACTGGAACTCGCCGAAAGCTATGAACAAGCCGCAGACGGCCTGAGTTACACATTCACCCTGAAACCAGGGGTGATGTTCCACGACGGAACGGAAGTCCTGGCGGAAGATGTAAAGTACTCGGTCGATCGATTGGTAGCGGTGAATATCGGCGTGGCGCGCAGCCTGGTCATGGTCACCGGCGCGGATGTCATTGACGACTACACGGTGCAGATCAATCTCAGCACGCCCTTCCCCGGCTTCCTGGGCGCGCTCTCGCGCTTGTACATTCTGAATTCAGAGCTGGTGATGGCGAATACGGTTGATGAAGATTGGGGCCAGACCTGGTTGCAGAACAACGACGCTGGCAGCGGACCTTATGTCTTGACTTCCTTTACGCCCGAGCAAGAATTCACCATCGAGCGTTTCGACGACTACTTCAAGGGCTGGGAAGGCAATCACGTTGACCGCGCCATCTTCGTTGTAATTAAGGAAGAGAGCACGCGCCGTCTGTCGCTCGAAAACGGCGACTCCCACTGGATCCAGGTGGGCAGCCCGGAAACGCTGGACGCGCTCAGCGAGAACCCAGCGTACACGGTCTACACCGATCCAACGCTTAACCAGCTGTACTTCGCGATGAACAGCCGCCATCCGATCCTCTCGGATGCGCGCGTACGCAAGGCGCTTTCGTTGGTCTACGACTACGAAGGCCACGTAGAGCTGGCGCGCAATGGCTACGCGGCGATCGCGAAGGGCGTGCTCCCGCCGGGCATCGTCTGCTTTGACGCATCGATTCCGGAGTCAACGATGGACGTGGAAGCGGCGCAGGCTTTGATGGCGGAGGCCGGTTACGCAGATGGCGGCTTCGAGTTGACGATGGCCTACCAAGGCACATCACCGGAAGAGACCGCCGCGATGCAGATCATGCAAGCCGGGGCGGCGCAGCTGGGCATCACCATCCGTCCGATGGCCATCGAGTGGCCCGCCAAAGTTCAAGCTTACTCCTCGCAAGAGACGGCGCCCGATGTGGGCACGGTGTGGATGTTCCCCTCGCTGCCCGATCCGGATCAGTTCTTCGGTCGACTGGGGCATTCCAGCCAAGGCGGCGGCGGCGGCATCAACTTCTCCTGGTACAGCAATGCCGAAAACGATGGGCTGCTGGAGGCCGGCAAAGTCGAACTGGATCCTGAAGCCCGCTGCGAGATTTACAAGCAGGTTCAGGCGATATGGGATGCGGAAACGCCTTATGTCAACGTTGTGGTAGGCATGGCGCTTTCGGCGTCACACGCCAACGTCAAGGGCTATCAGTGGTCACCGCCACATAGCTACACGCAGAATGTGTATCAGATCTACTTTGACGATATGTAGGCTCGATTTCGTCAGCAGGGGGGCGAGTGGAATCGTCGTTTCGGCTCGCCCCATTTGTGGGATGGTCAGCCTTGGGTGACTATATTTTGCGCCGGTTGTATCAGGCTCTGTGGGTCCTGATCGCCGTCACGTTTGTGACATTCTTCATCTCCAACATGCTGCCTGGCGATCCGGCGCTGTCGAGGGCGGGGCAATTCGCCACCAAAGAACAGGTCGCGAAGACACGCATACTGCTCGGTCTTGATCAACCATTGCATATTCAATACTTCAAATATATGCAGCGGCTGTTGTCGGGTGATCTGGGACTGTCAATCGTTTCGCGCCAACCGGTGTTAAAAGAGCTCAGGGACTTTTTCCCGGCGACGCTGGAACTGACCATTGCCGCCTTGTGCTTCACCCTCACCATTGGCGTCCCCTTGGGCGTCCTTGCCGGTTCCACCAAATCACGTTGGCTCAAGTCATCGATCATCACCGGCTCTCTGATCGGCGTGGGGATTCCGGTGTTTTGGGCCGGGCTGGTTTTCCAGTTGGTTTTTGCCGGGAGATTGGATATTTTGCCGCTGTCGGGACGTTTGACTTTGGCCACACCGCCACCGCCCAGCGTGACGAATATGTATCTGATCGACTCAATCCTGGCGGGTCAGTGGGATACCTTCAAAGATGCCCTCATTCATCTGATCCTGCCGGCCTTCACGCTGAGCCTGGGGCAGATTGGCGCCATGGCGCGCACGACGAACTCGGCCATGGCGAGTGTGATTCACCGCGATTATGTGCGTACCGCGCACGCCAAAGGGCTGGCGGAAATGAAAGTCTTGTGGTCTCACGTGCTGCGGAATGCGCTTTTGCCGGTTGTGACCGTTTTAGGTCTCTATGTAGCGTTTATGCTGAACGGGGCGCTGCTGATTGAGATCATCTATTCTTGGGGCGGGCTGGGCACCTACGCTTGGATCGGCATTTTTCGCAATGACATCACCGTAATTATGGGCGTGACACTTACAGCGAGCTTTACGTTTATGTTTGTTAATCTCGTTATCGACCTGACTTATCCCTTTCTCGATCCTCGTATCCATTACAGCTAGAAGCAAGTTTGTAGCGCGATGAGTGCAGAAACAAAAGCAACAGTCGATCTGTCAGCCCTCGATATGCGGAAGGACATCGGAGCCTGGCAACGCTTTAAGAGCAGTCGATTTGCCTTTGCTGTTCGGCATAATCCGATGTCGATCCTCGGTCTGTTGATTCTGGCGCTGCTGATTGTCATGGTGCTGGCGCCTGAATGGTTCACCTCCCAAAGCGCCACGCTGCTGAATCTAAGAAACAAGTTCCTGACCCCATCCGCTGAACACCTCTTCGGCACGGACCATATGGGCGTGGATATTTTTTCACGCGTGGTCTACGCCGCCCGGACAACGATCTGGGTGGTCTGTGTTGTATTGAGCATCGCCACCGGTCTGGGATTTGTCATCGGCTCGCTGGCGGCTTATTTGGGCGGTCGGGTCGACAGCTTCCTGATGCGCATGACGGATGTCTGGATGGCCTTTCCCTCGCTCGTGCTCGCCATCGCCTTGAACGCGGCATTGGGAAGGGGCTTGTTTCAGACTGTGATAGCAGTTGGCTTTTCCTGGTGGCCCTCGTATGCGCGGCTGGTGCGCGCGCAGGTCTTGAGCGTCAAGAACGAAGAATATGTCTTGGCGGCGCAGGCGCTCGGCGCGAGCCATTTTCGCATCGTGACGCGGCACATCATCCGCAATGGGTTTGACCCCATCATCGTGAATATCACCATTGACGTGGGCTTCGTCGCTCTGGCGACCGCCGGCCTAAGCTTCCTCGGCTTGGGTATTGAGCCGCCGACTCCCGAGTGGGGGCGCATGGTGGCGGAGGGCCGCGATTACCTGCTGGACCAGTGGTGGGCGTCGACCTTCCCCGGCCTGGCCTTATTCATGTTTGTGGTCGGCTTCAATTTGCTGGGCGAGCTGGTGAGGGACTGGCTCGATCCAAGTAACGTAGGACGTCGTTGATCGGGTGGAAAGGACAAAATCCATCGGGGCATTCTGTTGAGCTGAATTAGCTGGACACCTGTATTGCAAGTGATTTGTCTAACATAGGAGGTTTGTCATGCGCTCACATGTATTTTGGGACCAATTTGCCGATATATCCGTCAATCGACTGGTCAATCCGGGGAAGGGAGAGCCCTTCCTGATTGTCGCCGACCCCAAGAACGATATCAATCTGGCGGAGGCGCTGCTTGCGGCCGGTCTTCGCTCCGGCGCGAATACGACGCTGATCATCAAAGACTGGTACGAAGAAGGCACAGTCAGCGATCCGGGTCCTATCGTTAACAACGCCGTTTTGAACAGCAAGTATGTGCTGACGCTCTGCGGCGGCATGGTGCGCGCCCCAGCCATGCAAGAAGCGCGCAGGAACGGTACGCGCCATCTATCCGGGGTGGTGGAAGGCATCGAGGACTATTGCATCGACGCGCTGGTCAACGTTGATCTGGACAAGATGTTTGAGAACGCTGACATAATCGCCAAACTTTGGGAAGAGACCGATGAATGTCGCGTGACATCGCCTTACGGCACCGACATCTCCTTCAAGATGGGCGGGCGCCCGAGCCTGGTGAGCGATGGCGCGCTGACTTACGACGGTGAAGTCGACTTTTACCCCGGCGCCCAGGTGTCCATCGCGCCGCTCGAAGAGAGCATCAACGGTACCATTGTGGTCGATGCCAGCGACAACGTCAGTGGCTTGGTTCACAACCATTATTCACTCATCGTCGTCGACGGCGTGATTACTGAGGTTGTCGGCGATGGCGAAGGCGATGCGATGCGGACCTGGCTGGAGACGCGAAACGACGACGTCATTTACAAGATCTGCCATTTCAGCATCGGGCTGAATCCCAAAGCGGGCATCTCGGGCCATTTGATGGAGGATGAGCGGGTGCTGGCGTCGGTTGACTTCGGCTTCGGCTATCAAGATCCCAAGTTTGGCGGCACCGTAGGATACAGTCCCTACCACGCGGATATCATGATGGCTAACCCGGAGATTTATCTTGATGGCAAGCTCATGAGTAGCGCCAACAGGCTGGAAGATGGCTACGGCTTCCACCACCTATAACGCTTGGCACCCGGCTGAAATCACGTTTCGCCGCGAGTTTTTCGGCTTAGGCTTGGGCTTTATCAACGCTGATGAGCCTAAGCCTTTTCAGGTCTGCGCCGGGATAACCCGCGCGCCGAATCCGTTTGATTATGTATGTCGAAACGGGGGATCAGGCTGATGTATGAGACAGCGCGCGTGGCGTAGCGCGGATAACGTTAAGGAGAAGCCTACATCGAGTATCGTGAACTGGGTCGCAGCGGCGTCAAGATCGCCCCGCTGGGATTAGGCACCGGCAATTTCGCCGACCCCACGCCGGAAGATGAGGCGAGCCGTATCATTCATCGCTCCCTCGATGCCGGAATCAATCTAATTGATACCGGCAATTCTTATTCTGACGGCGAAAGCGAACGCATGATTGGGCGCATACTGGCAGCCGGCAATCGCCGTCATGAGACCTTCCTGGCAACAAAGGTCTTCTACAAAGTCGGCCCGGGACCCAATGACGGGGGCTTGTCCCGCCTGCACCTCATACGCGCCTGTGAAGACTCGCTGCGGCGGCTGCAGACGGATTATATCGACCTGTATCAAATTCACCGGCCGTCGCCGACGATTCCCGTTGAAGAGACGCTGAGCGCCCTGACCGACCTAGTTCAGCAAGGCAAGGTGCGCTATATAGGCAGCTCGACCCATCCCGCCTGGAAGGTCATCGAAGGCATCATGGTCAGTGAGCTGAAGGGCTACGTCCGCTTCGTCAGTGAACAGCCTCCCTACAACTTGCTGGACCGGCGCATCGAGAATGAACTCGTGCCGATGTGCCAGGCGCATGGGCTGGGGCTGATCACCTGGTCGCCTCTGGCGCAGGGTGTGCTGGCCGGGCGCTATTCCAGCGCGACCGACTTGCCGGCGGATTCACGCGGCGCGGTGCGCGGCGGCATCTATTCCGAGCGCATCACGCCAATGGGCATCGAAATCGGCAGTAAGGTGGTGGGGCTCGCGTCCGAGCACGGCCTGTCCGCGGCGCAGCTGGCCACGCTCTGGGTGAAAGACCAGCCGGGCATCACTGCGCCGCTGGTGGGCCCGCGGACGCTGGCGCAGCTCGAGCATGCACTGCCCGTGCTGGAGATGACGCTAAGCGAGGAGTTGGCCGCCGCATGTGATGAATTAGTCCCGCCGGGCAGCGCGGTCGCCAGCTTCTTCAACAGCGCTGCCTGGATGAAGCATCGCATCTTCTGAGCGAGCGTCGCGTCGCCCCCACGGATACACTGGCGCGCGGACGTTTCATTCAATAGTCCATTTGAAGGAGTCCATCCGATATGTCCAGTATCAAGATGGCGTTTTCCGGCGGTGGCGTCTTCTTTGCGCGCCTGCTCGAAACGGAAGCGCCCAAGACCTGCGCTGCCATCAAGTCGTGGCTACCGTTCGAATATCAGTTTTATCACAGCATCGTATCGGGGCAGGCGCTCGTCTGCTTGCCACCGGATCTGACCGTAGAGCGCGAGAACCAGCGGGTGGCCGGCATACCGGCCGGCGCCTTGTCCTTCCTGGTCGCCGACGAGCCAGTCCTGGTCCCGGATGAGATCTACATCGCCTACGGCATCTTCATCTCGCGCGGATTGACTGTGGATATGAAGCAGCCGGTGAACGTCTTTGCCCAAATCGACGACGACCTGGATGCGCTGGCGACCTGCTGTCGGCGTGTGCTGATGGAAGGCGCGGAGATCATCAAGTTCAGCCTGGCAGACGACTAACTCGCCTATGACCGCGGTCAAGAATATCCATACCGTCCTGGGCGCGATCGAGCCATCAGCTCTCGGCAGAACGCTCATGCACGAGCACGTTTTCTGCGACATCTATCGCGTGACCGGGCGCTTGAACGAGTTGCTGAACGACGAGGCGCTGGCGGTCGAAGAACTCGCTGCGCTGCGGGCTGCTGGCGGGACAGCTCTGGTCGAGGTGACAACGCCAGATTTGGGGCGCGACCCTCTGGCGCTGCGCCGGGCCGCCGAGACGACCGAACTGCACATGGTCATGGGTACCGGATGGTATCGTCAGCCCTTCTACCCGTCCGAAATCGACACGCTCTCCACTATCGAGCTGGCGGACATGATGATCGCTGAGCTCACTGATGGCGTCGCTGGCACAGGAATCCGCGCCGGCGTCATCGGTGAGATTGGCATAAATCTCGACTATGCAACGGCGCAAGAAGAACGGGTGCTGCGCGCCGCCGCGCGCGCCCAGAAAACGACTGGCGCGCCAATCACGACACACGCTTCCATGTATCCGGTTGGCCTCGTACAACTCGAAATCCTCAAAGACGAAGGTGTGGACTTAAGCCGGGTAATCATCGGTCATTGTGACACTTGTCTAGACCAATCCTACCATCTGGCTATTCTCGAAACCGGGGCTTATGTACAGTTTGACACCGTTGGTCGCAACCACATGAATCCCGATTCGCGGCGAGCTAGCGCTTTTGCCGAACTCGCGCGTCTGGGCTGGACACATAAGCTGCTCCTCTCTAGCGACCGATGTCATCGGAGCGACCTCTGTGCTTTCGGAGGGGTGGGATATGGTTATGTATTCACGACGTTCTTTGACATGCTTCGGACCGAGGGAATCGACAACGAGACATTGGACACAATTACGATAGAGAACCCTCGTCGCGTATTGGCTTGGTAGATTGTCTAGCGCCCGTTCGTAATATCGCATAGCAATCGGACTACCCGAACGACTGCCGAAGTTGCTGAGTGCCTCATTGAATCACTGCGTCAGATTCCAGTTAGCATCTGACATCCCGGGCACAAGTATTAGAACCTGCGCTGGTCGGCATGGAGATCAGAGAGACATATCATCTTCGCTGGAATTTGCCGGCGTCTTTTGGGGCATTCTAGGAAAAGCGGCCTCCCAAGAGCCGTTCTAAACGATTTTGAGGCGTTACGGGGATATGACTACGCTCGATTTCTGCTGGATTCGCCATTTGGCGCCGATTTGACGCGGTTAGATATCCCTATAGCGCAATAAATTCGCCGACAAATCTGAGGATCGGACTGCATAAATCTTCCCTGCTCCACCGTCATAAGGAAGCGGTTCCCGTCTTTGACGCTGTTGAGGCGGTATTCGGTGGACCTTTTGAATTGTCAAGAATGGGCTGATATCTGAAATGGTATGTATCCAATGATCATTTGGAGAACCAACTCTACCTTACACCACCGACTCGTCTGCGGGATAGAAGGGTCGAATCAATTGACGTGATTCGGTATCAACAAGTCCTCTATCGGTAAATTTCGCGTAGGGGCTGACGCTCAAACTCATGATTGAAAATGTCAGGAAGGGGCGTGTTTGATACGCTCCGATACGGCGCATCGCATCTTCCACAGCCGCCAACCCCTGCGCAACTTCAGCGACCGGCTCATCACTCAGCAAGCCGAAATATGGCAGCCGCAAGGAAGCTTCAATGCCTCTGTCCATAGCAACGGCGACGCCACCACCTATCGCATGTACCGCATTGGCGGCCTGTGCCATAGCTGCTGGGCTGCGGCCTATCACAAGCAAGTTATGACAATCGTGCGCGACACTGCTGGCCCATGCGCCTTGACACAGTCCAGTATTGGCGATGAGACCCACCGCCCGCGATGATTCATCCCGCGCAATAACGGATGCCAGCGCCAACCCATCATCGTCCTGAAATAGCATATGCCCATCTTGCAAACGCACTGCTTTCTGTTCTAGTCGAGTCAGCGTCGAATGCTTATTTTGCAGAGCAACGACCTGCGCATGCACGACGCCGCTGGCGCCATTGCTATCCAGCTTGAAGTCACCGGGGGCGAAGGAACCGGGAATGCCTGGATAGTCCGGCTGGGCTGGGTTTTCACGCGTGATGGCGGCGGTCATAGCGCCGGCGCTCGCCACGCATTGACTGCCAACATAGACTTGCGCCGGCGGGAAGGCGGTGATGTCGTCCATAACAAGGAAATCAGCCAGAAAACCGGGGGCAATCGCGCCATGATCTCGTAAACCAAGATACCGTGCCGGACGAATGGTCGCGGCGGCTATCGCTTCCAACGGCGGCATTCCACACTCGATTGCCAAGGCTACGATGCGCGACAAATGCCCATCTATAAGCAATGAGGGTTCAATGTCATCGGTGATGAGGATGATCTGCGAACGATCCGGCAATTGCGCGACTGCCGTCACATTCTCTGCCGTCACCGACTTGGTTTGGAGCATGACGGCCAGACCTTTCGAGATTTGCTCCTGGATTTTGGCTGCGAAGGTCAGCGTGTGGTCGGAGCTAATCCCATGGGCGAGGTATTGCGAGAGTTCAGTCCCGGCAAGCGTGGGGATATGGCCTTCGATCAGCAGATTGTTTTCTCTGGCCGCCTGCACAATCGCTTGCAAGCGTTCATTCGGCCCCAGCATGCCGCGATAATCCATAACCTCGCCCAAGGCGATAACCGAGGGTTGCGTTGCCAAGCTCCGAATCGTAGCGGCATCAAAGACCTCATGTGTCCATTCAATTTCCGGCGAGGTGGCGGGGACGCAACTGGGTATCGAATGATAGATCCTGAGCGGCAAATCCTGAGATGCCGCAATCATCCACTTCACGCCGTCCTCACCGGCAACATTACCGACTTCATGCGGGTCGCTGAGGATGGTCGTGGTGCCAAAGGGCAAGACGGCTTCGGCAAAGCGGCGCGGAGTCAGCAAACTGGATTCAATGTGCAGATGCGAATCGATCAAGCCTGGCATGACGAGCCGCCCAGCAAGGTCCTGGACTTCTGCAGCGCGGATACCTTGCGGCACACTGCCCGATTCAACCGTAATAAAGCG
>JAPOXG010000066.1 GCA_026707225.1 Chloroflexota bacterium
TCATGTCGCTCAACGGGCGCGTGATGAAGTCGGCGATGGAAATGTATGGCGCGACCATGTTCGCCGATTCGCCCCTGACGCGTGCGCAGCGTGAGATGCTCGCGGTCGTGGTCAGCAAAGCCAACCACTGCGTCTACTGAATTCGCTCGCATGCCCATGACCTCCGTGCCGAGGTCGCTGATTTCGCCGATGCAAAGGCGGCGGACGCCTTCGTCGACGCCATTGCGCGCGATTGGCGCACGGCGCCTTTGAATGATGTCGATCAGGCTTTATGCGCCTACGCCGAGAAATTGACTCGCGCGCCGTCCGAGATGGGCGAGCTGGATGTGGCGCGGCTGCGAGCGGCCGGGTTGGATGATGCCGCTATCCATGACGCGACTCAGATTGTCGGCTTCTTCAATTACATCAATCGGGTCGCCGACGCGCTAGGCGTCGAGCCGGAGCAATTCGTCCGCCCCTGGGGCGAAGACCCAGTCGCCCGCGGCTGATGTCCCCGCTTCGTTCCCAGTTGCCCGCGCTTTCCAGCATGGAATCGGCGCAAGAATCAGAGTGTTCGGCGCCCCCATTCCGCTTATGATTTGCATAGCGCATACGGACTGAGGGATAGGGCATGATCAGGGAAAATTCGAGCAAGTACCAAACCGGATTAGTGGCGGATGTCTGCCGATATCTGCGGGAGCTCCATCCAGAATCTGTTAGCCTGCCGGAGCTGGGGGCGCGCTTCCACATCAGTCCTTATCATTTGCAGCGAATCTTCAAGCGAGCGACCGGCATTTCCCCCCGCGAATACGCCGCCAATCTGCGCATGGAGGATTTCAAGGCGCAGATTCGTGATGGCGAGCGCATCACCGATGCCATCTTCGACGCCGGCTACAGCTCATCGAGCCGGCTCTATGAACAGAGCGACGCCAGGCTCGGCATGACGCCATCGGCTTATCGCAGGGGCGGCGCCGGCATGACGATTTTCTACAGCGCTGTGCCTTGCACGCTCGGTTATTTGCTGGTCGCGGTGACTGAACGCGGCATCTGCAAATTGAGCCTGGGCGACGCCCCGGCGCCGCTCATCGCCGACCTGGAGGCCGAATTCGACCGCGCCGAGCGCATCCCGGATGATGAAGGCGTCGGCTATTGGGTGGAGCGGATCATCGCTTATCTCGAAGGCTGGCAGCCCAATCTAGAACTGCCGCTGGATCTGCGCGCGACTGCCTTTCAGTTGAAAGTCTGGGGCGAACTGCAAGCGATCCCCGTGGGCGAGACGCGCAGCTACAGCGAGGTCGCCGCCGCCATCGGCCAACCGACAGCCAGCCGCGCGGTCGCCAAGGCCTGCGCCAGCAATCCGGTCGCCCTCGTCATCCCCTGCCATCGCATCATCCGGGCGGACAAGCGCCTCGGCGGCTACCGTTGGGGTATCGAACGCAAGCGCGCCATCCTCGAGCGCGAGCGGCAATATCAGAAGAAGGCGCAAGCATCGCCCAATGTCGATAGCCGCCGTTAACTTCAACTGTGGTGAAGCCTTTAATATATTTGCAATAGGGGAATTGTCTACGATTATCACTGCTCCCGTCGAGACAGTTGCTTGCGCCCAGTAGCAAAAGTCTTGTAAGATGAAAAATATGCCAGGGGCTTCATGGGGGAAATGATGTCCATTCGAAATTTACATGTTTTGATTTTGGTCAGCGTCGCTTACGTCGCGGCGCAGATGGTCGCTGATATCTCCAATCTGCGCGATTTGGCTCTGTTTGGCTTTGGCGTCAGCGCTTTTTCCATCGCCTATCCGTTGACTTTCACGCTGCGCGATATGGCGCACAAGCTCGCTGGACCGCATGTGGCGCGCACCTTGATCATCGCCGCCGCCGTCATCTACCTCATCGTGCAAGCCTTCTTCGCTATCATCTCGAGCTTGCCGCCGGAAATGACGCCGGAGGAAAGCGTCGCCATCGGCCAGCTGTTCTCGCTCGAAGGGCGTTTTCTGCTGGCGGCGGTGGTCGCCTCGGTCTTGTCGCAGCTGGTGGACACCGAGGTGTATACCCGCTGGGTTGATCGCTTCGGCGGGGAGCGTCAATGGGGGCGCGTGCTGGTCAGCAACTTGATCGGCATCCCGCTTGATCGCATCCTCTTCCTGCTGATTGCCTTTGCTGGCAGCATGTCGGGCGATATGTTTTGGGATTTCTTCTGGGGCACGACGATCGTGCGGCTCGTCTTCGGATTCATCTCGATTCCGGGCATCTACCTGGTCGAGGAGCATTCGGAAGACTGGATTCATATCGCGGAAATCCGTCATACCGACCCGCCGTCCTTCGCCCGCGCGAAGAACAAGTGACAGTAAGCGAGATTCAGCTTCCGCGCGCCATATCAGCCACATTGTGGCGGCGAGCCTGCGGGCGGCTTAGTGGGTCCCGTAGCTTGCGTAGACTCTGACCGTCGGTCTCCCCTGCATGTATTGCATTTTAGCCGAACACTCTGTGCCTCTGTGGCAAATGATCATCCCCGCGCCCAAGCCAGCGAATCGGCGCTGACCTCGCCCAGGTCCAGCCGGCTCAATTCACCGGTCGCCAAATCGACGAGCATGATGCGCGAGACGCCATCGACCGAGCGCGCGAAGCTGACCGCGCCGCCATCGGGCCTCCACTTGGGCAGGCTGTCATAGCGCGCTGCCACCACCAGCGGCTCAACTTTGAGCGTCTCCAGCTCCAGCAGGTAGATGGCCGAGGCGCCGTCTCGCCCGGAGGCGAAGACGATCCGCTTCCCATCCGGCGACCAATCGGGTGAGGTATCGGGCGCGCCATGGTTTGTCAATTGCCGCGCCTCGCCGGAAGCCCAGTCAATGCTGTAAAGATTCCAGCCGCCGCCGCGATTCGAAGTGAAGGCGATGGACGCGCTATCGGGCGACCAGGCTGGCTGTCTGTCGCCGGCTTGATGGGTCGTGACGCGCCGCCGCTCGCTGCCATCGGGCCGGATGATATAGATATTGTTGTCGCCTTCGCGATTGCTGGCGTAGGCGATCCAGGCGCCATCGGGCGACCAGGCCGGGGATTCGGCGATGGCGACCGAATCGGTCAGCCGCTGCATGCGCCCGCTCGTTAGATCATAGGTGACGATATCGCTGCCGAAGTTTAGATAGGCGGTCAGCGCCAGACGCGCGCCATCGGGCGCAAACGAGGGATCGGTGAAGAAATCGAAATCCAGCCGCTCTTTCAGCCGGTGACGAAGATCTTGCACGACGACGATGGGCAAGCCCGTCTCCAGCGTCATATAGGCGACGATCGGCGCGGGCAGCAGAAGCGCCAGAAGGTAGCGCAGCAGCATCAAAATCAGTATCAAGATAAGAATCAGCGCAGTCAGGCGGAGGAGGCTGCGGTGCATGGCGCAACGTCAGGCAGCGCGAGCCAGAAACGCGCGCTGCGTCAGAAAGGCTTTGATCTGCTCGGCGGCGATGGCCGCTTCGACGCGCATATTGTAGAAGGCGCCGCGCCCCTTGTAGAAGACGCCCACCAGATACAGCCCCTCATGCCCCAGCACCCCGCGTCCATTGGGATGCTCGCTGACATCACGCAGCGGCCAGCCGCGGATGCCGTTGGGTCCGATATCCCAATCGCAGCTTGTTTCCGGATAAAACATCTCGGTGCTGTACTGCATATCAATATCGAGATATTGGTGCAGGACGGGCAGGAAACCAGTGGCCATGATCACCAAATCCAGCTCAATGTATGATCCGTCCGCCAGCGTCGCGCCGTCCGCGTCAAAGCGCGCGGGATGCCGCGCCGGCTTCACCTGCCCCTGCCGCAGCGCATTCAGCAGCTCAGGTCCGCGATAGCCGGTGCCGGCGCCGGTACGGGGTGGCGCTTCCCAAACGCCGAAGTCGCCAGCGTTGTATTTCACCGCTCCCGTCTTCCGCTGCAACCAGACGCAGGCGCGCTCCGGCAGGCGCTCGCCCAGCATCATCCAGGCGTGACGCGGCAAGCCGTAAGGATAGCGCGGGCGCAAGTCGACGCCGCTGCGGATGGAGAGCCAGGTGAAGCCGCCCGCCGCGACCGCTCCCACCGCCACCGCAATATCAGTGCCGCTGGGTCCGTTGCCCACCACCAGGGTCCGCTTCCCGCGCGCCTGGTCGGGATGGCGAAAATCGCGCGAGTGCAGGATTTCGCCGTCGAAGCGCTCCATGCCGGGGATATCGGGCAGCTGCGGATTGTTGAACACGCCGGTGGCCGGGATGACGGCGCGGTAAGTTTCGATGCCTTCGCTGGTTTCGACCTGCCACAGTCCGTCCTGGCGGGGGGCGACGCGATAGACCTCAATGCCGCCCTCGATTGGCAGCCGCTGATCGGCCACCCATTCGACCAGGTAGCGGTAGTATTGCTTGGCTGTTGGGTGGATGCCCCAATGCAGGGGGAATTTGCGACCCGGCAATTCGCTGAAGAAGCGCGATGTATTCAAGCGCAGCGAAGGATAAAGGCTGTTCCAGGTCACCGCCAGCGTTTGCGAACGGTCAATGACGCGAAACTCGAGCCCGGCCCGGCGCAGCGCGTAGGCGGCGTTGATGCCGGCGGGCCCGGAACCAATGACCAGCACATCGGCTGTTGGCATTAGCGGCCCCCGGCTTTCGGCAGCGCGGTGGCCGTCTCGCGGATGTAATGGTAAAGCCGCGTGGGCGCCGCTTCGTGCGTCGCCGGGAAGTGGAGCGCGTCTTCGGTACTGCGCGGCTGGACGCGCTCCAGCGTCTGTCCAATCAAACCGCCGATCCACTGCGCTTGAAATGTGGCTTCTTCGTTGTATTCGGCAACGGGAAAGGCGACCAAGCCAGAGGCTATTGCAATGAGCGCGATGCCGAACATAAGCGCGGCGATGCCTCCGATAGTGACCAGGGCGCGTCGATTGGCGCGGCGAACATCTTTTTGCGTCCCGGTCAGCCTCGCCAGGCGCCGCAGCAGGCGGTCGCGATCGTAGCCGCCGCTGAAATCCAGCGCCAGATCTTCCGCCAGCGCCGCGGGCAGAGCGACGTCTTCGCTGAGTATGGGCAAGACGGGCAGGCTTTTCGCCATCGCCTTTTCGATTTCAGCCTGCACATGGGGGTCGGCATTAGAATGGCGCGACACGAGCACAATTAGAAATGGCGCCGGCTGCAGAACGCGGTCGGACAAGTCGTCGCGGATTCGCTCAGCGAGCGGCTGCTGGTCGCGCGAGTAGGTGATGCGGATCATCGGCGAGAGAGATCCCGGCTATTGTGAAAAATAGTACAAACTATTGTCCCACATGTTTTCTTGGCTTCCAAGTATCGCATTATGAAGAATGACAATCAACGGCGCGCCGCCCGTCGGGAGAAGTTTTAGGGGCGACTTGCCAAGTCGTCCGCCGCCTGCATGGCGACCCGATGGCTCGCTCCTGCAAGACCTCGATAGGATTGACTTGTCGCGGTCAGCGGCTGGGCGCCTGCGGTATCCAGCGCGCGACATCAACGGACTGCGCCGCCGCCAGCGCCGCCGGGTCGCCAATGGGCAGCCAGAAGGGCGACTCCACCACCGCAATCGCATGATCGCGCGCCGCTGCCGATACGAAGTCGGTGATCTCAAACTCGCCCCGGTCAGACATAGAGAGCCGGTAGTCAAAGACAGCCCGGGTGAATTTGTAAGCGCCGCTGTTGCAGGCGGCGGGCGCCGAATATGTGCCAGGCGGCGGTTTCTCATCAATGCGCAGGAAGCCCCCAGCCTCATTGCGCAAGACCACGCCGTAATGTTCGTAATCAGCGCGCGCGGTCGACAGCAGGCCGAAGTCCCGTCGGCTCAGCTCACGCAGGGCGGCCGCGGAATACAGATCATCGCCGTTGATCACCAGAAAGCCGTCGCTGGCGAGCTGATCGCGGCAGCAGAGCAGAGCGTGCCCGGTGCCCAGCGGTTCGGGCCGCTGCTCAACCAGCCGATAATCGGCGAAGATATCTTGCGCCGCCATGAATTCGGCGATCTGTTCCTTGAGATGGTGGACGACAACGAGGACGCGATCGACGGCGCCGCGCAGGCTCATCAGCGACCAGGCGAGAATCGGTCTGTCTTGAAGCTCCAGCAGAGGTTTGGGCTTATCGAGCGTCAGGGGGCGCATGCGCGTGCCAGCTCCGCCTGCGAGGATTATGCCATCCATCGCCGAGAGCGGTCAGCGCAGTTCATTGTAGTAATCGGTGTCGCCGTCTTCTTCTTCGGCGAATTCGCCCTCGCGGAAGGAAGGGATGATCGCATCATCATCGCCGTATAGATCGTGGTAGCTGTTGATGTCTTCGTCATCCAGGTCGTAACCTTCGTCTTCGAGTTCATCATCGTCGAGCTCGACATCAATGTAATCTTCGATTAAGGTCTCCACATCTTCCAGCAGTTCCTCGACCTCGTCCAGGTCCTCGGGGCTGGCTTGAGCCTCGTCGACATCGTCCAGCGTTTCCAGCGACACCATTTCCGGCTCGTCCGTCTCAGCCAGCAGAGATCTCAAGTCGATGGCGGCCTCCGGCGGCGTTTCGATTTCGGGCAGGTCGTCAAGGTCTTCCAGCGCTGCCAAGTCGGCCGGCGTTGGTTCTTCAATGTCGTCCATTTTGGCTTGGGCGCCACGCATCATCATATCGATGAGCGCTGCGATGTTCGCGTCTTCCGCGTCCTTGTCGGGTTCGGCATTGACGGCGCCTGGCGGATTGCCTGACATGGGCTTTCAATTCCTTCGGGAGCTCAGTCAAGTGTCTTTCTTACTATATCGCAAAAAGATGAATGTAGCCGCAAATCGTCGGTTAACTCGGGGTGGAAAGCGGTCGCCAGCAGCCGCCCCTGGCGGGCCGCGACGATTCGCCCGTCGTCCAGCCGCGCCAGCACATCCACGCCGGGCTCGACGGCGGTGACGACCGGCGCGCGAATGAAGACGGCGTGAAAGGGCGCGCCCGCCAACCCCGCGATCTGGAGGTCGGTTTCGAAGCTGTCGATCTGCCGGCCGAAGGCATTGCGATCGACGGTGATATCCATCGCGCCCAAGATCGGCTGCTCATCAATGCCGATGTCCTTGGCCAGGAAGATCATGCCGGCGCAGGTGCCCCAGGTCGGCTTCGTCCGGGCGAAGCGGCGCAAAGGCGCGATCAAGCCATACTCGCTCGCCAGTTTGCCGATGGTCGTGCTTTCGCCGCCGGGGATGATCAGCCCGTCCAGCCGGTCGAGTTGATGCGGCAGCCGAACCTCGACCGCGTCAAAGCCGAGCCGCCGCAGCATCTTGATATGCTCGATGAAGGCGCCTTGCAGCGCCAGTACGCCGATTTTCATCTGTGACACGTTACGCCCGTTCTGTGAGGATAGTCCGACTGTTTTATTGAAGAATTCATATCGGCAATTTGATTGGTTTTCCTGCTATAATCTAGTATAGTCGTGGTCCACCTAACGAGGCGGTTGCGTATGCCAGTAAAGAATATGGATAAAGACGAGCGCGCTCAACTGAAATTCGATGGGCGGGTTCCGCAGGGCGAAGATCTTTCTCCAGCGCAACAGGAGTTGCTGCGCGATATGCGAGCAAGCCTCAAGCAAATAAAGCGCCGCGAATTGCTTCCCGCCCGTGAAGCGCTTCGAGAGATTGACCAGGAACTAGAAGCCGAAGACAATGCCCATATTTCTGACGCCTAGGTTTAGATCTCAACTCAAGAAGCTAAAAAAATCCTACCGCAAAGTCAATGATGATGTTGGAACGCTCGTTTCCGCGCTGGAAGCGGGAAAAAGACCGGGCATCTTACTCCAAGGTGTCGGGGGTCGCGAAGTCTACAAGGTAAGACTGCCAAATACATCCGCCGGCATTGGCAAACGCGGTGGCTTCAGAGTCGAGTATTATGTTGGCGCCGACACAGTTTCCTTGTTTCTCATCTGGTCCAAGACGCAGGTTGAGGATCTCCCGCTTGAGCTAACGCTTCGAGTTCTCGACGAAGAAGTATTAGATTAATATGCACCACTGCTTGCCGACTGCGAAACCATCGGCGGACTGCAATCATTCTGACGCAATCACTTCCGCTTTTATCAACTGCGCCAGGCTGTTGCCGATGATGCGGAATTCCCGCCCCAGCCTCAGCTGCATGGGACCATCAAAAGGCGCGACATGGATGACCTCGCATACTTGATCGGGGACCAGCCCAAGCGCCTCGATGTATTGCAGGCGGTCGGATTCGCGCGTGATCAGCCGGCTGATGCGGATCCGGGCGCCGGCGCCGATCCGCGACAGAAAGACGTCTTTGGTCGGCGGCAGCGTCCCCTCCGCGTCCGGTATCGGTTCGCCGTGCGGGCAGGTCGCGGGCTCGCCCGTCATCTCGAACATGCGCTGGATGACCGCCTCGCTCAGCCCGTCGCCCAAGCGCAGCGCCTCTTCGTGCACGGTCAGCCAGTTGATGTCCATCACCCGCACCAGGAAGGTCTCCGCAATGCGCTGGCGGCGGATATGTATCAGCGCTTCACGGCGTCCCGCATCGGTGATGCTGATGCCTTGATAAGGCTGATGCGCCAGCAAGCCCAGGTCGCTCAGCCGGTTGACCATGCGGTTGACGGCCGGCGGGCTGACGAAGAGCCAATCTGCCAGCTGTGAGCTGGAGACGTTTTCCGATTCCTTCGGCTGCCGGTCGACAAGCCGATAAATCTCCGCCATGTAGGCGCGCATCTTGCTGCTGAGATCGCTTGACATTGCTTCTCTATACGCGCCGCCGCAGCCGAATTACAAGCCGTGTTCAAGGCGCGTGATGAGACGTTCCGGCATATTGAAATCGTGCATGCGGCGCTGCACTGCCTTGATATTGTAAGGGATGCGGCGGTGTTCAAAGACGCCGGTGCTCATATCCAGCAGGCCGTAGGCGGCGTCCGGATTCTGGTCGCGCGGCTGGCCGATGCTGCCGGGATTGATGATCTGCCGCTGGCCATTCAGCGTGCGCGGCTCGTTATAGAGCGGCAATGCCGAGGCTGCGTCGCCGCTTTCGTCGGAGACGGTATAAATCACCGGCTGATGGGTATGGCCCACAAAGCAGTAGGGCGTCTCAAAATGCGGGAAATTCAGCGCGGCGACGCTCGGCTCAAGGATGTACTCCCAGATTGGCTCGCGCGGGCTGGCGTGGACCAGCGTATATTCGCCGATGACAAAGGTGACCGGCAGCGCTTCAAGCCAGCGTGTGTTGTCGTCGGTGAGCGTCGCCTGCGTCCATTCGGCGGCGCGCCGCGCATCGGGATTGAAGGTGCGGATGTCCAGTCGATTCAGCGCCGCCCAATCGTGATTGCCGGCCAGGCAAAGCTGCGGCAACTCTTTCAGGCGATCGACGCATTCGTTGGGGTCGGGTCCATACCCAACCACATCGCCCAGGCACCAGACGAAATCCCATTCGCCATCGCAATGGGCGAGCACGGCTTCAAAGGCAGTGAAATTGGCGTGAATGTCGGAGATGACTAGAATGCGCATGGATGCCCTTTTCACTTCATACGACAGTCTGCATATTACCATGCTTTACGGGTGGACGCACCTGACGGATGGGCGTCTATAGCGCTTCGCTTGGGCAACGATAATCCGTTCAATCCTGACTGCAAGGGCGAGGCTTGGGTCGCCCTCTCGCCTATGAAATGTTGTTAGGGCGAGACAAGTCTCGCCCCTACAGATTCCCATTTTGTGTTTGTTTACTTGGTGCGAGCCGAGTTCTGACTCGCGAGGGACTGAGTTGCCTCCTTTCCTCTTTAGTAATGCACTTGCTCAATCAGGTCTGCAACCACAACGAAAGCTGTAGGGGCGACCCTTGGGTCGCCCGCCACCATACTAACGATTCGCAGAACCGACCCTAAATCTTCATCAGTATTGGGTGTGGGGTTCGGCGCCCCACCGTTTGCCTATTGCGCGGTGTAACGTGTTATCATGGGCGCATTCCAATGAGCGAAGGAGCAGAATGATGTTTTTTGAATTGCGCGTTTATGACATGCAGCCGGGCAAGGGTTCAGAGTTTGTCAAGTATATGGATGACGAGATCATTCCCTACCAGCGGTCCAAGGGCATGACCATTCTGGCCTCCTTCCTGAACGACGCCGAAGACACCTATGTCTGGATCCGCCGGTTCCAGGACGAAGCGGAACGGGAAGCGCTCTATGACGCGGTGTACAACAATGACTTCTGGCGCGATGAAATCGCCCCGAAGCTGCCCGCGCTGATGGATGTTGATGGTTTGCAAGTCACCGTTCTCAAAGCGACGCCGCGCTCCTACATGCAGTAGTCGCCTGAGCGAGGAAACCGAATATGACTGAACACTACCTCGACGACAGCATCATCCAACCCTTCTGGGACAATTCGATTGAGCCGCGCCTGGAAATCGAGAGCGGCGATACGGTCGTTTTCGACTGTCAGGAACCCAACGGGCAGGTCCAGCCTGACTGGACCGTCGCCGAATATGAAAACGTCGACCGCAGCAGAGTCCATGCCTTGAATGGTTCGGTCTGGATCAAGGGCGCTGAGCCGGGCGATGCGCTCGAGATTGACATCCTCGATCTGCGGCACAAAGGCTGGGGCTGGTCGGCCCATCGACCGGGGATCGGCTTGCTGTCGGAAGACTTTGAGTACAGTTATTTTCATCAGTGGCGCATTGATGGCGAGACCATTACTTCGACCGAGGTCGACCATATCAGCCTGCCGTATGAGCCTCATACCGGCGTGCTGGGGGTGGCGCCACGGGAAAATGGGCGCTTCAGCACCTTTCCACCGCGCGCGAATGGCGGCAACATGGATGTGCGCGATATGACTATCGGCTCGACAGTCTGGATGCCGGTGCTGGTCGAGGGCGCGCTCTTCGCCACCGGCGATTGCCACGCGGCGCAAGGGCAGGGCGAGGTTTGCATTACCGGCATTGAAGCGCCGATGACCGTCACCATGCGCTTCAAGCTGCTCAAGGGCCTGAACCTGCCCGAAGTGCAGCTGCGCCGGCCCAGCCCGATGAGCAAACTCGATAGCAAGGGCTATCACGTCACGACGGCGCACGGACCCGATCTGATGGAGAACGCCAAGAACAGCGTCCGCTATATGATCGATTGGCTAGTCAGCAATCACCGCTTAAGCCGCAGCCAGGCTTATATCCTCTGCAGCGTCGCCGGCGACCTGAAGATCAGCTCAATAGTCGCCCCACCCAACTGGGTGCTGTCCTTCCACATGCCGCTCGCGGTGTTTGCTTAGTTAGATTCGTTTCATTCGAAGCGTCATTGGATATATTACGACGGTGTAGGGGCGACCTATCAGGTCGCCCGCGCTCACTTTACATTCGATTGAACCCAGGTCTTTGAGTAACCCTTCGCTACCCTCGCGCCGTTCACTTCGTTTGCAAGGTTACGATTACCGACAAATCGGCGCCTACTTCGTAACGATTTGCGCCTACCAGAATTCGTGCCTGTTCGGGTCAATCCGCGGCAGGAAGATGGCGGCAAACGATTTAGGTCTGATAGTCACGGAATGCTGGCTTAAAATTTCTCAAGTGCGACCCAATATCGAATTGGATGCTTTTGTTATTATGCCCAATCATCTACATGGAATCCTCTACATTTTCGATAAGGAGACTGCGAGCGATTCCATACTGCCAACAGGGACGGCTAAGTCTTCAGAAGGTAAACTTGAGAGCGATTCTCTCGGAGTCATTATTGGTCAATTCAAACGCGCGGTCACAATACGCAGCAAGCTACTCGTCTGGTCTCCTCCGCAGCCAATTTGGCAGCGAAGCTACTACGAGCACATAATCCGAAATGAACGATCCCTTGACGACATCCGCAAATACATCGTCGAGAATCCAGCAAAGTGGCACGATGATTCGCTGTATGTACAATAACAAGATGCCATTTTCGGGCTTGCGGGCGACCTGATAGGTCGCCCCTGTTTTCTTTGCCAAGAAGCACATTTTAGTCTAACTTTATGTTTGCCTTTGTGCAAAGTTGACGAGATTTCTTGTGAGTACACACAGAACGCAATAGATT
>JAPOXG010000019.1 GCA_026707225.1 Chloroflexota bacterium
CTGCATTGGAGACGATGTGGGAGAGTATGCCGCCGCCAACGCTTTACTCCCCTGCTGGGCGTCCTTTTTAATTCCAGCTGCGAAAATCCACCGAAGCGTTAGCTGCGCTCAAACGTCGCGATTTCGAGTTCGCGCTCAAAGCGTTGCCTTGTCTCGATCACTGTGCCGCTCACGCTGGCTCCAGTCTCATAATTGTAAACAATAAGCTTCGTCTTGTATGAACCGCTCCGCAAGCCGGAAATATCCACACTGTAAGCCGAGACCGGTTCACGCAAAATAACGCTGTCATATTGATGCGCTTTCTCGCCTCGCTCATCAAAGAATTGTAATGAAAAGGAGTAGCGATTCTCAGGTCCATTTGTCCATGACAAATAGAAGATTATCCGATCTGAAAACAAATCATACGATAAATTATGCAGTCGCGCTCCACCGTCAAAACGTACCTCAAACTTTGACTGATCTGATACTGCCTCGCAGGGAATGTTTGACTTCAGGTAAAGGTCAATACTCGCTTCGTCCCGGTCCATATACCTGTGGCAGAATTTGAAATATTTTTTGAGCCAGCCTTCGTAGGCTGGTATCTGTGTAAGGTCGGCGTCTGGCTTGCCGTTAATCAGCCACAGTCCGCTGTTGAGGCCCGAGATTATGTCGAGGTTAGTAAATGAGTCATCGCTGCTCTGCAAGACCAGCGCACCCTGCTGGCCATATGAAATATGAACCGCGCTTTTCTGATCGAACGAATTGTGAGAAAAGTAATGCAAGAACTCGGGATGGACCGGTTGCGTCTGGTGAAAGCTCAATACAACTCCGTGCCGCCTGTAAATGACTGATGGCGAAAGATAGGCGTCCGAATATGGCGAAGCTGCCACGATTGCTGCCACGAAATCTTTCTCGCAGGGCGCGCGCAAGTCCTCCAATCGGAAGATCCAGACGTAGTCATCGGCATAAGACGGTTGAGCAGCCGCAAAGCTAGCCGCCAAACTGCCCGACCGCGACAGCGTTCGATGCAGGATGACATGGGTAAATCCATCCGCTACTAACTGGTCTAGCGCGGAGATATACTCTTCTTTCGTCCGCCATCCGCAAGTAACGGCTACATAATGTCGCCATGAGTGGAGCAAGAAATTCTGGTCCCAATAGTCAAACACGTCACGTTTTTCGCGCGCAACCAAGCCAGCGGCGTGCGGAAAGCCATTCCGCGTTTGATGAAATGAATACAAGGCTCGGTTGGATTGGCCAGATGCAGGCAGGTTTATCAGGCGTGCATCAGCGGGTTCCGTCTCCAGCCAATTTAGAAACGCCAGTTCCTGTTCGGTGACGAAGCCAGGCCGAACTGGCTGGTAGTATTCGAACGACAGAATCCCTACCAGGATCAGCGCCACAATGGGTCGACGATTGTTCGGGATTGCGTTGTCTAGCGCCTTGTAGCCGTAACATACGAGCGCCGCCAGCGGGATTAAGGCCCCGGCATAGAAGCAAGACGTCAAGGTGAAACCCGCGGTAACTTCCGGAATCAGATCATCCAGAAAATGCTTGGGCAAGACAATGGTTGGATATGGCACACCGTCAATGGTGAGTGTTGAGCCAAGACGCAGCACTAGAAAGGGAAAAGCCAAGAGCAGCCAGGGAATCATTTTTTGGCGGTATGGCTTGCGCAAGAGTCCAAATCCAACGAGAGCAAGCGCTGTAAAACCGATGTATGACGAGTAGCGAATGTCTATGCTCTTCAATCCCCAAGTAAAAGGCTGCTGAAATATCGATTTGACTATCGGATGTCGAGCGTTGACAAAGTACTCTAGCAGGTCATTGCCTACCTCCTGACCACTCCTTGAGTTTATGGCTTCCGCAAGAGACTGAGAGTCTTGCAGCATGGGATATAGACGCGGCGAACTTGCTATCGCCGCAGTCACAGCGAAGAGCCCCAAGAAAACCCAAAATGCTCTTTCTTTCCATCTGGAGCAGGCAAAATATAGCGTGTACATTGTCAAGGTGATGACAAGACAAACGAAGGAATGCATGCTTGTGTACGCTGTCGCTCCAGTAAGGATTGCGGCAATTACCGCCAGCTTGCATCGTCGCTCGGCGATGCCGCGGTGGAAGAAATAGACTGCGAGCAGCAGCGGCGTCATAAAACGCAGCTCTGGGTGTTCCGGATACCCAACGACATAGGGGCTCATGCCGATAACGACGGCGCCGAGCAGCGCTATCCACTTGTCCTTGAACAGGTACAGCATGTACAGGTACGCGGAACAAGCTACCGACGCAACGAAAAGTAGAAATGCCAGGCTGTAAGCGTTTGAGGCCGGCATGAGAGCCTGCAAGCCGCCGAACACCAGCATGTGGGGGATGCTAAAGTTGTGATATAACAGTGATATTCCTCGCGGGTGATAGAATTGGTCGGTGTAGTAATAGTCGGCGCGGCCAGAGAAAATCATTTTTCCAAACCAGGCATCCCAGAATTTCATCCAAGTGTCCGGGTGGTTTCCGGTAGGAACCCAGAAGACTTCAGTATTGAAGACGTAGGCGATAGTGGGGAAGGTCATTACGACTATCAGTAGGGAAATCGTCACCAAGAAATGGCGATGATCGCGATGCGAGCCGATTATCTTTCTCATCAGCTGCAGTCCTCTGGTGGACGGATTGCTCCAACGACAATAAATCAGCTTCGTATTATAGACTATATAAAGTCGGCGAGTAGTGGTCGAGACGCATGTCCTGGACATCACTTGCACAGGAGTTTTTCAGCATGAACCATGAATCATGACGCCACTGACGCGAAAAGGCGGCGCTCAAGGCCCGGATTGGATTGCTGTTTACATCACACACAACATGCCTGAAGCGCACATCATTCTTGGCAAGTTGCGGGTCCACGACATTCCGGCCATGATCCACCAGGAAGCCGGGGCGACCGCTATTGGCATCACGCTGGGCAATCTCGGTGAAATCAAGATACTCGTTTCTCCCGCGGATTATGAAAGCGCCGCCGCGCTGCTATACGCCGAAGACGCCGAGCGGATCGAAGCGACTAACGATAGAATCCAGCTAGTCTGGCCCGCTGACGCCGAGTCGGAAAAAGATGATGATGACAAATGACACCTTGACGGCTGTGCCGGGGATCAAGGTGGGGCACTACACAGACCTGAATGCCATCACTGGCTGCACTGTCGTTCAATGCCCGCCGCAGACGGTAGGCGCCGTTGACGTGCGCGGCGGTGCCCCCGGCACGCGGGAAACCGATCTTCTGCAGGCGCATAATCTGGTCGCGGAAGTGACCGCTCTCGCGCTATCCGGCGGCAGCGCGTTTGGCTTGGCGACCGCTGACGGCGTGATGCGCTGGCATATTGAACGCGGTTTAGGCTATCAGTCAAGGAGCGGTGTGGTGGTGCCCATCGTGCCGGCAGCCATATTGTTCGACTTGACCATTGGAGACACGGGCGTTCGCCCGGACGCCGACGCCGGTTATCAGGCTTGCGAAGCGTCTACGGCAGAACCAGTGAGCATGGGCAGCGTTGGCGCCGGCACAGGCGCCCGGATTGCCGCCTTTCTAGGCAACGAGCGGGCAAGCAAAGGCGGCATCGGGTCCTCAGCCATCGAAGTAGACAACGGATTAATTGTGGCCTCCTTGATGGCTGTCAACGCGGTTGGCAATGTGATAGGCGAAGACGGACGGATCATCGCTGGGTTGCGATCGGTGGGCGGGCAGCATTTTGTATCGGTTCTGGAGACAATGGCTGACTTGATGAACAATGCGTCGGCCCCGCCCGCCAACGAAAGTACGGTCATCGGCGTAGTCGCCACCAATGCAAACCTCGGCAAGGCAGAAGCGACTAAGGTCGCGCAGATGGCGCACGATGGCGTCGCGCGGGCGGTAAATCCAGCGCATACCATGTATGACGGCGATACTATCTTTGCCCTGGCAACGGGTGAAGTCGCTGCCGATCCAACAGTCGTCGGCGCTTATGCCGCTGAGGCCGTGGCGGACGCAATCCGGCGCGCGGTCCTTTCGGCAACGACGTTGGGTGGCGTCCGCGCCGCTGTTGAATGCTAGTCCCTCGCCGGGCAGGGGCATCGCGCTTGCCCGCCACGCTTGACCCGTTTGACAAATGCTTCGCGAAGTTTAATATCCTTGCCAGATTGTTTAACATAGATTTAGTGGAATGCGTATATGCTGAATCCGCTGTCAGCACCATAATGGATTGCGATGGCCGCGAAGAAGATATTGCTTGTTGAAGACGAAGTAACGCTGACCACCCGGTGGGCGGAAGCGCTAGAGGCGGAAGGCTATGACGTATTCACCGCCCTGGACGGCGATGCCGGCTGGAAGATGGCGCGCGGCGATTCCTTCGACCTAATTTTGCTGGATATTATGCTGCCCGGCTTGGACGGCCTAAGCCTCTGCCGCATGATTCGCAATGACAGCGCCTCCGCCGATGTGCCGATCATTATGCTCACAGCGAGGGGCGCCGAGGTTGACAAGATTGTCGGATTGGAAAGCGGCGCCGATGACTATATGGTCAAGCCAATTGGTATTGGCGAGCTGCTGGCGCGGGTGCGGGTACAGATGCGCCGCCCGCCGCCGGATCGCGGCTTGAATCAAGATGAGTTGACCTCCGGTGATCTACGTCTGGATTTGACGGCGCGCCGAATCTTCAGGGCTGGTGAAGAGATCAAACTGAGCAATAAGGAATTTGACCTCTTGACCTTGTTTATGCGAAACCAGAATGCTGTTCTATCGCGCGATTTCATCTTGACCAATGTCTGGGGACACGACTATTTCCCCATGGACAAGCGAACGGTCGATGTGCATATCCGCTGGCTGCGCGAAAAGATAGAGGATAACCCGTCCAGCCCCAAGCGCATCAGCACCGTTCGCGGCGTTGGATATCGTTTCGAAGGCTGAGTATGGAATCGCTCCTAATCATTTCGGTTTTTCTTGCCGTCGCTTTAGCCTACGGGGTTTACCGACAGCGACGAGAGCTGGCAGCGCTGGGCAAGACGATCGAAGACCGCGATGCGGCGATCGACCAGCTACGATCACAGTTGGATGGGGACAAGCGGGAATATCAGGAAAGCGAATCCCGGTTCGCCTGCGTTTCAGATCTGTCCTTTGATTTGGTTCTGCTGCTTGATGAAGACCTAAGGGTCATCATGGCGAACCGCCGAGCTTTTCAGCTGTTTGGCGGGATCGATCCGCTAGGGGAGAGCCTGACAATGCTGCTTGAGTCGTCGGAGCTGCTCAGCCTGGCTCAAGTCGCCTTGAGCGAAAACGAAAGCCTTGAGGAACAGTTTGTCATCCAGGGAATCAACTATCGCGCTCGCGCCCAGGTGATCCAGCAGAGCCAATCCCGGCGCTATATCGGTATCGGCATGCAAGACATCACTGAACTGGTCAGCCTGAATCGCGCTCGGCGGGATTTGGTCGCCAATATCTCGCATGAACTGCGCACGCCCATTTCGCGCATACGTCTGATCATCGAGGGCTTATTCCTCGAAGCTGACAAGCCTAAGCGCAAGGCGAGCATACAATCACTCAAGGAAATCGCCATGGAGACCGATGCGTTGCTCTGGCTGGCGCAAGAGCTGCTCGACCTGTCGATGATCGAATCGGGCGAGGCGATTTTACGGCTGGTGAAGACGCCGCTGAAACAAGTGGTTGATGACGCGATAGAACGGCTGGAGTCGCAAGCGGCGATGAAAGATCTCAAGATCGTAAGCCATGTGCCGCAGAAAGTTGATGTCCTCTGCGATGCGGATCAATTGAAACGCGTGCTGGGCAACTTGCTGCACAATGCGATTAAGTGGTCGCCTCAAGGCGAGACGATCACGATAACCGCGACCGAGCAATTGGATGAGGTCATCGTGTCAATCTTCGACAATGGACCTGGCGTGCCCGACGAATTGCGGCATCGCGTATTCGAGCGCTTTTACCAGGCTGACGCATCGCGCTCCGGCGACGAAGGCACAGGCTTGGGCTTGGCGATCTGCAAGCATATCGTGGATGCGCACGGCGGGCGCATCTGGGCGGAAGGCAACAGCCAGGGAATCGGCGGCCACTTTCTCTTTACCCTGTTGAGGGCGGACGCCAGTTTTCAAGACGATGCGCCGTCTGCTGGGGGCGATCAATCGCCCATCGCGATCGCGGAATCGGCCGCGCCTCTATAGATTGAATTCTCTCCCAGCGGCGCGTAGACTCAGCCATCTCTTGCTGATATACTCGGACCCTAGGTAATCTCGGCCAACCTTCGGGGCAGGGTGGAAGTCCCTACCGGCGGTGATGCATGTAAATTCATGCCAAGCCCGTGACCCTGGTCGTCATCACGCTAGTGGCGATGCGTCGCAGCGAATTGCTGAGCAGGTGGATTCCGGTGAGAATCCGGAGCCGACGGTGAAAGTCCGGATGGGAGAAGGCTGCGTAGGCTGTCTTCGGCAGCGTGCCTGGTTCGATACGCGCGACTAGGGCAGTTCGCCAATTTGTGCCTGCCTTTGCGGTTTCGCGCATCGCTCTTCCACCACAGGCTCCCCGCGGAAGGGCGAAATGGGCAAAGTTCGCTTAGATGAATCCCGCCATCGTGAAATGGCCGCGGGCCTCGAAGTCTCGCTGCGCCGTCTTGCCCCGTTCCTCACCATTGCTTGCTTGTTGCTGCTCTGGCAATGGATCAGCTCCAGGGGAATCATCTCACATATTCTCGTTCCGCCTCCCGCGGATGTTTACCAGGCTTTCATCGATTCACTGGCAGACGGCACACTGCTAAAACATACGGTCATCACCTTGGAAGAGATGCTTTACGGGCTTCTGCTCGGGGTGGGGATTGGGCTCGCCATCGGATACGCAATCGCCAAGGCGCCCATCCTGGAAAATATACTGTCTCCGGTCATCGTCGCCTTTCAGTCAACGCCGATCGTCGCTTACGCGCCGCTGCTCGTCATTTGGTTTGGCTCGGGCATCGCCAGCAAAATTGTGACCACCGCTGTGATCGTATTCTTCCCCACATTAGTAAATACGATCGTGGGCATTCGCAGCGTATCGCCGAATCTCCGTGACCTGATGCGCTCGTTGAAGGCGGGACGCTGGCAGATATTTCGTCATCTGGAGGCGCCATCCGCGTTGCCGGTGATTCTTGCGGGCCTGAAGACGAGCACCACGCTGGCGGTGATTGGCGCGGTTGTTGGCGAATTCGTAAGTCAAGGCAGCGGCTTGGGCTATTTAGTAACCTCGGCGCGCAATCTGTATGATACGCCGCTTGTAGTGGTGGCCGTACTTGCCATGACCGCCATCTCGCTGACACTATATGGAATCGTCGCCTATGTGGAGTGGCGTTTTTTAGTCTGGCAACGCCGAGCAAGCGCCTAATTCGCGTTTCAAAGGAGAGCTGGATCCCATGATGAATCTCGTTCGCTTGATGATAGTCGCTGCCATCTGGCTGGGGCTGGCGGTCTCGGCGCAGGATGAGCTGGTTGACGAACGCATACTGCTGACCTTTATACCGAATGTCCAATTCGCGCCCTTTTATGTGGGCGTCGAAGATGGTTACTTCGCCGACGCGGGATTCAATGTCTCGCTGGCGCATTTGCAGGAACCGGAAGTCCTGGATTTGGTCGCTGTCGGTCAAGCGAATTTCGGCATCGTCAGTGGCGAGCAGGTGATCCTGGCACGATCTCGCGGCCGTGATGTGGTGTACGTCTTCGAGTGGTTTCAGAAGTATCCTGTTGGACTGGTGTATAGCAGCGCCCTGGACCTCAGCGATTTGGCTAACCTGCAGGATATGGCGATTGGGATCCCCGGTCGATTTGGCGCGAGCTACAGCGGGCTGACGACGCTTCTAGGCAGCGCCGGATTGTCCGAAGCTGATATCGACCTGCGAGAAATCGGCTTCAACGCGCCGGAAGTGTTCTGCCTGGGCGTCATTGATGCCGCTATCGTTTATGTCAACAATGAACCGCTGCAGATAAACAATCTAGCGGCGGACGGCGATTGCGGCTCTGTACGCGAAGTCGATGTGATCACAGTCGCGTCGCAAGTCGATTTGGTTTCTAACGGACTGATCGTCAGTAGAGCTTACCTGGAAGAAAATCCTGATGCGGTCGCGCGCATGGTTGGCGGTCTTGCCGGCGCTTTGCGGTCCGTCATCGACAATCCTGCCGGCGCCTACCTCGCCAGCCTTGCGCACGTCGACAGTTTGCCCGCCGACGAAGCGCTGCTGAAGGCTTTGGAATCCGCCGCGGAAGAGCAGGTCGACTTTCTCGCATCTGATCCCGATCGAGGCGACATCGCGCGCTCTCGCCGGCGACTGGCAGCTGAACTAGCCGAGCGCTTTGACCGCGCCGCGCTGACTCAACTAAATGTCTTGCTGAACACAATTGAGCTGTGGGATGCGGAGAACATTGGATACAGTGATTTGTCGTCATGGGAAGCGATGCGTGACACGCTCGACTCGATGGGATTCCTCGAAGACGACGCCGGCAGCCTGCAAGACGCATTCAGCAACAGGTTTGTAACAGGCGCTGACTGGTGACCCTGAGCCTGCGCGAGCTGTCCGTTTCTTTTCGCGATCCGGCAGGTGGCGCATTGCCGGCGCTGGGTCCAATCTCATTTGAGGTAGCGGAGCAACAATTCGTCTGCGTCGTCGGTCCCACCGGCTGCGGCAAAAGCACGTTGATTCGCGTGTTGGCCGGCTTGCTGCCCCCGTCTTCGGGCGCGGCGCTCTGCGATGGCGAGGCGATCGACCGACCCATGCGTCAATTCGCCATTATGTTTCAAGATGCTAATCTCATGCCCTGGCGGACGGTTCTGGACAATATCGCTTTGCCCTTGGAAATCGCCGGTGTATCGCGCCCGACACGATATGAAGTGGTACGGGCGCTGCTGCCACAGCTTCATCTGGAAAGTTTCGAACTGGCATATCCGGCGGCGCTATCCGGCGGGATGGAGCAGCGTGTGGCTTTGGGGCGCGTCCTGGTGCAGCAGCCGAAAGTAGTTCTGCTGGATGAACCCTTTGGCGCCCTTGACGCCTTGACGCGGGAAAACCTCGGTCGGCTGTTGCTGCGCCTGCGTCGGCGCTATGTGCAGACCATCGTTATGGTCACCCACGATATCAACGAAGCGGCGCTCCTGGCGGATCGCGTAATCGTTATGTCGCGCGGGCCCGGCCGCTTAGTTGCGGATGTCTCGGTCGACCTGCCGCGTCCGCGAAGGCATGATATGATCTATCATCAGGCTTTTCTTAAACTAACGAAACGCATACGCGCCAGCATCGACGACCTCAGCGCCTAGCCGCGGCTAAAGTTGAAATACACTTTCCCGTCGACTTGATTTATAGTTCGGATCCATATTGCCCGACTCTGCTCGCCAGATTTGAGGACAGGCTGATGACTTTTCATGCGGAAGCGATACGCGCGCAATTCCCGTCGTTGCGCATGCCCGCAGATGACGGATCGCTGCCGGTATTCCTGGACAATCCCGCCGGGACGCAGGTCCCGCTCGGTGTGATGCAGGCGGTCACCGACTATTACATGACGATGAACGCGAATTCCGGCGGCGTCTTCGCCACCAGCCGCCGCAATGACGAAATGGTTCAGCGGACGCGCGAAGGCATGGCCGACTTTCTCAACGCGGCCAGCGCGTCGGAAATTGTGATCGGTCCAAACATGACGACGCTCAGTTTCCATCTGAGTCGGTCAATCGCGCAGACGCTCGCGCCGGGCGACGAGATCATGCTCACACGCATGGACCACGACGCCAATGTCGCGCCCTGGACGCTCATCGCAAGAGATCGGGGCTTGACATTGAAGTGGGTGGATATCCGGGCGGAGGACTGCACGCTCGATATGGACTCCCTCGAGGCGGCGCTAAGCAAACGCACGAAAGTCGTCGCGACGGTTCACGCTTCAAATGCGGTGGGCACCGTCAATCCGGTGAAGCAAATCGCTGGCATGGCGCGAGCCGTTGGCGCCTGGCATGTCGTTGACGCCGTGCAGAGCGCGCCCCACGTGCCGATTGATGTAGCGGACATCGGCTGCGATTTCCTGCTATGCTCTTCCTACAAATTCTATGGTCCGCACCTGGGCATCATGTGGGGGCGCCATGACTTGCTGGAGTCGCTGCCCGTCTACAAGGTTCGCCCGGCGAAAGACGCCGCGCCTTACCGCTGGGAAAATGGCACGCCAAGCTACGAGACCTGGAATGGCTTGCTGGCATGCCTGGAACACTGGGAGCGCATTGGAGAAGCATTCGGCGACGCCGAATTGCCGCAGTATGTCGGAAGCCGGAGACAGATTAATCGCGGCATGATCGCCGTGCAAGCCTACGAACGCGACCTGGTCGCTGCGCTAATTGAGGGCCTCCGCGCCATTCCCGGCGTCGCTATCGCCGGCATCACCGACAGCGCGCGTTTCGATCAGCGCGTCCCCACTGTCGCGATGGTCAAAGAGGGGCATGAGCCACATGAAATCGCCCGCTACCTGGCCGCCAATCACATCTACGTCTGGAGCGGGAATTATTACGCGGCAGAAATCATGGAGCGGATCCATAGACCGGGAGGCATGGTGCGCATTGGCATCGGTCAATACAACACCATTGACGAGATCAACAGATTGCTGAACCTGCTCGACACGCTCTAATCGCGAGAAGGGCGCTCTATTGGCTGACCGAATCCTTCTGATTGGAACGGCGCGCTGGGCGGCGAGCCTGCGGCGCCAGGCGGAAGTGGCGCAGGCTCAAAGTGGAAAAGGCGCCAGTGCCTTTGGCGGGCAGCGCTTCAGTCTGATTGTGATTGACGCCGCCTCGATGTACATCTCGGGCGAACGAATCAGCCGCGATCTGAAGACGCGCTTTCCCGATTCGGCGCAGATTCTCATTTCTGGCTCGCGCCAGGCGGAAAGCGCTGCCGAAGCTGACGTCATCCTGGGCGCGGACGTGACGGCGCGGCAATTGAAGGGCGCGGTTTCGAGATTGTTAAGCGCCAACCCGCAAGATTCCATCTGTTGCGGGCCGTTTCGCTTGAATCGAACGACGCGCATCCTGCTTTCCCACGGCCGGCTGACACTGCTTAGTCCCAAGCTGGCGGGATTGATAGCGCTGCTGATGTCATGCCCAAATCAGACACTGCCGCGCGCTCATATCATGCGCGAGGTTTGGAAAACAGCCTATCTAGGCGACATGCGAACGCTCTACGTACACATTCGGCGCGCGCGCGAAGTCTTGGAGCGAGACCCGGAAAACCCAGTCTATCTAAAGACAGTGCGCGGGCAGGGCTATCGGCTGGAGATTGCGGAGGCTGAGCAACCGGCGATCGACGCCGGACGCTGAACAGTAAGGCGAGTTCATATAGAAGCGCTACTTCTCCAGTTGAGCGAGCTGCTTCATGAGGCGGCTTTTTCGCCGCGCGGCATTGCGCTTGTGTACGACGCCGCGGCTCGCCAGCTTGTCGAGGTCGCGCACGGCAATGTGAGTCGCTTGGCGCGCCTCATCGAGATTGCCGGTCTCGATTGCCACGCGGGCTTTCTTGACCAGAGTACGCGCGCGGTTGCGGTAGGCGCGGTTGTGCAGGCGCCGCTTTTCGTTTTGTCGTATGCGTTTAATCGCTGATTTATGAGTTGCCATTGTGCTGGTAGTTGGGAAGCGAGGCTTCCGCTTGCTCCTTTCCTAGCGGTCGTTGAACGTTTCGCGCTCAACTCGAATCCGATTCAGCATGTCATATTATCATCTGGATCTAGACCTGTCTATAGCGCATTGCAGCA
>JAPOXG010000076.1 GCA_026707225.1 Chloroflexota bacterium
CTGAGCATCTAGTATACTCTCTTTACTAGGTGTCCAGTTTTTCAGGACCACTACAGTTTGGGCTGGGGCGGGCGGACATTTCCACCCCATCCCCCGGCCTAGTTCCCCCCCTCGGTCCCCCCGCTCAACGGGGGGCGGAATTCCCAGCGAGCTAGGGAAGCGGTGGCGCGTGCGCGCGATCATGCAGGATTAGGGCGCTTAAACGCGAAGTAGACAGGGCTTGTCCGACATTTTGGCCGCTGCTCTGTACAATGGTCGAGCGAGAAAGGCGAAGGCGGGATATGAGCAAACAGGTGGAGCGGGGGAAGCGGATTGCGGCTTTGGCAAAGACTGGGCTTCATTATGCGCAGAATCATTACGATGAAGAGCGCTATCAGCAGCTGCTGGATATTGCCGCGGAAATGCTTGCTGACGCGTCCGAGTCCGATATTGCGCGGGTGGAACAGATGCTGGCGGCGGATGATGGCTACATCACGCCCAAGGTGGACGTGCGCGGGGCGGTATTTCGAAACGACAAGATACTGCTGGTGCGCGAGGCGGCCGATGGGCGCTGGGCGCTGCCGGGCGGCTGGGCCGATGTCGGCGACGCGCCTTCGGAAGCGGTGGAGCGCGAGATTCGGGAGGAAAGCGGCTACGAGGCGAAGGCGGTTAAGCTGCTGGCGCTGGAGGATCGCAAGCGCCGTCATCCACCCTCGCTGAACGAAGTTTACAAGGTGGCTTTCCTGTGCGAATTGGTCGGGGGCGCGGCGCGAACGAGCGCGGAAACGCCGGCTGTAGGCTGGTACGGAGAGCGTGAATTGCCGCCCTTGTCGGAGGGTCGGGTGACGCGGGGGCAGATTGAGCGCTGGTTCCGGCATTGGCGTCAGCCGGAGCTGCCGACGGAGTTTGACTGAGGCTCGCGCGGCGCGCAGGCTTGGTCTGGCAGAATTGTTCACCGCAGAGGAAAGGAGGATACACAGAGGGCGCCAAACCCCATCCCCGGCCCTTCCCGTAGCGCAGTGTCTACGCGCGCCAGTGAACTAGGGAAGGGTGAGTAAAATCTTGCGATTACTTGATTTATCAATCGTTTTGCCCACGGCGAGCCGCAAGGTATTTTGCGTGGGCGGCGGCATTGTTGTGCGGGTGTCTACAATTTCCGCTTCAAGAGGTGCTTAAGACGTTTAACGTGGCGCTTTCAAATATGCCCGGATCAAACCTGTCCTGTCCTCAGACGGGGGGCGTAATTCCCAGCGAGCTAGGGAAGCGGTGACGCTATGTGTGGGCTTGGGATTGGCGGGAGGGCGAGACAAGTCTCGCCCCTACAGCACATTGGTCTGAGGACACGACAGGATTGGTACGATTGGATTCAGAAGTGACAAGGCAGCATTAACAAGCATCTTGAAAGGCGAAAATTGTAGGGGCGACTCTGTGAGTCGCCCGAAATATTCCAAGAAAATACAGAATCTGCGATAATATCATGCTCGCTGAATAACTGTCGTGTCGTCAGGCACGTTGGTGGGGCGGGTGCGGACGACTGTCAGGGTCGTTTAGACATATCCATTCGACACCGACTTCCAGTGTAGAGGACTTACAATTTGTTGACTGTTGGGCATGTTTTATGTACAATGACTTTTACTGATGTAAGCCAGTTGCTAATGATACGAGATATCATTTATCCGGTGATGTGATGGAAACGCGTCAATACAAAATCGGCAATATGGATTGCGCTGGCTGCGCGCGCGAGGTGGAGAGCGCTGTGGTGAAACTCGACGGCGTGCATTTCGCCCGCGTCGATTTCTTCAGCAGTGAGTTGCAATTGATCGGCGATGTGGAGTTCGAGCGGCTGCGAACGCAGGTCGAAGCGGTGGGCAAGACGATCTCGGATGGCGACGCGGCCGGGGAACGACCGGGTGGCGCGACTAAGCGATCGGGAGTCTTGGGATTTTGGGATTATCTTCTGTCACGGTCTTCGAGCCGGCTGGCGGTATTGGGCGGGATCTTGCTGCTGATGTCGATTGCCGCCGATGTACTGCGGTTGCTGCCGCCCGATGTTGGCAACGCGCTCTATGGGCTGGCGATGCTGGTGGCGATGAAGCCGATCGCTGAAAGCGGCGTCAAGGCGCTGCGCGTCAACCGCGAATTCAGTATCAATATGCTGATGACGGTGGCCGCCGTCGGCGCCTTGTTTCTCGGGGAGTTTCTGGAGGCGGCGACTGTCATCTTCCTCTTCGCCATCGGCGAGGCGCTGGAAGGCTATACAGCTGACCGGGCGCGGGACAGCCTGCGCTCGTTGATAGCGCTGAGGCCCGCGACGGCGAATCGAATCGTTGGCGCTCGTAGCGAAGTCGTCCCGGTGGAGGCGCTGCAAGTGGGCGACCTCATTCGCGTGCTTCCGGGCGAAGGGATGCCGGTGGATGGGAGCGTGACGGCGGGGCATAGCGCGGTTGATCAAGCGCATATCACGGGCGAGAGCCTGCCGGTGGAAATAGGTCCGGGTAAGGATGTCTACGCCGGCTCCATCAATGGCGCGGCGGCGCTTGAATTGCGCGTCAAATGCCGCTCAGAAGACAGCACGCTCAGCCGCATCATCGACATGCTGCAGAAGGCGCAAGCGCGGCGGGCGCCGAGTCAACGGCTGATCGATCGATTCGCGCATTATTATACGCCGGCGGTGGCGTTGGCTGCGGTGGGCCTTGCCTTCATACCGCCGCTGTTTTTGGGCGGGAGCTTTTGGACCGGCGCCGAGGGCGCGGGTTGGCTGTACCGCGCGCTTGCGATGCTGGTGATCGCCTGCCCCTGCGCGCTGGTGATCAGCACACCGGTGACGGTCATCAGCGCGATAACGGCGGCGGCGCGGCGCGGCGTGTTGATTAAGGGTGGCGCGCCGCTGGAAGCGCTCGCGGGCAGCAGGGTCTTCGCGTTCGACAAAACCGGCACCTTGACTCGCGGGGCGCTCCGCGTTGAGGCGACTTATACCGAGAACTGTGAAGAGGGACCCGATTGCGCGCCCTGCTCCGAATTGATTTCGCTGGCGGCGTCGGTGGAAGCGCAGAGCAGCCATCCCTTCGCCGGCGCGATTTTACAGATGGCGGCGGAAACGGGAGCGGTATATGGGAGCGCGACGGGCGTGGAAACGCTGACCGGTCATGGCGTGCGCGGCGAGGTGAATGGCCGGCGCGTGACGGTTGGCAGCCACAGTTATTTTGATGGCGAGTTTGAACACACGTCAGATCTATGCGAGGCGGCGGCGGCGATTGAGGAGAAGGGAAAGAGCGCGGTGATGGTGCACGATGGGGAAGTCGTGCGCGGCGTCATTGCCTTGGCTGATGAAGCCCGTGAAGAAAGCGCGGGCGTGATCGCGGCGCTGGGCGAAATGGAAATCGAGTCAGTCATGTTGAGCGGCGACAACAAACACGTGGCTGAGTCGATTGCCGGGCAGGTTGGCGTCGACCGCTATTATGGAGAGCTGCTGCCGGCGGACAAGGTGGCGGCGGTGGAGCGGCTGACGGCGCGGCATGGTCATGTGGCGATGGTCGGCGATGGCATCAATGACAGCCCGGCTTTGGCGCGGGCTTCAGTGGGCATCGCCATGGGGGGCGCCGCCAGCGCGCAGGCGATGGAGACGGCTGATATCGTCTTGTTGGCGCAGGGGCTGCGTCAGTTGCCGGCGACAATTCGGCGGGCGCGTTTCGCCCGGAATTTGATTCGCGAGAATATCGCCTTGTCATTTGGCTTGAAGGCAATTTTCTTGCTGTTGGCGGTGAGCGGCAACGTGACGATGCTGGCGGCGGTGTTTGCCGATATGGGCATGTCGCTGGCGGTGACGTTGAATGGGATGCGGGCGCTGCGGGATTAGGGTTAGAGGCTATATCTAAGTTAACGGCGCGGGCGGGATTTCCAGCTGTAGATATCGCGAAATTCGTGTTTGTCGAGAAGCTCGTCGTATAGCTGGCTGAAGCGGCGGCGCGTCGGCTTGTCTAGCGTCACTCGCATGTCCCAGGCGTCTTCTTTGTTGTTGCGGTAGTAGTTGCGGCGGCGCCCGCAGCGGCTGAAGCCGTACTTTTGATAGAGGCTTTGCGCGACGGCGTTGCTGACGCGCACTTCCAGCACGATGAAGTCGGCGTTGAGGCGCAGGGCTTTACCGATCATGCCCGCGAGCAGGATCTCGCCGTAGCCGTTGCCGCGCTGGCTTGGATGGGTGGCGATGGTGCTGATATGGGCTTCGCCTTCGATTTTCCACAAGCCGCCGTAGCCGACGATGGCGCCGCGTCCGTTGAGAGCCGGCGGAATCCCGCGCAGCTTGCCAGTGAGATTTGCCAGCCAGCCATTTTGGCGCGCCTTCTTTTGTGGTGGATGATCCAGGTGGCGATCGAGCACGACCATGTGGCTGACGCGGGACTCCTTGATTTCAAAGATGTATGAATCGCGCGCCCAGGGCGGCTGGAAGCAGGACTCGTCGATTGCCGCGACTTGCTTGATATCCGGTAGCTGCATGTAGCGCATAGTAAGGGGCATGGCGGGCAGATGGACTAGCGACCACTAGCGAAAAGTTTATCTTTGATTGAACTGCTGCACAATTATGGGTCTGAATTGCCGGGTGATAAAGGCGTGGCGATGAGCGGAGCGGCGCCTGCCCGCCTCATCTGGTTGATGGGTGGCAGGCGCGCGCAAGGGCTACATATTCATTTCAAAGATCTGCACGACATCGAGAGCGGCGACGTCAACGTAGGGACAGGTCTTGGCGATCGCGATGGCGGCGTCCATGTCGTCGGCTTCCACGATGGTTAGACCGGTCAGGCGATCCGCGCGCGGGTCGCTGGATACGCCGCTGGCGTCGACGCGGGTCGGCGGTCCCATGGGGATGCCTCTGTTGACGACGGCGTCTCCGAGTCCATTGAGCCAAGCCACGTATTGCGCGGCATTGGCTTGCCCTTCTTCCGGGCTGCTAAATTGAGGTTCTCCTACATAAAGCAATCCAAACTGCGCCACGATGCGTTCTCCTCGTTTGATCTGCCGATTCGCATGTTGCATACGGCGTCTAGCATAAGCTGGCCTCAAGTCTGGTCAATACCCAAGTCAGCCTGCGCCCGCTATCTGACACTTGCCTGGTGAGGACGGGCTGTGTTAGTTTCCTTTGCCGGCGGGGAATCATTGCTAAAGATTCTGAAATGTGTCGAGCATAGAACAGACCGCCCGCCTGCTAAGTCCGCGAGGCTTTAGGCATGCTGAGCATCGGCGATTTGGAGAAGCTGCGCGAGGGTTACCGCTCATACAGCGGGCTGTCGCCAGAGGACGCATTGCGCGATATAGGGGATCCACCGCCGCGGTCGATTGTGGAGGCCGCTGTGAAGGCGATGTCGCATTCGAATCGCAACGAGCGCGTATTGGCGCTGCGGGTGCTTGAACATCAGCGGGGCGACGAGGCGATGCGCGGCCTGCTGGTTGGACTGCATGACGAAAAGCGACGCGTTTGCGCGGCGTCGATTCAAGCAGCGGCCCATTTTCTGGCTTATGAGGAAGTCGTCGCGCGCTTGGAGGCGATTGCGCGGGATGCGGGGCTGAAGGGCAAATTGCGCCGGCGCGCTTTGAGCATGCTCGCCGGGGACGAGGGGCGCTTGCCGGGCGACTTGACGCCGGCGGTTTCGGCAGCGCTCAGGCGATTGATGGCTGAATCGGCATTCCGATTTGCCATTGTGTTTGGCTTGGTGCGGCTGGACTTGGGGCAGCGGGTCAAAGCGATTCTGGAGGCGTTCGCGCATTCGTCCGACGAAGCGGAGCGCCGCATGGCAGAACGCGCGCTGCGCGGTGAGCGGGTCGTTCATATCGGCGACTATGAGGCGGACGAGGGGCGGCAGCGCTGGATCATGGAGCGCTGCGACCTGGCGCATGGGCGGATGTATTATTGGGTTCCGCGTGAAGCGATTACGCTTTGGGCGAGCTGATAGACGCTACAGATTGGGATATGGCGGGTCAAAAGAGCGGGAGGCCCGGGATGCGCGTTCGCAGGCGATATAATGTTGTGATGCCGGTCAGGTAAATTCCGCGCAGATCTTCATCGCCAAAGGTGAAATTGGTCACCTGCATCGGCGCGCGAATTCGCCCGAGGCATTTTCCATCCGGCCGGAAGACATGCAATCCGCCGGCGGCGCAGCAGTAGAGATTGTCCTCGCCGTCTATTTTCATCCCATCCGGTCCGCCGGGTCCATCGCCGCTGGTTTCGGCGAAGAGTCGACCGTTGGCGAGCGCGCCGTCGGCCGCGACATCATAGACGCGAATCAGGCTTTCCGGCGTGTCATTGATGTATAGCAGCGACTCGTCGAGAGAAAAGCACAAGCCATTGGGACGATTGAAGTCGTCAATCAGCAGGGTCAAGGCATTGTCGTTGGGATCCAAGCGGTAGACGCCGCGGAAATCCAGCTGGGCTTCGCGCGGGATGCCGACCTTGCTTTCCCGTCCATAGGGCGGATCGGTGAAGTAGATCGCGCCATCGCTTTTGACCACGATGTCGTTGGGGCTGTTTAATTCTCTACTCTGGTAATGCGAGGCGAGCACGGTCATGGTCTCGTCATCATCCATGCGCGTGACCCGGCTGCTGGCGTGGTGCGCGCTGAGGAGGCGTCCCTCTCGGTCGTAGGTGTTGCCGTTGGCCATGTGGCTGTTGGCGCGGTAGATGCTTAAACCGGCTGCGTCCGACCATTGCAAGGTGGCGTTGCCCAGGATGTCGCTGAAGCGCAGGTGCTTTTCGTAGGGATGCCAGGCTGGTCCTTCGAGGAATCTGTGGCCGGCGGAGACCGTTTCCAGATCGGCATCGGCTGGGATGATGTCGCTCAGGCTCTTGTCGCGCAGGTCGAGTTCTACTGGCGGCATTAGTTTCCCTTACCCTTTGCGTTTGCGCTGCTGTGGTTTGAGTGTCTTGGCATATTCATAGCGCCTTTCCAGATGGGGCGGCAGGCGCTGGGCGTCATCCAGAAGAAGTTCGGTCAATCGCCGGACTACTAGCGGATATGCGTCTGTAGCGAATAATGTACATTTATTCGCCACTGAGGAAAAGAGGGAACACAGAGGGCGCAGAGTAACTTTTTTCTCTGCGAAGCTGTTATGCAGTCGAGATTTACCACGCCATATTAATCCTGAAGCAGAGGCAAGTTAGTCATTCAAGAATAATTGGAAATCTAAAGCAGGAATGGGCGAGGCGCCGGCTCGCCCGTACAGATATTTTGCACTGTGATCCAAACATCATTCAATTCGCGGCCAAGCTCATAACTTACTTGCTTGGGACTTCTGAGGCGGGTTGAAGTAGGCGCGCGGATTGCTGTTCAGCGCAAGGCTGATGATCCATTGGTGGCGGGGCAGCATGTTTGCTGGCAGCGCGTCGCTGGGGAAATAGCGGATGTCTTGTGATTCGTCGTCGTTGACGCGCGGCGTGTTAGCAGCTAGCGGGCGGCAGCGAAAGACGGTGGTCACGGTCGCCATTTGGTCGCCGTTGGGGTAGGTCACATTGTATTCCGCGCCGGAGAGCACGGCGACGATGGCTTCCGGCGCGACCTTGACGCCGGTCTCTTCGCGGACTTCGCGCATGGCGCATTCGGCGACGGTCTCGCCCGGTTCGACGCCGCCGCTGGGTGGCGCCCAGGTATGGGTATCGCGGCGGAGTTGCAGCAGAATTTCGGCGCGCGGGTTCACGACGACGGCGGTCACGCCGGGCAGGAGCAACAGGTCGTTGCCGATTTTGGCGCGGATATTCTTGATGTATTGCGAGATTGGCATGTTGCTTGCACCCCATCCCCCGGCCCCTCAGCGAGCTAAGGAAGGGGAGTCTTCCGAAAGAGGATGCTGTTTTCTGCGACTAAATTGGGGCTACTGAAACAGTTAGATCGACGGCGCTTTTCAGCGTATTGGCGACGATGCAGGCGCGCTCCGACATGAGCACCAGCTTCTCGAATTCCGCGCGGTCTTCGTAGGCGGATTTCACCACCATGTCGATGGATGCGAAGCGGGCGGGCGCCTCCGCCAGATCACCGCTGACTTCGATGGATATGTCGTTTATGTCCAGATCGCGGGCGCGGATGGCGGCGAGCAGATTGCTGTTGAAACAGCCGCCGAGCGAGGCGAGCAGCAATTCGCCGCCCATGGCGCCTTGGTCGTGGCCGCCCTTGGCTTCGGGGCGGTCGATATCGATGGCGTGACTGCGGATTTGCGCGGCGGTGGTGGCATCGTTAACTTGATTGAGGTTTACCGTGATTGTGGGCATGAGGTGCTCCTTCTAATTGGGCGGGCGATCTGATGGTTCGCCCCAACGTATTCTGTGGTTCGGCGGGCGAGACAAGTCTCGCCCCTACAATTTTCGCTTGGCGGGCGAGGCAAGGGTCGCGTAGGTCGCGTAGACCCTGACCGCCGACACTGGCTGTCACTCGCCCCACCATTTCTCATTTGTGGAAAGTTTACCCTTTGACGGCGCCCATGGTAAAGCCTTGCACGAGGCTGTCAAGGAAGAGGTTGTAAGCCAAGCCGACCGGTATGGCGATGATCAGGGCGGCGGCGAGCAGAGGCTGCCAGAAATAGACATCGCCCAAGATGAGCTCGGTGGGCACGCCGACGCTGAGGGTGCGCTGGGAGGTATCGGCGATGAAGACCAGCCCATAGATGAATTCGTGCAGCGTGAGCGTGAAAGTGAAGACGATGGTGGAGATGATGCCGGGCAGCGAGAGCGGCAAGACGACGCGCAGGAAGGCTTCGACGCGGTTATAGCCGTCGACCAGGGCGGCTTCCTCCAGCTCGGGCGGCACCGCCTTGAAGAAGCCGCTGAGCAGCCACATGCTGAAGGGCACGGTGAAGGAGGGGTAGACGACGATCAGCGACATTGGATCGTCTTTCAAGCCGAGCAGGACGACGATGCGGAACATGGGGATGAAGAGCAGGGTGGGCGGCACCAGATAAACCAGGAACATCAGGATGCCGGCGCGTTCGCCCCAGCTGCCCGTCAGGCGCGCGAGGGCGTAGGCGGCTGGCAGCGAAAGCGCCAGGGTGATGACCACCACGGCAAGGCCGACGACGACCGAGTTGCGGATGAAATCGAGGTAGGCGGTATTGTTGAAGAGAGCGTCCAGGTGTTCGAGCGTTGGGTCTTGGCGGAAGATGAAGGGTTGAGGGCGGCGGTAGAGATCGCCATCGGTCTTGAAAGTGTGCATAAACATGATCAGGAAGGGGGCGGCGGCGAAGAAGCAGAAGGTCAGCACGACGAGATAAAAGGGACTGCGCCGGAGGATATACGTGAGCTCAGCGCGGGTGGCGCCGTATTTGTGGACGCGCCAGGCGATGCGCAGCCCGACAAGCGCCAGGACGAGCGCGGCCAGCAGCGACCAGAAGTTGTGCAGTATCCAGACGAGGGCGCCCATCATTGCACCTCGGCGCGGCTGGCGGCGCGCAGCATGAAGATGGCCAAGGCCAGCAGCAGGGGGAAGGCGAAAAGCGAAATGGCGGCGCCTTGCGCCAGGTTGCCGCCTTCAATGCCGACTTGAAACGAGTACAGCCCCAGAACGCGGGTGTAGTCCACCGGTCCGCCGCGGGTCAGCACATAGACGACGGTCATATCGCCGAACATGGTGATCATGCTGAAGAGCAGGGCGATGACCATGATGGGCAGGATCAGCGGCAGCTTGATTTGCAGCAATGCGCGCATGAAGCGGGCGCCATCGACCTCGGCCTGATCGAGGATGTCGGTGGGTATGGATGACAAGCCCGCCATCAGGATCACCGTCGCCAGCGGGGTCATGCGCCAGACTTGCACAAAGATGACGCTGATTTGCGACAGATCGGGCGTCGCAAGCCAGAACAGATTGCGGTTATTGCTCAAGACGCCGTTTGGACCGAGGAAGCCCGTCTGCAGCAAGAGATAGTCTATGGGGCTGTATTTGGTATCGAGCATCCAGAGCCAGCCAATCATGGCCAGCGAGACCGGCGTCGCCCAGGGCAGGATGAAAATGAAGCGGGCGAACCACTTGCCGGTGAAATTCTGGGTGAAAATGATGGCGAGGATATTGGCGAAGATCAGGATGAAGACCTGCGAGACGAGCGTGAAGCGGATGGTGGTTTCGAAGACCTGGCGGAAGATATCGTTCTCCCAGACCGCCAGGTAATTTCGCAGTCCAACGAAATTGAGATCGGTGTTGCCTACGGTGACATCGGAGAAACCGAAGGCAATCGCCAGCAAGAAGGGGAAGCCCACCAGCAGGACGATGTAGAGCAGCGCCGGCGCCAGGAATAGCAAGCCGACGAAGCGCCGGTTGTCCAGCGGATAGGCGAGGCGGAACATCATTGGACCTTCGCCTGGTTTTGCTGCTCGATGCGCCGTCCCGATTTCTGGTCAAAGAACTTAATGTCGCTGTAGTGGACAGCGAATTCATAGTCGCCTTCAATATCGAGCGATGCGCGCACATTCGAGGGCACTTTGGAGAGGGTGAGTTCCTTGTCGTGCCCGTGCACATAGCCATAGACCAGGCGGTCGGAGCCGAGATATTCGACGCGTTTGACGTAGTAGTGAAAGATGCGCGAATTTTCCGGATTGTCGTGCAGCGTCTTGGGCAGAAAGTGCTCCGGCCGGAAGCCGAAGCGAAAGCGATCGGCGTTGAGGATGTTCATGCTGGGCGAGCCGAGAAAGGTGGCGACGAATTCGTTGGCGGGGTCGTCATAGATGCGTTGGGGACTGCCGATCTGCTGGATCTTGCCTTGGGACATGACGACGATGCGATCGCCCAAGCCCATCGCTTCGATTTGATCGTGGGTGACGAAGACGGCGGTGATATTGGACGAGCGCTGAAAGTCCCGGAGTTCGTCGCGGGCGTTGGCGCGCAGCTTGGCGTCGAGGTTCGAGAGCGGCTCATCAAGCAGGAGGACGGCCGGTTGCGTGACCATGGCGCGGGCGATGGCGACGCGTTGCCGCTGGCCGCCGGAAAGCTGCCGCGGGCGCCGGTCGAGCAGCATATCGATTTCCAGCAGGCGGGCGGTATGGACGACTTTATCCCGGATGGCGCGTTTGTCGAACTTCAGCTCGCGGCGCTGCGCGCGCAAGGGGAAGGCGATGTTGTTGAAGACATTCATGTGCGGGTAGAGGGCGTAGCTCTGGAAGACCATTGAGACGCCTCGTTTGCGCGGGGGCAGGTCGGTGACGTCTTCGCCGCCGATTTCGATATGGCCGGCGCTGGGTTTTTCCAAGCCGGCGATCATGCGCATCAGCGTTGTTTTGCCGCAGCCGGATGGCCCCAGGATGACGAGGAATTCGCCTTGGTCGATGGCGAGGTCGACGCCATCGACGGCGCGCACGTCATTGAAGTATTTCTTCAGTCCGTTGATTTGGACGATGGACATTTGGAGAGTATCCGCGTTGGCAAGAATTTGTGGGCGAGCCACCGGCTCGCCCGTACAGAAATTTGAGATATCGCGGGCGACCTGATAGGTCGCCCCTACAAGGCTTGTCCGCTACTAGCAGATGAGAGTTGATATCGCTCCGTCTGGTCGTCCA
>JAPOXG010000081.1 GCA_026707225.1 Chloroflexota bacterium
TTGAGGTCTTTGCTAACTTGCTCGCTAAGGGCGTCCAGCCGCGCGTTGAACTGCTCGGATTGGGCGTCCAGCCGCGCGTTGAACACTTCGCTTTGGGCATTGAGGTCTTTGCTAACTTGCTCGCTAAGGGCGGCAATCTGCTCTTGCGTGGCGCTATGCAACCCCTCCAAGCGAGCAATATCGGACTTAGTCGCCAGGTGCGGTTTCTCCGCCTCTCGCGCGCTTTCCAAGCTGGAGACGCGCTCCGTCAACCCGCCGACCTGCTCGACAACCCGAGCCTGCGAGAATTGTTCCAATGCCTCGACGCGCTGTTCCAAAATCGGGTCGTTTTCCGCCACGTCAATTGACCATAAGCCTCTGACTCGATTGAGCCAAAATTATAGCGCGGGTTTGACTGATACGCAAGCGCCGTTGATTCTGGTAATGTATCCATTTCGCTTGAAACAAAAAACTTCACCACCGAGGGGCGCGTAGACACAGCCCTTCTACACCGAGGAAAAATGAGGGTGCCGAGAATCGTATGCGAAATATGCCTTTTCTTTGTGTCCTTCGCGCCTTTATGGTGAAACTGAATTTGTCTAATTGAATTTCAACCGAATTCGATACACTGCCCTATCTGTAATCTGGCGGAAATAGAAATGACGCAAAAGCTAATATATAATGTGGGCATCAGATTCTGACGGAGATCGTTGCGTATCATGGATAACTTACGGAAACCTTCACTGTTGCTCGGCGCGCTGGTCGGCGGCTTGCTGACCATGACGCTGACGGCGCTGCTCTTCCTGGCCGATCAAGTCGCGGGCTTGCCGTTTATTCCCTTCGATGTCTTTGACTACGTTTCGCGGATCCTGCCTGGCGCCCTGCTGACCTTCGGCATCGACATGATGGTAGAGATGATCATCGCTTTCAACATGGGCGAGACCTCGGTCGCGGCCAAAACGGCCGAGCAGTTGATGGGCTTGGCTGGCTTCCTCGCTTTGGGAACGGTCGCCATTGCCGTCGTTTACGGGCTGCTGAACCGCAGCAAAACGCAGGCGCGCAACCTGGCGCCCGGGCTGATCCTGGGCTTGGCTTTCGGCGCCGTCATGATGCTGATTTCGTCGCAGGTGAACCTGACGGCGACCGCCCCGGTTCCCGCGCAGATCATCTGGGTGGTATTGACATTCGCGCTTTGGGGGATGGCAGCCAACTGGGTATATAACGATCTGGCGCATAGCGACGGCAAGACGAAGACGGACGAAGAAACCGGCGAGACCGTCGCCGTCGAGCCGCTCAATCGACGTCAGTTCATGGTGCGCGTCGGTGGCGCCAGCGCGGTCCTGACAGTGATCGGCGCCGGTTTAGGCGCGCTCGTTGGCGGACGCCCGGGCGAGGGGGCAGTCGTCTCGGAAATTCCGGCCGACGCGGCCACCGATGGTTCGGGCAATGTTTTGCCAAATGCGGCAGACTCGATGGAACCCGCGCCCGGAACGCGCCCGGAATATACGCCGCTGGATGATCACTATCGCATCGACATCAGTTCGCGCCCGCCGGTCATCGATTCCAATGAGTGGCGGCTCGAGGTCACGGGCTTGGTCGATAATCCGGTCAGTTTGTCATTGCAAGACCTGCACGACAAGTTCGACCGCATTGACCGCTTCATCACTTTGTCCTGCATCAGCAATCGCATCGGCGGCACGCTGATCAGCACGACGAAGTGGTCTGGCTTCCGCATGCGTGATTTCCTCGATTATGTGAAGCCGCGGGCCGACGCCGTGGCGATGAAGATCACCGGCGCCGACAACTTTGATGAATACGTGATGTTGGATGTGGTCGAAGCGGAAGAGCGCGTCATGTTCGCCTACGAGTGGGACGATCAGCCGCTGAAGCAGAAGCATGGCTTCCCCCTGCGCATTTACATCCCCGATCGCTATGGCATGAAGCAGCCCAAGTGGATCAAGAGCATCGAGTTCGTCGACGCCTGGGAGGAGGGCTACTGGGTGCGCCGCGGCTGGAGCAAGGAAGCCATCGTGAACACGACTTCGGTCGTCGATGCGGTGTCCACCGATGCGATCCTCAAGGACGACGCCGGTTACGTCGTGCCGGTCGGCGGCATCGCCTACGCCGGCGCCAAGATGATTTCCAAAGTCGAAGTCAGCGTCAACGGCGGTGATTGGGAAGAGGCGCAGCTGCGTCAGCCGCTCTCTGAGCTGACCTGGGTCATCTGGCGCTATGACTGGCGCTTTCAGGAGGGCGAATATCGTTTCGAGGTCCGTACCTATGACGGCGAGGGCGTTCTGCAAAGCCTGGATAGCCGCGGCACCCGCCCCGATGGCGCCACCGGCGTCCACGGCAAGAAAGCGAACATGCCCACGCTGGCTGACCTGGAGAACCCGCCCGAGCCGGAGGCGGAAGCGGAGTCGTAGATTAGCCTGGCAAAGAGCGAGCCACTTGTCTTGACGTATCAGGTGGGCTAGTATTGAGACGGTATCGAGGATAGCTTAGGAAACAAGGAAGAGCATGGACTGGTTGCAGGTTGGAGCGTTCTTTGTTGCGGTACTCGGCCTCGGTTTAGCCGGCGTCGTCTATATGACGCGTCAGTTAAACCGCCAGTTTGACCGCATTGACGACCGCTTTGACAAGATCGACGCGCGCTTTGCCCAGGTCGACGCGCGCTTTGACCGGCTGGAAGGACGGATGGCGAGCATGGAACAGTGGCAAGCTCGAGCGGATGAGCGCTTTGATCGCATCGACATGCAACTTGAAAGGCATGAGAAGGGGCTACAGGATGTAAATGGCGGCTTGCAGAATCTGGAAACAGAGCAGGCGCGCATGCTCGGCTTCCTCGAAGGCAGAGGCGTCATGGGCAAGGCGCCGCCGGAGCCGGAACGCGCTAGCTAACGGATTCGCGATTGCCATATCAGTTAAGCTGACGACAATGGAAGGGTGATCCAAGGGATCGCCCTTATTGTTTCCCCGTAGACCTGGTTCTCATTTCAAATACAATTTGACACGCAATTGCGCAACCGATTTCCTGGTGGTATTGTTTCCGCGTTTAATATCGCATCTAGGCATATCAATGCGCCATTGCCTGATTCTTACGCTGCTCTTCTTGCTGTTCGTCACTACGCCGATAACTTTCGCCCTGCGTATCCACGCGCCGGTGACCGTAACGGCGATCCCTTTCAAGCCTCGCTCAGGCTGCAGCGGCGCGTTCATCCCTCACGAACTCGACCACATAACGGCCCCAACCAAGCTGCCCATCGGCTTTTACGATAGCAACGGCGCCGGGCTCGCCATCAACGATCTCGATGGCGACGGACTGCTGGACATCGTGATGGCCAATCTCGCCGGCGACAACGCCATCCTCTGGAATCGGGGCGGGCTGCGCTTTGAGCGTCAGGCGCTGCCGACAGCGACGCCCGCGCGCGGAGCCGCCATCATCGATGTCGACGGCGACGGCTCCCTCGATATCGTCTTCACGCAGCAGGCGACCGCGCCCCTGTTTTGGCGCAACCAGGGCGGTGAGTTTTTCCAGCGCGAAGTGCTGCGCGGCGTCATCTATAACGGCTATGCGATGAACTGGCTGGACGCCGATCGCGATGGCGACCTGGACTTGCTCACCGGCTCCTACGATGTCGAAGACGAGAAGATCCTGGGGCAGACGGCGCCCAAAGCCGGCGTGATCTATTACGAAAATCGCGGCGAGAGTTTCCGCGCGACGCGCATCGCCGATCGCTCTAATACGCTGGCGATCTGGACTGGCGTCGACCAGGCTGGCGAACATCAGATCATCATCGGCAACGACTTTGCGGTAGAGGACAAGTATTTCACATTCCGCGGCCGCGCTTGGCATGAAACTGAACCGCTCGCTGTCATGCCGCACAGCACGATGAGCTACGACGCCGCCGATCTCGACAACGATGGCGCGCCGGAGCTTTTCGCCGTCGATATGAAGCCTTACGCCGATGACGAAGCGATGTTGACGCAGTGGGCACCGGTGATGGAGATGATGATGGCCATGCCCCAGGTCGAGGGCGATCCGCAGATCATGGAAAATGTGCTTTACGAATTTGATGATAGCGGGCGGCCGCGCAATATCGCGCCGGCTGCTCAGCTCGATGGAACCGGCTGGAGCTGGTCGGCGAAATTCGGCGACCTGGATAACGACGGCTTTCAAGATCTCTACGTCGTCAACGGCATGATTTCGCTAGAGCTGTTCTCGCATCTGCCGAATAATGAACTCGTCGAAGAGAATCAAGCCTACCGCAACCATTCAGGCGCCAGCTTCGAGCCGATGCCGGGCTGGGCGCTCAACGATATCGCCAGCGGACGCGGCATGTCGCAAGCCGACCTCGATAATGATGGCGACCTGGATATCGTGGTCAACAACCTGGGCCGCCCGGCGAAACTCTTCGAGAATCAGCTTTGCGGCGGCGACAGCATCGTGGTCGATTTGCGCCAGCGGGGCGTCGGCAACGGGCAGGGCATCGGCTCGCGTCTGTCCCTCTACACCAATAGCGGCGTCTACCATCGCGATGTGACCGCCGTCAGCGGCTATCTCTCCGGCGATAGCAGCCGGGCGCACATTGGCTTCCCGTCCGGCGCGGCGCTTGAGCGGCTGACAATCCTCTGGAACGATGGCGAATACAGCGAAGTCCAAGACCTCAGCGCCAACACGCTGATAACCGTGACGCGCGAATAAAAGGCGATTCAAGGGAAGTGGAGAATTGGCTGAGCAGCACCCTATGTCGAGAACCAGTCAATAATTCACCGCAGCGGACAGGAGGCGACACAGAGAACACGAGATAATACCCCGGGTAATGCGAAGTTGCTCCTCAAGGGATTCACGACCCCCGACGGAACTCGTCTTTGACATCCGCAATGCCCCGTGTTAAAGTACAGTTCCGTTCAAGTAATCGGTTTCCTGGCGTCGCTGTCCACATCGTTGAGCGACCGGCAGCCACGCCAATCGAATGCTTCTTCGTTTATGAAATGCAGCGAAACTTGTTCACTATGCGGATTTGAATTGGCGGCTCCGGAGGGTGCCTGTGGCTGCTAATCTCGCTAGTACGGTAGGTAATCAGCGGCCGAAGCGCAGCGCCATTGCGGAATTCAAGCGCGCTTTCACCGGCTTGCGCCGCGGCGAGACCATCGCCGGCTACCTCTTCCTCGCGCCGAATTTCATCGGTTTCATCATTTTCTTGCTCTTCCCGATTTGCTTCGCCTTTTTCATCATGCTCACTGACTGGAGCCTGGCGAAGCCGCCGGCCTTTGTCGGTTTGGAAAACTTCGAGACGATGGCTAATGACCGGCTGTTTTGGAAGTCCTTGGGCAACAGCTTCTATTACACCTTCGTTGCCGTGCCCACCGGCATCTTCATCGCCTTTTGGCTGGCGCTCGCGTTAAACCGCAAAATGCGCGGCATCATATTCTTTCGAACCATCTACTTTCTGCCGCAGATCACCTTGACGGTGGCCGCCGCCACCATCTGGCGCTGGATTTACCAGCCCGAAATCGGCATGATCAACCATATGCTGGATTGGTTCGGAATAGATGGACCGAAGTGGATTCACGATACCAAGTGGGCGATGCCGAGCGTCATCATCATGAGCAACTGGCAGGGCATCGGCTTCGCCATGCTGATCCTGCTGGCGGGTTTGCAAGGCATCCCGGAAGAATACTACGAAGCGGCCTCCATCGATGGCGCCAGCGGCTGGCAGCGCATGCGCTATGTCACTCTGCCCATGCTCACGCCGGCGCTGTTTTTTGTAGTGGTCACCTCGCTGATCGGCGCTTTTCAGAGTTTCGATCAGTTCTTCGTCTTGACGCAAGGGGGACCGGCGCACGCGACAACGCCGCTGACGCTGTACATCTTCCAGAATGCCTTCACGTTCTTCAAAATGGGTTATGGCGCGGCGCTGGCTTCGGTTGTCTTCGTCATCATTCTCATCATTACCGTTGTGCAGTGGCGATTGGCGCGGCGCTGGGTGATCGGCTTTGACAACGACGATGAATAGACTGGCGTGCAGCGGGTAGGGTCTATGGCTAGCGCAATCAAAGTGAAAGACAGCCTGTTTGGGCAAAAGCAGACCAAGATGCTGATGGATCTGCTGGTTTATGTTGTGCTGTCTATCGTCGGCGTCATCTTCATCATGCCTTTCGCCTGGATGGTCGCCAACTCGTTTAAGGACCTCCGCGGCATCTACAAATTCCCGCCGGAGTTCGTTCCCGAAGTATGGCATTTCGAGAATTACACCGAAGCCTGGACGGCGACGCATTTTGACATCGGCTTCCTCAATAGCGCGCTTGTTGCGGCCGCGGTAGTTTTAGGGCAGGTGATTACCGCCAGCCTGGCAGGTTACTCTTTTGCGCGGCTGCGCTACCCGGGGCGGGACAAGATTTTCCTGCTCTATATCTCGCTTATGATGGTGCCTTTCACTGTCTTGCTGATACCGCTGTATATTCAGATGCGCGCATTCGGCTGGGTTAGCACATTGCAAGCGGTGATCCTGCCCTTCCTCTTCACGCCTTGGGGCACCTTCATGATGCGTCAGTTTATGGTGACTATCCCGCGTGAATTGGAGGATGCCGCCCGCATTGACGGCTGCGGCTTCTTCCGCACCTATTGGCTGATCATATTGCCATTGACCAAGCCGGCGCTGGCGACGCTCGCCATATTTACCTTCGTCAACACCTGGAACAGCTATCAATGGCCCTTGATTGTGCTGGCGAAACCAAAAGTGAAGACGCTGCCGCTGCTGTTGGCCTCCTTCCAGAATCAGTCCGCTATGCGCACGCCTTGGCATCTGATTATGGCGGCTTCGACATTTGTCGTTGTACCGGTTTTAATCGCGTTCGTCGTCGGGCAGAAGTATTACGTCCGCGGGATTGTCACGACTGGCATCAAAGGAGGTGGCTAAGGTCCAATCATTGTTATCATTGTCTGGTTCGGAATCATAAATTTCAAATGTGAAAGGAAAAGCACATGATTCGCAAGTTTCTACTTCTCGTAACCGTCTTGGCGCTGCTCAGCTTCGGCATGGCGGCATCGGCGCAGGACATGGTTGATTGGACCTGTGGCAATGTCGATCCCGACTCCTCCGCGGCCATCACCATCACCGGCTGGGAAGGTCCCGGCGAGGTCGACAAGTTCCTGCTGGCTTTCGACGAATTCTTTGACGAGTACTATCCCAACGTGGAACAGGTGCTCAACACGGGCGTAGCATGGGGCGACTACTGGACGACCCTGCCGGCGCAGTTGGCGGGCGGCGCTGAGATTGATATGGCTTGGATGCATATCTCCCGCAACGATACCTTCGCATCCAACGGCTGGCTGTTGAACCTCGACAGCTACCTAGAATCCTGCCCGATCCCGGGTTGGCCGGATTTGTTCGTCGAATCCATGCGCGACGCCTTCAATTATCAGGGCAGCCAGTACGCGATTCCCTACGACTTTGCGACGGTTGGGGTTTACGTCAATACCGATCTCTTTGAAGCGGCTGGCTTGGACCTGCCGGACGAGAACACGACCTTTGAAGAATTCCAGGAATTGGCGATTGCCCTCACGCAAGATACCGATGGCGATGGCGAAACTGACGTCTATGGCGTCAGCAACTTGGCCAGCCCCGGCGCTGGCGCAGGCGGGATCTATTGGATTATCAAATCCTTCGGCGGCGAGCTGTTCAACGAAGACATCACTGGCTCCGAGCTGAACTCGCCCGAATCGATTGCGGCGATTCAATGGGTGGCCGACTTGATCTGGGAACATGGCGCGCACCCGACCGCGGACGCGGTTGCCGCCTCCGGTTTCGGTGGCGAATTCTTCTTCGCCAATGGTAAATCGGCCATGCACTTCGCGCTGAATGACGCCGCCTCGCGCATGTGGGAGTTGATCGGCGACAGCTTCACCTGGTCCGTCGTGCCGACGCCGCGCGGTTCCGCCGGTCACTTCAATAACGCCGGCGGTTCGGCCTTTTCGATCCCGGTTTCGGCGGCGCATCCGGATCTGTCTTACGAGTTAATCCGCTACACGCTGTCCAATCCGGATCACCTCTGCCGTACCGCGACCATGGGCGCCGCCTTGGTCAGTCAGATGGAATTCCACGATTGCGCCGCGCCGCCTGAAGCGCCATACGCCGATGTCTACCACGATGTCTTCTCGGTCATTGGCGGGCGGGATGCTATCTTCCCGTCTTACCATCCGAGATTCCAGGAATGGAGCTCGTCGGTTTGGGTCGCCAATATGGACCTGCTCTGGACGGGCGAGGAACGTGACGCCGCAGTCGCCGTACAAGCGGTGCACGATCAGACCAACGAGCTGCTCGGTGGCTAAACCGCGCGTATCGTGAAACAATTCTGCGCTGTTGTAAGCAAGCGGGAGACTGGTTATACTAGTTTCCCGCTTCTGCGTTTGGGATGCCCAAAGCTTGCGCGAGGGCGTGGGATGTCTTGTTTGCAGGAGAATGCGATCACATTTCAAATAAGTAAGGAGAACCAAGATGAATAGAATATTGGCAATGCTCTTGCTAATCACGCTGCTGCTTTCGGCGGCGCCGTTGGCAAGCGCGCAAACCGAGCTCAGCCTGTGGTATCACGGCGCTGGCAACCCGGAAGAACGCGCAGTCTTGTTGAACGTGATTGAAGACTTCAACGCGTCGCAGTCGGATTGGTCGGTCGTCATCGAAGAGTTCCCGCAGGAATCCTACAATTCGTCCATCGTCGCGGCGGCACTGTCCGGAGACTTGCCCGACATCATTGACGTGGACGCTCCCGTTATGCCGGGCTGGGCTTGGTCTGGTTACATGGCTCCGCTCAACCTGTCCGAAGGCGCGCTGGACGGATTCCTGCCCGGCGCTGTCGGCGTCTACAACGGCGAAGTCTATGCCGTCGGTTTGTGGGATGCTGTGGTCGCTATTTACGCTCGCCGATCAGTCCTCGAAGCGAACGATATCCGCATCCCCACGCTCGAAGAACCCTGGACCGGCGAAGAATTTGACGCCGTCCTGGAGACCCTCCAAGCCACCGGAGACTTTGAAAACGCCTTTGATGTCGGCATGGCTTGGAAGGGCGAGTGGTATACCTACGCCTTCTCGCCCTTCCTGCAAAGCTTCGGCGGCGACATGATCGACCGCGAGACCTACCTCACTGCCGAGGGGGTTTTCAACGGCGAAGCCGGGCTCGCCTTTGGCGAATGGTGGCAGAGCCTGTTCGAGCGCGGCCTCGTACCCGGAACATCGCAAGACCCCGCCGACCGTGATACCGGCTTCCTTGACGGCAAGTATGCGCTGCAATGGAACGGCAATTGGGCGGCGCGCGCCGCTGTGGAAGCCTTCGGCGACGATGCCTTGTTCCTGCCCGCGCCCGATTTTGGCAGCGGCTCCACCATCGGCGCCGCTTCCTGGCAATTCGGTATCTCGTCCACCAGCGAACATCCTGAAGGCGCCAACGCATTCATCGAATTCGCCATTCAGGATGAATACCTGGTCGATTTCAGCAACTTTGGCGGCTTGGCCCCGGCGACCGCCAGCGCGGCAGCGATGTCGGACCTCTACCATGAGGGCGGCCCCCTGGAAGTCTTCTTTGGCTTGAGCCAGGCGCAAGCGCTGGTCCGGCCCGTTACTCCGGGATATGCCAACTTGTCGCTGAGCTTCGAAAAAGCAGTGACTGATATCGCCGACGGCGCAGACATACAAGATACACTGGACGCAGCCGTTGACGAAATCGAACAGGACATCGAAGACAACGGCGGCTACGGCTTCGGCGATATGTAGTTGGCCTTTTGCCAAAGCATTACACCATCCCCGACCCTTCCCCAGCACACCGGGGAAGGGTGGCGGTGGCGTTCGCGGGGCGATTTGGCAAGTCCAGCGACTCTTGGTAACTCGTTCGCGCTATGCACCCCTGACTCGTCGGCTGCCCGTCATAAACTTGGCGGGCGGGCGCCGGGGGCAGGGGTTGGCCACAGCGCCGCGCCGCCAGCTCGCCTCCGAAATGCCTTTTCTATTGACCTTATTCCGAAATCCTCGCTGTCCTTAACCCGGTTTCTTGGGACAGCCGCATGTTGACAGCAGCTGAAGCCAGAAAAAACGCCCCGCTCTGGGTTCGTCTCTTGCTACCGAAAGACGCGCCGTTATATCAGCGGAATGACGCGCTCTTCGGCTGGCTGATGGCATTCCCCGCGCTGCTGATCCTGACCGTGTTCCTGGTAATTCCGTTCTTGATGGCCTTTGTCGTCTCGTTCACCAATCAGCGACTCATCTCGCCCAATCCGGCTGAGTGGATGGGGTTGCGCAACTTCGAGCGTCTGCTCAGTGTTCGCGCCTTCACGCTGGAGCCGGAGCGGGACGACAGCGGCGCGATTGTCTACCAGGACGGCGGCATCGTATATCCGCGACTGCGCAATTTCACGCGCAAGAACCCCAATTATCCCGAACTCGACGGCTTGCGCGAATTCACGTCATGGCAATCGGGCGACAACCGCACCGTCATCTTGGTCGCGGATGTTGTCTTTTTGCGCGCCTTGATCAATACGCTTGTTTTCGCCAGCGTAATCGCGCCGCTGCAGGGTGGCCTGGCGCTGCTGCTGGCGCTGCTGCTCAACCAAGCCTTGCCCTTCATCAACGTATTCCGCGCCATTTACTTCGCGCCTGTCGTGGTCTCCATGGTCGTGGTGTCGCTGCTTTGGCGCTTCATCTATGACGGCAACAACGGATTGCTCAACAACCTGTTGGGCATCCTGTCCTTTGGCAGCTTCCAACCGGTCGATTGGCTGGGCAATCCCTATACCGCCCTGCCGGCGATAATGGCCATGTCCGTCTGGCAGGCGGTGGGCTTTCACATGGTGATTTGGCTGGCCGGTTTGCAGACGATTCCGGCCAGCCTGTATGAAGCCGCGAGTTTGGATGGCGCCGGCGGTTGGCAGAAATTCCGCTTCGTCACCTGGCCCGGCTTGCGCAATACAGCCGTGCTCGTGCTCATCGTCATTACGATCCAGGCCATGGGTTTCTTCGTACAAGTGGATGTGATGACCCGCGGCGGCCCGCTGGACGCCACGCAGAGCGTCGTCTACCAGGCGGTGCAGCGAGGCTACGACAAACAAGACATCGCCGAAGGCTCGGCCATCTCTGTCATCCTCTTCGCCATCGTCTTCGTCATCTCCATGACGCAGCGTTATCTAACACGCGAACGGCGCTAGCCATGAATGCCATGAGCTTCGAAACGCGTCACAATCTCAGCATCGGTCTGCGTTATGCCCTGCTGATATTGATCGCGACTATCTTCATCTTTCCCATCCTGTTTATGGTGATGTCCTCGCTCAAGCCGGATTTGCAGATGCTGCGAGATTCGGCTTCGTTGCGCGCCTTCTTGCCAGTGGGAGATATCTCGCTGAACAACTACGCCGAAGCCTTTGAACGCGTGCCTATTGTGCAGTTCGCCTTCAATTCTGTCTTCACCACCTCGGTTTCGGTGGCGGCCAGTTTGCTGCTGAATTCGATGGCGGCCTTTTCCTTCGCCTTCTTGCAGTGGCGCGGCAAAGCCATCGTGCTCTCGCTGATCATCGCCACCTTCATCGTGCCCTTTGAAGTGATCGCCATTCCCATGCTGCTCGTGGCGAACAATCTGCCCTGGATCGGCCCCGAAGGCATTGAGATCGGCTGGCTCAATTCTTACCACGTGCAGATCATCCCCTTCATCGCCGATTCGCTTGGTATCTTCCTCTTCTATCAGTACTTTCGCGATTTGCCTGATGAATTGGTGGAAGCGGCGCGCATCGACGGCGCCAGCATCTGGCAAATCTACGCGCGCATCGTCATGCCGATTGCAGGTCCCATCGTCGCCACCGTCGCCATTCTTAAGTTTCTGGTGATGTGGAACGCCTACATCTGGCCGCTGATGACTATCCGCTCGGAGGAGCTGCGCCCCATCATGGTCGGCCTGCAATACTTCTTCCAGTTGAATATAGCTTGGGGCGAGATCATGGCCTACTTGTCGATGGTAACCATCCCGGTGCTGATCTTCTATCTGGCCCTGCAGCGCGCCTTCATCGAAAGCATCGCCACCTCCGGCATCAAAGGCTGAGCCCGGCCGTCCCTAGGCCAGCAGCCCGCGCGCGAAAGCCAAATCCTTGACGATCAGCTCGTCCACGCGCTCTTCATCGCTGTACTCGGCCGAGAAGCAGATCGGACCGCTGTAGCCGATCGCCTTCAACTTCTCGATCACGGCCGACCAAGACGCCCGCCCCTGCGCGCCCGATGTCCAGTAGATCTTCCACTCGGCGATTTCGGTTTCCGGTCCGCTGACCCGCCGCCAGTAGGCATTCTTCAGATTAACCACGCAGAGATGTGGCGCCAGCACATCCAGCGCCGAATCGCTATTCATGCCTTCGAGGGCATTATGCGCCGGGTCCCAGACTGCCGCGACATAGCGCTGATCATAATCCTTGACCAGGTTGACCATGCCCATTTCGTTGACCGGCACGAAGCGGCCCGAGTGATTCTGAATGCCAATCTGAAAATCGTATTTGTGGCAGAAGGGCAGGGCGGCATCCAGTCGTCGGCGCGCGTCGGACTCGGCCGACCAGTAATCCATGTCCCGTTGCCAGAACATCACGCGATTCATTTTAATGCCTGCGGCGGCGCAGGCGCTGTAGAGGCGCTCATCATTTAGCGTCATATCAGCCGTCACATTCAAAACGCGGACGCCGTGCTCGCCCAATACTTTCACCGCCGCCGGCAGGTCGCGCTCGATCTTCTCCGGCTCGACCTGGAAGCCGGGCCGCACCGGTAGCTCAATCCATTCGAAGCCCAGCGACCCGATATGCCGCGCCAATTCGGGCAGGGTCAGCGTCTTCCAGGGTTTGGTGAATACAGCCAATGGCGTCATTCGGCAAACTCCGCCTAGCTCTTGGTCGGCATCATCGAGAGAAAGTCAATATGGACGCGCGGCGGCAAGCTGGCGAGGAAGACGACCGTCGCCGCGATGTCTTCGGACTGGATCATCTTCGTTTTGGCCTCCAGACTTGGTTGGACCGGTCGGCGTTCCATGATCGGCGTGTTGCCCGCGCCCGGATTGACGAGGCTGGCGCGCACCCCGTGCGGATTGCCCTCTTCGTTGGTGATGGTGTTGAGCGCTTCCATGCCGATCTTCGAGGCGCTGTATCCGACGCCGGCGAGCAGGCTGGGATACATGCCGGCGCGCGACGCCAGATTGATGATCAAGCCATCGCCGCGCGCTTTCATCTCGGGCAAGACCGCTTTGGTGAAGACGAAGGCGCTGGTCAAATTCACGTCGATCAGTTCGCGCCATTGCTCGGCGGAAGTATCGGCGATCGAACGCTCGGTGTGGTTGAAGCCGGCGTTATTGACCAAGACGTCAATCGGTCCGAGCGCCGCGCGCGTCTGCTCCAGCGCCGCGAAGATCTGCCCGTCATCGCTGACATCGGCCGGGCAGACCAGCGCCTGACCGCCCCCGTTCAGCGCCCGCGCCGCTTCCGCCACGGACTCCAGCAACTCTCGTCGCCGCGCGATTAAGCTCACATTGGCGCCCTCTGCCGCGCAGGCCAGCGCAATCGACTCGCCGAAGCCGCTGCTCGCGCCCGTTACGATAATGGTCTTGCCATCCATTGCGCCCATTGATCCCTCCCGAATTACCATGCTAGTCATTTCAGCTTAGTCGAACAAATGAATTCTGTAGGGGCGTTTCGCTGAAACGCCCAGGTAGACGAGTAAGTAGGCGGGCGACATGATATGTCGCCCCTACATAGCTTTCGATCATTTTGGATATTCCTTTCATTTGGCAGCCGATATCTTCCGGTTCTTGGCGTCGCCTATGCCATCGTGTCGAGCATATCGCGCGTGACTTCATAGCGCAATTTGCCTTCGCTGAGAAAGCTGGCCACTTCGTCGACGGTGATTGCTCCCTGCCGCTTGTAAGCTTGCTGAGTGACAGCGGCGATATGCGGTGTCATGATGAGGTTGTCCAGCCCGCGGAAAGGGCTGTCATCGGGCAGCGGCTCCTGGTCGAAGACGTCCAGCGCCGCGCTGATCCGCCCGGTTTGCAGTTCAGCCAGCAGTGCCGCCTCGTCGATGAGATGCGCGCGCGCCGTGTTGATGAAGATGGCGCCGTCGCGCAGCCAGCTCAACTGCTCGGCGCCGATCATGCGATACGTTTCGGTGGTCGCCGGCGCCTGCAAGGTCACGATCGGGCATTCGCGCATCAGCGTCTCCAGCGGCGCTTTGCGCGCGCCCAGCGCCGCCGCGCTTTCATCGCTGACGTAGGGATCACAGAGCCAGACTTGCGCCTCCAGCGCCAGCAAACGGCGAATGACCGCGCGCCCGGTATAGCCGGCGCCAATCACGCCGACGCGGTTCCCCGCCAGTTCGCCGCCGGGTGGCAGCCCCCGCGCCGCCGCCCAGCCCCCGTCCTGGAAGGCGCGATCGATTTTGTGGAATCTCCGCAGGCACAGGAGGATCAGCGCCAGCGTCGTTTCAGCGACCGGAATCGACATGGAATAAGCGACATGGGTGACGCGTCTGCCAGATACGAAGACCGGCGGCGGCAGCAGTCCTTTGATCGAGCCGGCCGAATGCGCGATCAGCTTCAGGCGATCGGCTTCCGCGAGCACGGCAGCGGAAAATGTCGGGCTGCCCCAGCTCGTGATGACGATATCATGGCCGCCGACAAGCGCCGTCAACTGCGCCTCGCTGAGGTCGCCTGCTTGCGCCGGCATCGTCACATCGCCCAAGCCGCGCAGCCGCGCTTGCTGCGTTGGCGCGAAGAGCAGGTCGAAGAGCGCCTGACGCAAGGCGATTAAGATCTTCGGTCTTTCAGCTGCCATTCAGCCACCCTGATATTGCTTTTATCCGCGTACTCTTGTTTTACCACAGTCGCTCGCAAGATCACTGACAGAAGATTAGGAATCCGAGAAACTTGCATTTCGGCCTCGGTGATGGGCGAGCCGGCGCCGCGCGAATACAGGGCGGGTCAGTCGCTCTTGCTTTTATCAGCGCGGTCGCAAGAGGAGGGGACCCGTCAAATGAGCCCATCAGATTCGCTGCGTTCATCCCGGCAATCAATTGAGCTAGACGCTCTTACTTGGTACACTTGTGTTGCAGCCGACCCAGAGGAACGATCCCATGCGGCGCGTAAGTGCGCAGATCATCGCCGCCTCGCCCAACGATCTCAAGAATAATCGCCTCGGCTTGATGAGCCAGGCGCAGCTAAACGCGCTGCAAGCGCAGATCGACCAGTTTCAAGCGCGCATGTCGCAGTTGACGCGGCGTGCCGTGAAATTGGCCATCGTGATTACCATTGGGGTGGTGGTTCTGGCTTTTGTGCGCGTGCTCGCCCTGCCCTTGGCGCTGGCGATAGAAGTGGCGGTGGTCGGCGTCATGATTTACTTGACGACCGACTACAATCGCTTTCTGCGGCTGCTCACCATGGATCGCGAGGCGGAAGCGGTGCGGATCGTCAAGGGGCGCACCAGCCGCTATACGCTGCGTACGCACCCCCTTTATCTAACGCTGCGCATCGAGCTGCAAACCTACAAGCTGCTGGATAGCGGGCTGGCGCGGCAATTCATCACGGGCGAGCTGTATCAATACTACGTCTTGCCGCAATCGAGCGTGGTCATCGCGGCCGAAAGTATAGGCGAGAAGAATTCGCGCTATCTGCTCTAGCCGGGGCGCCTTCGCAGCGACGCAGGATACGAATGCTGCGCGCGTTGCCGTGATAGCGCTCAATCCAACCCCACTTCTCCAGCTTGTCCAAATGACGTATCACGCCGGAATTCGATTTGAAGCCCTCGTCAGCCGCAATTTCGCCGAGCGTCGGCGGGAAGCCGAATTCGGCGGTGTAGCGGCAGATAAAGGCGAAAATGCGTCGGCTGCGATTGTCGCGATATTTCATGAACAGGGTCCCTTTCCCAAGATGACTTCCTTAAGGCTGTCACAGTATACACGAAGACGAACAGATGTTCTATCTCATTTCAATCATCTTTCGCTATTCTTGGTCCGCTCGTTTTGGGTTAAACTAGCTTCGTCGCAGAGTGCCCTATCCCGGAGAGTCGCGCGATGGCAAATACCGCCCGCCAATGGTTTTACTCAACCCCAGAGCCGCGCCCATATTACATTGAAGAGCGCGTCAATCACTCCTTGTGGAACAATCGCCTGCAGAATGTTTTCATGAGTTGCACGCAGGCGGAAGCGCCGATCCAGATGGAGGGGAGCTTGGAAGGCATGCCGATGTATTTTGAATTCGTCTCCGGTCAATATTTCACCCTGCGCATTGGCGAGGAACGCAAAGACGTCATCGGCACGATCCGGCAGATTCTGCTCGGCTTGAAGCCGACTTTCACCTACCAGGACGCGGACGGCATGTTCGTTGTCGAATGGCATACCGATGGTGGAGAGGCTCGCTGGAGTGAGATTCAGGGCGATCCGGCTTATCAGGGCTTGCGCCGGATGCGGCTGAATTAACGATCTTGACGCGAATCCTATTTCGGTTCTGGTAAGCAAGGGGCGGCATATTTGTCGCCTTTGTGTTTTCTATCGACTTTTGCGGCAACCTGATTGATCGCCCCGCAAGGCCTGTCCGCTACTGAGTCTCGCATTTTCGCTTTTTCTACCCCATCTCCGAAGGTCTACGCCTATCTGATTGGTCCATGCCACCGGCGCTGACCGCCGGCGCCGTCTACTGAAGCAGAGCCAAACCCGGCGGCTGCGAAAGTGCGCAGTCGGCTTTCGCCAGGATGGAATCTCAGAATAGTAATCCTAAGATTGCGTTGCGGCTGGTTATACGTATGATAGCGAGTAGCGCACAAGCCATTCAGTGGCGCGCTTACGATGACGCTTCAGTGTCGCGCCGGCAAGTTGGATTCCTTATGAATGGCGCCCGAAAGCGGCGCCTGCGCAAGATGCTGCTCGATCATGCTTGGAGTCTATGACCCGTCCCTCATTCAATCGGTCGCGACAATGTGATTACAGGTCCACTCAAAATGGCCAATGCAATCCGAATCGTCTTGATGCTGTTGGGACTAATGGTCGCGCTCTTCGGCGCCGGCGTCGATTTTCTTTTGCCTGGCGCCAGCCCCGGTCTAAACCTTCCACAGCTGTTGATCATATTGGCCGGATTGGGAATCTCGGTCTTCGCCTATAACTTGCGCCGGCCCCAGTTTAGGCGGCGGCTGAACGCTGGCTCGCGCCGAAGCATTATTGCGGCCGCGCTGGTCACGATCGTTACGCTGTTGGCATTGGAGCTGCTCTTGACCGTAAGCGGCATTTCGGTCTACTTTGGCCGTGATGTGGCAAATCCCGATTTCGATGTCGCCCGCACGACATTTTGTGACGGCGCCGGCTGCCGCTGGATTTACGATGTCGTTCGTGATCTGTGCGCGCGCGGGCAACAGAGCGGCAGACGCTGCATTTTCAATGGACAGGGATACGCAGACGATGAAGAATTTATCGCCGGCGCGGATTTCGCCGGTCGAACACGGATTCTGGCGCTCGGCGATTCCTTCGCTCACGGTTTTTCCGCCGAGGTCGGCAAGTCTTATGTCGAGACCATCGAAGCGCGCTATCCCGATGCCGTCGTTTGGAATGCGGGCTTTTCCGGCACGGCGACCAATCAAGCGGTCACGTCGTTTGAATTGCTCGCGCCGATTCTCGAACCCGATCTGACGATCCTCGGCTTTTACTGGAATGACTTCGTAGACAACTTGCTGCCGATAACATCTCGCTACGAAGCGGTCGATCGTCTGGGACGCCTGGTCTATGTCAGACCCTACCGATTCGACGCCTGGGGCAACCTGGTTCCAATCGACGAGGCGGCGGCGCGCTATTTCGCCGACCATCGTGTCTATCCGCCAGCGAACGAAATCGAGCGTCTCTTGGGAAGCGCGCGCTTGGGCACGCTGGCGCTGCGCTTGCGAGATAACATCGCCGAGATCGGCAAAGCCGAAAGGCGCTTGGCGAAAGGCATTGAGGTTACGCGCGGCTACTTGCGCCAACTGCGCGACTTGGCTTTGTCTCAAGATTCCGCGCTGCTGGTCGTTTTGATACCGGGTATGCGCGAACTGTCGGGCGAGAGCGAGCGCTACGATATTGCTGTAGCCTTGATGGAAGAGTTGGCATTGCCTTATATGCCGCTTAAGGACATTATGATTGTGGAAGAAGATTACGCGCCTCCCCCTGACGGACATTGGAGCAACGCAGGCCATCAGAAGGTTGGCGCGCTGCTATCGGACTGCATCCAGCTCTTCATCGCCAGCGGGAGCCTGGGCGACTGCGAACACGTGGTCACGCGTTAAGACGTTGGGGACTATTCTTCTTGTGCGCATTCCGCAACCAGCCAGCCAACTTGAACCACCCAAGATAAGCCTGCTCTGGCTCGATAACGAAGCGGCCAGCCGCGCGACCGCTAAAGACCCCTCGCTCAGCGACGACCTGCGCCTCAAAGTCATCGCTGATGTGATGTCGCCGCATGTAGATTATTTGCGTCCGATTCACAACCTGCTCGCGACTCTGCTGACGGACGAAGCGACGCTGCGCTATCGGCAGGATGTCTTTGAGGATTGCCTGGAGAATCCGGAATTCACCGCGAGCTTGCGCGGTCTGCTGCCGCAGATCCGTGACTTGCACAACACCGTTCGCGATATCCGCGCGCGCCGCAATCAGGTCTCGCTTGTGCTCTCCCGCCTGACTGAGCTGGAGAATTATATCGAATGCGTGAGCGCGCTTGACGCGCTGATGCGGCAGCACTCCAACGATCTCAAAGCCGCTGGCTGGAAATCGCTGGCGGCAGAATTGCAGCGCATCGTGAACGAGCCGGCTTTCAGGCAGATGATGGAGGAATTGCCACCGCTGCGCGCCGAAATCCGCCAGGTTGTCAGCGTGACCGTCGGCGTCAACTTATCGCCCGATTTGAAGCCGGTGGCGGCAACGCTGCTGTCGCTCAACAAGCAGCGCTTTCGCGGTCCCCGCTTTTTCCGCAAATTTTGGGGCATCGACGATGAGGACGCTCAGCGCGGCATCAGCGCCTTGCGCGAATCGCCCGATGCGGGACCTTACCGCCATGGCAGCATCCTGGCGGAGCGGCGGGAAACGCTGGATCGGCTGGCGGCCAACGCGCTGTTCAGCGATCTCGGCGTCGTGCTCGATGATGTCATTCGCCCGATCGCAAAGGCGCTTGAGCGGTACACTCATGTTCGCAGCAGTCTGTTGCGCGCTATGGAGCCGGAGATCGCCTTCTACGTCGGCGGCGCCCAACTGGTCAGCGCCTTGAGGGAGCGCGGCTTGCCGCTCTGTCGCCCCCAGCTGCTCCCGCTTGATGAGCGGCGGCTGGAAGCGCGCGCCCTCTACAACCTGGATCTGGCGCTGCGCCTCGCGCGGCAGGAACGGGAGGGCGGCTTGAAGGCGCATATCGTCAGCAACGATGTGACATTCGACGAGAACGGGCGCATTCACATTCTGACTGGACCCAACCGCGGCGGCAAAACGACATACCTTCAAGCGATTGGCTTGCTGCATGTGCTGGCGCAGACGGGCTTGCCTGTGCCGGCCGAGTCGGCGGCGCTCAGCCCGGTTGACGGCGTCTATCTGCATTTTCCGGCGGAAGAAAAACCCAATATGGAGAGCGGCCGCTTAGGCGAAGAGGCGGGGCGTTTGCGGGAAATCTTCCGCCGCGCGACCCGGCACAGCCTGCTGCTGCTCAACGAGTCGCTGGCCAGCACCAGCGCGACCGAGAGTTACTTCCTGGCTCGTGATGTTGTCAGCTGCCTGCGGATATTGGGGGCGCGCGCTCTGTTTGTGACGCACCTGCACGAATTGGCCGCCGACTGCGAATCCATCAATAGCGAGGTCGCTGGCGGCAGCCGCGTACAGAGCCTGATATCGCAGGTGAAAGAGGGCGCGGATGGCGTGCGGCGCACCTACAAGGTCCGGCCGGCGCCGCCTCGCGGGCAGAGTTACGCGCGGGAAATCGCTCGCCAGTATGGTATCAGCTTTGAGCAGTTGCAGGCGCTCTTTGTTGAAGGGCAAGACGGGGGATAGCGCTGAACACTGGTCTTGAGCCAAATCGGCGCATCGTGCGCGGAATTGCAGGACCTGTCAACTGGATTGCTTTCCCGGAATTCTTGATGATGATATGATTCTACCGTAACTGTATAGTCATCGGCAGGAATCGTGGCCATAACCGCTCCTCTTACGTTAGCCCGCGTCGTTGTCATCGCATTGTATGTTGTCATTCTGCCAGTCAGTTTTCGCTGGCTAATCCCAAGCCTGTCATCCACGGCAAAGAAGCTCGCCATTATCACGCTGGCGGCGCAAGCGCTAGTCGTGGCGATTGCGCTGTATGGAGCTGGTACTGATACATATTTTCTTCGGCTGTTTCACATCCACCGGGAAGAAAGTATCACTACCGCCGTCGCGGGCTTGCAGCTAGCGCTTATTGGGGAGTTGGCCTTGTTAACGGCTTGCTGTGGACAAGGGCGACCGGCTTGGAGCCGTTTGCATATGGCTGGCTTGGGCTTGCTTTTCTTCTTCTTGGCTTGGGACGAGCTGTTTATGCTGCATGAATATATGGGGTTGGAGCACTGGGAACTCGCCTACGCCGTCTTAGGCTTGCTTGTCGTAGCATTAACAACATTGGTCATGGTGCGCTCGCCGCGGCATACTTGGATCTGGTACATTTGCCTCTTGACTGGTCTGGCTATTACTGCGGTTGGAGCGCTACTGATAGAACAGTTGCGCTTCATGCGCGTTTGCGGCGAATTGGGCCTCGTCCATCATTACACATTTCTCGACAGAGATATTTGTCTAACTTATCTCATTGAAGAGCCAATGGAGATGCTTGGCGTTTGGCTTATGCTGGTTGCCACCCTTGGCTTGCTTTCGATCGTGGTTGCGCAGCCGAAGCTCCCGCTGCGTGCGCTTCTTTACGTGCTGCCGATCGTATCGTTTCTCGCGATAATCTCGATTAGAAATCCAAGCGTGGAGGCAGTTCAACGCAGGATTCAGGCGGACTCCGCTGATGTGACTTTCGAGTCGGGCATTCAGCTATACGGCTCTCAGATGGAGCGCGGTCCAGACGAAACAGATCTTCAAGTTGTTCTGTGGCTGTCAGCATCGCCCTTCCGCTATCATGGGCTGGGCTATTCCATCCATCTGATTGACCCGATCAGCGCGACGTCTTATTCAAGTGAGAATGTGTTCGTCACTGTGTCAGGAAAGCGTATTCGCGGTCCTTGGTATCTTCCGGTGTATCGACAGTTTCGCCAACTTGGTGTCCCGGCGCAGGTCCCGCGGAACAGAGCGTTCTTGGTCGTACTGAGCATGTGGCGCGAGGCAGGGGATGAGTACGTGCTTCAGAGAATCGTCTCGAGTGATCACAAGCTTCTCAGCGACTCACAAGTCGTTTTGGGTGAGGTAGTTCTTCCTAGGGGAAGGGCGGCCTATGCTTTCTCCCCCCTAGCGGGCTTCGACAACGCGATAACGCTCGGCGCGGTCGACCTTCCTGCGCAGGCTCGCCCAGGAGACACGCTCTCTATCACCTTCAGCTGGCGCGCTGAACAAGTGGTTACTGAGGACTACGTCCAGTTTCTGCACTTTGGCAACGAAAAGACGGGCGAGTGGTGGGTATATGACAGTCCGCCCTTGGGAGCGCGCTTGCCGAGCCGGCTTTGGTACAGTGGCCTCGCCGACTTCGAAACCTGGGAGATTCCCCTGCCAGCCGATCTCGCGCCTGGGCGGTATCTGGTCTTTACCGGCTTGTATCGCGCCAGTGATTTGGAGCGGCTGGAGGCGAGAGATGCGGGAGGCGGGCAGTTTCTCGATGCTCGCGTGCCGCTCGGCGCCATGATCCTTGAGCGCGGCTAGGCATCGTCTTTCCATTCGTTGCCGCATAGGGCGCTAGCGCGGGCAAGGCTTGCCAGCCGCGTACGACTTTGTGATAATGTAATGACCGTTGGCGGGTTCGCGGGGTATGACAGCGATGGCGAAGCGCAGACGCAGGAAACCCAACATCTCACAGTCCGTGCTAGAGCAGGCGCGCCAAGGCGTCGTCGATGAAGGCCGCGCCGATGCCGCGTCGACTGACTTGTCATCTGCATCAGCTTCGTGGAGCTGCGGGCGCTCTTGGCCGAAGGGCTAGACGGAGCCGATGGGCGAATTCCAGATTTGCGCCTTGCCCACTCATACAGCCAGTTCTTGGAAACTCACGGCGCGAGAGATTCCAGGGTCTGTCAATTCAGGAGGATGGCTATGGCGATACCGTTATAATGACGATCTGTACAGTGATATTCATAGCCATAGGCTGGGATAGTGGCTGATTCCCTTCCTTACACAACGACTCGCTTCGTTGTCATCGCGCTGTATGCGATAGTAGCGTTGATTAGTTATCGCTGGCTCATCCCGCGCCTGCCATCCGCTGCAAAGATTCTGGCGACCTTCATGCTGGCGACGCTAGCGCTAATCGTGGCGATAGCGTTTCGCGCAGCGCTGTCCAATTCGTATGTGCTTGCTCTGTTTCGCGTCAGCAGTGAATACAATGCGGCGGTCGCGTTTTCCGCCACGCAATTGGCGTTTGCTGCCGAGATTGCTCTGTTAACGGCTTTGCTTGCGCGCGGGCGCCCGCTATGGAGGCGCCTGTATATGCTTGTATTGAGCCTGCTTCTCTTCTACATGGCATGTGACGAGATGTTTGTTCTGCATGAATATGTCGATCGTTGGCATTTCATCTACGGCGTCTTGGGTCTGTCCGTCGCAGGGGCAACAGTCTTGGTTATGCGGCGCTCGCCTCGGCATACTTGGATCTGGCACATTTGTCTATTGTCTGGCCTGGCTGTAGGCGCGGCGGGAGCGCTTCTGGTGGAAGAGCTGAGATACCATGACATTTGTGGATATCTGGGATTCCTGTATCGGGACGCAGATCCGGCCAGAGACCGCTGTCTCGTATTCCTTATTGAAGAGTCCATGGAATATCTTGGCGTCTGGCTGGTACTGGTTAGTATGCTCGGATTCCTTTCGGATGTGGTCGCAAAGCCGAAGCGCCAATTGTGCTGGCTGCTCTACGCCTTGCCTGTCGTCTCATCTGTCCTTTGGGTCGCCATCAGCGATCCCGACCTGAATCAAGTGCACCGGGATATTCAAAAGAGGCTGGGGTCACCAGCCGATGTGACCTTCGAGTCAGGCGTTACGCTCTACGGCTATCAGTTGAAGCAGAAACCATTTGAAGATAGTCTCGATGTGAGCTTGTGGCTATCGGCATTGCCTTTCGGCTACCATGGGCTGGGCTATTCCATCCATCTGCTTGACCCACTCAGCGCGACTTCTTATTCATCTGAGAATGCATACGTCAAGGTGTCGGGAAAGCGTGTTCGGGGTCCCTGGTATCTGCCCGTGTATCGCCAGAATCGCCAAGTCGGAATCCCGGCACATGTCCCGCGAAACACAGCTGTCTTGGTCGTGCTGTCAGTATGGCGCGCGGCGGAAGATCACTTCACTCCGCAGATAATCGTTTCGAGTGATCATCGACTTCTGAGTGACCGACATGTCGTAGTGGGTGAACTGGCGCTTCCAGCCGAATCGTCGGCCTCCGCGGCCGCCCCGATCGCGATCTTCGCAGACCTTTTGACTCTTGGTTTGGTCGATTTGCCAGAGCGCGCTCGTCCAGGTGACATGCTTTCCATTGCCTTCAATTGGCGGGCTGATATCCAGATCACTAAGGACTATGTTCAGTTTCTGCATTTTGTTCACCAAGAGAGCGGGGCGCAGTGGGGTTTTGACCAAGAGCCCCTGGGAGCGCGCATGCCGACACGGCTGTGGTACGGCGGTCTCGCTGATTCTGAAACCTGGGAAATTCCCCTACCAGCCGATCTCGCGCCTGGGCGGTATCAGGTCTTTACCGGGCTGTATCGCGCCAGCGACCTGGAGCGGCTGCCAGCGACCGACGCTGACGGCGCTCCTCATCCCGATGCTCGGATACCGCTCGGCGCAATTCACATCGAAGAACCCTAGGTCTCGTCTTGCGCTGAATCAATGAGGGCTCCGCCAAGGCTTGCCAGCCGCGTACGACTTTGTGATAATGTAATGACCGTTGGCGGGTTCGCGGGGTATGACAGCGATGGCGAAGCGCAGACGCAGGAAACCCAACATCTCACAGTCCGTGCTAGAGCAGGCGCGCCAAGGCGTCGTCGATGAAGGCCGCGCCGATGCCGCTACGTCGCGCGCGTCCGATTCGTCCGCGGGCGACAAGCCCGCCGCCGCTGCTGCCAAATCGCCGCCTCGCCGCCGCCGCGCCCTGCAGGCGGCTCAACTTGAGAGGCGCAAAGACGAAGGCGCCCTGGAAGGCGAATACGTCGCCGAATTGCTGGCCAACCCGACCAAAGTGGTCACGGAAGACGATCTGCGCGCCGATTATGGCTTTGTCATCAAAGACCTGCGCAATATGGGCATTTTGGCAGCCGGCTTGTTCATCGCCTTGATCTTCATCTCGCTCGTCCTGCTCTGATTCGGGCGCCTGCCCGGAGGCAGCGACATGCCCTGGTCATCCTTGCAGATCTTCCTGCGCCGCATATCGACCCCGCTTCGTCATCTGATCTCGTGCTACGCCCTGCTGGTCGCGCTCTTTACGCTGCTCAGGTTGCTGCGCGTCAACGGCGCGCCCGCGATCGACCTGGCAAATACCTTCGCGCCCTATTGGTTCATGCCGCTGGTCGTCACTTTTCCGCTTTCGATTATCGTCACGCGGGGTGGCGCGCTGCCCGCCGAGTATGCGCGCAAACGGCTGTCGCGGCTGAGCAAGACGGTTGATGGTCAAAATGCGCTGTCGAATCCGCCACGCTGGAGCGTGCTGCTGCAGATATGCCTGATCGCGATCGGCTTGTACTGGTTCGCCGCGCCCGGCATGTATCGGCCGGTCGAACCGCCCAAAGGCGAAACCTTTACGGTCGTGACCTTCAACGTGCAGGGCAGCAACCCTGAACTCAAGCAGGCGACCGACTGGCTCTTGGGGACGGCGCCCGATCTCATTGTGCTGCAAGAGACGGCGCCGGGTTACGATCAACGACTGGCGCCGCTGTATGATGTCTATGCCCACGAGGATCACATCGAAGGCAGCGCGCGCGTCTTCTCGCGTTATGCCATCTTGGAACGCGATATCCTCAGGATCGAGGATGAACCGGGGCTGGAGGCGCTGCGTTTGCTGCTCAATCTGGGCGGGCGCGAGCTGGCGGTGTATGCGGCGCACTTCACGCTGCCCTTGAAACCGCGCGCCCAATTCGACCCCCATGCCGATATCGGACCTGAAGCGCTGCTGCGTTATGACGAGCGCCGCCGAAACGCCCAGATCCGCCGGTTTCTCGCGGTGGCGCGCGTCGAATCAAAGCCCTATGTTGTCGCTGGGGATTTCAACATGAGCGACGCCTCGCTGATCTACGACGAAGTGGCGGCGCAGATGCAAGATGCCTGGCGCGGCGCCGGGGTCGGGGCAGGGCGGACCTGGCCCGTCGCCGAAGCCATCGGCTTGCCCCGCGTCATCCAGCCCTTGTTGCGCATCGATTACATCTGGCATAGCGCGGACCTGCGGCCGACGGCGGCGACTGTCGGTGAAGCCATCGGCTCCGATCACTTGCCGGTCACGGTCGTCTTTGAGTGGCGCGCGGATACGACTTAGGCGATCGCCTCCATGCGCTGTGAGGGCGAGCCACTGGTTCGCTCGTTGTTTTCAAAATGGGTGCTGAGGGCGGGCAATTCACCGGCTCTTTCCTCGCACCGCATACCGCCTTATACTAAGGTCATGGACGCGCGGCTGCAATTTATTCCGATCATGATCGTCGGCTTTGGCGCTGCCCTCTGCCTGACTCCGCTGACGCGCCAAATCGCCATGCGCCTCGGCGTCACCGCCGCGCCCAACACGCGCAACATCCATAACCGACACGTGCCACTAATGGGCGGCGCCGCCATTTACGTCGCTTTCGTCCTTTCCGTGCTGCTTTTCAGCCCGCCAGATCATCTGATTGAGCTTGGCGCCATCGTCGCCGGCGCGACCCTGCTGGCATTGATCGGCTATCTTGATGATCGGCGCCATCTTAACCCGCGGCTCCGCTTGTTTGTGATGACGGTCGCCGCGGCCGTGGCGGCGCTCTCCGGCGTACAGATACGCTATTTCGGCAGCGCGCTCATCGATATCCCGCTGACGCTATTTTGGATTGTCGCGCTGATAAACGCCGTCAACTGGATCGATAATATGGATGGGCTGGCGGCTGGCACCGCTGCTATTGCATCGGGTTTCTTCCTGCTGCTGGCGCTGTCGCAGGGGCAGATTCTGGTGAGCATGCTGGCGGCGGCGATCGTCGGCAGCGCGGTCGGCTTTTTGATTTACAACTTCAATCCGTCGAGCACGTTCATGGGCGACATGGGCGCTTATACGCTCGGATTCGTGCTGGCGATTCTGGCGATCAAGCTGAAATTCGCCGCCCAGCCGCTGAACGTCACCTGGATGACGCCGATATGCGTGCTGGCTTTGCCCATCGTCGATATCAACCTGGCGATCGTCACGCGCCTGCTGGAGCGGCGTCCGCTGATGCTGGCGGCGAAAGACCATGTCTCCCATCGCCTGCTCAGCCTGGGCTTGACGCAGCGGCAGACGCTGGCGCTGCTCTATCTTTTCTCCTTTCTGTATGGCTTGGTCGCGCTGGGGATCAGCCAGGCGCAACCCGATCAAGCGCTGGCGCTCGGTGGATTGGCTTTTCTCACGCTGGGCTTGATCTTCTGCCTCTTGATCTTGGTCCGCTGGCGCCAGCGGCGCGGCGCCGACAGCGCTGCTTGAAGACCTTCTCCAAACAGCGGGCACAGAAAATTCTTGCTTGCTTGATGAGGTTGCCTCAAATTCGGAATACCGCTTCAAGGCAAATCTCGACTGCAATTTGTGTTGGAAGTCTGCCATAATGTTCCACTGTTATTCGGCTCATGAGCAATCTGAAATTGACCCATGCCCAGAATTGCCGTATCCGCAAACTCCCTCGTCGACTATAGCTCGGACCGCTGGCGCCTGATACAAGTGGATGGTGCGGCGAAGCCAAAGCTGATTGTCGAAGCCAAGACGGGCTTGCCATTCCGCTACAACGGTTACTTCGCCGTCAGCCGCGACTTGCCGGAATCGGGCGAGATTCTGGAAGCCGACCTGGGGCAGGTGGTGCTCGGCTGGTCCAATGAGTCGAGCTCGTGGCAGCTTGGCTTGACGCTGTCGCCCGAGATTTCGCTGGCGCGCTCGAGCCGCTGGTTCGAGTTGCTGCGTTTCACCGATGCCGATGCCGCCGCGTACGAAGCGGTCGCGATTCAGCTCGGAACCGCGCTGGCCAATACACTCGGCATTCCCTTCGCCTCAACCGCGTCGCAGGCGATTGAGCCTGAGCCCGAGCCGGAACCGATCGCTTTGGAGCCGCTGCCGCTTGATCTCGGTCTGTGGCGCCTGGAGCGTGGCATCGAAGGTGAATTGAGGCTGGAGCGGAAAGCGCGCTGGCTGCGCGCCAAGCAGCGTCAGATCGCCTGGTATGGCCTGCTGACGGTGGTCTATTTGTGGGTGTCCTTCGCGACGCTGGCGAACGAGTTGGGCTTGCCCATCGCTGGCACCACGATATTGGCGCCGCTGAGCTTGCTGGGCTTAAGCATCGAGGATGTGCCGATTGCGAATCCAGCTCTGCTGCCCTATCTGGGCATCGCCGTCGCTGTATTGTTGCTGCTGGCTATCGCGCGTCTGGTATGGAACATTCTGCGCGAGACGAATGCCATCATCATCAACCCGTATGAGAAGACGATCAGCGCGGCCCGCGGCAATCGGCAGTTGTGGAAAGTGAACGCGGGCGGCGTGCAGTCCATTTACGCCAGCGAGGTGGTCAAGAAACGGGGGCGCAAGCCGACGGTGTTTCACGGCGAGATCAACCTTCACCTGCTCGACGGGCGTTTTATGCCGATCCTGATCGATAAGGAAAAGATAGTCGACGCGCTTCTGATAGGGCGCGAACCAGGCGCGGACAAAGAGCGGCCCACCGAAGTGCATGTGCTGGAGCCGGAAGCGGTCAGCACGGCTTTGCAGGCAGCCTCCATCCATATCGGCGACTGCCTGGGGGAGCTCCCGGTCTGGTATGATCGGCGCTTGAAATAACATAATCCCGACTTGGTGGAAGTTGTAGGGGCGACATATTATGTCGCCCGCTGCGCCGCAAATTAGTATGGATGCTTATAGATTTAACTGGTAGTTGCTCAGTTGCGAGGCGGCGATGAAGAGCAAGGTGATAGTCAACCCGAGTTTTCGGCGGATGGACGAGATCTTCTCGCCCGATGACCAGCAGCGGCTGCACGACCTGGTCGACGTCATTTGGGGCAACGACGAGCGCATGCCTCAGGAGGAGTTCCTGCGCGCTTTGCCGACCGCCGAAGTCCTGGTCACATCGGGCTGGCATTATGGCGATGTGCTGGATCAGGCGGCGCGCCTGAAAGCGATCATGGATGTATCGGGCAGCTTCCCGCTCGACCTGGATTACGAAACCTGCTACGAGCGGCGCATCCGCGTCTTGAGCGCGGCGCCGGGCTTTGCGCGGCAAGTGGCGGAGTTTTCGCTCGGCCTGGCGATTGACGCGGCGCGGCAAATCTCCTATGGCGACCGCCAGATGCGCCGCGGCGAAGAAGCCTACCTCTGGCACGGCAATGTCGATACCTTCTTGCTTTACGATCAGCCGGTCGGCATTATTGGCTATGGCAGCCTCGCCCGCGCGCTGCACCCGTTGCTGATCCCCTTCGGCGTCAGCATTTCGGTTTATGATCCCTGGCTCAGCGATGGCTATCTGACGCGGCAGGGATTGCGCCCGCAAGCGCTGGAAGCACTGATGGCGACGTCAAAGTTCATCTTCGTGATGGCGGTCCCGTCAAGTGAAAATCGGGCGATGCTCTCGCGCGAGCTGCTGGAGTTGATTCAGCCGAATGCCGTCTTGATATTGGCCAGCCGCGCCCACGTGATCGACTTTGACGCGGCGACCGAGATGGCGCTTAAGGGGCGCTTCAAACTGGCGACTGATGTCTTCCCCGTTGAGCCGCTGCCGGCCGATCACCCGATTCGCGCGGCCGAGGGCGCCATCTTGTCGGCGCATCGGGCCGGATCGGTGGCGCAGGGCATGGTCGAGTTGGGCGAGATGGTGGTGGACGACCTGGAGGCGATTGTGAGTGGGCTGCCGCCGCGCCGCCTGCAAATGGCGGAACCGGAATTGAGCAAGCGCTACGCCAGCACGCGGGCGAAGCGGGGCAAATAAGACGCGCCAAACAACCCTTACACCACGCCGCGCATCGTCTCTTCGCGCAGGTGATCCACCACCGCCTTAGTCGCTTCGCGCTGCGTCGCGCCATTGGCCAGGCAGTCATGATAGACCGCCAACTGACGATCGGAGCTGGTTCCCTTTTCCAAGATCGTGTGCACGTAGTTGACTTCTTCGCGCGAGCCTAGCTCATCGACCACGTCGTCAATCAGCTCCAACAATTCAAGCGCCAGCGAACGCGCCGAGACCGATTCCCGCTTGCCGTAATCAATCAACTGGCCATCCAGCCCCCAGCGCACGGCCCGCCACTTGTTCTCGGCGATCATTTCATTGGGGTAGATTCGCCAACTCTGATTCTGATTGCGCAGCTTGATCAGCTTGGCGACAAGCGCTTGCACCAGCGCGGCGATGGTGACCGCCTCATCGACGGTGGTGCAAATATCACAGATGCGGATCTCCAGCGTGCCGAAGTCTTCATGGGGCCGGCTGTCCCACCAGATCTTGGTGTAATCGGCTTTGCCGTCTCCCCGTCCCTTGCCCAGGGCGCCGACTTGGCCGAAGGTCTCGATGAGGCGCTCGTAATCGCTGAAGGAGGAAAAGATCGGCGCGGTGCCGGTGCGCGGCAGATTCTCGAAGATGATGCTGCGGTAGCTCTTCAGTCCGGTGGGATGCCCATGCCAGAAGGGCGAGCTGGTCGAAAAGGTCAGCAGATGCGGCAGAAAGTAGCGCAATTGATTTTGAATATCGATCAATAGATCAAGCTGGCGCCGCGTCGTGCCGAAGCCGACATGCACGTGCATGCCGAATATCAGCATCTGCCGCGCCACCTCTTGCATGTATTCCTTGAGATCTTCGTAGCGTTCGCCCGGATTGGCTTCCTGGTCTTCCCATTTGGCGAAGGGGTGCGTGCTGGCGGCCAGGATGCAATAGCCGTGGCGCTCGGCCACGCTGTTCACTTCGCCTCGCAAGCGCAGCAATTCAGCCCGCGCTTCCTGCGCGTTTTGGCAAATGGCGCTGCCGATTTCGATTTGCGATTGCAGAAATTCAGGCTTGACCTGGTCGCCGATTTGCCGAATACCCTCATCATGCAGCAGTTGCTGTACAACCGCAGCCAGCTCGCCAGTCGCCGGGTCAATCAATTGGTATTCTTCTTCGATTCCGATGGTCAAGGGCGCAGAATGCATCATCCACCTCCGAAGCCACAATCACGTATCTGTAACAGATACTAACACAGCCAGCAAGTCTCGCCAAAGCAAGAGCGCCGCTCGCCGTCAAACCTTAACCTAAAGTCGGGAATGCGTAGCCGCTCCGTAGCATTTGCGGCGTATTTTGAAGAAATGGAGGTTGTAGGGCTTGTCCGCTTCTGGAACATGCCGCGGCGCCTCAGACGCTCTTCAGCGCTTCCCGCGCCGCCGGGCTATCGATGCGCTCCAATGCCTCGCGCGCAAACTGGCGCACGCCTTGGTTGCCGTCGCGCAGCGAAAATTTCAGCGCCGGGACGGCTCGTTTGCTGCCGATTTTGCCCAGCGCTTTGCAAGCGGCGCGTTTCACGGCGCTGCTGGGGTCGAAGAGCGCATTTGTCAAGCCGGGCACGGCCGGCGGACCAATCTTGATGAGGGCGCCGGTGATGCCGGCGCGCAGGAACATGTCGTTGTCGCGCAAAGCCTCGAGCAGGGCCGGCAGCGCCGCCTCGGCCTCATCGCCTATTTGCCCCAGCGCCTTGGCCGCGAGGTAGCGCGTACCGGGGTCGGCTTGGCGGACGAGCTCGATCAAGCGCGGCACGGCCGGCGCGTATTGGCGCTCGCCCAGGTAGATAATGGCGGCGGCGCGCGCCTCCGCGTCATCGCCGCTGTTGAGAGCCGTCCAGGCTTCTTGAGCCGTCTGAAACGAGGCCATTTTGCTTACCTTCCCGACGCCGCGACAATCTTTACTGGCGACCGACGCGCATTGTCGGCGGTCAGTGTCGGCGGTCAGTGTCTACGCGACCTACGCGACCCACGCGCCTCATTGGGTCGCCCGCAAATCGGTCAGATTCTACCGTTTCGCTGCCCAAGCTTCAATGTCGCAGCAAATAGGGCGACCTGATAGGTCGCCCCTACATTGTCGTCTTCGGGCGGGGAACTACCAACCGATCCCTGATGTTGAAGCCGGATCTTGCGGCTGATTGCGAAAGCGAATCTCAAAATGCAAATGGGGACCGGAGGAGTTGCCGGTGCTGCCCACGTAGCCGATGACCTGTCCCGCCCCGACGACTTGGCCGCAACCGACCGCGCGGCTGCTCATGTGTCCGTAGAGCGTCGACCAGGGTCCGTGGCCGATGACGACGGTGATGCCATATCCCCAATTGTTCCAGCCGGCGTAGAGGATGGGACCGCCGTTGGCGGCGTAGATTGGCGTACCGGTCGGCGCTGAAATATCGATGCCGCTATGCCCGGCGTAATAGCCGCGGACGTAGGTGCCGTTGGGCAGTGGATTGACCCAACGCGTGCCGCCGCCCGAGCGAGCGCCACAGCTGAAGGGGCTGCCGGGATCGAAGGCGACCACGTTGCCGGCGCCATCTTGCTGCACCGGCGCGTTCCAAGTAATGATTTCGCCTTCGCCGCCCGGGATGAAGAGGCGCGTGCCACTGGGCAGCAGCGTCTCCGGCGCGATATCGGGCAGCTCATTGGCCGGCGAGTCGATGATGGCGTAAGCGTCATCGACCTGGTATTGCTCGGCGATGGCGCGGATGTCCTTGCTTTGCGTACGAATGACCGTATGGCAGGCGCCATCGACCGGCGGGATATTGACCACATCGCCGGGCCGCAATACCAGCGCCAGACGATAATCATTGCACCAGACGATCGACTCCTTCTTCAAGCCGTAGCGATTGGCGATGCCGGCAATGGTGTCGCCGCGCTGGGCGATATAGCTGGTCATCTTGCTGCGCGCGCGGTTGGTGACGATCGTGAAAGGGTCGGCGCCCAGGCCGCCGTCAACAGCGGCGGGATCGGGCGGCGTCGCCAGCAGCGCCAGGATTTGCGCCGGGCTGATCGTCGGCTGTTCGGCCCGCTGTCCCTCGTCCTGAGCACCAGAGGTCGGCTCCGCTGCTATGACCGTCTCGGGCAGCGGGGTCGGCGTTAGTTTGCTCGCTTCCTCAGTCGTTAGGACCGGGCTGGCGACCGTGATGGGCGGCGCGCTGACAACCAGGTAGGCGGCCGCGATGCTGAGACTTATTGCGCTGAGCAGACAAAGGCAGCCGAAGCGCCGGCGCCAGCGGGGCAGGGACCGCTGGGGACGGTATGGCGAGACCGCAATCGGTCCGCTGGGGCGCTGGGATCGGCGTCTGCGCATCCAAGTCACTCCGTCTGCGGGGACGGTAAATCTAGCCTAACGGACTTGCGCAGGCGGGTCAAGCTGCGCGGAGCGATGACGTCATGTCAGGCTGAACCCGGCGACAGATCAATCACATCAATGGCGAAGGGCAGCTGCGGGCGCGTGCCGAAGGCGAGACCGAACTGATTCCAGTTGGTCACGTACAAGCGATCGCGCGCGGCGTCATAGGCGATGTCGCTGGCGCCGCGGAAGTCCTTGGCCAGCATCACCAGCTCGCCAGCCTCAAGGCGAGCGACGCGATTCCAATTGAGCAGGGCAAGGTAAACTTCGCCGCGGGGACTCAGGGCGATGCCATCAAAACCGTAATTGCTTTTCTGGTCAGCGCCGCGTATTAGGGTGACGCTATCGCCCGGGGAACCGTCAGTGATGTTGACGCGGTAGACGGCTTCAGCAGCTGGATCGGCGATCAGCAGCGCGTCGTTGGCTTGATCGTAGGCGATGCCGGTGATCTCGCAACGCTCGCTGCAGGGGGCGATCCACCAATAAGCCCCGCCGCGGCTGCCGATCGGCTCGCCCGCGGCCGAATAGCGCAGAACATGCCCCAAGCGATCGCTGATGTAGACGCGCCCGGCAATATCGATGGCGATATCGTCCGGGAGGACCTTTCCCAAGAATGCCTCCGCCTGGATTTCGAATAATCGATCCAGGTCGTCGCTGGCATAGCGCCAGATTATTGCGCCTTCCGCGTTTAAGGGCGCGATGCGGTCGAGGATGAAGAGCGCGTTATCGGGGTCGACGGCGAGCCCGGACACCGAGCCGATGAGCTCGCGGCTTCCTTGGATTTCGCGGACAGCGCCAGCGGGGTTGATTGACCAAAGGGCGCCGCTCTGATAACTGCCGGTGTAAAGCGTCCCGTCGGCGTCGATCGCCAGCGCAGCCGGGTACGAGTCCTCATCGGGCAACGCCGCGAATTCGGCGACGCGGATGCCGCCGGCGATGGCGACCGCTCGGGAGCGGGGCGCGGAGCCGATGACGAACCAGGTCATGGCGACGACCAAAATAAAGCCGAATGCCAGCGCGAGCAGCAGCAAAAGCAGCGCGCGCAGGCGGGGGAAGCGGGCTGGTTTGGGATCGGTTTCCATAATCGGCTAATCAGATTTCGCCGAAGATTTCATGGACATATTTTAGTAAACATCAGGAACATCTTCCACAGTCGCGGTTCCTGACCAGAAGACTGAAACCGATACCAAGTCAGCGGTCCCCTCTATCGACAAGCCCCCATGCTCGCGCAAGGAGAGGGAATGTTATTTTGTGTAAGCGCTGTTGATTCGTTTCGCTGCCGTGGGGCTGTGTCGGCGGTCAGTTTCTTCGCGAACTACGCGGCCGCTGAGCGGCTGTGGTAAAATCGGAACAGAGATAAACAGGGAATACGTCCAATGGCAACATTTAATCTTGGGCTTGAGATATCGCAAGAGGTCGCTGGCTACCTGCAAGAAGAAGCGCGGAATCGCGGGGTATCGCTTGATCAGGTCGTTTCCGATGTCTTGACTGATTACTTCGCTGAACTCAGCGAGGACCAAATTCTCGACAGTATACGAATAGGAATGCGCCAGGCGCTCGCGGGGCATGGACGACCGGCTAGGGAAGTCTTGGCGGAGGTGGACCGAGAAGTGACGGGCGATGCCCACGACGGTTAATCTTCTACACAAATTCCGTCGACGTCTGAAGCGGCTTAAGCGCAAATACCCAGCCGTAACACAGGAAGTCAGCAGGCTCGTAACAGAATTAGAGAACGATCTTCGTCCCGGAGTCAAACTAACCGGATTCGGCTTTGATTTGTATAAAGTCCGCCTGCCCAATCCATCGGCGCGGCGGGGCAAGAGCGGTGGCTTCCGCGTCGTCCATTATGTGCATTTTGCCGACCTCATCCACTTGGTAACAATTTATTCCTAGTCCGAAGAGAGCGATGTCAGCGCGTACGCTGTCCAGGGCATTTTGGCGGAAATTGGGGATATTGACTAGCGTTGCGAAATGCGTCGGATGATGATCGAAAAATTGTTTCCCCAGCCTGTTACAAACAATTACACGGGTCACACGCTCGCGAAATGGGTCTTCGCCGCGCTGACGCTAATCACAATCGGGCGCAGTCTGGTTCACATGTTCGCGGCTGATGGCGGCGCGCAAAGCATCGCTTCCATCGCGCTCGATACGTTTTCCCAGGGTGGCGCGAATACGGTCATCACGGTCTTCGGGCTTTGGGGTTTGTCTCAACTAATCATCGGTCTGCTCTACGTCATCGTGCTCTGGCGCTATCAGTCGCTGATTCCGCTGATGTACGCGTTTTTCAGCTTTGAGTATTTCATGCGCTTGCTCGCCTTCCTATACACACCAGGCTTGGCGAAGCTGGAGACGGCGCCCGGCGAAATCGGCAATATCATTTTCCTGCCGCTCGGCTTGGTGATGCTCTGGCTTTTGCTGAGAGCGCATCAAGCCTGAACGTCCGTCCCCGGTACGCTGACCGGACTGCGCCCGCCCGCTTCCGCCTCGCCGAGAAGGACCTCAGCCGCCGCTTGCGCCGCGCAGGGACGAAAGCTGAAACTGCTTAGGTAAGTCCCTATCTCGGGGAAATCCGCCAGCTCGTAGGGATCGCGCAGCGCGACCACGATCAGGCGGTCGCCGGCCGCCTCCTGCAAGGCGCGCACGATCGGGGCTTGCAGCGCCCCATCGAAATCCAGGCCGGGCAGGGTGTAATTCTCGGTCACGGCGATCAGGGCGCCTGCGCTGGGGATAGCGGCTAAATCAAAGTCTTCCGCCGCGATAATAGTCAGATCAGCGCACTTCGCAGTCAGCGCGCGGGCGAAAACATCGAAGGCGGCCCTCGCCTGATTGGGACCGATGCCGCGCGTCTGCGTCAGGACTTGGTAGGCGCTGCGATTGGTTGTATTGACCAGTGTCACCGACGCCGCGGAGTCGATAGGCAGAAGCGCATGGCGGTCTCTCAGGACGCTGATGGCTTGGCGCGCTGCCGCCAGCTCAATCGCTCGATGCGTATTGCCGCCGACAATGTCGGTTTGCCGACGGGGCGAAGTAGAAAAGCCCGCTTCGATTTTCAGGCGCAGCACCCGGCGCAGGGCGTCATCGACGCGCTCGGCGCTGATCACGCCCTCTTCGACGGCGCGGATGATCGCGCGGATCAGGGCGCGCTGATTCTCCAGGTAGCGCCCGGCGTCGTGGTCGTAATGTTCTTCGGCCAGCATCATCAGATCGACGCCGGCCTGGAAGGCTTGGATCGCGGCTTCAGTCGGATCGTAGTGGCGCTTCATCGAGCCCATGTTCATGCTGTCGGAGACGATCATGCCATCGAAACCCAGCTCGCCGCGCAGCAAATCGCCGAGGATAAGTGGCGAGAGCGTGGCCGGGCGTTCGGGATCAAGAGCGCTGAAGATGATATGCGAGGTCATGACGATTTTGGCGCCCGCCTCGATGCCGGCGGCGAAGGGGCGCAGGTCGATCGCGTTGAGCTGGTCACGGCTGCGCGCCACTGTGGGCAGGCCGCGGTGGCTGTCAAGCGTGGTATCGCCGTGGCCGGGGAAGTGCTTGAGCGTCGCCACGGAGCCGTTCTCCTGCAAGGCGCGCGCGGCGGCGGCGGTCATCTCAGCGACCTGTTCGGGCTTTTCGCCAAAAGAGCGCATGCCGATGATCGAATTGTGGGGGTTGGAATTGCAGTCGGCGGCGGGCCCCAGGACGACATTCAAGCCGACGGCGCTGGTCTCGCGCGCGATGACGCGGTACAAGTCGTAAGCGCATTGCGGATCGGCGGTCGCGCCCAGCGCCATATTGCCTGGTCCCATCGCGCTTTCAGCGGTCATCACCGACCAGGCCCCTTCCTGATCACAGCCGAGCAGCAGGGGGATGCCGAGGCGCGTGTTGGCGGCGAAGGATTGCAGCCTGTTGCAAAGCGCGACGGCGGACCCGGCATTTGGCACGTTGTCGTCGCCGATGTAGGCGCCGCCGACCAGGTGCTCTTCCATCAGGATGCGGGCTTCGTCCACTTGGTCCGCGGCGAACGCGAGCATGAACATCTGGCCGACTTTTTCTTCGGCGCTCATGGAGCGAATCGTAGATTCGATGTTCATGGCGGGTCCGTCTCGTATGAAAGTGACAAAGTACATTTAATCATAATCCCTCGCAAGTCTCAACTGGGCTCGCATTTAACAATGAATTCGATCACATTCGAAAGCTGTAGGGGCGACCTTTCTGGTCGCCCGAATAGGGAAGTAAACGCGCAGGTGAAGGCGCGGCAAGGAATGCGGAGCCTCCCAATGCGAATGTGATTCTAGCTGCAATCGCCTTCAGCGCGCACAAAGTCTGCGCTGACCCAGCCCAATTCGCCCTGTAGATAGACCTTGAAGGAGCCGGACGTCCTGGCGACCGCTTTCAGCCTTTCGCCCGCTTTAATGATGTCCAGGCGTTGGCCGCCGGGCGCGTCGCGGAAGCTGAGATGGTCGCGCGCGATCACTTGGCATTCGGTCAATGGCGCGATGGCGTTGCCAGCCGCGTCGAAGCCGGACAGCTTGTCCAATTTGGCGGACATCAGCATGACGGTGCCCGCGCGCTTGATCCAGCCGCAAACCATACCGGACACCCCATAGGTCGTGAGTTGCGTGATCATCGGCGGCGAGCTGGATTCATCGAAGAATAACAAGGAGCCGCCGGCGCGGAAGCAAATCTGCACGCCCAATGACAATTCGCCCGAGAGCTTGACCGCGTCCAGATAGCCAGCCAGCAAGCCCAAGCCGCTGGTATCGAGGGGCTGGCACTCGACGCCGCTGTTCACCGCCGTGATGTAGATGGTATCAGACAGCGCCTGGCAAGACTCGGGGGTCGGCTGTGTCGGCGGCGGGACGACCACCTGGACCGGTTCTTGCGCGCGCGCCCTGGTCAGCCAGGGATCTACGGGCAGCGCCTGAGCCAGCGGGCGTTCGGGCGCCGTGCCATCCAGCAGGGTCTCGAAGTATTCATAAGCCAGGTCGCCGAATCCGCCACAGACGGCCGCGCTGGTTTCAACCGCGGCCGGAAAATGCACGCCCGCCCAGACGCGAGATTGGCCGCAATCCTGCGCGAATTCTGTCCAGGTCGTGAAATGCAGCGTCAGGTCTTCCGCCGGGGTAAAGCCAGGTTCAATGCGCGAAGATCCGGCCGGAAAAGCGACCGTCCAGTTCAACTCGTCGGCGCCGCTAAAGCGCCGGACCGCCTGCGCTTGCGCATAGCAGCCGCAGGTCGAGCCCGATGGATACTCTGGATGGTCGGCTTCGGGCAGGTAGCTGCGCCACTGGCTCGCGGGGATCTCGCGCGTGCCGGCGCCGGGACCGCCCCATGCCATGACCGGCTCGTCCCCGTAAATGTGGCGGATGGCGCTGAAGGGCCGGACGGCGTCGTAGCGGGCTTTCTCCTGCCAGGTGACGATGGATCCATCCAGCGCGGCCGCAGTTTTCAAGAAGTAGCCGCGCACGGTATCAGCCGGCGACCAGTTCTTCTCCCGCGCCAGATGCACGAAAGACAAGCCGAGCGAGAGGATCTTATTGTCGAAGAGCTCGGCTTTCAGCTTCTGCACATCGCTCAGGTTCGCCGACACTTCTAGGACCGCGTCCGCTTGTGTTTTGTAGGCAGCCCAATCTGCGGGGTCGCTGGCGAAGGGCGGCGCGGCGCGGTATTCACGCGGGTCGAAAGCGCCAACCGGCTCGGTGTTCGCCAATTGCGGCGTGACGAACTGCTGCACGGTGTAAACGCCGGCGCCTTGCAATCGGAGCCCCGGCTGCCAGCGCGACGGGTCGTGGAGGACGTAAGCCGAATTCACTGGCATGTAGCCGGTGTTGTCCTGATAATTTCCCAACTGATTCATGCCATCGCGCAGTCGGCCTTGCAAGGCGCCCCGGCCCGCGATGTTGCCAATGCCGACGGGCGACGACCGGTCGCTGCTCTCGTCGTCGGGGTCTAAGCCATAATCGCTCAGCATATCGCGCCAGACCAGCTCGCGCCGAGGCAATAAGCCGAGAAGCGTTTGATAAGCCGCGTGCAGCATGGCGATGTTGATGTTGTGGTCGCTGCGTTCGCTTTCCGGCAGCCGCGGAATGCGGGTATACATGCCAACGGCGGTCTCGTGATAGGGCGCGGCCGCGTCCATCATGCCCAGAGCGACGACCATATTGATGCGATTGATCAGTGTGGCGTCGCCGAGCGATGGCGAGACATCCATGACGATGATGGGATACAGCCGGGGCAGGACGATATCGACCAGCGGATTGACTTGATCTACGGGGGCAGGGGACAGCTCTGAATTGGGCCGGTTCTGCGCTTGCAGCGCGCCCCCTGTCACCAATGCCGCGCACAGCAGCAGACCCAATCCTATTTGCAAAAACTTCATTTGCTTGCGCATCATCTCACCTCCAGTACTTTGCTTGCGCAAGCGGCTTTGCCTTGCGCAACCATACGGTATCATGGATTCGAACGCGCCATTCGACGTCAAGCTGACGCGACGCCTGTGTATTGCCTACGCAGCCCTTTGAGAAGCGGTGACCATAATGCGAGATTGGGAATTTTAGGCGGGCGATTCAGAGCGCCGCGTGAAGACTGACCGCCTAAAAGGGATTCAGGGTGAGGGCATTCACTTCACCGCGCCCATCGTCAAGCCGCGCACCAGATAGCGCTGGAAGAAGAGCGCCATCAGGAAGGGCGGCAGCATGGTGACGACGGCGGCGGCCGACATGTCTTCCCAAGCGACCTCGTATTGCCCGATGAAAAGCGTCAGCACAATGGTCAGCGGCTGCGAATCGTCGGTGCGCGTGAAGATCAACGGGATCAAGAAGTTGTTCCAGGTAGAGAGCATGGATACGAGGAATACAGCGACCATGCCCGGGCGCGCCAGCGGCAGGACAATGCTGTAAACCAGACGCCAGCGATCGGCGCCATCGACGCGGGCGGCATCCTGAATCTCGCTGGGGATATCGCGCACGAAGGTGGTCATCAGCCAGACCGAGAGCGGCAGCAGCAGCGTGACAAAGATCAGGATCAGCCCGATTAGCGTGTCGATCAGCTCAAGTCGCGACATGAGAAAGAAGAGCGCGATCAGGGAGACCCAGATGGGCAGCGGGATCATCAGCATGATCAGCAGGAAGATGAGGTTCTTGCCTTTGAAGTCCATGCGGGCGAAAGCGTAGCCGGCGCCGGTCGCCATCAGGGTCACGATGCCGGCCGAAGCGACGCTGATGATGACGCTGTTGCGCAAGCCCGTGCCCATCAAATGCGCAGTCGGCGAGAAGCCGCCGGAGCGGAATTTCGCGCCTTGGGTGAAGATCGTCTGATACGATTCGAGCGTCGGCTGGCTGGGGAACCAGATTTTGTAGGGGCGGGCGTAGAGCTCCTGACGGGTCGAGATACTGCTGACCGCCACCCAGTAAATCGGCGCCAGCGCCCAGATCAAAACGACCGCGCAAAGCAGGTAAATGACGGTGAGGCGGAGGCGTTCCTGGCCCCGCAGTCCGAGCGTCATTGCTCCTGCACCCCCTGATTGTAGACGCGCATGACGAAGATCAGCCCGACCGCCAGCGACATGAGCAGGATGATATACGAGAGCGCCGCGCCCAAGCCGACGCGCAAATCGCGGAAGACCAGCTCATAGTTGTAAAGCATCAACGTCTTGGTGAAGGGATTCATCGAGCCGCCGACCGAGCCGCCCGCCGTCAGCGTCCAGATAACATCAAATATCTGGAAGGCGGCGATGAACTCCACGACCAGGGCGATGCCGAAGGAGGGCAACAGCAAGGGAATGGTGATGAAGCGCACCCGCGATATCGCGCTGGCGCCATCCACTTTAGCCGCGTCATAGAGATCATCGGGGATGCTCTGCAAGCCCGCCAGCAAGATGATGGTGGGGAAGGCGTAGCGCGTCCAAGTCTGCACGACGGTGACCCAGAAGATCAAATGCGCCGGCTCGCGCAGCCAATACTGGTACTCTTGAATGATGCCCAATTGATAAAGGAAGCCGTTGAGCGCGCCGTATTCGCCATTGAGCAGCCAGCCCCATAAGAAGCCGTTGACCACGCCGGGCAGCATCCAGGGCAGGAAAGTCAGCGTGCGGACGACGCCGCGACCCGGAAAGCGCTGGTTCAGCAGCATGGCAATGCCAAAGGCGACGCCCATTTCCAGCGGCAGTGTGATAATGACGACCTTGAGGCTGCGCCCGGTGACCTCCCAGAATTCTTCGTCTTCGACCAGTTTGACGTAGTTGGCGAGCCCGACCGGTTTCGGCGGCCGGCGGATGCGCAGGTTGCGATTGGTCAGGCTTTGGCCGAAGGTATCGACGGCGGGGTAATAGATGAAGAGCGCGATCATGAGTATGATCGGCAGTAGGACGACTGCCAGATAGATGGAGTCGGAGGAGAAGAGGAGGCGGGTATTGGGTTTCATATTCCGTCGTTAGCTTCTCGCGACCTACATAGTAGCCCTTACGATTCCGGCATTAGCGAACGCCGTAGGGGCTTGCCTTGGCAAGCCCGCCATCAGCGCCTACATGACATACAAACTGTCATCATGCCACCTTGCCGGATTTCCAACGATGTATTTTCGTATTTCATTTAACGATGCCTCGTTCCGCACGATATGGTCGAAATAATTTCGCTGCCATATTTGCGTTCTACTTTGCAACAGGTTGGACCAAACACTTCTGCTCACTGCGCCCTTGAATTGATTGATGATTGAGCCCAGAGAACTCGCTGGAACTCCACGGCGCCGCGCCGACAAGGGACCATCGGAGCATTGATCGCTATTGGCATTTATCCTTTCTGTAATGATCAACAGCCCATGCAAATGATTCGGCATGACGACATAGTGGTCGATCTCGACGTTGGCTCGTGCTTGCGCGATGCGTCGCCACTCGTCGCTCACGATCTCGCCAACTGAGCTGAGGCACACAATTCCTTCGACTGCCGTGCCAAACAGTTTCCTTTTCTTATAAGCGCAGATTGTGACGAAGTATACGCCACATCGCCGGTAGTCGTAATTGCGCAAACGGGTAGATCGGCGCTTGCTATAGTGTTGATTGGGCGTCTGCAATGCGGTATTTCCCTGCCAAATGATTTGATGTTGGTTGTGGCGGATGGGCTTGCCAAGGCGCGCCACACGATTGCTGTGACGGGTGGGCTTGCCAAGGCAAGCCACACGATTGCTGTGACGGGTGGGCTTGCCAAGGCGCGCCACACGATTGCTGTGACGGGTGGGCTTGCCAAGGCAAGCCCCTACAGTTACAAAGCGGGAGGGCGAAACGAGTGTCGCCCCTACAGCGACAATAGCGAGATTGTTCCTACTCGTATTCTTCCTTGAGCGCATTCCACTCGTCCGCCAATGCGTCGATAAGATCATCGGAGGCCGCGCCGCTGCTCATGGCTTCCAGAATGTGCTCACTGACGCTGGCGGACCAGGGACCCCACCAGAGGGCGAAACGCGGCAGCTCATTGGTGCGCATACCCTGCTCCACGATCTCGGCATAACCCTGAACCTGGCCGGTTTCGTTGAGCGCGGCCGCGAGGGAAACGCGCGATGGATAGAGGCCAAAGGCGTTCCAGATAGCGGTCATATTGTCCTCGCCAACATACCACTTGATGAACTCCCAAGCCGCTTCGACATTTTCGCTGTCGACCGAGATGCCGATGCCAGCGGGGAAGCTCCAGGTATTGCCCACTTCCGGCAGGACCATATACTCGACATTGGGCGCTTGCATGGAGGTCTCGGCATTGCCCGGCACAACCGAACCTTGCCATCCTTGATGGAAGACGCCGACTCCACTCCAAAACAGCGGATGCTGACCGATGCTGCCGGCCAGAATTTCCGGGCTGATCAATTCGTCATCGAACCAACTCTTGAGCAGCGCCATCGCTTCGCGGGCTTTGCTGCCTTCATCGGCGAAGACCGGATTGAGATCGTCGTCGAACATCGGGTCGCCCATGCTCAGCGCGATCAGCCACCAGGACCAGTTGATTGCGCCCATGGCGATCGGGTGCTCATCCACGCCCGCCGCTTTGACGGCGCGCGCCATCTCGTCCAGCTCCGCCCAGCTGGTCGGCGCTGCCTCATAGCCAGCTTCCGCCAGACGAGCGCTGTTGTAGTCCATCATCACGAGCTGGAGGTATGTCGTTACCGCGTAGATATCGCCGTCAATGGTCCAGAAATCCATTTTCTCGATATCATCCACATCAAGATCGCCCATATCGATCAGGTCATTGAGCGGCAACAGATTGCCAGTGGCGACCACGTTGGACGGTCCCTCTTGCGTAATGAAGATGACATCAGCGGGCGCCTCGCCAGCAGCTGCCGCCACCTGCACGCGACTGTGAAGATCGGCCGTTTGTACCGACTGAATCTCGACAGTGATGCCACTTTCTTCCATGAAGGCGTTGAGCAACGCTTCATCCGGCGGTACGCCCCAGGGCGCCGTCAGGAACGAGATCGTGCTGTCCTGCGCCTGCCCGGCGAAGCCAAGCGAAAACAAGAATAGGAGCAAGACGAGCAGACTGACAAGTTTCGAGGTCTTCATATTACTTCTCCTTTAATGCCGTTTCTTTGTCGACGGACAGGGCTCTCGGATGGCAGTCAACCTTCGCTGCCCGCGCAGCGCCACCAAGTTCCCCATCTACGAACATTATATTTGCTTTCGACGGGAGGCGCAAAGTCGCCGCGAACAACGCCCCTGGTGTGATGGCAGTGTCTAAAAGTCGCAGTTGCCTTCGGTCGTCGCGTAGTCGCCGTGGATCCAGCCTTGCCGGCCCGCATACTCCACCTTGAACCAGTCGCCCGCGCGATCGAAGGCGTCTAGGGCGGCGGCTTGGGGAACCAGCCCAATCTTGTCGCCATTGGGGGAGGCGCGGAAGTTGAGCGCGTGCGTGGTGGTGGCCGTGCATTCGCGGCTGACAGCCATGATTTCACCGGCGGCATTCATCAAATTCAGCTCCAGCTCGTATTCGGTGGGCAAGCTGGTCTGCGGTACGACGGGTGACAGCGCCACCAAAACTTGACTCACGCCGGGTAAAATGTCCACGCTCAGGTCGCCGCTGCCGCTGATGAGCGAGCGGCTGACCTCAATGCTGTCGCGGGTCTCCTGGGCGACTTGCAGCCAGCTGTTATTGGGCAGGCGATTGTCGCTGCGGATCCAGCCTTCGGCGATCCAGCCGTCGTCGGGAGACTCGAAGCTGTCGTGGAAACCGATCGTGTTAATGCGCAGGTTGTCGATCGCCAGGCCGCGGTATTTCGTGGCGAAGTCCGACATCAGCTCAAAGCGGAGCAGGATATTTCCGGGCGCATACTTGCTGAGGTTGATCTGCTCGGCGCGCCAGAATCTGGAGCGGCCCGTGTAGCCATCTGGATAGTAGTCGGAATAGGCGGTCGAAGAAGTGGCGCTGGAGCCGCGCAAGGCACGCCAGCTTTCACCGTTGTCTTCGCTCAAGGTCACATAGGCGTATTCACCGTCGGAGTCTAAGTCATACCAGATATGGTATTGGAGATGAGCGGCGCTGGTCCGCGACAGGTCGAAACGGCGGGTCAGCCGATTGTGGCCCATGTCAGTCGGGACCGCGAAGTAGACCTGTTCGCCATCGCTGGCGTCGCCTTCCATCAGCTTCGCTTCCGCGTCCTGCGACAGGCGCAACTGGAGCTTATCCGCGCCGCGCGCATCAACAATGATGTAGTCGCTGCTGTATTGGGGCAGCTTGCCGCGGCGCGTCGCCGGGAAGCGATTGTATGACGCGCTCGGTTCGGGACTCGTCAGATCCGCATCAAGCTCGCGATAGCCATAGCCGCGCCCGGCATCGAGGAAGTAATTTGCCAGGACCCAGTCGGCAAATGCAACATCGGCCGAAATCTGAGCCGCGTCGCGCAGCACCTTGTCCACCGATTGCCAGCCATTGGTCTTCTCGGCCAGCAAACGCGCCGCGATGTTTTTGCCGAAGCGCTGCGTCAGATGCATGATAAACAGGAAGCCGGCGCCATATTTGGCCGACTTGTCCTCATCCACCTGCCATTGCGTCAAGCCTGTCTGCGGCGCTTCCAGGAAGTAGTCGGCAACGATATGCTCGACCGGGCGGCTCAAATGCGACTTCGAGGCTTGAAAGCCCGCATAGGAGGCCAGGGCTTCGTCCAGCCATAATTCTTCGCCGAAATCGCTGTGGTGATGCAGCGCGTGCAGGTATTCATGGGCGACGACATCGATCAGGATTTCGTCAAAGAAATCATAGTCGTCAGCGCGGGCCATGTTGACGACCAGCATCTCGCGCTCGTTGCCCTGCGCCCTGAATCTTTTGGGGCGCGTAGAGATGTCGGAAAAATATCCCAGCTGCGATCCGTCAGGATCATAAATCATCGCCACGATCAAGCGCGAGTCGCCATCGACGCCGGGCGGCTCGGCGAATTGGAAAAGCCGCTGCATTGGATCCAGCACCGCAGTCTCGAGGCGTTTCGCCAGCGCCTGCGCCCGCCAGTTCGGGTAGTCGAGCGTGGTCTGCGCCCAAATCAGGACGCGGTTCGTCATGCCGCGCAGTTCCACCGTGACGTATTGGCGCTTGTAATCATTGCCGAAGTCTAGCCAAAAGGCGTCGCGCGCGCCGATTTCGTACGTGGGCGGGCTGGCCGGCGGCGCATGAGTCGGGTCAGTATCGGACATGCGACCGACCATCTCGGAATAACTGAAGGCGGGTATCTCAAGCTGCGCCAACGCGTCAAGCGTCGAAAAATCGGCATCTTGCGAAAGCGCCGGCGCATGAATAGAAAGCGCCAACATAAGAATCAGCGTTTGAATTCGCATGAGGATTCTAGACCAGAGATTTGCATATTAGCGTACTTGACAGCCCGGAGATCGCGCCTGCATATAACGTAGGCGAAGCGGATGTTGGCGCAAAGGAGCTCGTTCCGGACGAGCGCCGACGCTCAAAGGCCGATGTCTTCGTTCCACAGTCCGGGATTGGCGCGCATGAAGTCTTGCATGAGCCGGTAACATTCGTCGCTGTCGAGCAGCTCCAAGGCCACTCCGCGCGATTGGAGATAGGCTTCCGGTCCCTGAAAACTGCGATTCTCGCCGATCACGACTTTGGGAATTTGATAGAGCAGGATGGCGCCGCTGCACATATCACAAGGCGAAAGCGTGGTGTAGATGGTCGCCCGCCGGTAGTCGCGCGCGCTCAAGCGGCCCGCGTTTTCCAGGCAGTCCATCTCGGCGTGGAGCACCGGGCTGCCGCTCTGTACGCGCCGGTTGTGTCCACGTCCAGCGATTTCGCCGTCGATGACCAGCACAGAACCGATCGGAATGCCGCCTTCCGCCAGCCCCGTCTTGGCTTCGTCGATAGCGGCGCGCATTAAGCCGTCCACGCTAGGCGCTTTCCGCCGGCATCAGCGACAGATACTCAAGGAAAGACGCATCCAGCTCGCTGATGAAATGCGCCAGCAGCCGGCCGGCGCGCTCGATGTCTTTGAGATCCAGCGTCTCGACCGGCGAGTGCATGTTGCGCAGGGGGATGCCCAGCAGCGCTGACGGCACGCCGCCGCGCGAGACCTGGATCGCCCAGGAGTCATAGCCGGCGCGGGCAGGGATGATATCCGCCTGCCACTTGATTTCGTAATAGGCGGCGATGTCCTGCAATTGCTGCACCATTTTGGGATGGAAGTTGGCGCCAATGCCAATCAAGGGTCCGCCGCCCAGCTTGATCGCCGTCTTCAAGCCCGGCTGCTCGGCGAAGCCGACATCGAGGGCGATGGCGCAATCCGGCTCGATATGGTTGGCGGCGGTCGTCGCGCCGCGCAAGCCCACTTCCTCCTGCACGGTCGCGGCCGCGTAGACATCCCAGCTGTGATTCATCCCCCGAAGCAGCTGCAGGCAGACGGTGATGACGGCGAGGCAGCAGCGGTCGTCCATCGCTTTTGAAGCCGCCAGCCGTCCCTTGAGATCGATCATCGGTCCTTCAACCGTGACCAGGTCGCCAATGCGGACGAGCCGCTCGACTTCGGCGGCCGGCAAGCCGACATCGACGACGAGCGCGTCAATCGGTTTGTATCGATTGCGTTCCGCGGCGCTGAGCATGTGCGGCGGCATGGTCGCTACGACGCCGGGCAGGGCGCGCTCGCCATGGACCAGCACCGGCTGCGCCAGCATCACGCGCGGATCGATGCCGCTGATGCGATGCACATAGATGAAGCCGTCTTCAATCTCGCGCACCATCAAGCCGATCTCGTCCATGTGCGCGGCCAGCATGATCTTGGGCGAGCCAGCACGGTCAGTCGTCGCGCGCTTGATGCCGATCAGGCTGCCGAGGCGGTCGCCGTCGAATTCATCGACCAACTCCGCCCATTCCTCGCGCAGGAGCTCGGCGATCGGCGCCTCGTAGCCGCTGGGCGCGTGGGTTTCGACAAGCCGCTTGAGGTGATCTTTCGGATTGTACATGGGCGGCGCTCCTAAGTTGAAGAAGGATATGGGGATTTTACCACCGAGGACTCCGAGGGCACAGAGGGTAGCAAAGCGCGCGTTGCCACTGTGCCCCACCATTGTATGCGCTTATACTACAGGCAATCAGTCCCAAGCTGGCAAGAGGCCTGCTTTGTTCACCCAATCCGAAATTCAGCAGTTTCGCAGCGAAGGCTGGGTCGCCAAAGCCGAATTCTGGAGCGAGCGCGAAGTACGCGCCATGCGAGCCGAGCTCGATCGCCTGAAGGCGGACGGGCTGCTGCGCAACGTCGCCACCGCCGGCGATAGCGAGACGCCCTCAATCGACAAGGTCAACTTGCAGCTCTGCCCGATGTTCCCGCACAGCGATTTCTTCCGCGCCATGCCCTTCGCCTACAAAGCGATTGAAGCCGTGCGCCAGCTGATTGGCGATCCGGTGTTGCTGCATCTGGACCAGGTCTTCATCAAGCCGGGCAGGCAGGGCATGGGCACTAACTGGCATCAAGACAACGCCTATTTCGAGATTGAAGATCCGCTGCGTGGCACAGCGATGTGGACCGCCGTGCATGAGGCCACCGTCGCCAATGGCACGCTTCACGTGATCCCGGGCAGCTACCGCGTCGCTTACGAGCACAGCCGCGATCCCTATAGCAATCATCACATCCGCTGTTATCCGCCGGAGGATGAGGCTATCGCCATTGAGCTGCCGGCCGGCGGCGTCGCCTTCTTTGCCTATGGCGTGGCGCATTGCACGCTGGGCAACAACACGGACAAAGAACGCGCCGGCGTCGCGCTGCACTTCATCAATGGCGCGATGGATGCGACGGCGAAGAGCGGCTTCCCCCTGGGCAAGCGGCCCTATCTCAGTGGCGACGAGGCCTCCGGCGGCCTGAAGGAGCACGGCGCGCTGGTGGCCGGGACCTGGGAACGCGAGGTCGCGGCGGCGCTAGACCGCTAGCCACAGAGAGACACAACAAACCTGGAAACTGTAGGGGCGAGCTTTGGCTCTTCCTCCCGCCACCACCGTGCCTGTCGGGACGGCTCTTTGGTCGCCCGCGCTTCTTCGAAGGATGATACCTCATTGACTCAGAGGCTTACGCGCGCACCGCGTCGCTGCGACCTCGGCGCGATTGAGTTCGTGCCTGAGACCGCCGGCGAAGTGTAAATGATGCCGGGGAGTAGGGCGATACAAGTATCGCCCCTACAAACAGCTTTGGAATCTAGCGCCCATACTCCTCTCGCCCCAGCATGATCTGGCTCAGGCGGAACGTTTGGCGCCGGTACAGGCTACTGCGGCAGCAAGCCCTGTACCACTGCCGGCAGATCCAAGTAAATGCCAATGACGAGCGCGATCAAGAACCAGAGCAAGCGTTTCACCCACTCCATGTCCGTCTCCAGGCGCGCCAAGCGACCGACGCTTCCAACCGGCGTCTCAGTATGTGAGCGGGTCGCTTCAGAATGCGGCATTACTTTTTCGCTCACTGTAACTTCCTCAATTGAGCCTTCTGAACTCAGCTAGAGTTTACCACAATTACGGTATAGCGTCTAATGCGGGCTGGCCGCTGCGCTACCGCCCATACTCCTCCCGACCCAGCATGATCTGGCTCAGGCGGAACATGTCGGTGCGCGAGGTCATGTCCAGGCTGATCGGCGTGACTGAAATAACGGCGTCATTCAGCAGGGCGTAAACATCGCTGTCCGGCTCGGCGGCGGTCGGGTCGCTATTATACTGGTAGCCGAGCTTGCCCGAATCGTGCAGCGCCAGCCGTTCGGGGCGGGTGGGCCAATAAACGCGCCGGCGCGACAGACGGGTCAAACGCCATTCGGTCTCTTTGCTCGCGCCCCAGGGCACATCGATCTTCAAGACATCGACATCATCGGGCAGGGCGCTGTGATCCATCAGCCAGTTGCCCATCTGCAGGGCGAAGTCGGCGGCCACGCTGAAATCCACCGCGTTGGAGTAGCTGCGATGCAGGTCGGTCGGCGTCTGTTGGCTGACGGCGAGGGCGGGGATGCCGAGGCTGGCCGCTTCCAGCGCCGCGCCCACCGTGCCAGATATGGTCACGCCGTTGCCGGTGTTTTCGCCGTAGTTGATGCCTGATACCAGCAGGTCCGGCGCCTCGCCAGCCAATTCCAGCACCGCGTGCTGCACCGCTTGCGCTGGCGTGCCATCGACCGCATAAGCCGTACACTCGCCGCAGTCGACCGGCGCGTCGTAAGGGAAGATGCGCCCTTCGCTGGAGTGAGGCATGCTTCGTCCCATGCCCGATTGCTGCTCGCGCGGCGCCGCCACCAAGAGGGCGCCCGAGCCCTGGAAGGCTTGAACCGCCGCCCACAAACCGGGCGACTCAATGCCATCGTCATTGGTGAACAAAATGACGGGTTTGTCAGTCTGAGACATACTGGATTCCTGGCGGTAAAGATTGCGTATGACAATGCGTTACAGGCTAAGGCAAAAGGGTGAAGTCCGCAAGTGCTTGCATTACAGGTCTGTTAAAGATTGGATTAAGGCTAGTGTGTCTATTTGTTTGATAGCGATGGAGGCGTGCGCACGATGACACTTCAGAACGACCACTTGCTCAAATTATTCCGCCAGCACGTGCCCGACTTCGCCTTCGAGCGCGCCGAAGAACTGCAATCGCCCGGGCAGTTCAACATTGTGCTCGTGATAGACGCCCAATGGATTTTCCGCTTTCCCAAGAGCGCTGCGGCCGCTGCCGATCTCGCGCGGGAACTGGTAATTCTGCCGCGCTTGCACGGGCGGCTGCCTCTGCCGATTCCGCAGCCGCGCTACCATGCCCGCGATGCTGAAAGCGGCGGCCTGCTCTTCAAGGGCTACCCGCTGCTGCCTGGCCAGCCGCTTCTGCGGGAGCGATTCGCCCAGCAAAAGGACGACGACGCCGAGTTTGAAGACGGCATGCGCGATTATGTTAAGTGTTAACCGCGAATGTGAGAGCGAAAAACCGAAAGTAAAGTTTACGAGGACATTAGGTAGTATAATTGTTCCAAGCTATCGATTTGCGAACACGTCGGAAGATCCGCAGATGCAACTTCGCGGCGTTCTAAGTCAGGAAAACTTGCTCCAATATGTGGACAATTTTCGTATTGAAATGTCCCTAAATGGGGAAGCGAAGACGCGTCGCAAGAGTTTGGGACAGTTTTTTACTCCGATTGAAGTTGCTCAACAGATGTTGCAGCCGATCGACTCGCTTCCAGAAAAGGTTCGAGTTCTAGATCCAGGCGCGGGCGCAGGCATATTATCAGCGGCAGTCTTTACGCACATCTTATCTTCCTACCATAAATCGACAAGAGAAATAGAGTTCGTCGCGTACGAGGTCGACGTGAACGTTTCGCCTTACCTGCGAAAAACGTTGGACATGTGTGCCTCTCTTAGCGCGCGTCAGGGCATCAACTTCAAATACACGATGCACATTGTTGACTTCGTCGAGGCTTCGACGCCGTGTCTTTACTCTTCAGAGAAATTCGATCTTGCCATCCTAAATCCACCATATGGAAAAATTAGATCTGGTGGCAATAAATGGCGTTTACTGAGGAAATACGGTCTGCCGCGCAGCAACTTGTACGCGACATTTATGACATTGGCCTCGATCCTGCTGAAAGATGGCGGTCGACTCGTTTCAATAACCCCCCGCAGTTTCTGTAATGGACCGTACTTTCTCCCTTTCCGCAAAGCATTCTTGTCTCAAATGTCTTTAAGCCACGTTCATGTGTACAAATCGCGCAACAAAGCATTCGGCGACGATGGCGTATTGCAGGAAAACATCATACTCTGCGCCAAGAAAAGTAAAGAGCGCAACGATGTCAACGTCACATCGAGTGATAGTCCTCTGGATAAAGACATATCTGTCCAGGTTCTTAAACACCATGAACTTGTGAATGCACAGGATCGAAATCTCGTCATTCACCTGGTGCGCAACGGCAATGAACGTGAAATTAGTCGATTCGTGAACACGCTCACATGTAGCCTACACGATTTGGAAATTAGTGTATCAACAGGACGTGTCGTTGATTTTCGAGCGAGGCATCTATTGCGGAAACCACATGAGGCCGGCAGTGTTCCGCTTCTCTTGCCTTCAAATCTTATCAATGGATACGTCAAGTGGCCGCTTACCCGTTCAAGCAAATTGAGCGCTATAGACTATGAGGGTAGCAAAAACAAACTGCTCGTGCCGACAGACAATTATGTACTAGTGAAGCGCTTTTCTTCCAAAGAACAGAAACGGAGATTGACAGCCGCCATTCTAGAGCCGAGCCACATCGAGTCCGCGTATGTCGGAATCGAAAATCATGTGAACTACTTCCACAAAAACGGGGCGGGGCTTGCCCCAGATTTGGCGAAAGGACTCGCAGTTTACCTCAATTCTTCAGTTGTCGATCAGTATTTCCGACTGTTTAGCGGGCATACACAAGTTAACGCCACCGACCTTGGGAATCTGAAATACCCTGACGCTTCGAGTATAGAAGAAATGGGAGCAAGGATTGGTAGCGTATTCCCAGATCAACAGCAACTCGATCAGATCATGGCAGAGGTACTTGACATGCAGGAACCTGCTTTATCATCAATTCAAGTAAAGTTAGATGAATCTTTGGACATCCTCCGCACTATAGGTGTTCCGAGAGAACAACAGAACCAGCGCTCCGCATTAACAGTATTGGCTCTTGTCAATGTGAGACCGAAAGATGCCTGGTCGACGGCGTCAGCGCCATTACGTACGATCACCGAAATGATGGAGTATTTTAGTACCCACTATGGAACTACCTATGCCCCAAACACGCGAGAGACTGTGCGCCGCCAGACCATACATCAGTTTTGGCAAATGGGACTTGTTGCACACAATCCAGACAAACCTGATCGACCCACCAATAGCCCATACTATTGCTACCAAATCTCTGAACCGTTTTTGCGACTCGTTCGTTCCTACGCGAGTATATCCTGGGATAAAGAGTTAACTCATTTCCGAATAGAAATGAGCGACAATTTGACTACATTACATGGACGTAAGCGATTGATACAGAAAATCCCGGTCATATTTCCCGATGGCAGCATTGTGTCAATAACTTCAGGTGGTCAGAATGCGCTAATCAAGCGCGTTGTGGAGGAGTTTTGTCCGCGGTTTGCCAAAGGCGGTGAAGTGCTTTACCTAGGCGACGCTGGCGACCAGTTGAGAGATGACCAGATTCGCAAGTTTAAACAGATGGGAATACTGCTTGATAAGCACGGCAAAAAGCCGGACGTCATAGTTTATTTGGAATCCAAAGATTGGCTAATTATAATTGAGGCAGTAACGAGTCGCGGTCCCATTGATAGAAAGAGACAGAACGAATTGAAACAGCTATTTTCCAATAGCTCTGCTGGCTTGGTTTATGTAACCGCATTTGAAACTAGAAGGGCAATGACCAAGCACCTTCGGCAAATCTCTTGGGAAACCGAAGTTTGGATAGCAGAATCACCTGACCATTTGATTCACTTCGACGGTGAAAGATTCCTGGGTCCGTACAGCTAGCATCGGCCTCAATACTCTTGGTTAGCGTGGGCGGTTCGGCGCGAGATTGCCCACCCTCGTAGGACATCCATGCTATACTGCAGGCAAATTTGCCTACCGAGCAGAGCAAGCAGGACCCTATGGCAGAGATTAGCTTGAGCGCCTATCAGAACGAGCTTGAGAGCCTGCTGAGCGAGAACCGCTACGACGAGGTCATCGCGCATGCCCGCCACATCCTCAAGTCCCAGCCCAAGAATCTGCGCGCCTATCAACAGTTGGGCGACGCGCTTGCCGCGAGCGGGCGCTGGGAGGAAGCCGGCAGCGTGCTCCGCCGGGCGCTGGGGGCGCAGCCACAAGACTTTCACGCGCATTCGCAATTGGCGCGCGCATTTCAAAACCTGGGCGAATACGACCGCGCCATCTGGCATGCCGAACGGGCGCTGGACCAGAAGCCGAGCGATCAGGAGACCATTGGGCGCGTCCGCGAGCTTTATCGCGTCCATCGGCATGAAGAAATCGATCGCTTGCAGCTGACCGCCGCCGCCCTGGCGCAGCAGCAGATACGCGGCAATCTGCTGACGGAGGCGCTGGATACGCTGGCGACGGCGCTGGAAAACAGCCCGCAGCGCATTGACCTGCAGCTTTTGCGGGCGCGGGCGCTCTGGCTGGATGGTCAACGAATGGATGCCGCCGAAACCGCGCTCGATATTCTGGATCGCCTGCCATACGCGATCGACGCCAATCGCATCATGACCGAGCTTTGGCTGGCGGAGCAGCGCCCGTCCGACGCGCAATTCTATCTCGATCGCATCAACGACCTCGACCCCGATCTGGCCCATCAGATGGCCACCGGTGAAGAAGCGCCGGAGGATCTGCTGAAGCTGGAGCGCCTCGATTATGACGCGGTTGAGCAGCGCGGGCGCGAAATCGTCAACCCCGAATGGCTGGACACTCTGGGCGAATCGCGCGCTGATGCGGCGGAGACGGACGATGGCGGGGGACTAGGCGCGCTGCTCGGGATTGACGATCAAGAGCCGACGCCGCAAGAAGAGGCGGTCACCGAGGGGCTTGACGATTTGCTTTCCGACGAGCAGATTGAAGCCTTGTTCAGCGAATTGGTGATTGGCGAACCGGTGGCCGCGGTCAGCGAGGCCCCGCCGGAGGCCGATGAGTCCGAAGCCCTGCTGAATTCAATGGAAGCGCAAGGCTTCTTGGATGCAGCCCCGCCTCAACCGGTCGAGGATGAAGACCGGCAACTCTTGGACGACCGGGATGACGTGGTCGAGTTTGTCGCTCATGCCAGCGCCGCCGCCGACCATAAAGCCGAGCCCGAAGCGGACGACGAGCGCGCTGAGATGGATGACGACTTGGCCGATTTGCTGGAGCGGCTCGACGCCTCGGAAGAAGACGGCGACTGGATGGCTGAAATCCAGGGTGGCAGCCTGGCGCTCGAAGGCGATGACGAATCGGTGGAGTATCTTGATGATTTCGAGCGCGAATGGGTGAAAGCGGGGACCGAGGACGATGGCGGCGGCGCGCCCTGGCTGTCAGCCGCGATGCGCGAAGCGATGGACAAAGACAGCGACGGCGACCTGGACCTCTTAGACGGCGACGAGCAGCTGCAAAACTTGCTCCAGCTTGGTTCCGACACCGAGCCGCTGCACATGAGCGATATTGAAGACTGGCTCACGGCCGAGCCAGATCGGTCTGGCGACGAGTCCGGCGAGCGCTCGCTGGATCTCGAGGACGAACTGCTGCATTCTCCACCGGGCGATTCCTGGCTGGACGATGAAGAGGCGGGCGGCGGCGAGTCACTGCTCAGCGCCGGCGACGAGGACACCAACCAGCGCAACGCCGAGCTCATCGAGGGCTGGGGCGCTGAATTGGGCGATGACGATGACGATGACCCTTATGTCGATTGGCTGCGCGATGATCCCAACGAGCTGAATGACGATGAGTTGGGCATTCTCTCGGCGCCGGCGGATGACGAAACGACCGCCCCCGCTCCTGACCGCCCGCAAGCCTCCGCTGCGGAGCGAGCGCGCGCCTGGGGCTTGGATGATCCCGATCAATTGGCAGACTTCGTGGAAGAAGCCGGCCGCTTCGACAGCGCGCCGGGCTGGCTGAATGCCGTCGTGCCGGGGCTGGACCGCGAGAACGATGCCGCGACCGGCGACGTGAACGAGTATGCCCGCCCGATGTCATCGCCGGGCAAGGAATTCACCTGGGTCAGCGATCTGGTCGATGAAGAAACGGGCCAGATGAAGGCGGTTGACCCGGACGAAGCCGCCCATACGCCCTACTTCCGCTTCAGCAAGCAGCCCGCCTGGCTGATGACCATGCAGGAACGATCGGGCGCGAATCCCGCTCTGGCAACTGGCTTGACCGCCCTCAGCCTCGACGAAGATATTGAAGCGCTCGACCTGGACGACCTCACCTTTGACGATTTCTTCAATTTTGATACGCCGACGGATAAACTGGACGCGATCAGCCTGGATGAGGATACGCAGCGCTTGAGCCTCGCGAGCCTCGATTGGGACGATTATTTCGATTTGGAATCGCCAACGGAGAAGACCATCGCCATCACGCTGGATGAATCTGCCGACGATATCAGTTACGATGCGATTGGCGTCGATGATGCCAATTTCGAATTTGAAAAGGCGGCTGACGAGACGCGGGATGCTGGCGCGGACATTGATTTCAGCGACATTGGCTTGGGCGATGACTTAATCGCGGACGCGAAGGAGGATGCGGAGCCGCCCCCGGCCTGGCTCAATTACGACAGCCTGGAGGGGGATAAGGCCGAGGACGATGATTCAAAGCGCAATCGCGCCGGCGACCAAACGACGCTATAATCCGCATCCGTTCCGCCATCATTGTACGTGCTGCCGTGGCGCGCCGGTGGCTCGCCCGCCGAAGTGCAAAATCATAGGGGCAGCCCCGTGACCAATCCGCCGCGCGAAGAATTATAGGGCGATCCTTAATTCGCCCGCCGCGTCGCCAACGTGTGTAGACTCACGCGCTGCACGGCAGCCGCCCACGCAAAATGCCTTGCGTCTCGCTGTGGGCAAGAAGTTTGATAAATCAAATGCTAGCGAGGTTTCGCCCCCCTTCCCTTGCTCGCTGGATGCCCGCCATAGAGATGGCGGGAGAGGGGCCGGGGATGTGGTTTGACGCTCGCAAAGTAAACAGGGGTCTGAGTCGCTCGCCGGCGCCAGCCATCGCCTATCGCATTCCGACCTAAGGAACTTGGAATTATCAAGAACATGTTTGAAGACCCGGAACTGCCCGATTTCGACTCCATGTCGCAGGAAGAACTCATTGAATGGCTGGAGGAGCTGACGAAGATGCAGGGCGTCTCCGCTTCCGAGACCATTGATGACCCCGCCCCGGCGCAAGGGCAGGGCGAGCCGGTGAAGTCGGCCGACGAGACGGATGAAAACTGGCGGGCTTGGCTGGATGACACGAATGTGGGGTCCCCGGCGCCGATTGCCGAGGATGACTTCCCAGTCGGCGACAGCTTCGAAGATGCGGACGAAGAGACGCCGGTCGACCTCGCTCGCTTTGTCGACGGGGAGCGAAGCCCGCTTGATGCCGAGGCGATGGCTTGGCTGGCGCAAATCAGCGCCGCGGAAACCGAAGAAGAATTGCCCGAAATCACCGATTATCGCCCGCCGGAGCCACCACCCGAAAACCTTGACGAATTGCTCGCCCAAGGCGCGCAGGAAGATCCCCTGGAATGGCTGGACAGCTTGGGAGTGAGAAAGGCCGGACCGCGACTCCCGACCTCCGCCGATAGCGAGCCGACCGGCGCCGACGAGGAAGTCCGCGCCGATGCAATATCCGCTGACGACTTTGACGACGCCTACGAAGACGACGAGACGCTTGACGACCTCGAAGACGAGAGCCTGTATACGCAGCGCCCGGATAAATCCACCACTGTGCTCGAATCGATACTGGGCATGGAGGACCGCGAGAGCGAAGAATACAGCACCCAGTCAATGGCGCCGGTGCCGGATAATGTCCAGCCGGCGCCTAGGGATGACCTGGACGGAAGCGACGCGGATGCCTTGATCGCTGAGCCGGCAGCTGGCGGGTCCGCGGTCGATGGTTTGACTCAAGCTTTCATGCTGCATGATCAACAAGTTGACCTGGAAGCCTGGTACAGCAGTCGCTTGCGGGCGATTGCCGCCGCCAGCGACAGCGCCGCGCAACCGGCGGCCATACCCGCCTTTGAGCCGGAAGCCGCGCCATCAACGCCACCGCCGCCCGGGCTGGCGGCCGCGATCAATTCGGCGCGCGGCAAGGTCGACGCGAATGAATTGCCCGCAGCCCTGGTGGATTACGAGACGCTTCTGCGCACCAATGCCGGTCTCGATTGGGTGATCAGCGATATGCGTAGATTGATCGCCCAGGACCGCTTCCGTCACAACCCGTCGGTGCATCGCGTCTTGGGCGATGCCTTGATGCGGCAAGGGCAGCTTGACGCGGCGCTCGATGTCTATCGGCACGCCCTCACTTTGCTGTGAGCGATGGCCGCTCCTTTCGCTGAACAACTGCTGATTTGGTACCGAGAAAACCGCGCCGACCTTCCTTGGCGCCGCGACCCAAGCCCCTATCAGGTCTGGCTGTCCGAGATCATGCTCCAGCAGACCCAAGTGAAAACGGTCATTCCCTACTTCCATCGATTCATCGGCGCCTTCCCCACGATCGAGGCGCTGGCGGCCGCGCCTCTGGACCGTGTGCTGAAGCTATGGGAAGGCTTGGGATATTACAGCCGCGCCCGCAATCTGCATCGCGCCGCCCACATCATTGCGCGCCAATTCGGCGGCGAAGTGCCGTCGGAGGTCCAGGCTTTGCTCAAGCTGCCCGGCATCGGACCCTATACCGCCGGCGCCATCGCCAGCATCGCCTTTGGGCGCCCGGTCCCGGTTCTTGATGGCAATGTGATCCGCGTTTTCGCGCGCCTGCTGGATTTGGATGAGGACATCAGTCAATCCGCGACGCGGGAAAAGCTGTGGCGAGTCGCGGATGATTGGCTGCCGGCGGGTGACGCGGGCGCCTTCAATCAAGCGTTGATGGAATTGGGCCAGCGCGTCTGCCGCCCGCAGAATCCCCAATGCGGCGATTGCCCCATTCGATCGCATTGCCGCGCCTGGTCGGCCGGCACGCAGAGCCAGCGGCCCCGGCGCGCCAGGCGGCCGCCGACGCCACATTATGATGTGACCGCGGGCTTAATCCGCGATGATCAAGAGCGCCTATTAATCGCGCAGCGCCCATTGGATGGTCTGCTGGGCGGCTTGTGGGAATTCCCCGGCGGCAAGGTCGAAAATGAAGAATCCCTCGTTGCTTGCCTCAAGCGCGAGCTGCGCGAGGAGCTGGCGATTGATGTGGAAGTGGGAGAAACTTTCGCCGTGGTTGATCACGCCTTCACCCATTTTAAGATCACGCTGCACGCCTTCGACTGTCGCTATCGCGGCGCGCTGCCGCCACATGATGAGCCGCAGACGTTGGGCGTCCGAGACTGGGCTTGGGTGACGGAGGCGCAGTTGGCGGACTTCAGCTTTGGCAAAGCCGACCGCCTGGTCATCAACGAACTGGCGCGCCGGCGGGCGATGCTATTGTGAGGATTTGGTCCGCATGAGAAGCGCATGTGCAGACCAACCATAATTGGCAGCTTTCGCGGGACTTTCGCTCGCCGCAAATGCGCCGGATAGCCTGAGCGCGTCGCGGATTACAGCGCGGATGAGAATTCCTATCGCGGAAGATGGGCAAGTTCCGCTACAATTGTCTCCCTGACGGAAGACGCTAGGAGGCGATAAATGCTTTCGAGGGAACTACAGGACGAAGTCTTGGCTCTCGACGAAGTTGATAAGCTGGAATTGCTGCGGTTGCTGCTGAGCGAACCGGCGATGTCAAAATATGCCTTTGACCCTATGGGACTTCGCGGCAACTATGAGATAGCTTCGAAACTCATGGAATTGATGGAAGAGGAAAAGTCAAAGAGCGTATCAAGTATTGAGTAATGGCGCAATTTTCTTTCAGCTCCCTGCCATCAGTTCCAGGCAGTCTGATGCCGCGTCTCTCTCTCGAACTTTCAAGCGGCAGCCGAACTGTGCAGGTAAATGGAGTTATCGACACTGGCGCTCCCATTAACGTGTTGCCGTATGCTGTAGGTTTGGCATTGGGCGCGGTCTGGGAGGCGCAAGCGCCTTTGGGAACCTTAGCGGGCGCCCTTGCTGATGTCGAGTCACGAGCTCTCGCCGCAACAGCCTCGCAGCGGTTGGTGGCCGAGGCAAGCAACGTTCCATTATGGTTCGCATGGGCTGAGAGCGATTCAGTTCCTGTGTTGTTTGGGCAAACCAATTTCTTCATGGAATTCAACGTCTGTTTCTACCGCTCGCAGAATTATTTCGAAGTATGGCGCCGTGACTAAACGAGACGCGAGCCCGATGCCGATTTTTGCAACGACCATTTTATTCATCCGTAACTGAAGTTTAGTTGACGACCAATGCTCGAATTCCTGAACAAACTCCACCGCCTGATCAGCAGTCTCTTCGGCGACAACGTGCCCGAGGGCGCCGCTTGGGATCGCATCCCGCCCGAGCTGATGACCCCGCGCGAACGGCTGCTGCGCCGCAGCTCGTTGATCATGTTCTGGGGCGCTATTCTGAACCTCATCGCGGCCTGCCTCGTAATCGTCATCGCGATACACGCCGGCAGCCGGGATGCAACCGTCTTCGCCGCGCTGCAAGAGGCGGCGCTGAGCCGCTTCCATATTGACGCCGATACAGCCGCCTTGTTGGTCTTTGCCGGCATTGCGGCGAATGCGGCGATTCTGCTGGTGTTGGCGGCGGTGATTAAGGCGCAGGAGTTATGGACCGTTTTCACCGCCTGGCTGCTGACCGCGGCGAATCTGGTGGCGCTGCTCGTCTTTGGCTTCACGCCGGCGATATTGGCCATGGCGCCGCTGGTCGCGGTCGGCTTGCTGACCATCGGCGATTTGCGCGCCTTCCGCTTGAATCCGGTGATGATCAAGGAGTTGCGCGGGCGCATGCGCGGGGTCCGCGGCTTTGCCATTATTTCCATCTTCCTGACGCTGATGAGCTTCTTCACAATCTTATTGTATCTGCTGCGCGTGCCGGCCGGCGGCGTGGTCGTCACTGGCGATTTGGGGCGCGAGCTTTTCATCGGCGTGCTTTTCATCGAACTCATGCTGATTATTTTCATCGTGCCCGCTTTGACCGCCGGCGCCATCACCACCGAGCGCGAACGCAAGACCTACGACCTCTTGCAGACGACGCTCATCACCAAAGCGACTTTCGTCGTCGGCAAGATGCAGTCGGCGCTGGGTTATATCGTGCTGCTGCTGCTCTCGGCGATACCGCTGCAGAGCATCGCCTTTCTTTTCGGCGGCGTCAGCGAGGCGGAATTGATTCTGGCGCTGCTGGTGCTGCTGGTTTCGGCGATTGCGCTGGGCGCCTTCGGCATGTTTTTCTCATCCATCACCGAGCGGACGCTGGCGGCGACCATCCGCTCCTACACCGTCGCCATCGCGATCACCGTTGGCTTGCCGCTTTTCGCGCTGATACTCTTCCAAAACGCTTATGGCAATGTCGTCAACAACTTCACCAACCGCTTCACCGACAATCCGACTGTTGAAGCGACGACCATCTATCTCGATATGATCGCGACCAGCCTGAATCCCATTATGGCCACGCTGCGTTCCCAGCAAATGCTGATTGATCATCAGCAGCTGGTGACGATGCGCGTCACCCTCGCCAGCAACGGCGCTTCCATTCCGATACTCTCGCCCTGGGTGCTGCTGACGCTGGTCTATCTATCGGTCACGGCGCTGCTGGTGCTCGTATCCATCTGGCGGATGGAGCGGCAGGGGGGCTAGCCTCTATATGCACTCTGCGCCCTCTGTGGTGAAGAAATCTTTTGATAAAATGAAAATACAGACGATGTGAGCAATATCGGGAGTCCCTGATGAGCAATCCCCTGCTGGAAATTCAAAAGTTCGGGCAGAGCGCCTGGCTCGATTACATCCATCGCGACGACTTGGAGAACGGCGATTTGCAGCGCCGTATTGACGAAGAAGGCGTCCTCGGCGTCACCTCCAACCCCTCCATCTTCCAGAAAGCCATCGGCGATTCCGACACATACGACGACGACATCATGACCATGCTCGATCTGGAGGCGCAGGACATCTATGAGGCGCTGGCGATTGAGGATATCCAAAACGCGACCGACCTCTTCCGCCCGATCTATGAGCGCGCGGCCGGCGGCGACGGCTACGTCAGCCTCGAGGTGTCGCCCTTGCTGGCGCGCGATACGCAGGGCACCATCGACGAAGCCAAGCGGCTCTACGAGACGGTCGGGCGACCCAACTTGATGATCAAGATTCCGGCGACCCCCGAGGGCATCCCCGCTATCGAAGACACAATCGCCGCCGGCATCAACGTCAACGTGACCCTGATATTCGCCATCAACAATTATGAGCGGGTGGCGGAAGCCTTCATCCGCGGGCTGGAACGGCGCCGGGCCGCCGGCGAGGATGTCACGCGCGTGGCCTCGGTAGCCAGCTTCTTCCTCAGCCGCATCGACAGCATGGTCGATCAGATTCTGGAGAACAATATCCGGGCGGCGCAGGTTCGGCAAGACACCGCGCGAATCGCCGCCAACCGCGTATTGCTGGGTCAGACGGCTATCGCCAACGCCAAGATGGCTTATCAGTCCTTCCAGCGCATCTTCCAAGGAGAACGATTTGAAGCGCTTCGGGAGGCGGGGGCATTGGCGCAGCGCCCGCTCTGGGCATCGACCAGCACCAAGAATCCCAGCTATCCCGATACGTTATACGTCGACAACCTGATCGGCCCGCACACGGTCAACACCTTGCCGCCGGCGACCCTGTCCGCTTTCAAGGATCACGGTACGGTCGCCGAAACGGTCACCCAGGAGACCGGTCAATTTCTGCCGCCGGAAGAGGCGCTGGACCGGCTGGCGGAAGCGGGCATCGACATGGGGCAGGTCACATCGCGCTTGCAGGAGGATGGCGTAGACGCCTTCATCGACAGCTTCGAGACCTTGATCTCGCAGGTGGCGGCCAAGCGAACGCTCCTTCGCAGCGGCATCATCGAGCGAACCAAACTGGCGCTGGGCATTTATCACAGCGCGGTGGACGAGGCGATTGCAGGCTTGGACGCCGATTACGCCAATCCGCGCCTTTGGAATAAAGACGGCAGCCTCTGGAAACCGGGAGCGGCGACGATCAAAAAGATTGTTGAACGGCTCGGCTGGCTCGACTTTGAAGCGACCATCGATCGCGAGCGGCTGCAAGCGCTGCAAGACAGCATGCGCGATGGCCGCTTCAAGCATGTCGTGCTGCTGGGCATGGGCGGCAGTTCGCTGGCGCCCGAAGTGCTGACGAACACCTTTGGTCCACAGCCGGGCTTCCCCGAGCTGATCGTGCTCGACAGCACGGACCCGGCGCGGATTCGGCAAGTCGAGGCGCAGATCGAGCTGGATAAGACGCTCTTCGTCGTCGCCAGCAAATCGGGCGGCACCATCGAGACCCTGGCTCTCGATCATTATTTCTGGGAGCGGACCGGCGACAATGCCGATCAGTTCATCGTCATCACCGACCCCGGATCCAACCTGGAGACCATCGCGCGGAAAGCGGGCGTCCGTGATATCTTCCTCAATCCAGCCGATATCGGCGGGCGTTACAGCGCGCTCAGCTACTTCGGCATGGTACCCGCCGCGCTGATCGGGCTCGATCTCGACGGTTTGTGGGCCAGCGCCGATACGATGCGGGCGGCCAATCGCGAGAGCATTCCGTCGAGCTATCATCCGGGTCTGCTGCTGGGCGCGGTGATCGGGGCGCTGGCGAATGAAGGGCGCGACAAGGTCACCATTTACACCACCGAGTCGCTGCGCAGTTTTGGCAATTGGGCCGAGCAGTTGCTGGCCGAGAGCCTGGGCAAAGAGGGGAAGGGCGCGCTACCAGTGGTCGGCGCCTCCGTCGGCTTGCCGCACGATTATGTCAGCGACCGTCTTTTCATTTATCTGCGCCTGGACAACGACGCCGATGTCGCCGAAAAGGACGCGGCGATCCGAGCGCTGCGCGAAGCCGGGCAGCCGCGCGTCACCATCCGCATCGCCGGCAAGCTCGCCGTCGCCGGCGAATTCTTCCGCTGGGAATACGCGACCGCCATCGCTGGCGCGCTGCTGGAAGTGAATCCTTTTGACGAGCCCAACGTCACCGAAGCCAAAGAAGCCACGCAAGCGCTGCTGCACAGCTACCGGGAGCATGGCAGCCTGCCGGCGGGTCCGCCGCTGATGACGGGCGCGGGTCTGGAAGTCTATGCCGATGAGGACACGCTGGCGCCGTTGCGCGAGCTATGTCTTCAGCATGGCTTTGATGGCGGCGACGCCGTTCAAGTCATTGCCGCGCAGATGGCCGCCTCGCGCGCCGGCGATTACTTCGCCTTCCTGATTTACTTCAACCCAGCGCCGGAGGAAGAGCGGCTGATCGCGCATATTCAGCGGCGCCTGCGCCATGTGACCAAACGCGCCGTGACCATCGGCTATGGACCGCGCTATCTGCATAGCACCGGGCAGTATCACAAGGGTGGGGGAGACAATGGCGTCTTCTGGCAGCTGACCGCCGACCCCGCGCCCGATCTGGCGATTCCCGGGATGGACTTCAGCTTTGGGGCGCTCTTCGCCGCGCAAGCCGCCGGCGACCTGCGCGCGCTGCACAATCATGGGCGGCGGGCGATGCGCTTGCACCTAACCGGCGATCGCAGCCTTGGGCTGGAGCATCTGCTGACGGCGATTGAATTCGTCGAGTCGCGCCGGCTGTAGGGACAAGCCATTGGGTCGCCCGAATATTTGCGTCGGCTGTAGGGTCGAGCCTTTATTTCGCCCACGTATTCATAATCTGTAAGTGCGATCAGGTCGCCAGGCGGAACGAAGACTTCCCACCAAAACAATGAACCCGCCTCAAATGAGACGGGCTCGGTGTTTCAATTGTTTGGTCGGAACTAGTCGAGCACGGCCACAGCGCTGGCTTGCTTGCCCTTGCGGCCTTCGGTGATTAGGAATTCAACGCGCGCGCCCTCGTCGAGGCTGCGGTAGCCGGTTCCCTGGATCTCGCTGTAATGTACAAACAGATCATCGCCATCTTCCTGGGAGATGAAGCCATAACCCTTCTCGGCGTTGAACCACTTGACAGTACCTTGCGAACGTTCTTCGGACATCTTCTGCTTACTCCTGCTAGAGAAACGATTAACCGGGTCGCTGCTACAGCCTTTATGAGAGGTCAGCGGACGCCAACGCCGCCACACGACCGGTGGGGAAGCTTCGCCGCAGGTTTTGCGCTCTCGGGGACTGATGGGTGCATACCCACTGCACCATTGTGGAAAAGACGCTCATGTGTTCCTTGTACCACGTTGCGCGATAACTTTATCATCAAAGCGCTGGCAATGCCATAGTGAGTTTCTTCGGAATGGCGAGCACCTCTCATAGAGGATTCTGTCGGGTAGAACGGTTGGGTCGCCCACGACATCAACAAACCTCAAGCGGGCGACCCAATGGGCCGCCCCTACCGCACTGACTCGCTATGCCGCTCGTACGGGCGAGCCGGTGGGTCGCCCCTACAACATGCTGAATAATGGAGCCTCACACCGACTTCGCCAGCTGATACAGGCGGGGAGCCTGCTCGGCAATGACGGCCGAGTCGCTGCGCCAGGCGAAGCGTTCGCCGACGCCCCCATACTCGAAGGCCATGGTCTCCGGCTCGCGCCAGGCGCCGGCGCAGATCTGCTCCAGCGCCCATTCGGTCAATGCCCAATCCGCCTCCGTCATGGCGAAGTGATCGTGGCGAATGCCGTCGTCGTCCGGCTCGGGCAAAATGCCGACGACGTGCAGCTCCCGCAGGGCATGCACCGGCAGCGCGTTGAGATAGGCTTTGACGTCCGCGCGCCCGCTGCCTTCGCAAGTGCGGATGGCATGAGCGATATCCAACAGCAGGCCGCAACCGGTTTGGCGAGCAACCTCGGAAATGACAGCTGGATCAGCAACTTCCGCTGGCACGGCCGATTCCCATCCGAGCGGATAAGGAATGTTCTCTATAACGATGTTCTCGCCGCCGAAGCGCTCACACAGCGGCGACAAGGCGCGCTGAGCTGTTGCAACGACCGCTTCCGGCGTGATGCGGCTTGCCGGCGCGAGGTCGGATTGCTCCAGCGCGAAATGCGTATTGATGACCTGCGTCTCGGTGGTATCCAGCCAGCGCTGCAGCAGGTCAAGGTCGAGATGGTCCAGTTCCCCGCGCCAAGTGATGAGCGAGCAATGCACATACACATCATGGATCGCGCCGACCTGCGTCACCAGATCGAGCCAATCCGGACACTTGAAAAGATCGACCTGGATATGCCCGTCTCGCCACAGTTCTTCCGCTTGCGGTGAATAGTTGATGGCGAATTTCATTCGCTGTTTCCTCCAGTTCATTGGCGCTGCCTAATCTACACGCGACCATCAACCGATGCGCAAGCCGACTAGCCGAGCCGATTGAGATTATGTTATCATTTGGCGCAGTCTAACGCGCCACTAGAGCTCTGCTTATGACAACGATTCTGCTCATCCGACATGCCGTGAATGACTTCGTGAAGACGGGCAAACTGGCGGGGCGGATGGCGGGTGTGCATCTCAACGATGAAGGCTTGACGCAGGCGGATGCGCTGGGCCGGCGCCTGGCTGAAGCGCCGCTCCGCCGCATCTACTCCAGCCCGATGGAACGCACTATGGAGACCGCCGCCGCCATCGTCAAACATCATCCGCGGTTGACCGTCGAGGCGCATCCCGAGATCATCGAAGTCGAATACGGGGCTTGGCAGGGCAAGGCGATCAGCGAGCTGCAGCGGCGCAAAATGTGGGGCGTGGTGCAGGAGTACCCTTCGCGCGCCCGCTTCCCCGATGGTGAGACCTTGCGCGGCGTACAAGCGCGAATCGTCAATGCGATCGAAGCGCTCGCGCATGACCATCCCGAGCAGATGATCGCGCTGGTCTTTCACGCCGATCTGATCAAGCTGGCGCTCGCCCATTACCTGGGCATGCACCTGGATGTTTTTCAGCGGATTGTGATCTCGCCGGCGTCGATTAGCACGCTGCATCTGGGGCACAGCCGGCCCTTCATCATCGGCATGAATGATATCGCTCATCTGCTGGAGCTGAAAAGCGCGCGGCGGAAGCCTGATGCGGCGATGGACGCGGGCGAATGACGGCGCCGGGATTTCGAGAGACTCATTCTACAAGTTGCGGTTACAATGCTTGTAGATGGAGGAATCAATGGGAAATGTAATTGAACTCAATCCGGTTGACTTCGTCACCATCGGCACCATCGGACCCAAGGGCAAGCGTACCTTCCATCTGCAAGCCGGGCAAGACAACCGCCTGGTTTCTTTCACCATTGAAAAAGAGCAGGCGCAGGCGCTTTCCTCCGCTATCGCCGAACTGCTCGATGATATCGACGAGCAGGACAACACGACTACCGAAGCCGACTTCAGCCAGCTGGATATGGCGCTGCGCGAACCGATTGAGCCGATGTTTCGCATTTCACAGATGGGCTTGGCTTACGAGCCAAACGACAACAAGATCATCTTGGTCGCCCAGGAATTTGTGCCGCAAGACCCGAGCGAAACCGACGAAGATCTCGATATCGACGACCTGGACGATAACGAAGAACAGGCGGCTTACAACCTGTTTGAAGGCGCCGATGGCGAGCCGCAAGTTGTTCGCATGTGGTGCACGCGCGAGCAGATGCGCGCCCTGAGCTTGCATACGATGGATACGGTGAAATCGGGCCGCCCCGATGCCAAACAGAATGGGCGAATCATCTTTTATTGGGCCTAACGGATTGTGCTGCCTCCGCAGTCGCAAGGGCGTTGACTAGCGGAACAAGGGACTGAGAGATTGGGCAAGCGAGATCGAAAAATGGCGATAGAAATCCAGCAACTCACAGTGGAACAGTATCTCGCGCTGGAAGCCGAGAGCGAGATTAAACACGAATACATCGACGGAGAGATTTTCCCCATGCCGGGTGGCACATTGAATCACGACACAGTTATCATGAACTTGACTGGCGCGCTTTTTCCGCAATTGATTGGCTCCGACTGTCGGCTTCATACCAGCCACATGCGCGTCGGCGTCAGTCCCACGCGTTACGTTTATCCGGACTTAACGGCGGTCTGTGGGGAGGCGGAAACGGACCACGGGACGACCACCTTGCTCAACCCCGTTGTTGTGGTTGAGGTGACATCTCCTTCATCCATTGAGCGTGACCGTGTGCGCAAAGTCGAGCTTTACGGCGATATTCCCAGCGTGCAAGGCTATCTGATTCTCGATCAGGAGCGTGTCTTCGCTCAGTGGCATACACGCAGCGAGAGTGGCTGGCAATTTCGTCAATTCTCCGACCTGGCTGACGAGATTGAGCTGGAGCCGCTCGGCTGTACGCTCCGGCTGGCAGACGTCTATCGCAGCGTGGCGCTTTAGCTCTGGGTCCAAAGCGCAACGCATTGGAGGCAAGACAATGGCTGTAGAAACCCGACAAATGACGGTTGAAGAGTATCTGGCAATTGACGAAGCGAGCGAAATCCAACACGAATTCATCGACGGAGAACTCATTCCCATGCCCGGAGGAAGTGGACCGCATAACGCAATCGTAGCTCGCGCAATTGGCGCGCTCCTTGGCGCTGTCGACGACAGCGACTGCACAGTGTTTGCCAGCCAAATGCGCGTCCAAGTCGATGAAACCAGATACTTGTATCCTGATGCGAGCGTAGTCTGCGGCGAACCCGATTACGCTGACGACAACGAAGTAATTCTGCTGAATCCCACGGCCGTCGTTGAGGTGACATCTCCCTCATCCATTGAGCGTGACCGCGTACGCAAAGTCGAGCTTTACGGCGATATTCCCAGCGTGCAAGGCTATCTGATTCTCGATCAGGAACGCGTCTTCGCCCAATGGTGTACACGCAGCGAGAGCGGCTGGCATTTGCGGCAATTCTCCAACCTGTCTGACGAGTTTGCGCTAGAGCCGCTCGGCTGTACACTCCGGCTGGCAGACGTCTATCGAGTCGTGACGCTACAAGCCTAGGATCCACAACGATCTTAGCGCAAAGGAGGCAATACGATGGCTGTAGAAATCCAGCAACTCACAGTGGAACAGTATCTCGCGCTGGAAGCTGAGAGCGAGATCAGACGCGAATTCATTGACGGAGAGATTTTCCCCATGACGGGTGGTACTGGAAATCACGGCGCGATAATCGCTTATACGATAGCTGCTCTGGTCAATCTACTGGAAGATACGGATTGCGTGGTGCGCGCGAGTACTGTTCGTGTCAAAATTGACGAATTCACATACGTGTATCCCGATGTAAGCGTCGTCTGCGGCGAATCGGTTTACGCGGATGATGACGAGAACCATCTAGTTAATCCCACCGTCGTAGTGGAGGTGACATCTCCTTCATCCATTGAGCGTGACCGTGTGCGCAAAGTCGAGCTTTACGGCGATATTCCCAGCGTGCAAGGCTATCTGATTCTCGATCAGGAGCGTGTCTTCGCTCAGTGGCGCACACGCAGTGAGAGCGGCTGGCATTTGCGTCAATTCTCCGACTTGACTGACGAGATTGAGTTGGAGCCGCTCGGCTGCGTACTCCGTCTGGCTGATGTGTATCGCAGCGTGAAGCTGGACGCCTGATTCCCCGCGCCGCCTGCTTGCGTCCGCGCTTCCCATCAAGCTACAATATTCGCAGCCTCTTCACTAGCTTGGTCAGCCGCCATGAGCGTCAGCCGCGTCTACACTGCCCGCGCCCTTGATGAACCGGTCTGCATCCCCCTGGACGAAGCCATCGCCGTGCTCGAAGGAGGCGAGATGGACGAAGAAGTCGGCTTGATGCGCTGGGGCTCCAACTACACCTTCTTGGTCAATCTCGCGCGCGCCGGCGTCCGGCTGATGGCGATTTACAAACCGCGCCGCGGCGAGCGGCCGCTCTGGGATTTCCCCGATGGCACGCTCTGCAACCGCGAGACGGCCGCTTACCTCACCGCGAAAGCGCTGGGCTGGAATCTGGTGCCGCCCACCCTCCTGCGCGCCGGCACTCGTGGCATCGGCTCAGTGCAGCTCTTCATCGACCATGATCCAGAAGAGCATTACTACACCTTTGAAAAGCCGGAATTGCTGCCCCAGTTGGAGCGCATGGCCATCTTCGACGCCATCGCCAACAATGCCGACCGCAAAGGCGGCCATTGCCTGGTCGACGAAGACGGGCGGCTTTGGGGCATCGATCACGGCTTGACCTTCAACGCCAGCGAAAAGCTGCGCACGGTGATCTGGGATTTCGCCGGCCTGCCGATCCCAGCGGCGATTCTCGCGGATTTGCGCGTCCTCTGCGGGCGGCTGGGCGATGACGAAGACGCATACACGCGCGGCATGGCCGACCTGCTGTCGCCGATTGAAATGCGCATGCTGGAATTTCGCGTCGATCGCCTGCTGGCGGAGGGCCTCTTCCCGCAGCCGGGCGCCGGACCGAATCGGCCTTGGCCGGCGGTGTAACGTTCCGCCACAGAGGCACAAAAAAAATCCAAAAGAGTTATGCAGAAATTAAAGCAATGTAGGAGCGTCTCGCGGAGACGCCCTCGACCTATTTTCCAATCGCGAACGGGCGTTTCACGAAACGCCCCTACAGTTCTCGATGAGAGGAAGTTAATCGATAAAATGCCACAGAGCGCACAGAGAAAAGCAGCGACAATCTCTGCTATAATCCCCCCACTACACCGACCAACAGGACAGCCACATGCCCATCACCACCCGCGGACGCTGGTTCATCGACGAGACGGGACGAACGCGCATCCTGCACGGCGTCAACCTGAGCGGGAGCAGCAAGGTCCCGACCGAGCCGCCGGGCGCGACCCACCTGCCCGGCAGCCTGGCCGAGAAGCGCAAGGTCAGCTTCATTGGTCGCCCCTTCCCGCTGGATGAAGCCGATGAACACTTCGGCCGCCTCAAGCATTGGGGGCTGGACTTCTTGCGCTTCCTCGTCCCGTGGGAAGCGGTCGAGCATGAGGGACCCGGCATCTACGATGAGGCCTATCTCGATTACCTGGAAGCGGTGTTGGAAAAGGCGCTGGAATACGACATTGACCTCTTCATCGACCCGCATCAGGATGTTTGGAGTCGCTTCTCCGGCGGCGATGGCGCGCCCGCCTGGACCTTCGAGGCGGCTGGCCTGGATGTCGAGCGCTTCCATCAGACCGGCGCCGCGCTGCTCCATCAAGAACAGCCGGACGATTTCCCCCACATGCTCTGGGCGAACAACTATTATCGTTTCGCCGCCTTCACCATGTTCACGCTTTTCTTCGGCGGGCGGACCTACGCGCCGCAGCTAATGGTTGACGGGCTGAATATTCAGGATTACCTGCAAGAGCGCTACGTGAACGCTTTCGCGCAAGTGGCGAAACGGATTCGGCACTTGCCCAACGTGCTCGGCTTCGACACGATGAACGAGCCGCATTACGGCTTGATCGGCCTGCCGGATCTGCGGGGGCTGGATCATCTGCCCTTTCAGCGCGGGCTGATGCCGACGCCGGCGCAAGCCATCTTCCTCGCCAATGGTTTCGCGCCGGAACCTTCCGATTTCGGTTCGCCCCTGCCCAACTTGCCGCCCCTGAAGGTCGATGCGGCGCCGATCGATCCGCAGGGCGCCACCGTCTGGCGCGGCGATTGCGCCGATGTCTGGCGAGCGCAGGGCATTTGGGATGTCGGCAAAGATGGTCAGCCGCGTCTGCTGCGCCCGGGGCATTTCGCCCGCGCCAATTTCACCCAAGACTTCCTGGCGCCCTTCATCGAACGCTTCGCCAAAGGCATCCGCGCGGTCATGCCCGAAGCCCATATCTTCCTCGAAGCCGAGCCATTCGCGCCGCCGCCACGCTTGGAAGACGCGCGCAAGCTGGTCTACGCGCCCCATTTCTACGATGGCATGACGCTATTCACCCGCCGCTTCAACCCGCATCTCAACTTCGACTTGTTCAGCATGCGCCCGTTGATCGGCGAGGCCGATATCCGCGCCTACTTCCGCGAGCAGTTTGGCCGCTTTCGCCGTTACGCTGACGAGACCTTGGGCGATGTGCCGATTGTCATCGGCGAGTTCGGCGCGCCCATCGACATGAATGGCGCCGACGCCTACCACAGCGGCGATTTCTCAATGCAGGCGGACGCGCTGGATTACAATCTGCGCGCCCTCGATGATCATCTGCTGAATTACACGCTTTGGAATTACAGTCCGGACAATAGCAACGAACGCGGCGATGGCTGGAACGGCGAAGACCTGTCCATCTTCAGCCGCGACCAGCAGAGCGACCCGAGCGATATCGATTCCGGAGGTAGAGCCTTGAGCGCAATCGTCCGTCCTTACGCCAAGAAAGTCGCGGGCCAGCCGCTGAATATGCGCTTTGACCGGAGGCGCGGGCTCTTCACCTTCAGCTTCCGCCATGACAGCGCCATCACCGAGCCGACCGAGATCTTCGTGCCCAATGCACAGTTTCCCGCTGGCTACCGCGTCGAGGTCAGCGATGGCGACTATGAGGTGCTGCGTGATGAACAGCGCCTGCTCTATCGCCACAGCGACAAAGACATGCCGCATCTGATTCGCGTCATCTCGAATACGCCGCCGCCGCCCGAGCTCTCGCCCTGGGATAAGCTGGCGATCGCGGGCTTGATTGTCTTCCTGCTGCTCTATCTGCTGGGGCGGGTGGGGAGGAAAGGGGAGAGAAAATGACAGAATTATCTGTTGTGGATGAAAACATTGAACCAATCAGCCGAAAGGTCAAAAGCTACATAGATGCGAACATTTACATCTTGCAGCAGGCGAGGCTCGACAAGCGGCAAAATACGACGCTGGAAGACGTGTTCAAGGGCAGGAATCCCTATTTTCTACGGTCGACCAGAAAAGCAGCATGGGAACTGGTGAAAGGTTGTCTGGACAGTTACTTGTTGTCAGTTGACGAGATTTTGTTTGCAGACTTCGAGCACGAGCTTTCGGCTTTCGCGGAGCATTGCGGTCAGCAATTGCTAGATTCTAGCGCCTTGCTTCAACTCGTGGCCCAAGACGACTTGCCATTGCGGGTTGAACTTCTCGAAGCGTACGACCGTGTCTACAACCGGCTGACGCATCGGTTCTTTGAGGAGTTTTGTGACGAAGATGGTCTCGTCGAATGGGAGCAGCTTGCCGCATTTATATACAACGACTGATTAATACTGACGGGCGAAGACACAGTTGCACCACCTAAAAAGCGCAGAAGGACGTAACTTGAGTATGAGTCAAGTTCTTGCATTTACTGAATATCGCGAGAAGGAGCGGACGAAGCACGTTCATAGATTGCATCCCTATAAGGGGAAGTTTATCCCGCAGCTTGTTGAATATTTCTTAGATCAGCACACGGACGACTTGAAACAGGAAACATGGTTTAGTCCGGGGGATGTAGTACTAGATCCATTCTGCGGAAGCGGCACAACGCTTGTGCAAGCAGGCGAGTTGGGAATCCACGCCATTGGCATTGAGATATCCGAGTTTAACACTTTGATAGCGAATACGAAGGTCTCTCAGCCAGATCTCTTGGAGCTGTATGCAACTGCTCTTCGACTGGTAGATCTCTTAGAAGCGTCAACGTCAAAAGAGACATATCTTAAATTCGACATGGAAGTGACGGAGGCTCTTTCGGAATTCAATCGACAGCATTTCCCATCTCCAGGCTATCGCAAGAGTGTGGCAAACGGACAAATTGATGAGAAGGAATACTCACGCGGTTTAGTACGTAAGTTTGTAAAAACATGGCAACAATATCTAAGTAAGTACCGAGTGCAAATAAGACAAGAAGAGCGCGATGATTTCTTGTCGTATTGGTTTGCGGCGCCAATTCGCAAAGAAATTCAATTGCTTAGCAACAAGATAAGGGTCATACGCAATGTGTCTGTGCGCAATGCTTTGACATTGGCTCTAACTCGGACTCTAAGGAGTTGTCGGGCTACAACGCACGCTGATCTGGCAACCCTAAAGTCTCCAGTTTTCGAGCCGTATTATTGCCGCAAGCATAGTAAGATTTGCAAGCCATTGCTGACGGCAAGAAAATGGTGGAGGAGATATGCCTTAGATAGCTTTGACAGGATTTCGGAATACCAAGAACTTCGCAAACCTTCGTATCAGGTCTGTATAACGAGTGATGCAAGAAGCGCTTGCATAGACTCGGAGATCCGCGCGGTTGATGGCGGATTTGGAGAGCTGATCGAAAAGCAGGGAGTGCGCGGGATATTTTCTAGCCCTCCTTACGTTGGCCTGATTGATTACCACGAACAACATGCGTACGCTTATGAGTTGCTGGGTTTATCGCGACGTGATCAGAATGAAATAGGAAAGCTGTCGGATGGACAAGGTCGGAACGCTCGAGAAGACTATGTTGAATCCATCGTCCAAGTATTATGTAACTGCAAGCCTTATTTGGCAGACCATTATGACATCTTCTTGGTAGCGAATGACAAGTGGGATTTATACCCGTCAATCGCGGAAAAAAGTGGAATGCAAATTGTAAAACGCTATGAACGCCCTGTCTTGTTTCGAACAGAGAAGAATAGAAACTCCCCATACTCTGAGACGATTTTTCACATGAGGGCGAAAACGTGACTTCCTTCCCAACTGCTGCTGTAGACGATGAGATCAAGAGTGCCATTCGTGGTAAGTTGAACACATATAACCCTGAGCCGGCGGTTATGCCGTTCCACACCCGCCTGCTTGGTCGGGATCGGCTGGCGCTGTATTCTTTTATTCAGTCGCTTAATACCACATTCGGAACATCCATTTACGAACCGGTTGCAAAAGTGTTAGCTCAAGAAAACTTCGAGAGGGTGGAGTTACAGGCAAATCCTCCTGGAATGATGTCGGCTAACATGCGAACCAAAGTCGATGCAATTGTAAGAGAATTGGAAATCGGCACAATGAATCCTGATAGAGAAAGACATTGTGCGCTTTTGCGTTCTGCGCTGGACAACGACTCGGAAAAAGTTCCCGTTAAGTTAACGAAGATTGACGTACTGCTGAAGCGCAGAGACTCAATGTACCTTATCGACATAAAGACAGTTAAGCCGAACAAAGGCGACTTTGAAAAATATAAGCGGACTTTGCTCCTTTGGATGGGCGCGTTCTTGGAAGAAAATCCGAAGCTGGATATCTATCCAACAATTGCAATCCCGTATAATCCATACGCGCCAGAACCATACAAACGTTGGACAATGCGGGGCATGATTGACATTAAGAATGAACTAAAAGTTGCCCACGAATTTTGGGACTTCCTTGGCGGAAACGGCGCATACGACGATTTGCTGGATTGCTTCGAGCGCGTCGGTATAGATTTGCAAGATGAGATCGATGAATACTTCTCCAGTTTTAGGACTCCAGCATTATGAAATCGCTCATTCTCATAATCATCTTTATCAGCATCAACCGAGCGGCCGCCCAACCCCCACCCCACCAAACCATCACCCTAACGCGCGCCGGCGCGACGCTCGCCGCCGACTTCCACCCCGCCGATAACGACGCGCCCGTTATCCTGCTCCTGCACATGCTCAACAGCAAGCGCGCCGCCTGGGACCCGCTCATCCCCGACCTGCGCGCCGCCGGTTACGCCCTGCTCAATATCGACATGCGCGGGCACGGCGACTCCGGCGGGACGCGCGATTGGGAGGAAGCCATCCAAGACGTGGCTGTCGGCTGGGTTGGCTGGCTGAGCGAAAACGGGCATCTCGGCGACGAGGGACTGGCTATCATCGGCGGCAGCATCGGCGCCAATGTCGCGCTCATCAGCTGCGCCCGCGTGGAGCACTGCCGCGGCGCCATTGCCCTCTCGCCCGGGCTGGATTACCGCGGTGTCAAACCGGAATCGGCGCTGGTCAATGGCTTGGCCGACCGGGTTGCGCTGCTGGTCGCGGCGCAGAATGACGCAAGCAGTTCGCCCGCCATCCGCCAGATGTTCCTGCAGGCCAAGGGCGATGTCTCCGCCCGGCTGTATCGCGGACGCGCTCATGGCACGCGGCTCTTCGATTCGGATTACGATAGCGTCAGCGCGCTGATTCTGGGCTGGCTGGCGGAGGCATTCATCGCCGACGATGACTAACATTCCACGCCACTCCCTGCAGATACTCGGTGTAGTCAAACTTCTAGTTGTACTCGGTGGCAAATATTCTAATGCAGACATTCAGTGAGAAAGGAAACCCCATGAACTTCGATCTGGCATCAGTAGATTACATCCTGGAAACGACGCGCAGCGTGCGCAAGCGGCTGGACTTGACCCGCCCCGTCGACCGCGCCACGGTGGAGCGCTGCCTGGAAATCGCGATTCAAGCGCCAACCGGCAGCAATCGGCAAGGCTGGAAATGGCTGATCGTGACTGACGCGGAAAAGAAGACGAAGATCGCCGAATATTACAAAGACTCCTGGTACGCGTACGCGGGCGTGGCGACGCGGTCGGCGCCCGGCGATGAGCCATCGCCGCAGATGCAGCGCGTCGTCAGCTCGGCGCGATACTTGGCTGACCACATGCATGAGGCGCCAATGATGATCTTCCCCGCTGTGCAGGGGCGGGCGAACGACGCCAGCCCGGCCGCCAACGCCGGTCTCTACGGCTCAATCATCCCGGCCGCCTGGTCGCTGATGCTGGCGCTGCGGGCGCGCGGCATCGGCTCGGCTTGGACGACGCTGCACCTCAGCTATGAAAAAGAATGCAACGAAGTCCTGGGCATACCCGACGATTTCACGACGGCTGCCCTGTTGCCCGTCGCCTATTTCACGGGCGAGACCTTCCAGAAGGCCGACCGCGTGCCCGCCAAAGAACTGACCTACTGGGAAACCTGGGGCGCCTAGAGACTGCCCGCCGGGCGCCTCGACCGCTCGCCAAAACGATGCGGATGTAGGGTCCACCCTTGGGTCGCCCGCCGCGCTGCCATCATGTATATGGACGAACGGCGCTTAGTGTCTATGCAAGCCGGCGGCTCGTCCCCGTCCGCCGCATCAGCTGTCCTCTCTGTCCGGTGTCGCCGGCCAGCATCAAAGGCTTGTGTCCACTTGACCCATGGATCGCCCGCTAGCACCTGCTTCCGCCAGGGCGAGCTCGGCGCGCCTATGCTTGCAGTTCGCTGATTCGGCTGTATAGTAAGATTAAGATCAAAGAATCGGAAGCTTGACGGCCGGGCATGGCGCAGGACCACGCAGACGCGATCCGCCGCTATTACGAGACCGACAGAAACCTGCGCATACACGAAGAGACGCAGGCCAAATACTCGGTTCCTCGCGTAGACTTCGTTCGCTGGACGCTGGATACCATCGACTGGACGGGCAACGAAGTCATCCTCGATATCGGCGCCGGCCGCGGCGGCCATTACGCTCGGCTGATGCAAGAGCAGCCCGATATAACCTACTTCGCGCTGGATCTATCGCCGAGTCTGCTGCGCTGTCACCCCTGCGCGGCCGACCGCCTGGCGCTGGGCGATGCGATGCGGCTGCCTTTTCACAGTGACAGCTTCGACATTGTGATGGCGAATCACGTGCTTTATCACCTGGCTGATGTTGATGCCGGCTTGGCGGAAATCAAGCGGGTGCTCAAGCCCGACGGACGTGTGCTGGCGGCGACCGACAGCCTGCATAACATCCCTCAATTGCAGATGCTCATCCACCGCGCGAATGTATTCCTGAGCGACAACGGCGTCAAAGTCAAGCCGCCGACGCTGCCTTGCGACGCCTTCGCACTGGAAAACGGCACCCGCATCCTGGCGCGGCATTTCTTCGCCGTCGTCCGCCATGACTTGCCTTGCCAACTCAAATTCGACGATATCGAGCCGGCGATGGAATACCTCGAAAGCATGCGCGATCTGCGCCAAGGCGGCCTGCCCGAGGATGTCGATTGGGAGCACATGATGATGGTCGTGCGGCGCGATATGACACAGTTGCTCCAACTTGGCGGCAGCCTGGACATCGACCTGGCAGTCGGCGCTCTGGTCGCCAGTGACTGCGGCGGTTTCATCGGTGATTTTGTCCGGCGCAATCATGCCTGAGTCGCCGATTGCTGGCGCAATTTAGCCACAACTGATAATCTCCAGGTCATGTCCGTCTTGTGCTTCGGCGAACTGCTGATAGATTTTGTCGCCTTGGAAATGGGCGTAACCGTCGGCGATGCCTCCGGCTTTGTCAAGGCGCCGGGCGGCGCGCCCGCCAACGTCGCCGCCGCCGTCGCTCGCCTGGGCTATCCCAGCGCTTTCATGGGGCAGGTGGGTGATGACCCCTTCGGCCGCTACCTGGCTGGCGTTCTGGCGGCTGAGAATGTCGACATTCGCGGACTGACCTATTCGAGCGAGGCGCGCACGGCGCTGGCTTTTGTCTCCAACACCGCGGATGGCGACCGCAGCTTCATGTTCTACCGCCATCCTTCGGCGGACATGCTGATGCGGCCCGCCGATGTTGATACCGCGCTGATTGACGATTGCGATGTCTTTCACCATGGCAGCATCACCTTCATCCGCGAGCCGGCCGCTTCCGCCCTGCGTCTGGCTTTGGACCATGCACAGTCGCGCGGCAAATTCATCTCCTACGATCCCAACCTGCGCCTGCCGCTTTGGGATAGCGAAGAAGCGGCCAAAGCCGGTATGCGCTCGGGCTTGGAGACGGCCAATCTGCTGAAGATCAGCGACGAGGAATTGGAGTTCCTAACTGGAGGCGCTGATGTCAGCCCGCTGTGGCGCGATTCTCTGGAGTTGATCTGCGTCACCTACGGGGCCAAGGGCGCGATCGCTCATCTCAAGGACGGCGCCCGTCTCGAGCATAGCGGCTACGCGGTCAAAGCGACCGATACAACCGGCGCCGGCGATGCCTTCGTTGCGGCGATGCTGATCGGCATCTTGGAGAATCGCGACGACTGGCGGGCGCGGCTGCCCGAGATTCTCGATTTCGCCAACGCCATCGGAGCGCTGACTTGTTTGCAAAAGGGCGCGATTCCCTCTTTGCCCACCTTGGCGGCGGCGCGGGCTTTTCAGCTGAGTTACACTCAACAGAATTAGATTGTAGGGGCGGCCTGATACGCTGTGTCTGCGCACGGCAGCGGGACGCCAGAACTTCGAGAAATCCAGTAGCGGGCGACTCACAGAGTCGCCCCTACAGAAGCCGTTATAATGGGAGGTCTCATGACGCAACCAAACATTATCCTAATCTTGGCGGACGACTTGGGCTATTCCGATATCGGCTGCTACGGCTCGGAGATTGCGACGCCCTATCTCGATCGGCTGGCTGCCGGTGGCGCGCGCTTCTCGCAGATGTACAGCTTCGCGCGCTGCTGCCCCTCGCGGGCGGCGCTGCTGACCGGCCTGCATCCGCATCAAGCTGGTGTTGGCCACATGGTGGCGAATTGCGGCACCCGCGCCTATCAAGGCTACCTGCGCGACGATGCCGGCACCATCGCGGAAGTACTCAAAGGCGCCGGCTATCGCACGATGATGTCGGGCAAGTGGCATACCGGCGGCCAAATGCTGGCGCAGGAACCGGAGACCTGGAAACCGGGCACGGAAGGTTTTCCCACGCCGCAGCAGCGCGGATTCGACCGCTTCTATGGCACGCTGGCCGGCGCCGGCAGCTTCTTCTTCCCCCATGCGCTGACCGAAGATGGCGAATTTGTTCAGGATTATCCCGACGATTTCTATTACACCGACGCCATCAGCGACAAAGCGATTGACATGATTGACGAGGCGCATGGCGATGAAATGCCCTTCTTCCTGCATGTCGCCTACACCGCGCCCCATTGGCCCCTGCACGCTTGGCCCGAAGACATCGCCAAATACGAAGGCGCCTATCGCAGCGGCTGGGACGTGCTGCGGCAGAACCGACACGAAGAGCTCAACAGCCTGAGCCTGCTCGATCCGGCCTGGCGCATATCGCCGCGCGATGCCGATTCGCACCCTTGGGAGGCGGCGCGCAACACCGATTGGGAAGACCGGCGCATGGCCACCTACGCCGCCATGATCGACCGCATGGATCAGGGCATCGGGCGCATCCTGGCAAAGCTGGACGCGCTGTCCATCACCGACGATACGCTGATTATCTTCTTGTCGGATAACGGCGGCTGCGCCGAATTTATGGCGGAAGATGGCTGGCGCGATCATCGCTCTTATGTGCCGCGCCTGCCGGATGGCGCGCGCGTGAAAATCGGCAACCGCGTCGACATGCTGCCGGGTCCAGCCGATACCTTCATGAGTTACGATTTGCCCTGGGCGAACGCGTCCAATTCGCCTTTCCGGCTCTACAAGCATTGGGTGCACGAGGGCGGCATCTCCTCGCCCTGCATTGTGCATTATCCGGCCATGATCGAAGCCGAGACCGTCTGCCACAGTCCGATTCAGTTCATTGACGTGCTGCCGACTTTCGCCGAGCTGGCCGGGGCGGCTTATCCCAGCGAGTTCGACGGAAATTCGATTCAGCCGCTCGAAGGGGAGAGCTTTCTACCGGCGCTGCAGGGAGCGGATTGGCGGCGCGAAAAGCCGCTATACTGGGAGCACGAAGGCAACCGCGCCGTCCGCATTGGCGAGTGGAAATTGGTCAGCAAGCACCCCGGTGATTGGGAACTCTATAATATGATTGAAGATCGCACCGAGCTGAATGATCTCAGCGCGGGCGAGGGCGAGCGGGTCGCCATGATGAGCGGGCTCTATGAGGCCTGGGCGGCGCGCTGCGAAGTGCGCG
>JAPOXG010000009.1 GCA_026707225.1 Chloroflexota bacterium
AAAGATTACCGAGACGGTCAGCACGCTGGCTGATGGTCAAGTTCTAGCGCCACCGAAGGCTAGCCCAATCCCGCCTCCAAGCGATACGCCTGCCCCGCCAACGAACACGCCAGTTCCGCCGGCGACAGCCACGAACACCGCCACCGCGACAGCAACTCCTGTTCCACAGCAGCAGTCGCAGACCGATGGGGACCTGCTGACGGAAATCGAAGCCAAGATCGCGCATCACCGCGATGAGACGGGGCGCTCCGACCTGGTGGCCGCTTTCACAGCCGCCCGCGACGCCCTGACCGGGCAAGGCTCGGTGGACGCCGCTCTGGCGCTGGCGACGTATGACAGCACGATTTGGAATCGCATCCGCGCTGCGCTTCAGGGCATGAAGAATCAGAATCCGCCGCCGCCACCACCAACCAACACGCCTGTCCCGCCAACCGACACGCCCGTCCCGCCGCCAACCAACACGCCCGTCCCACCGACCGACACGCCTGTCCCGCCAACCAACACGCCAGTCCCGCCAACCGACACGCCCGTCCCGCCAACCAACACGCCCGTCCCGCCAACCAACACGCCGATACCACCAACCGACACGCCAGTCCCGCCAACCAACACGCCAGTCCCGCCAACCAACACGCCAGTCCAACCGACCGACACGCCCGTCCCGCAGCAGCCGCAGGTCGATGCCGGTTTGCTGGCCGAGGTCGAAGCCAAGATTGCCCGCCATCGCGACGAGACAGGAAGAACGGACCTGGAAGCCGCCTTCAGCAAAGTCCGCGACGCGCTGAAAGGCGATGCCTCGCCCGACGAGGCGCTGGCCATACTACAATCAGGCTGGAACAATGACCTGTGGAATCGCATCCGCGCGGCGCTGGAGGGGATGCGCTAGCTGCTGAACGCGCCAAAAGTGTTGCAGGGGCGACTCGCGGAGTGGCCTCTGCGCTTATATGGGATCGGCTTTCGGGCAATCGGTCTCAGTTGTCTCGGATGGAAATGCGCCAAGGCATCAGTCGCCTTTCCGCGATCAAGACCGCCAGATAAAAGCAAATGCCAATCAGCGATGCCATCAGAATGGCGGTCCAGGCTTTGGCGAAATCGAAGGCGCCCGCTTCCTGTGTGATGTAAACGCCCAGCGTCGCGCGCGGTCCGCCGAAGAATTCCGCCACCACAGCGCCGATCAAGCTAAGCGCGCTGGCGACGCGCAAGGCGCTGAAGATAAACGGCAAGGCGTTCGGGATGCGCAAGCTGAACATAATGCGCGCCGGCGTCGCCGCATAAGAGCGCATCAGTTCCAATTGTTCCACATCCACCAGCGTCAAGCCGCGCACAGTGTTGATCATGGTCGGGAAAAAGACGATGATCGCCACAATCGCCATCTTCGAGGCTGGATTGGTAATGCCAAACCAATTGTTCATAATCGGCGCGAAGGCGATGATCGGCACCGAGTTGGCGGCGATGGCGAAGGGCATGGTGGCTTCGCCGACGATGGTCCAGCGCGAGGTGATCAGCGCCACCAGAATGCCGCCCCCGCAGCCGATGATGAATCCGCCGAATGCTTCCCAAAATGTCGCGCCGCTCGATTCAAAGAGCATCGACCGTTCGTCCGGCGCCAGCCACAAGTCAACTTGCAGCGTAAATTCAGCGAATATGGCTGATGGCTTTGGCAAGAGGAATTGTTGAATATTGAAGACGACAACGATGACTTCCCAAAGCACAATGACGCCCGCGGCGATGGCGATGGTGGGGAAGTAGAAAGCGAGTCGGCGGCGTATGCTCGCGATCAGCGTCGTGGTTCTCTGCGCTTCAGCCGGCGCCATCAGACCGCCCCCTGAGCTGACACATACTGGCCTGAAGAGGGATCCGCCGCCAAGGACCCGACCGCGTCGCGCAGCAGTTCGCGCACTTTGGCGACCAGATCGTGATATGCCGGGTCATTCCGCGTGTTGAAGTCGCGCGGATAGGGCAGCGTATTGCTTACGATCTCGGTGATACGCCCGGGGCGAGGGGACATCACCACGATGCGATTCGAAAGGAAGACCGCCTCGGCGATGCTGTGCGTGACGAAAATGATCGTCTTGCGGGTTTGCTGCCAAATCTTCAGCAGCTCGAGGTTCATGCGTTCGCGCGTGAATTCATCCAGCGCGCCAAAAGGCTCGTCCATCAGCAGGACCGTGGGATCAAATGCCAGCGCCCGCGCGATCGAGACGCGCTGCTGCATCCCGCCCGAAAGCTGCCAGGGGAAGTGGTTGGCGAAGGCGCCAAGCTCAACCATTTCCAGCATGGCGCCGGCGCGCTTCTGTCGCTCCGACTTGGAAAAGCCCATGATCTCCAGGGGAAGCTGCACATTCTTGGTCACGCTGCGCCACTCATAGAGCGTCGCCGCTTGAAAGACCATGCCATAATCGCGATCCAGGCGCGCGCGCGCGGGCTTTTTGCCATTCACCAGCAGTTCGCCTCCCGTCGGCTGAATCAGGTCGCCAATCAGACGCATCAGGGTGGATTTGCCACAACCCGATGGTCCGATCAAGGAAATGAACTCGCCGGCCTCGACCTCCAGGTTGATATCTTGCAGGGCGATCACTGCTTCCTCCGTACCCGGATTGAAGACCTTGTCGATGCCCTTAGCCGAGATGGCGATGTCTCTGGTTTCAGCAGGCATATTCCAATTTTGCCTATTCTGAACTGCGGACGTAGCGGCGGAGCGTCAGGCGTTCCGCCAGATTGACCGAGATGAAAAAGAGAATGCCCACGGTCGCCGCCATCATGATGGAGGCCCAAAGCTTCGGCGTCGAGACCAGACTGTAATCCGAGCTGAAGTCGAGGATCGCCCGCCCCAGCCCGTCGCCGATGCCGGAGGGCAGTTCGCCGATGATCGCGCCGACGACGCTCGCGGTCGCCGAGACTTTGAGCGCGGTGAAAATATAAGGCAGCGCCGCTGGCAGGCGCAGCTTCCACATGATCGTCCAGCGGCTGGAGGCGTAAGAGCGCATCAATTCGACTTGTTCCGCCGCCGGCGATTGCAAGCCGCGCAAGGTATTGATGGTAACCGGGAAGAAAGTGAGATACGCCGCGATGACGGCCACCGACAGCTGACCGGCGCCGAGCCAGATGACCACCATCGGCGCAATCGCCAGGATCGGCACTGTCTGCGAAGCCACCACATAAGGCAGCAGTCCCCGTTCCATCATAGGCGAATGGGCGAAGATCGTACCCAATATGAAGCCGAGAACCGCGCCAAAGACGAAACCGAAGATCGCTTCGCTGAAAGTATAGAGCCCCGCATCGGTCAGGATGCGCAAGAGCAGCAATTCGCCGTTGCGGCGCGCCGGCTGCAGGAAGGCCTCGGCGATCATTTGCAAGTGAGGCAGATTCAGGTCGTTGAGGATTTTCATATCGAGGAGCACCAGACTCCGCGGCCGACTGAGAAAGCGCGCATCGGCGAAATCGCCGGCGATCGTCGCGATTTGCCCGCCGAAAATATCGCGCACGGCTGCCCGTGGCGGAGCGTCATCGACCCGCACGGCGACGCTCAAGCGCCCGGGAAAAGCCGGCGCAATCGGCAGCAGGGCCACGCCTTCGCGCCGATCCAGATTCGCCAGGTAGCGCAACTCGGGATAAGGCAGCGCCTCGTCCCTATCGCCCTTGGGCGGGTGCGGCGGCATCAAGTCATCAAGATCCTTGCGGTCGGCAATGACGTAATCCACCTCGCCTGCGAGAAGCGCAACGAGAGCCTCTTCCATCGTCGCTTCTGTCTGATAAGTCCAAGACCGTTGTGGCAGCAGAATCTTGTAAGACAGTGAATCGGCGATTGCTTTACTCGCTTCCCAGCCGACCAGCAGGAAAGAAAGCGCCAGGAAAAAACCGACCACCCGGCTCAATTTTCCCGGCGACAATACCAGCGCCGCCAGCAGCGCCAAGATCGAAAAGATGAGCGGCATCAGCGATTCGCCGGTCTCAAGCGACGGGATCAAAAACAGCAGCGCGTCGAGCAATATCAGAATGACAAATAGCAGCAAAGGCGCCCGCCCGGGACGAACGACAATGGCCATCAAGGTGTAAACCAACAGCATTACAATCAAACCATAATAAGCGATGCGCATATTGCGCATGGCGGTGTAAAGGATATCGGGGTCCAGTTGCCGCGCGCCCAATTCATTCGCCCAATGGTCGGCGTAGGCTGCCAGCGGAGAGCGAATCTCTTCGGGGTCGTTGCCGCTTTGATCGGCCATCCAGGTCGCCAATCGACCCAAGGTGGATTCACGCATCGCCTCGTCGTTCAGCGCCAAGCCCCCAAAGCTGCTCCACAGATTGAGGACCAGCGCCAGAGCGAGAAGCGTCAAGGCGACCTGAGCAGGCTTCTTCAAGCGGCGAAAACGGGCATCTGGGGCGGTCAACTCTACGGTGATGTCGGTCATGAGATATCAAGCAATGTAAAAAGCATGAATATAATCGGCTCTTGCAGTAGTCTGCGGACGACCTGATAGGTCGCCCCTACAATTCTAATCCGCAAAGATCACGACAGCTCGGTCAGCGCGCCCGCGACGATATCCATTGCGATGTCCATATCCTCTGCTGATACATTCAGATGAGGGGCGATGCGCGCGACATTGCCGTAGAGGCCGCCCTTGCCCAGCAGCAAGCCATTCTCCTTGCAGGTATCGACGAAGGCTTCCGTGCGCCCGGCATCGGGCTCAATGCTGCCTGGCTGGACGATTTCGATCGCCTGCATCAGCCCCATTCCCCGTGCCTCACCGACAATAGGAAACTCGGCGGCAAATTCAGCCAGCTTGCCAGCCATTCTCTCGCCCTGCGCCGCGCAATGGGTCGGCGTGTCATGCGCTTCCATATATTCGATGGTCGCCAGCGTAGTCGCCATCGTCACTGGATTGCCGCCGAAGGTGGAAAAGGTCAGCCCGGCGAGCGCGTCGGCGATTTCCGGCGTCGCGATGGTGCAGCCGATGGGGCTGCCGTTGCCCATGCCTTTGGCGAAGGTCATGATATCGGGCTCGACGCCCCAATGCTCAATGCCGAACCAAAGCTCGCCAGTGCGCCCCCAACCGGTCTGCACTTCGTCCGCGATGAAGACGCCGCCCGCCTCTCTGACAATCGGCAGGATGCGGCGGAAGTAATCTTCGGGCGGCACGATGAAGCCGCCTGCCCCTTGAATAGGCTCGGCCATGAAGGCGGCGATGCGGCCTTCGGTGCTGGTGGCTATAGTCTCTTCCAGGTCACTCACGCAGAGGTCAACCACTTGCTCGGCGGTCAAACCGGCCGGCGCGCGGAAGGTATAAGGATTGCGCACGTGTTTGACATAGGGATCGACCACGCCGCCCAGACGCCAAGGTCGCTGAGCGGAAAGGCTCATCGCCAGCATCGAGCGCCCGGAATAAGCATGTCGCAGGGTGATGACGATGGGATTGCCGGTATACATGCGCGCCGCCAGCACGGCCGTCTCATTGGCTTCGGTGCCGCTGTTGGTGAAATAACACTTACCCAGCCTGCCCGGCGTCAGTTCAGCCACTTTTTCCGCCAGCCGCACCATGCTCTCGTTGACGTAGATGGTCGATGTATGCTGCAGCCGCTTCAACTGCGTCATCGTCCGCTCGGTGATTTCGTCATTGCAGTGACCGACAGACACGGTCAGAATGCCGCCGAAGAAATCCAGATACCGCTTACCATCCACGTCCCAGATATACTGTCCCTTGGCGCGGTCGGCGATCAGCGGATGGTCGCCATGATAAGGCGCGGCGGCCGGAAACATGACTTGCCGATAGCGTTCCATGATTTCAGCAGTCTTTGTCATTCAAGATCTCCTCTTTCCCCTTCGTCCTTTCTATCGGCACGAGATTTCGACTTCGCACTTGCATATCCGCGCGTTCATGTCGTATAGTCTAGCATATTCCAACAGAGTGTCCAACCAAGTGTAGCAAATTGCTACACTATGTACGATGGCCGCGGAATATTTTCCCGCCTTGCTTTGAAAGCGACACCAAATCCGGGCGCGCTGCACAGTCAACGCATGTTTGACCGCCGTCGCGAAGCGTTGATGTCAAACATGGTAACACGATGAGCGTGCGAGTGTTGTACAATGTAGCTCCATAGAATTGTACAGTAGCGGCGCCGGGTATCCAAAAACTGCTGCCGCTTCGATTATGATACAGGCGAGGACTGCAAGCCAGAGTAGAGGAGGAAATGATGAGCCGAACAGTCAAGAATTACCTTGATGGCGAATGGGTCGAATCAGGAGCGTCTGATGCCTTTGCGGTGCATGACCCGGCGACCGGCGAGTTGCTGGCGAACTGCCCGGATTCGACGCGGGAAGATGTGGATGCGGCAGTGAAGTCCGCAAAAGCCGCTTTTGATGAATGGCGCAGCACGCCGGTTCTGGTGCGCGCGCAATACATGCACCATTTCAAGGTCATGGTGGAAGACAACTTCGAAAAAGTCTCGCAAATTGTGGTGCGCGAGCATGGCAAGACGATGGACGAAGCCCGTGGCGAGGTGCGCCGAGGCGTCGAAAGCATCGACTTCGCCATGAGCGTGCCCGTGCTCATGCGCAGCGACGGGTTGGAAGACATCAGTTCCGGCATTGACGAAACAACGGTGCGGCAGCCGGCTGGCGTCTTCGCGGCGATCACCCCCTTCAATTTTCCCTTCATGGTGCCGCTCTGGTTCTTGCCGACCGCCATCACCTGCGGCAACACCTTCATCCTGAAACCATCACCCCAGACGCCGCTCGCCACCGAATACCTCTTCGAGATGCTTGATGAGCTGGACCTGCCGGAAGGCGTGGTCAATCTGGTCAATGGCGGCGCGCCATCGGCGACCGCTTTGATGGAACATCCGGATGTCACGGGCGTGTCATTCGTCGGCTCGAGCCCGGTAGCGAAGATCATCTACGAGACTTGTACGCGCAACGGCAAGCGCGTTCAAGCGCAGGGCGGCGCCAAGAATTACATCGCCGTCATGCCCGATGCCGATATCGAAGCCAGCGTCAAGAATATCTTGGGCGCGGCTTATGGCTGCGCCGGGCAGCGCTGCCTGGCGGCGGCGGTCGCCGTTGGCGTCGGCGATGCCTACGACCAACTCAAGGATGAATTGGCGAAGCAGGTCGCGGCGCTCAAGGTCGGCTACGGCTTGGACGAAACCACGCAGATGGGCACCGTCATCAGTGACGCGGCGGTGAATCGCATCGAATCCATGATCGGGCAGAGCGAAGGCGAAGGCGCCGAAGTCGTGGTTGATGGCCGTGATTTCCAAGTGGATGGCTATGAGAATGGCTCCTGGGTCGGTCCGACGCTGATCGCCGATGTGCAGCGGAATACCGTAATGGCGACGGAAGAAGTTTTTGGTCCCGTACTGTCATTGATGCAAGCCGACGATTTCGAGGATGCGGTCGATATCATCAATCAGAGCCGCTATGGCAATGCCGCCAGCATCTTCACCAGCAATGGCAAGCATGCGCGCGAGTTCAAATACAGCGTCAACGCAGGCAACATCGGCGTCAATATCGGCGTGGCGGCGCCCTCTGCCTCCTTCCCCTTCGGCGGACAGAAAGACTCGTTCTTCGGCGATCTGCATGGTCAAGGGATGGATTCGATCGAATTCTACACCGAGCGCAAAATCGTGATCGAGCGGTGGGTCTAGGTCTACCCCCTCGGTCCCCCCGCCGGTCAGTGTCTACGCGACCCGAAGCATCAGGGGGAAGGTTTCTACCGCGCGGGGCTACAGCAAATGGCTTAAGGGTTGCGTGAGAGAAGAATGCGTTGAGGACCGGGAATGGCTTTGTATGACAGTTTAAACACATTTGGCGCCGTCTTCACCTTCGCCATTGAAATGGAATCGCGCTTGAGCGCTTATTACAGCGACATCGGCGATGCGGCCATGGCGAGCGCGGCGGACAAAAGGCGCAAGAAGCTGGAGCGCGTCCGGCGGGAGAACGTGGTCGAAATCACGCTGGAGCCGATAACGGGCTTAGACGCGGACGACTACGCGCTCGACCTGAGCGACAGCTCGGCCGCCGGTCAAGCGGGCGCGGCGCGGATCGCCCGTCAGTTCTACCGTGACGCGGCGCCAAAGATCAACGTGCGCGCGGCTCAGCGGGCGCTTGAGCGCTGTGGCCGGGAGCATGGGGGATAGACCGTCGTCCGCGCATTTCCGGTTTGTAGGGGCGGCCTATCAGGTCGCCCGCAGAGGAAAAGTGTCATGAAGACGATAGAAAGCATCAACTTGATTTGGCGCAGGCCCGGCTGCCGCGGCGGCCGAGCCACGTTGATTGGCAGGGGACTCCATGTCAAATTCATCGTAGCGGACTATCTCGATGAAGATCACTACCCTAGCCCCGAAACTATCGCCCAACGATATGCCGTCACGCTGCCTCAGGTCTATGCGGCGCTCGCCTACTATTATGAGAACCAATCCGAAATCGATGACGAAATCGCAGCTGATCGCCGTTTCAGCGAACTATTGTACTCGCAGGGACCTGACGCCGCCGTCGCGTCCTTGCCGCCGCCAGTCGAGTTGGACGAGCCGATTATTGAAAGCCTGCATCTAATCAGCCGCGACACCGACCGGCACTATGGCAGCCCCTGCGTCGACGGTACGTCCGTTCGCGTCGCCGACGTGGTCGTGTCCTGGCGCTATAGAGAAAAACACCCGAATAGCATCGCCGAGAAATACGACCTGTCCCTTGGCCAGGTATTCGGCGCATTGGCTTTCTATCACGAACGCCCTACCGAGATTGACGCTGAAATTGAATACGAACGCTATCTGAAAGAGCAGCGGGAGGCCGGGCTTGTCCCCGAATAAGCTCCGCTTCTACTTGGACGAAAATATGGATCCGGAAATAGCAGAACAATTGCGGCAGCGCGGACTGGATGTCTTGGCGGCGCGCGACGTGAGCCTGCTAAGTGTGTCAGATGGAGTACAGTTGCGTTACGCCGCGGCTAAGGGGCGTTTGCTCTGTACCAAAGATGCGGGCTTTGCCGATCCAGCCAATTGGGAAATTGACCACTTTGGCATCGCCTATTTCCCCAATGCCAATCTCGGCATCGGCTACGCCGTCACTGCCCTGCTGCAACTCTATCGCAACGAGACCGCCGAGAGCATGAAGAACAGCCTCAGATACTTGTAACCCGCATGCGAAAGGACTTCCCAAATGACTGACAGTCGAATCGTACGCGCCGCGCTGCTGCAAGCGAGCTGGACCGGCGACAAGGAATCCATGATCGAGAAGCATGTCGACTATACGCGCCGAGCCGCCGATCAGGGCGCGCAGATTATGTGTTATCAAGAATTGTTCTATGGTCCCTATTTTTGCCAGGTGCAGGATCCGCAATTCTTCGCCTTCACCGAGGAGATCCCCGCCGGACCGACCACGCAGCGCTTCTGCCAACTGGCGGCGGAGCTCAATATGGTCTTGATTGTGCCAATTTACGAAGTCGATGGCGTCGGCGTCTATTACAATACTGCCACCGTCATTGATTCCGATGGCAGTTACCTCGGCAAGTACCGCAAGACGCATATCCCGCACCTGCCCGGCTTTTGGGAGAAGTTTTATTTCCGCCCGGGCAACCTCGGCTATCCCGTCTTCGATACTGCCGTTGGCAAGGTCGGCGTCTATATCTGCCACGACCGGCACTTCCCGGAAGGGGCGCGCGCCCTGGGCTTGAACGGCGCCGAGATGGTCTTCATCCCCTCGGCCACATCGCGCGGATTGAGCCAGCATCTTTGGCGGATTGAGCAAACGTCGCACGCCATCTTCAATACCTATTACGTCGGCACAATCAATCGCGTTGGCATTGAAGAGCACGGCGATGATGACTTCTACGGCGAAAGTTATTTCTGTGATCCCAAGGGGCAATTCATCGGCGACCTGGGCAGCGCCTATGACGAAGAGCTCATCGTGCGCGATCTCGACCTGAGCATGATTCAAGACGTGCGCGATACCTGGCACTTTTATTTCAACCGGCGGCCCGATCAATATGGCGAGTTGGTGCAGGATACGGTGTCAACAAGTTAATCACCAATACGCTGTGAGTGGGTTAGCCAGCGGCTAAACCGTACAGATTCGCTTAGTAAATGTAGGGGCGACTGACAGTCAGTGTCTACGCGACTCGGTGAGTCGCCCGTCGACGGAGAAAATTCTTCAGGAGTTGATTTATGGATTTCGGCATTACATTCAAAGGCGATATATCTCCCAAGCGCACCGTGGCGCTCTGCAAGCAGGCGGAAGTCGCCGGCTTCAAATATGGCTGGTTCTTTGACTCGCATGTTTTATGGCGCGAATGTTATCTGACGATGGCGCTCTGCATGGCGCATACCGATGACATGATCTTTGGTCCGCTGGTGACCAACCCGGGCGTGCGCGAGTGGTCGGTGGCCGGCAGCATGTACGCCACGCTGGCGGTTCAAAGCGGCGATCGCATCGAAATCGGCATTGGCCGGGGCGACAGTTCACGGCGGATGCTGGGCAAGAAGCCGATGACAGTCGCCAATATGGAACGCTTCGCCGATGCCCTGCGCGGCTTGGTGCGCGGGGACGAGGTCGCCTACGACGATACATCGGCGCAGCTGCCTTGGGCGAACGGCTATGAGATGCCGATCTGGATCGCCGCCTATGGACCGAAGGCCCTGGCCGGCGCCGGACGCAGCGGTGATGGCTTGGTGATTCAGCTGGCGGATCCCGGGCTCGTCAGGTGGTTCAGCGAGCAGGCCATCAGCGGAGGCGAGGCGGCCGGGGTCGATATGTCGACTTACCAAATCATGTCGGCGGCGCCGGTTTGGGTCGGCGATATGAAGGCGGCGCGCGAGCAAACCCGCTGGTTCCCGGCGATGGTGGGCAACCACGTCGCCGATATCGTCGAGCGCTATGGCATGGACAGCCCCGATATCCCCGCCAGCCTGACAGCCTACATCGAAGGGCGCAAAGGCTACGACTACAAAGAGCACGCCGACAAAGACGCCGACCATCTCGATTTCATCACCGAGGACATCGTCGACGCCTTTGGCATATTGGGCGGCGTCGATGACCATATCGCCAAGCTGAAAGCGCTGGAAGCGGCCGGCGTTACGCAATTCAATATCTATTTGATGTGCGGCGAGGAAGAGCGCATCGTGGCCGAGTATGGCGAGAAGATTATCCCGGCTTTTGCGTAAGTCCCGCTACCCTTGTAGACGCGGGAGTGTCTATATTTTTGGATATGTCATACTAAAGGGATGAGCCAATGTCCTTA
>JAPOXG010000104.1 GCA_026707225.1 Chloroflexota bacterium
ACGCAGATCAACTGGACGCTGCCGGTCGGCATCGCGCAATTCACCGGCGGCGAAGATCCGGGCCATGTCACGCTGGCGGCCGCTGGCTCCGTATCCGTCACGCTCCCGATCCTGGTCGTGATCATCTTCTTCCAGAAGTATCTAATCCGCGGGCTCGCGTCCGGCGCTGTGAAGGGTTGAGTTGTCCGGCCACTCCTTATGCTTTTACCACCGAGTACACAGAGTTTTTTCGAGGACACCGAGGGTAATATATCAACCAGCACGCGACTTGCCGGTCTTCGTAAACTAGCGTATTAAGCATGGCGCCCAAAAATGGGCTGGCAGCATGACGGCGACATTAAAGTGCGTAAACTGAAGAACCCCGCGAGCATTGCCAGAGATTGCTATGTTCCTGAGCCTATTGGCTTTTCTCGGTGTTCTCAACATTACTCGGTGTACTCGGTGGGAAAGTTTTGAATCATTGCCCAGGAGAATAGCAATATGAACATCATCTGCGTCGTCACCGACACGCTGAGAGCGGACCACCTGCCGACTTATGGCAACGAGCAAGTGATCGCGCCCTATCTGACACAATTCGCCCAAGAGGCGCTCGTCTTTGAAGACTGCCACGCCGCCTCATTCCCCACGGTGCCGACGCGCGCCGATATCGCCACGGGCCGCTTCACCTTCACCTATCTAACCTGGGGACCGCTGCCGCAGGACGAGATCACGCTGGCGAGTCTCATGACGAAGGCGGGCTACACGACGATGGGCGTCGGCGATACGCCCTTTCTCATCCGCAACGGCTATGGCTACGACCGCGGCTTTGATGACTTCATCTGGATCCGCGGCCAGCGCGAGGCATCGGGCCGACCTGATGTCACCAGCCTCTGGAAAGAAGAAGATGACCGCTTTGCGCCGCAGACCTTCAAGGCCGCGATGGATTGGCTCGAGCGCCATTACGAAGAGAAATTCTTCCTCTACATCGACGCCTGGGACCCGCACGAACCCTGGGACCCGCCGGCCCATTACGTCAAACCCTACCTGTCGGATTACCGCGGCGAGCAGGTCTACCCAGCGTACTGGGACTGGAAAGACGCCGGTTACAGCGAGCGCGATCTGGAAATTGCCAAAGCAACTTATATGGGCGAAATCACCATGGTCGATCGCTGGTTCGGCTTGCTGCTTGACCGGCTGAAGACCCTCGGCGTCTACGAGGACACCGCCATTCTCTTCGTCGCTGACCATGGCTTCTACTTCGGCGAATTCGGCGTCTTCGGCAAGAGCCGCTTCCGCTGGCCCGACAACACGATACCGGTGATGGAAGCGATGGCGCGCTTCAAGCAGGGGGCGATCTCTTACCGGAGCCCCAAACACAACGAAATCACCCACGTGCCGCTCATCGCCAAGATCCCCGGCTACGACCAACAGCGCGTGTCGAGCCTGGTCAGCATCCCCGATATGATGCCGACCATGCTGGAACTGGCGGGCATTGACATCCCCTCACGCGTTCAGGCGCAATCCTTGCTGCCGCTGGCGCGCGGCGAGGTCGACAGGCTGCATGAGATCGTGGTGACATCGCAATCGTTGATCGATACTGCTGGCAACACCACGCTTATCGTTGACGACAGTGAACGGGTCGTGGTCGAAGTGTCGCCGAGCACCATCCGCAATGGCGAATGGGATTTCCTCTACGCGCTCGAGGGCGAGCCGATTGAGCTGTACGATGCCCTCAATGACCCGGCGCATCAGCGCAATCTCGCGGCTGAATTGCCCGCTGTCTGCGAAATGATGCACGCCAAGTTCGTCCGCTGGATGGACGATATGGGCACGCCCGAAGCCTACGCCGCGCCCCGCCGGCGGCTCTAGGCAACACCATTTGCAATCCGGTGGAAACCCGCATTAGAATTTGCCCAACCCGTGTTGTATACTCCCCGCCTGTTCGCTCATCCACCCGGGGACGCCTCAATTGAATATTGCCGCCCTGCCCTATGTTGCTTTGCTCGCATTCTTCTTCGGCTCGTCAATGGTGGTCTCCCGATTCAGTCTGGGCCAATTTGAACCATCGACATACATCGGCATCCGCATGATCATATCCAGCGGGATGGCGCTGATGGTCTACGCGATTGTCACTGGCCGCCGCCTGCCGCGCGATCCGGAGGTGTGGAAGCGCGCCGGTTTGCTCGGCGTCTTTGGCACAGCCGTGCCTATGGTTTGCGTTATCAGCGCGCTGCAGTATCAATCGAGCGGCGTCACGTCCTTGATGCTGGCCACGGGACCGGCGCTGACGGTCTGCCTGGCGCATTTCGTTCTGCCGGACGAGCTGCTCAATCGGCGCAAGGGGTTCGGCGTGACGCTGGCGCTGGGCGGCGCGCTGCTGCTGGCCGTAAGCGGCGAAGATGGCTTGCCAGACGCGACGGAAGCCGTGCCGACCGGCTACCTGCTCGTCACGGTGGCGATGGTCTTCAGCGCGGTGATGATCATATACGCCCGCAAATACCTGCGCGGCTATGACGCTTACGATGTCGGCAGCATCCGCATCTTTACGACGGCATTGGCGGTAACGCCGTTCTCGCTCTTGACCGTCGGCTTTGACGTCAGCGCGGTTGACGCGGCGGGCGCGCTCGCTCTGATCTATTCGGCAGTCGTTGGCACCTTCCTTGGCTTGCTGCTGTCTTTCTACAACATCAAGCGCTTCGGGGCTACGCCGGCGGTAATGACTACTTATATCATCCCGATTGTGGCTGGCATTGGCGGCGTATTGCTCCTTGGTGAAGAGATCACCGGCACGATGATGGTCGGCATGATCGTGATCGTCGGCGGCATCGCCTTGCTACAGCAATATCGCAAGCCCACCGGGCTGCTGCGCCGCTTTCCGCATCGGGGATCGTATTGAGTCCGGCACAGTAGGGCGAGCCACCAACTCTCCCCTACAAGTTTTCTGTAATTTTAGCGATTTCTTTCTTATCGTTACCATTTAGCCCACGTTGCAGGCGTCGTAGGCTTGCTGCAGCGCTGCCTTCCAATCGCCGAGCGGCAAGAATTCCTGGCCGACATATCCGTTGAAACCGGTCTCAGCGATTGCGCGGCAAATAGCGGGATAATTCAGTTCTTGCGTCTCGTCGATTTCATTTCGCCCGGGCACGCCCGCCGTGTGATAGTGAGCGAACCATTGATGATTGTCGCGGATCGTCTGAATGACATCGCCCTCCATCACCTGCATGTGATAGATGTCATAGAGCAGACGGGCGCTGGGCGAAGCCACCGCCGATACCACTTGCACACCCCAGGCGGTTCGGTCGCACATATAATCCGGGTGATTCACCTTGCTGTTGAGCAATTCGAGCAGCAGTACAACGCCAGCTGATTCAGCGTCGCGCGCCAGCAGCTCCAGGTGTTTGATGGAGTTTTCAGCGCCGCGCTCGTCGTCCATGCCGTCGCGATTGCCGCTGAAGACGATCAGGTAGGGGATGTCCCATTCGACAGCGAGTTTCAGGTTGGCATCCGCCTGCCGCTTGATATCGTCCCAATTGGTCGGATCGTTGATGCCCACTGGTATGGAATCATGCAGCATATGCGTCGCGATTTTCATGCCATGGTCACGCACCAACTGGAACTGTTCAGCCGGCGCCAGTTCCACCGCCGTATAGCCCATTGCCTTGCAAGTCTGCAGCATATCGACCAGATCGCTGTTTTCCCGGGCGATGCACCACCAAGAGACTGATTGTTCGTAAGCCATGGCCTCGTTCCTAAATCTTCATCGTTTGCCAATAGTTGCGGTAAGCGCGTGTCTCCCGCAGGAGCAAGCTCAGCCGCTTTTGCAGCGTCTTCAACTGATCAGTCGGCGGCTTATCAGCCAGTTCCAGCCGGTAGTCGCCAGCTACGCCCACCCGATAATCGAGTTTACCCATTGCGCGCAGCACTTGCAATCCGACTTGTACGCTGCGCTCGCGCTCGCCCAGCGCCGCCGCCAGCGCCTCAAGCCCGGCCTTCCCATCCCGCTGGTTCACGGCGAATTTGACCAAAGCCGCCAAGCGCGCCAGGAAGTTCCCCGTCGTCTCTCTTGACGGTCGCAGGCCGAATAAAATGAGTCGTTCCGGATTTACGGTTGCCAGCGCCGCCGACCAAATCTCGGCGGATGGCGGGATGGTCCAGACGATAAGTGTTTCGGTCGCCTTCAGCCCCAGCCGATCCGCCGCGCCGTCGACCTGCTCCACTTCAGACCAGACCAAAGCCGCCGGATTCCGTTCCCGCGTCTTTGCCAATTCAACAAGCGGGAAACTGCTTTTTCGCATATCCAATAGCTCGTAGGCGGTTTCCTCAGCCTCAACATCGATCGGTTCCGAGCCCTGCGGACGATAATCCAGCCACTCGACCAGCACTTCACGCTCGCCCTTGTAGACGCTTGCGCGCAAGGTAAAGGCGAGGTCGAAGCGCCCCTTGGGCAATTCAGCGCGCGCGCCCCGCCACCAGATGACAGCCTGCCGCCGCCCCTGCGTATCTTCGACTTCGACTTGCAGATGCTCTCCGCGCCGCCCCAAGCCTTTGCGGCTGGCTACTTTCAAGTTTCGCGCCGCCAGCGTCAGAGGTGGATTGCCGTTGCCAAAGGGCGCCAGGCGCTCGATATCAGCGGTCAATTCCAGCGAGATGTCCGCCAAGCCCAAATAGCCGTCAATCGTGAGTGAAGGCTCTATGGGCGCGTCGCCGGTCTGCGCCCGCACAGCCCGCGAGAGGGCGCGCCGGAACTGGAAGATTTTGTCGGCCGGCAAGCTGAGGCCGGCCGCCATGCTATGCCCGCCGAACCGGATGAGCGCGTCCGACGCCGTCACCAGCGCGCCCACGATATCCACACCCGCAACCGACCGAGCCGATCCACGCCCGATCTCGTCGGGCGTCGCGATCAGCACGGCCGGGACGCCGAATTCTTCGACCAGCCGGCTGGCTACAATCCCGATCACGCCGCTGTGCCAGTCGTCATGGCTGAGCACGAGCGCGGCGTAATCCAATAGCCATGGCTGGGCTTCAATCTGGGCGAGCGCCGATTCATAGACTTGATTTGAAAGGAATTTCCGCCGCGTGTTCAAGCCTTCCAGCATGTTCGCGAGGATGCGCGCCCGCCCCCAATCCGCGGTCGTCAGCAGTTCGACCGCCGGGTTAGCGTCATCGAGCCGCCCCAAAGCATTCAAACGCGGCGCAATCGCAAAGCCGATGTCGCTCTCGTTCAATTCCGCTGCCGGGATTTGCGCCCGCTCCAGAATCGCCTTCACACCTAGCCGCTGATTCTCACGCAGGCGATTTAAGCCCCGCTGCAAGAGATAGCGCGTGTCGTCCACCTGCGCCATGACATCGGATACGATGCCGAGCGCCACCAGGTCCAGCAGAAAGTCGCTGTCATCACCGCTATAGAGCGCCTCGATCAGTTTATAGGCGACGCCGACCCCGGGCAGCTCAAGCAAGGGATGGCTTTCGGGGGTGCGGCGCGGGTTGACCACAGCGGCGGCGGCGGGCAGCGCTTCCGGCAAGGCATGATGATCGGTGACGATCGTATCGACGCCGCGACTCGCGGCATAGTCGACCGCGTCGTGGGCGGTGATGCCGGTATCACAGGTCAGCAGTAGATCAACGCCGCCATCGAGGTGACGCTTCAAGGTCGGCAGATGAATGCCGTGGCCTTCGCTGAAGCGATTCGGCACATGATAACTCACACGCGCGCCACGCCGCTTCAGCGCCGAATAGAGCAGCGCGGTCGACGTCTGCCCGTCGACATCAAAGTCGCCCCAGATCAAGATGCGCTCATGAGCGCGGATGGCTCGCCCCAGCCGATCGACGGCGCGGTCGATATCGGGCAGCTCGTCAGGCGAGGCCGGGCGGTAGGCCTCGGGCGAAAGAAAGCGCTCCGCCTCCGCAGCCGATGTGATGCCCTTGCGCGCCAGATACTGCGCAATCAGCTCATGACCGCCGACGAGATCAGCGATCGGCCCCGGCGCCTCGACCGCCGCTGGTTCCACCCATTCGCGGCGCGAAAGTCTCTGCCCCGCCATCAGCCCGTCAGCGTTCTCTCCTCCAGCAGGGTCAAGCCCTCTTCCGCCAGGTCCATATTCATGCCAGGATCATTCGGCACCTCAATATGCCCATCGACCGGCGCGAGCTTGCGCTTGTAGAAGACATTGGGCATCCGCCCATGCTGGATGAGCCACTCCTGCATGGGGCAGGTGGTCAAGCTCTGCGAGGCGATCAGATGGGTCGAGGGCCAGCCGCCGTGATGCGGGATCACCGGAATGTCATAAGCTGAAGCGAGCGCGCAGATTTTGCTCATCTCGCTGATGCCGCCAGCCCAGGTCACATCAGCTTGAAGCACATCGACCGCCCGCGCATCCAGCAGCGCCTTGACTCCCCAGCGCGTGTATTCGTGCTCGCCGCCGCTGATGAAGACGCCGCTGGCCTCCTGCCGCAGCTCGGCGTATTGCGGGATCAGATCGGCCAATACCGGCTCCTCAAACCAATAGGGACGGTACTCGCGCGCCAGCTCGACCATGCGCAGGGTATAGGGCACATTCCAACTGCTCCAGGAATCAAACATGAGATCACAGTCGGGGCCAGCCGCCTCCCGCGCCGCCCGGATGACCGCCAGATTTTTGCGGATGCCGGGCTCGCCATCCTTGGGCGCGCAAGGCAGGAACCACTTAAAGGCGGTGAAGCCCTGCGCCAGGAATTCCCGCGTCCGTTCAACCACCTTGTTCGGCTCGACCGAGTAACCCAGCATTGAGGCATAAGCGCGGATTCTACCCCGGCTGGGCCCGCCGAGCAGCTGATGGACGGGCGCATTGAATAGTTTGCCCTTCAGATCCCACAGCGCCAGATCGACCTTGCTCTGCGCCATCATCGGCGTGCCCTTGCGGCCGTGGATTGAATGGCGGTACATCTTGTCCCAGATGCGTTCAATCGCCTGCGGGTCCTCGCCGATAAGGATGTCGACGAAACTGCGATTGATGATGGCGATGTCTTCGTCGCCGACGGGACCGCAGATGCCGGTGGCGCCTTCGTCGGTATCGATGAGCAGGAAATGCGCGTCAACATTGTAGGGCGGTCCGCTGGCTACCTCTTTGACAGGCCAGCTCGGGTCATCAGCCAATTCCGGGTAGATAGACTCGGGCCGAGACAGATGGGCTTCGCCCAGCGGCTCGTGGTAATCCCATTCGGCGCTGACATGCAGGCTGCGGACGCGGTCGATTTTCATCATGTTCTCCTTTGCTCAAGTATGTCGCTCATAAGTCATAAGCGTTATTGATAAGCTTTTACCACCGAGGACACCGAGTTTAGATGAGGACACCGAGAGTTTGGCGCGAGAGTTTGCCACTTCACTCATCTTTGTCGGATGAGGCCGCCGTGACGCATCTAAAACTCAATCTCGGCGATCTGGTCAAAGTCCAGCAAGAATGCCTCTTCTTCCTCTTCATCCTCATATTCATCCAGCTCAATATCTTCCAGCCGCCCCGCCCCACCCCGGTCGCAGAGCGAGCGGTAACTGCAGAAGCGGCAGCGCCTCTCGTCATCGGTCAGCGGAAATTCGTCAGCATTATCAATCGCTGTGATCATTTTCGACAGCAGCGCTTCGTCCTCGCCCATCTGCGCCGCCGAATATGCAAAGCTCAGTCGCTCAGCGCCCAGCGCGACATAGACATAATCCATGCGGATCCGCTCCGGCGCTATGCTTTCGCCGGCGTACAGGTGGGCGCCAGCCTGCGCCAGCACATAGCGATAGACGATCGTCTGCATCCGCCGGCGCAAGGTCGATTGCGGTGGCAAGCGAGATCCCGTCTTCCAGTCGACAATCACTGCTGAACCGCCCGGTTCCAGCGCCAGCAAATCATATTTCGCCACCAGCCGCCGACCAGACAGGTGCGTCTGCAAGGTGATCTCGCTGAAACGCTGCGCCGGCAGTCCGCTCAGGCCCCGCGTCAGATAATTTTGCCACCAGCCGGCCAACTCCCTATCATCCGCCAAAGATGCAGCCAGCGCTTCAGCCGGCACGCCGAGCAGATGCTGCTGCACCAGCTTGTGGAAGCGCGCGCCCTGGCGCATCCGCTTCTCGAATTGCAGGGGATCCTGCGTTTCCAGCGCTGGGTAGCGCATGCGCCGGATAAAACGCAACTCAAAACGGCGGGCGCAATCGGCGAAATTCTGCAGGCTGCCTTGCGTGAAAGCGAAATCAGGGCTGAGGCTCACGCGCCCTCGCTTTCTCTCGCTCGTTCTCCCAGAAGGCGCGCAGGGCGATCAAGGGCGTGGCTTCGGTGGCTGCGCCCCTGCCTGTGTTCCAGGTGATGGTCAGCGCCTTACGCGCCCGCGTGATGCCGACATAGAGCAGGCGCAATCGTTCGGCGGCGTAATCGATGCGCGCGTGTAGGCTTGCTGCTCCTTCCTGGTAGGCGCTCCCCGTTTGCAGCGCCGCCAGCTGCGCCAGCGCTTCAGCCGACAGGTTGAGGTCATCACGGATGAACCATTTCTCGCCGATGAAGCTGTCGTTGGCTTCGGCCGAAGGGAAGTCGTAATTGTTGACCGAGGTCAAATAGACGCGATCCCATTCCAGCCCCTTGGCTTTGTGCAGCGTGGTCACGGTCACTTTGCCTTTGTGCGCGTCCGGGTCAAACTGCCCCTCGTCATCGCCCAGCCCGGTGAAGCGGCGTCGGTTGCCGGCGATGTCGAAAAGCTCGGCGGCGAATTCCGGGGGGCGCATCAAAGGGTGGGTCTGCGCCAGGCGGGCCAGGTAGAGCGCGACCATGTGCGCCGTCGCGATCTCGCCCACATCGCGGAATATATCGCCGGCGATTGTCAGAATCAACTGATCGATGGGCATCTCGGCCGCGCGCAGCCAGGCGCCAACTCGCTGGCGAAAATCGCGCAGGTCGCCGTATTGCTGAGCGTCGTCTTCTTCGGCGAGCATGTCTTCGAGCCAGTCGTCCAAGCGCGGCGCGACCAAGTCTTCCACCTTGCCAATCCGTCTGAGCGTGTCCGCCACTGCTTTAATCTCGGCGACCGCCAGTGGTTCGTCGCGCTCATCGCGCCGCCAAACGCGATAGACCTCAGCCAGTTTCCCCGCGCTTTTGGGGTCGGCCAAATAGCCGAGCACACGCGAAAGGGCGCCGACCACCGCGCGCGTCGATGAGGTGCTGTTGAGATTCTCGACGTAAGGTACGCCTGACTGGCGCAGGAATTTGACGATCTCGGAGCCACGAGAATTGCGCGCCACCAGAATCGCCGCCGTCCCCTCGGGGTTGGCCGCCAGCCAGCGCCGGCAAGATTCGGTCACCATCAGGGCTTCCTTGGTCGCGCTGTAAGCCTCCGCGAACAAGACGACTGCGTCCGGATCATCGGCCGGATTGGGCTGGGGGTCGCCCCGCGGCGTCGGCAGTATATGGGGTTTGCTCAGCGGCGCGCGCTCGCGAATCGTCTGATGCGGGTGCGCCAGCGACCAATCGATCAGATGATTCGCCAGCTTCTGAATGCTGCGGGTGCTGCGCCCGGAGTTGGGCAATTCACGCCCATCGACCTCGTCCGAAGCGATGAATTCGCGCAGATATTTGGGATCGGCGGTGGTGAAAGTCTCATAGATCGCTTGATTGGGGTCGCCTACGCGCACCCAGTTGCCGCCCTCCCCCGCCAAGGCGCGCAGGATGTCTTCCTGCAGCCGCGAACTGTCTTGCGCTTCGTCCTCCAAGATGGCGACCCACTTGCGCCGCAGCGAAGCCAGGTAGGCCGGCTCATCGCGCAGCAGCTTCAACGCCAGCCGGATCAAATCCTGAAAATCGACCGCGCCGCGATAGTCAAGCGCGCGATCATAATCACGGTAGATATCGGCGCAGATCTCCGCCAGCAGCAGGTCGCCCGGGTAGGCCTCGATCATGCTGCCGACATCCAGCGGGGTCAGCAAATTGTCCTTCGCCTGCTTGATGAAGTTGCGCGCCGTCTCGGTCAAGATCTCCGCCCATTTCTGCGTTCGATAGCGCCCCTTTTCCACATATTCGGGCGCCAGGTAGGCATCGGGCGCTTCCGGATAACGGCGTGCCCAAGCCTCCACGGCATCGCCGAGGATGGCGTTGCTCTCACGCTCATCGACTACCGTGAACTGCTCGTCGAGGCCCGCGGCGCTCGGCATTCCGCGGACGATATCGTTCGCCAGGCCGTGCAGAGTGCGCACGCGATAGCCATAACCGGGAAGCAGCCCATCGCCTTTGACATACTCGCTGACTTGCCGCGCGAAATTCGTCGCAGCCGAATTCACCAATGTGACGATCAGGATTTCTTGTCCCTCGGCCAGTTCCGTTTCCGCCAGCAGCTGCGCCGCCAGGTACGAGAGGGTCGCCGTTTTGCCGCTGCCGGGCACGGCCGCCACCCCCATATATCCGCGCCGATAAGCCAGCACTTCCGCCTGTTTGGGCCGCGGCTTAAACATTTTGTCCATCCCGCGCGTAGCGCCGCAGCAAACTCTGGATCGCCTCCAGGAGCAGCCCACGCTGTTCAAAACCGCTTTCGCTGAGCTCGCTGTAACCCAGATAGATCGCTTTGCGGCAGCGGCGCGTCAAAGCCAGCAGCAGCCGTCCCAGCGTCTCGCGACTCAGATTTCGCTCGTCCTCCTCAGTCCATAGCGCGCCCGGCGGCCAGCCCCGGCTCAAAACGTAGGGGTGGGTCAAGGGCTGAAACAGTCGCCGCGACCAACCGTCGCTGCCGATGTTAAGCCAGAACTGATAATCTACCGCGCGGTTATTCAGCAAGAAGGTGTAGGCCGGCGCGATCAACAGGCCCTCTTCAGCATCCGCGATCCAATCCCGGAGATAGAAGTTGGCGATGACGCCGCGGTCCACCATTTTCACATAATCCTGGCTCAAGTCGATTTGCTCATCGTAGCGGCTCATGAAGTCGAGGGACCAGCGGAATCCGCGGGCGGAATCGACAAGATTCTGGGCGGTATTGCCGGCATCGACATCATCATGGAAACCGAAGCCAGCGCGCGCCAGCAAAGCGTCATACAGCCGCCGGAAGAAGATATCAATGGCATCGACCCGATCGCCGTCGATATAACGGTCAATCCAAGCCGCCAGCCGGTCATAGCGCTCGCCCAGATCAAAAGTGACGCGCTCTTGCATCGCGGTCGAGCGCACCTTGGCAAAGGGCAGCAGCCGACAATCCTGATAGAGCATCTCGGTCAACAGCTTGGCGCGGACCAGGTCAAGGTCTTTGATCGCGGCCATCAGCGCGAAGACAATATCGAAATTGGTCGGCGGCATGTTCCAGTGCGGATGCGCCAGCCGCGCCAGCGTCAGCAAAGTTCGGGCGGCCGGTTCGTCGCGCAGCGCCCGCGACGGCCGGTGCGACCGCAGGGGGATCCCACGCTGCGCCAAGCCGTCCGCCAAGCCGAAACGGAGCGCGTCGGACATAAAGGGCGCCACGATGACGATATCATTCGGCGAAACGTCACGCTCGTGGACTAATATGTCCACCTGCCGCGCCACCCAGTCCACCATGGCCGGATGGTAGCGATGCGCTTCTGTGATCAATGCAGGCGCCGGATCCGCATCCCTTTCCGCTTTGACTGGCAGACCAAGCTGCGCCCCCAACCCAGCGCCCAGGGCCGCCACCGCCTCCTCCATAACGAAAGTCTCGTCAAGCGTCGCCTCAAGATCGCAGTTGTCGCGCAAGCTGCGCGCGCTATCCGGATCCGCACCCAAAAATCGGCGAAAGCCGGCGTCGCGGTCGTATATGATCAGCGCCGATTCGCAGCTTTGCAGCAATTCGTTTACAAAGAAATGAGAAGCGGGATTGTCTTCTTCGGCGCCGTCGACGATGAGATGCTTGAAGCGCCCGCGCAGGTAAGCCCGCGCCAGCCCCGCCGCCCACACATAATCGCGGAAGACCTCCAGCTGCAACGAGAAATCCAGCAGATTATGCGCGAGACAGTATTTGCGAAAGGCGACCGCGCAGGTCTGCGCGTCATCAAAGATATGCGCCTGCTCCACCCCGCTGGCCAGCGCCGATTTCAGGCGGGCGCCGATCTCGCTGATGGGGAAACCAACAATAGCCGCCTTATTCATATTGTCGACAATCTGGCTGTAGAGCCGCGGCCGATCAACCCGGACGCTGTTGAAATAATCTCGCTGATCTACCAGCGGCTCGATTGCGCGCGTCATGAAATATTGCGCCAGTTCCAGGCTGAGGAAGTTCGGCAGATCCTGCGGATGCTTGAAACCAGCGTCGCCAGCGACCAGAAACCAGAACGTCTCCACCATCTGCAAAGACAAACTGCCGATCGTCTGCACCGAGACCTGACCGCCTCGATGCGCCGTCCAGCCGCGCAAGGCCGTAATATAAGGCTGCGCCAATGAACGCTGCGGCACGAAAATCAAGATCGATTCCGCTGGCACGCCACGCCCCAGCAGGTGCAAAACCCGCGCAGCGCCAACGCTCGTCTTACCGCCGCCGGCGACGCCCTCAAGCCAGATCTTGCCCTGAAGAGGCGCCGATACAAGCTTCCATTGCGCCGCGGTGAGTGGGCCCGACGCCTGATCAGCCAAGGTATGCCATCCCGTCACAAGAGAAACCTGCAAACGATTATATGGCGACTCCGCGTGGGCTGCGATATTCTCTCGTTGAGCGTAAATTGCCTCTTGAAATAGGATAGCACATTTGTTTTATTCTGCATGATCGGGACCCCATACCGGTGCAAAGCCGCCTCAGCGCTTCGATCCAGCGCAACGCGGCAGAATTCAGCAATTTACAGCTTTACTATTGCACAATCCAAGCAAACGCGCTATAGTTATATTGTATCTATACTGTTCAATATCGGAGCCGACTTGCTTATGTCACAGGATCACCGTCCGCGTTCCGAGACCCGGCAGTTGATGATTGACATCGTCGCGCGCAGCGAGCGCCCACTGACGCGGACTGAGATCGTCAACCGACTCAATCGGAAGAAAACGCCGCACCTCATCAATATGATGGACGCATTGGTGGATGAAGGCGTTTTTCGGCGCAGCATTGTCACCTTCAACAACGGCGTTACCGGTTACGAATACTCGATAGCCCGGGGCTTGCGCGAGGGAGTAGGCAGACCATCATGAAGATCATTACACTCCTGAACGAAAAAGGCGGGGTGGGCAAGACCACGCTCGCCACACATCTTGCCGCTGGTTTAGCGATCCGTGGAAAACGCGTCATCCTCGTTGACGCCGACCCCCAGGGGCATGCCACCATTGCCTTCGGTTTATCGAAGGAACCGGGCTTCTACGATCTTATCGTGCGCAACGCGGCCTTCCAGAAGGTGCTGCGCCCGGTGCCGCCGGAGCGCTTCAATGTGCCTGACGAAGCCAACAATACAAGCGGGCAGTTATTGGTTGTGCCGTCAAACATTGAGACGCGCAGCATCGCCGGAAACATATCCGATGCCTTTACCGTTTTGAAGCGCTTCAATCAATTGCGTAACGCGATCGATTTCGTATTTTTTGATACGTCGCCAACCCCGTCCTTGCTGCATTCTTCCATCTATATGGCGACAGACGGCATCATCTATCCGACCAAATGCGAGGCTTGGAGCTTTGATGGGCTGCGAGAAAGCCTGACGCATAAAGACCAGTTCAGCCCCATTCGACAGCAATACAATTTGAACGATATCAAAGTCCTCGGCGTAGTGCCGACCATGTACCGCGGCCGGACGCTCGAACACCAGGACAACTTGCGCCGCCTGCAAGATACATTCGGCAGCCTGGTCTGGAAGCCGCTTCCGGTGCGCACCATCTGGACAGAAGTCGCGAGCGCCCGGCGCACTGTCTTCTCGCTCGCGCCCGGCAGCAGCACGGCCGAAGATGCCTGGCGCCTGGTCGAGCAGTTGGAGGAACGGATGTATGAGCAGTCGTGAGCGCCGGCGCAAAATTCAGGACGAAGAAAACCTGCTGTTCGCCAATCCCAATACGCTCGATCCCAAGACCGCCGACGCCATCGGTTTTGGCTTGGGAGAATTGGGGTTGGAGATCGCCGCGGCGGATAGCGAATTTCAGCCTATCGAAGCGGTCAGCATTCATGAAATCCATCCGAATACCATCCAGCCGCGCTACAGCATCCCGCACAATCTCACCGATATTTTCGCCTTCAATCCCAAAAACATCGTCGACATTTTTGAACGCTGGATCATCGAGATACAGCTTGAAAAAGGGCAGCAGGATTATGACATCATCAACTTCCTTTTGGGGAGTGCAACCGCCCGCGGCGAGCGCGTCGAGAGCGACGATGGAGAGGCGCCGCCTGCAAACCAGTTGGCGTCCGGCAAAGAATTCGCGCTGATGAAATTGATCGACTTGGCCGCCAGCATTCGCCGCGACGGCTTGTCCAATCCGATCAGCCTGGTGCAGCATGACGACCGCTATGAGATTGAAACCGGAGAGCGGCGCTGGCTCGCGTATCACATCCTGTATTGGAAATTCGGCGACGGCGATAAACGCCCGGACGGCAGCGTTGTAAACTGGTCGCGCATTCCAGCCCGTATTGTGAACCAGGTCGATGTCTGGCGGCAGGCGAGCGAGAATAACGCGCGGGACAATCTCAACGCCGTCAGCCGCGCGCGGCAATTGGCGCTTCTGCTGATGGACCTGCATGGCTGGCAGAATTTCAGCAAACTCGACGCCTGCGACAACGAGCAAGCCTTTTACGCCCAAGTCGCTGACGGTTCGACCTGGCGCATCCCTCGCGGCCAGGGCGAACGCCTGCTCAATGCCATGGGGCTATCCGATGCGAGCCAGCTCCGTCAATACCGGGCGCTGTTGCGTCTGCCCGGCGAGTTGTGGCGCAAAGGCGACGATGAAGACTTGAGCGAAGGCGAATTGCGCAAGATGCGCGCCGCTCTCGATACCGTTACACGTGTAACGGTAGCACGAGCAAAGCGCAAGAAAGACACGATCGCCCGCCTTGCCGCCGATGCCACTCAATGGCGCAACAAACTGCGCAAAGAGATTGACTCCGTCGATCTGGACAACCGACCAAAGATTCGTAAGCTGATAGAAGCCGAGATTCGACAGCTCCTCCGCTTGATGGCTGATATCGACGAATCCAGCGACTGATTCACCAGCGCGACCTTCTCAACATCCGCCAAACAAAAAGCGCATCCGTGGATGCGCCTCCTCCAGACCGATCTTAACCGTTACACGAGTAACGGTATCGACCGCCTATTCATCTGCTCGTCAAGCCGAGCGCTACACTCAAGCCAATGAACGCGCCAGCAGATCCAAGCCCTGATCCGCATCGCCTGCATGCAGCGCATGACGCGCCAGTGACAACATCACGTCTTTGTACGAGCTGCGCAGCGCCAGGTAAACGTTCCCATTGCCATGCTCCTTCAGCATCCGGTACGCGATGCCGCGGCGCGCCGGCCGCCGCACTTCCGAGCCCGCTTCATCGCGCGCGAACAAATAGCCGCTGATCGTCTCCGCCACTTTATCCTCGGCCACGCGTTGGTCCACACTGTCGAAAAACAACTGTATCCTTTCGTATTTCAGCGCAGACGCCCGTGTTCGCGCCGCATCCATCGCATTCCCCAGGCGCCGCATCAGTCCCCCTTCCCTGGCTGACTCCCCTCTCAATACCAGCAAGCGACTAAATTGGCGCAGCGACACATTCTCATACTGAACCGCGGGCATGGGCTCCTGGCCCAAACTAAACACCGAGCCCTGCCTGATGCAAATCCGCGCCTCTGCTTCCCCCGCCCGTAACAGCTTCGCGCCCAGATGCCGCCAGCCTGGCATGCGTGAACCGTCGCCAGCCTCAAGCCAAAAGCCATTGGTTGTGTTCTTCCGCGCTCGCCAGCCACGCTTTGGCAAACGCGCCAACGCCTCCCCAGTCAGCCTTAGCCGGCCAACGCATGCGGTCACCTTCACCTGTAACCTTCGGTTGTAACGACGGATCGTCCGCTCATTCAAACCCAAGCGGCCAGCCAACACCCGCAACGAAGATTTCGGCGACAAGCGCTGAATGTACTCCCGGTGCATCGCAACTCGATACGCTTTTGCCGATCTGACATCCTCAATTCCAATGCGATCGCTTGGTGACCGCCTCACATTCATCACGCCTAGCAGCCGCGCCACCGACGGCGCCTGGAAAGCCAGCTCCACCGGTCGACCTCGCTTGCGCGACTTAAGTCCCCCAATGTCCAAGTATTCTACATATCTTCTACCGATAATATGCCTGCCGTCAAAGCTGCTGTAGTCACCGGTTAGGGCCTGCAACACACTCTTCCTGCTCAAGCCAAAGTCTTGCCCCAGCTTTACCGCGTCCTTTAAGGTGAAAAAACTTTCACTCTCCCAGCCCGCTAGATTCAATATGTCTAAGAATCGAGCGGTCACTGTTGATCCTTGCGCATCCAATAATCTTTCGCGCACCGTATTAGGCAGCCCCGATAATCTGTCTTCTCTCCCTCGACCAATCCTGTAAGCGCTGCCGATGGTCCGCTTGCCTTCATGCCAGCGCTCCGCCCAGGTCTCATGTTTATGTCCCGGGCGACTAGGGGTCTCACAATGTACACGAAGTAGGGTCCGCTCTACATCAGCTATCGGCTTGTTATGTTCATTGGCCAGTGACGCAACGCGGTAGAGGGCGTTGTTCCGACCCATACGAGCCGCGAGACGGTGGTACAGGCTTTTGAAGTCCGCGGCCTTTACCTCATTGATTCGCTGCCTCGCTCCGGTCACAGAGGCGGCGTTTACATGAAAGTAGTTGAGAATCTGATCGACGTCTGCTCTATCCAACTCGAGCTCAGCAATAGCTCTGGCGCATCGATATACATGATCCCCAATCACTGACGGTGGCGCCACGACATAAGACCGTTCCGCCTTGATATCGCCTCCATCGAACTGATGGCTGGGCACCTTTTCCACGGTGCGATAATAGAGATGAAAGCCGCGTTTCGTCTTCACCGTGTAGGTATCCGCATACTGCGGGAGATGGCGGCAAAAGCGCTGGTAACGCAGCCCATCGTCAAAGTCGATCACGAGAAGCTTCGACACGCGGCCACAGACGATGCCCAACGCTGTCACGTTATTGATGAAGCCGCGCTCAATCTCGGCCTCGGACGCGAGCCGGCACTGGTAGATCCGCCAGCTGACCGCAGGCCTCTTCGGCTCCGCCGGCGCATTATTTCCGTGGACCGGGATCACTGAATAGCCAGCTTGCGCCAATCTTTTCGCCCGCTCGATCAATTGCTTTTGCAGAGAATTTTCGTTCATTTGACTTGTTTTCTTCCACCAACTTCTGTTCATCGCTTGCCATGATTTGGCAGAACGGTTATGCTAAAAGCTAAGCAGACTGCTCCACAAAGTGGGCAGATGCAGACCTAAGCTGGATCGGCTGCTGCGCATACACCGGCCGATCCTCTTTATGAGCGCTACATGACTAGCTTGACTTTGGAGAAGGGGAAAGGTTCCCTTCATTTTCGTTTCCGGTTGCCGCGGAAGAGCCGCTCAGAAAGCGACGATTGGTCTTGTGAAATGCAGAAATATTGCAGGCGAATCTCGCGTGACAGTCCGGCGAATCTATGCTAGAATAGCGTCAAGATTTAAACGATCTTGACTTCCCTACTGGTGCAGGGAAATCGATCCAAAGCGAGCTTTTAGCTCGTTTTTTGTTGCGCTCCATATATCTATACAGTATACAAGTGTTTGAGGCAGCGGGCAAGAACTTCTTACGGGAATTCTGAATTTGCTCTAGTTTGCGGATGCTGTGATCGGTGCTGGAACGTATGTACTATTGAATGCCTTGGAGTATTGCCTCAGGTTAGGGCTGCATCGGTAATAGGTGAGAACGTTTAAGTGAGATTGTCGTATACAGCCAGAGGCGTGGCCGCCATTAAGCCCCCATCAACAGGCAAGACGACGCCCGAGATCCAGCGAGCGTCATCGCTAGCGAGAAAGAGCGCGGCCCGGGCGATGTCCCAAGCATTGCCTTCGCTGCCCAGCGGCGTCACATTTTGGCGCAAGCGGCGCTTTTCTTCGGAGATATGTCGGACGAATGGCGCGTAGATGTGACCAGGCGCGATGCAGTTGGCGCGGATATTGTCGCGGCCGTGATGCACGGCGATCACGCGGGCCAAGTGGGCTACGCCCGCTTTGGTTACGGCGTAGGGCACGTTCGGATGCATGCCGGCGCGCAAGCCGTCGATGGACGAGATATTGATGATTGAGCCGCCGCCAGTCGCTTTCATCAGCGGTATCGCGTATTTGCAAGCCAGCATCATGCTGCGTAGATTGATGGCGAATATCTGATCTAAGGCATCGCTGCTGACGTCGGCTACCTTGCCGGCGCCAGGGGCGGCGACGTTGTTAAAGAGAATGTCCAGACCGCCGTGACGCTCCCGGCAAGCCTCCACCATCGCCCGACAGTCGTCTTCGCTGGTGACATCGGCTATGAAGAGGGACGCCTTGCCGCCATCCTGGAGGATTTCGTCTTCGGTCACTTCGGCGCGCTGCCGGTTGTTATCCACCAAGACAACAGTGGCGCCGTGCTGCGCGAACAGTTTCGCGGTCGCGTAGCCTGTGCCGGCCGGTTCGCCACGTGAGCCAGCGCCAACAACAAGGGCGATTTTGTCTTGCAGTCGTTCTTTGCCCATTCGTTTCCCTTAGGTAATTCTTAGATTGGCGGCCTAGTCCATGTGTACGCCGCCATCTACCGTCAGGGACGCGCCGGTCATGAAATCCGATTGACCTGAGGCGAGGAAGACGGCCACATTCGCTATTTCACGCTGCCCCGTTATTCTTCCCAAAGCCGAGTTCTGGATGGCCTTGGCGATCATCTGTTCGCGATGGACGGCAGCGTCGACGCCGGCAGGGGCGAGCACAGAGGCCATATCGTCGAGCCGTTCGCTCGCAATTAAGCCCGGGCATATCGCGTACACGGTGATTCCGTGTGGTCCCAGCTCGCACGCCAGCGCTTGGGTGAAACCGCGCACGGCGAATTTTGAGGCGCAGTAAGCGGCAAAACGCGCGACGCCATACTTGCCGGAGGTTGACGAGATATTGATAATCGCGCCAGCGCCGCCCCGTTGGAGCATGTGCCGCGCCACCGCTCGACAACAAAGAAAGGTGCCTTTGACGTTGACGCGCTGCACAAAATCGAAAGCCTCTTCTTCCAGCTCGACCACCGGTACGCGATCCCGTCCGGCAGGGGCGCCAGCGTTGTTGACAAGAATGTCAATTCTGCCAAAGCGCTCCAGCGCGCGCTCCACCATCTCTTCGACCTGATCGGCTTGCGTGACATCGGCGAAGACAGGCAGCGCCCGTCGTCCCAGCGCTTCAATCTCCTGGACGACATTGGGCAGTCCCTTGCGCGGCGTGGCGTCTTCGCTCAGGTCATTGACAATCAAATCGGCGCCTTCTTCTGCCAAGCGCAAAGCCACCGCTCGCCCGATTCCATTCGCCCCCGCGGCGCCCGTTACCAGCGCTACCTTGCCTTGCAAGTCATACATTGGTCTCTCCCGGTGCGTTTAGCGCAAAATCCGTTGATCGCTGATGTCTTTGCCGCCAATCGTCTTTGTCAGGCTGGAGCCCCGATACTCCAGGATTTCCAGGTCGGCGAAGGCGTTGACAATATTGTATTGCGTTGGCAAATCTTCCCAGCGCGCTCGATGAAACTCGATGCGGCCCGAGCCAACGCGCTGCTCGAGAATGCGCTGGTTCGAATTGGCTGCTGGTGTCAAAACCGGGTATGCGATATCGGCGCTACCCCATTCGCCGGTGCGCGGCATGTATTTGTAGTGCAAGGCGCCGTCGCCGGTGGCACTCGCCTGCCTCGTTTGGATTTCCTCGGACGTCAACTCACGTAGGTCAAACAAATGCATGTCGAGGAATTTGAAACCAAGCCAACTGGCGATCAGATGATATGCGCCGCGCAAACGCGTTGGCGGGGGCAGCTCGCAATAAATTTTGGAGAAGCCGATTTCTTCGCGGCCCGTGAGAATCGGATCGGTCAAATTCTCCCAAAGCACCGTCAAAAAGCTGCCTCGCGCCTGGTCCTGCTCGCCACTGAACTGCACGGGAAAACTGACGCCCAAGACATTGTAGCCGCGGCCCGCCAGCCATTCGATCTCCGTCATGTGATTGCTGGAGACGGTGACGACGGGCTCGCCGTCGAGGGAGAAACCCGGTGGCAGAAAGGCTTGCAGCTGCCGCGCATTGCTGAGGAAGCTTACGCTATAAGCCGTGCCCAATGGATTGTCGATGCACTCGAATTTCCGCCCGTCAGGTCCCTGCCGGGGACCGGTGCGCGGACCAAAATGCGTCGGCATGTAATACATCTTGTCGGGATCGAGTGGATAGGGCATGGCAATATCCTTCAATAGATAGATATGTCAGATTTTTTGCTGGTGGCTCTTTTTGCCGGCAGCGGCGCGCTGACATGGATAAGGAGGTAGCCGAGTAATCCATAGAGGGCCGCGGCAAGAATCTGAAAGCCGTGCAAAATAAAGCCGGCGGCGGTGGAATCGGCTTCGGGCATGCCGGCAAACTGCGTCAAGCCAAAGAGCCAGGCCGCTTCCACAACGCCGAATCCGCTGATCGTGAATGGGAAAGCGGAGGCGAACATGCCGAGGCTGATTATAGCGATGAACACCGGCAATTGCACATCGACGCCCAAGGCGCGCAGCAAGATATAGTTGGTAAGGAAGGACGATGTGTAGGTGAAGCAGGTGGTAAAGAGCGCGGTAAGAAAGAGGCGCGGCTGGCGGATGCGGTCCATCTCGTCGCCCAAGTGCGACAGGCGATTGTTTAAGCCAGCGGCGAGCCCCGGGCGCCGCCCTTCGGCGACAGTCAAAATCGGCTGCGCGCGCCGTTGAAAGGCTCTTATCACGCTGCCGCCGAAATACAGCCCGACGACGCTGATGGCAAAGGTCACGGCGATTGCGAGTGTGAGTTCATCGCGCTGCGCCGCCAGCTGCTCAGCGCTCGCCGGTATGCTCGAGGCGAAAACCATGACGATGATCAACAGCTCCAAGACGCGCGCGCCGAAGAGGCTGCTCAAGCCTTCTTCCATCGAGTAATTCAGGCGAGAGCGAAGCAAGACAATATAGGATAGCTCCCCCAGCTTAAATGGCAGCGCGCGGACCAGGAAATTATGATAGAGCGTGATGGGTATTAGGATGCGCCAGGGCGAATCACGCTTGTCGAGCAAAATGCGAAATCGCAGCGCTCGAAACAGATTCAACGCCAGATAAGCCATCAGCGCGCCAACCCAGTTCGAAAAGGCGATGCGCCCGAGCATTTGGTCGAATTCCGCCCAATTGACGCGCCCGATTAGATCTGCCAGCAGGACAACCGTGATGACGATGCTGGCTCCGCGCGTGAGCAGCTGGCGCCGCGAAGGGTTGGCGCCCGACGATCGGTTGCTAGTCTTGGCTGGGTCAGTCATGGGGCGCTCAATCTACGCGGTACCAGTGTGACAGATCGCGGTCCAGCAAGGCGCTCAGCGCATCAATGTCGCCTTCCAGCTCGCGCGCCAGGCGTCGGCGAAAGTCTGTGGTCAAGGGCGAGCGATTCTCGTATTTGGTGTAGACGGCGATCATGCCTTTGACCGCCCGCGTCCGAAAACTTTGCGGGACGAGGGAATGCGTCGTCGCCAGGTAGGTCAGCCGATCTTTCAGCAGCATGAGAGAAAAGCCGCTGTCTACAATGAGCTTCTGCAGCCATTCCAGGCGCACTTCCTTATTGGGATTGCGAATGTCGAAGGTCATGCTGTAGCTCGTGTCCAGGTCGAGAAAGTCCAGCACGCCGCGGAAGGCAGCAGGCGTATCTGAACGGAAATCGTCAAAGATAATGACCATGACGTTCTCGCGGCCAAAGCGCTCGATATAGCGCGGCGCCTGCTCGTTAAAGCGCGCCATTTCACGATAGTACAGCCCGGTGATGCAATGGGCGGCGCGACGGATCCGCCGGCCCGCCCGCCGATCGGCCTCGGCGGACAGCGCTTCCTCGAAACTTTCGATCTGCTCATTGCCGCTATAGCGAAACTGCGACCACATCGAGTACATCATATCAATTGGGTTGCGCAGCATGATGATGATCTTCGCCGCCGGGTCGTAAGCGTGAATCTCCTGCGCCGCGTTTTTGCTGGCCAGATACCAGGGCGATGACTCGCCGATGCGTTTTTCGCCGCGCGCATCGCGGAAGAGCTTCAGATAACGGTCGGGCTTGCCGCGGAATTGATGGAAACGAGAGCCCTCCAGGTCGGAGCCAAAAAAGTGAGGCTCCTTAAAAAAGGGCATGAAGACATCGGGATGGCGCTGCAAGTATTCATGCAGAGAGGTCGTGCCGCATTTTGGCGCGCCTACGATGAAGAAATTTGGCTTGGCTCCCCCCTGCAGGGCGCTGGAACGGAACGCGCTTTTTGGAAGCGCCATAGGCTGTTGCTATGAACCCCGAATCGATACCAGTGGATTATAGTACAAAACAGGCGGGACGATAGGCTGCTGGAAAGGCGAACTCGCTTCCGCCGCCATCAGCGCGCCAGCCGCCAAATTCTGACAATGAGTCCCTGAATCTGTTAAGCTATAAGAAAATATGCAGGGCGAGTGTCAGGAGCGTCCCATGTCAAAGAAGAAGGGGGCCAAATCGGGGCGGCCGCCGCGGCTCAAAAGGAAGTTCTACGAAAAAGAGTTGGTGCGATTGCAATTCGAGTTGGTGAAATGGCAGTACTGGATCAAGCACAACGAAATGCGTGTCATGATCACCTTTGACGGGCGCGATGCCGCCGGGAAGGGTGGCACGATCAAGCGCATCATGGCGCCGCTGCAGCCGCGCGATATTCGCCTGGTGGCGCTTGGCAAGCCATCGGACCGCGAACAGACCCAATGGTATTTCCAGCGCTATGTCACGCATTTGCCGGCCGCTGGCGAAATCGTGCTCTTTGATCGAAGTTGGTACAACCGCGCCACGGTCGAGCGGGTGATGGGCTTTTGTAGCGACCGGGAATATTGGGACTTCCTGCGCGATGCGCCGAACTTTGAGCGCCTGCTGATTCATGACGGCATCATCCTGCTCAAGTACTGGCTGTCAGTGGATGATGACGAACAGGAGCGCCGCTTCCAGGAGAGAGCGGCCAACGCGGCTCGCCGCTGGAAACTGAGCCCGATCGATATCGAGGGGCGCAATCGTTGGGTCGAATACTCGCGGGCGAAAGACGCCATGATCGAGCACACCGATATTCCGGAATGCCGCTGGCGCCAGGTCAATTCCAATGACAAACGGCGTCTGCGCCTCAACGTCATACGAGACATGCTGGAGGCAATTCCTTACGAGAATGTGATCCCCGGCGCGATGACGCTGCCGGATGTGCCGCCGCAGGAAGAATACATGACGCGGCCGCCGCGGGATACGCATTATCTGGTTAATGATTTCTACGCCGACATGGTGCGTGACTGATTTACTTCTTGCCGGTGGCTAGTTTTCGGCGCGTCTCACGGACGGCGATGGCGGGCAGAGCCGGGGCCTTGGCTTCGATATAGGCGGCGATTGATTCGCGGTGCTGCTTGACGCCCTTGCGCAGGAGCCAGGAAATCGCCTTGGTGATGCGCCCGTCCTTGTCACTCTTGAGCCGGTCAATCAGCGCGAGCGACAGGTCGAGTATTCGCGGGTCCGGCGATTGCGAGATGGGCGCTGTCAGCAATACGAGCGCGGCGCGGCGCTTGTTGACATTGTCGTCGCAGGCCAGCGATTGGAGCAGCGCGGCCCAGCCTTCCCAATCCGCCAGCAGATCTTTCTCGCTGAAGACGGTCTGGCAGGTGCTGTCAACTTCGGCCCAGCCGTTCAAGCAGCCGAGCCAGGCATCCAATTGAGCGAGCGGCAGCTCTCGGCGGTAGCGCGGGAATTTGCGCAATAGCGTCCGCGGGGCGCAGCGCTCCTCGTAGGATTCTCCATGGTAGAGGGAGTCGATCAGCGCCAGCCAATCGTCGTAGCTGAGGTCTCTGTGGGCGGCGATGAAAGCGAGCGCGATAGCGCGGCTCTGCTCGTTCTTTAGCCCGTGCCATTTTCGCGTTGTGCCGAGGTGTTCGGGGCGTTGCTTGACGGGCCCGCGGCCTGGGTTGGCGGCTTGGATTTCGCGCAGGATGGCTTGATGGTGAGGGTTCACAGCGAGCCGGCTGGTGGGTGAAGGCAGGGGCGACCGACCCGGTCGCCCGCACAGCGCATTCAGATGTGGGGCTAAAGCAGTTGCTTGAGCGGGATGTTGCGGCGTTTGAGGAATTCCATGAAACCGATCTTATCGATGGTTTTGATCTCTTTCGCCGTGATTTTGACGCGCACCCAGCGGTCGAGCTCGGGCACGTAGATGCGTTTGTTTTGCAGGTTCGGCTTGAACTGGCGCTTGACGGTATTGAAGGCTTTGCTGCGCGAATGGCCGAAGAGCGGCTTGGCACCGGTGATTTTGCGTTTGCCGGGCATGGTCTAGCTCCCGTGATCGATATGGGTGACGGATTATAACTGATGTTTGGCGTATGTCGAGGGGCTGTTTGCTTGCCGAAACCAGAACGGAGTGGCGCGGTTTCCGCCAATGAATTGCGGAATTCCGCCAAGGGGAATGCGTGCGCCGGCGCGGGTTTGGCGATGGCGAGGAGAAAGTGATTTTGCGCAAAAGATTGGTCGCATGGCCGTGATGAGATCGAGGGGAAATTCATTTGGACAGGAGACTTGAGATCTGCGCGCAAGCGCACATGAGGCGAGTGTGGCAGAGCAAGGCAGGTGTAGGGCGACTGGATGGACGCGCATTTGCTGCGGCGAACTAGGCGCTGCCGGTCATGTAAGCTTTGAATACATGCATGTTTGGATGATGCGGATATGCGAGGAGCATGGCGATCCTAGGGAGAAATGCCGTGACCATGGAAATTGCCAAGCGAACAGGAGGTACTAGCAGCACATTGTCTTTGTCCAACGTGGTGGGCAATCAAACCTGTTGTCAAATCGAATCTTGCCCGGTTCTCGACCAAAAAGGTTATGACCGAATCCATTCCTTAGCAAGTTATACATGGAATCAGCAACATTGGACGTCAAGCCGGGAAACATCTCTTGCAGACCGGACTTGTAGCGGGTTTCTGGTTTAGGAGTTTTCAGATGGCTAAGACGGAAGTAAGTTTCCGGCGCGGGGTTAATGTCCATAATGATGGCAAAGTTGTTCTCTTCTCTGTTCGAATTGATGCGATCGATGAGCGGGATTTCCCACCAGCTGCTTAGCGTATGAATGAAATAGCACAAAAGGTCGTAGTCGTCCAATCGACTCAGGACCGGATCGCCATGAACAGGCAGGTAAGATATGCCCAGGTTGTCCAGAGTTACATGCAACAGCGTATCTTTGAGCGCTTGGCCCTGACGCCATTGGATTTCAAAGCTTTTACGAATGATATAATCTTGCGTCATCTCATGATGCGTCAGCAGCAATGCGGGTCATCACAGCATTGGCCAGGAAATCAGGAACCTCCATGTCGCGTAACATCGCTCTCACCGTGTCCGCCGAGATGTTCAGATAATCGAAACTGAATTCAATTTCCGGATATCGACTCCAAGTCGCGCTATCTTTGTCATGTTTCCACTTAACTGTGATGACTTTCCCCATGACTTCAACGTTGTAGACATATCCTTTAGGATTCATGCTCGTCCCTCCCCGGTCAGGTCCCATTGCCGGCGACGGTTTCGCTTATGATACCATAGGCTCACTTTGAGAATCGAGCGGGGGGTGTTTTCTGACTGTGCGCCAGGTCATGGTCCGGCAACTTATGAACATCCGCACCATTCAAGCCAAGTCCATCCTCACGCCCCAGAAGCGCGGCTTTCTGATGGCGGGCGAGCGACCTTATACCCACAGCCTCTCCTGGGCGACCGGCTGCGGCTACGGAAAGCTATATTGCGGCGCCTTCTGCTACGCGCAGATGCTGCCCAATTGGCACTTTGGGCGGCGGGCGGGCGAGGCTTGGGGAGCGGCGCTGATCATCAAGGAGAACGCGCCGGAACTTTTGGAAGCGCAGCTCGCTCACGCGCGGCATCGGCGGGAAATGCGCATCTTTATGAGCCCGGTGACCGATCCGTATCAGCCGATTGAGCGCAAGTTGCGGTTGACGCGGCGCTGCCTCGAGGTCTTCGCTCGCTATGACGATCTCGATTTGCTGCTGATTCAAACGCGCGGACCGGCCGTGGTTGATGACTTGGACTTGATATCGGCGATACCCTATGCCTGGCTGGGCATGACGATCGAGACCGACCGGCATGACTTGCCCTATGGTCCCACGAAGTCACAGATAGAGCGGCGGCTGGAGGCGGTGAAGCGGGCGGTGGCTGGCGGACTGTCTGCCCAGATCGCGGTATCGCCCTGCCTGCGGTATTCAGGCGCCTTTGCCGAGCGCTTGCTGGAGACGGGGGCGCAGCGCATCGTCATCGACACCTTCGCCATCGGCGATGGCAGCCGCGGGGCGCGCACCGCCAATAGTCCCTTTGCCGCGCTGGCAGATTATGATTGGCGCGATGATGAGATCGCCATCAGCCTCTATCATCAATTGAGCGCCTATCACGATTGCGTGGAATGGAGCGGGGCGGGTTTCGCGGGGATTCCGGGGCGCCAGCAATTGCATTGAACCTTTCGGCGCCGCAATGGCTCTTTGTAATGCAAGCATAGAGATCGGAGCGCGTATGGAAGATTTGAGCGGGTTGGTGGTGGCGGCGCGCAAAGGCGACAGCGATGCCTTTGAAGAAGTGGTGCGGCGCTTTCAGGATATGGCTGTGGGTTATGGCTACGCGACATTGGGTGATTGGCAGGAAGCGGAGGACGCGGCGCAGGAGGCTTTCATCGCGGCTTGGTTTGGCTTGGTGAATCTGCGCGATGTTGCCGCGTTTCCCGGCTGGTTTAGACGGATTGTGCGGACGCAGGCGCATCGGCGTTTGCGCGTGAAGGAGCCGCCGCTGGTCTCGCTTGAGCAGGTCGGCGAAATAGCGGTTGACGCTGGGGGCGGTCGGGCGGAGATCGCGCCGGTGGCTGACGCGCTGGCAGCCGCTTTGGAATCTTTGCCGGAGGCGCAGCGCACAGTCGTCCTATTGCACTACATGAATGACTTTCGGCAACGCGAGATCGCGGACTTTATGGAAATCCCGCTTGGCACAGTCAAATCGCGCTTGTATCACGCGCGTCAATCGATGAAGGAGAGGATGACAGTTTTGAGTGAATTATCAACGCAGCGCCCCTCGCGGGACAGCGAGTTTATCGAGAAAGTCATGCGGCTGTTTGACGCCGCCAAAACGGGCGATAGCGGCGCTGTTAAGCGTTTGCTCGTCGAAGACAGCGGCTTGGCCAATGCCAGCGGCGCCGTTCGCACATCGCTTTGGGGCTCGGACGCGCTGGCGCTGCATGTGGCCGTGATGCACGGGCGCAAGGACATCGTCGATTTGCTGTTGGCGCATGGCGCGGATATCAACGCGCGCGACGAGAAATACCGCTTTAACGCTTTGATTCACGCGATCGACCTGGCTGACTTCATGCCAGAATACGCCGCGCTCGGCATGGTCGATTTTCTGCTGGAGCGGGGCGCCGAGCTGGATATCTGGGCTTGCGCCTGGCTGGGAGATATGGCGGGAGTCAAGGAGCGGCTGGATGAGAACGCGGCGTTGGTGAACGAGATTGGACCCGGTCCCAGCACGCTGCTTTCATTCTGCCGCGATGTGGAGACGATTCAACTCTACCTGGATTATGGCGCTGACCCGCTGCGTGTCTATGAGCGGACGGGAAAATACGGGCGGACGACGCCGCTGCGCGATATCGCCTATCGCCGCAATTACGAAGCGACGCGGCATCTGCTGCGGCATCTTGGCTGGCAGGTCGATATTTTCTGGGCGAGCATCATGGGGGATCTGAGTCGCGTGCGTGGGCTGCTTGCGGAAGATGGCGGGCTGGCGCATGCAATCAGCGCTGGCGATCATGTTTTGGGCGCTGGCTTGAGTCCGCTGCATCTGGCGGCGCAGGGCGGTCATATTGAAGTGATGGAGGCGCTGCTGGGCGGGGGCGCCGATGTGAACGCGGGCGATGCCAATGGCTATACGCCACTGCATTTCGCCATTTGTTTTGGCCCCAAGCAATTTATTGATCCCCTGCCGGACTTGACTGCGGCGGCGCAGGATGTCGGCGTGTACCGTCTGTTGACCGAGGCGCCGCGTTTCTTGATTGAGCGGGGCGCGGACTTGAGCGCGCGCGAATCTGCCCAGAATCGGAATCCGCTGGAGTTGGCGCAATCGCCATTTGAAGACGAGACCGACCGCAGCGATGTGATCGCGCTGCTGGAAGCGGCTGGGCAAACGCTTGCCTGCTCGTGACGACAAACGCGGGCGGGCGCCAATTGAACCAGAGGCCCCGCCCGGCAACTCGGACGACAGGGCAACAATGGACCCTTCTTGACAGCATCAATCTCTTTGTAACGGCTTTAGAGCGCTGGCTTGAGCTTGCGCTTTGGTTTGCTTACGAAGACGTAGAGCCAGAAGAGCAGGGTGCCGATAAAGGAGATCAACGCGCCCAGCAGGAATAAGTCGCGGAAGGCAAAAGCCGACAGTATGAAGCCGCCGCCGAGAGCCATCATGGCGAAGCTCATGCCGCCGGCCGCTTCGCCCGTGCCCGCCATCAGCGCCTGCTGCTTCGGCGGCGCCAGATCGAGGATATAGACGATGAAGGCGGTATATCGCACGGACATCATGCTAATCGCGCCGATATAGCCGAAGGACGCAGCCAGCCAATGTTCCACCAGCGCCATGGGAATGAGACAGAGCGTCGCGACAAAGGATGAGACGATAACGACGCGGATATTGCCCCAGCGCTGAACCAGAGCTGGCGTCAATAGCGCCGTCGGCACGCCGGTCAAACGCCCGATGGCGGCCATCGAGCCGATCAGCGCGGTTGATACCGCCAGATGCTGATCCATATATACATTGAAATAGACCATCGCCGTCGCCGAGCCCGCGACTTGAAACAGGCGAATGACCGTCATGATGACAATCAGCATCAGGACAGATGCCGCCCAGCCATTGGGGGCGCCTTGACGAGTCTTTGCGCGTTGGTGTTGGGATTGCGTCTCCTTGGGCGGCAGCGGACGAAGGCGCAGGGCGAGGATTGTGGACAGCGCCAGCACGACCGTCGCCAGGGCAAAAGTGAGGCGATAGGGGGCGGGGTCGGCCAGAGTCCAGCCGTGCATGCCGGCGATGGCTCCGGGCAGGATGCCGCCGATGAGACTGCCGGCGAATCCAGCCAATGACCAATGCGCCGCTTTCAGGGCGAAGGCGTGATTCTTGTAGGCGTCATCGACCACATTGAGCAAGAAAGGCGCGCCGTTGACGAAGACGAAGGCGAATCCGCCAAACATTAAGGCGGGTGGCGCCACCAGCCCAAGCTCGCGCCAGCCGGGCGGCAGCCATTCCGCCATCGGCAGCATGATCCCGCCGGCCAGGCATAGAAATGCGCCGAACTTCATCAGCGCCGTGGTGGACATGCGCGAGCCGAGGATGCCGGCTGGCAAGCTGGCCAAGCCGAAGGTCAGCAAACTGACCGCGTTCACCAACCCGATGAATTCGGTGCCGTAATCCAGGCGCAGCAAATAGAGATTGAGCAGTACGGAAACGAGGCCATCGGCGACAAAGGTCAAGCCGACGATGACGGCGAAGTAAAGGCGCGCCTGCGAGTTAATTGCGCGAATGGGACTGAGGATGCGTCCGAGCACCGGTGCGTTTACCCCTCACCCCAGAAATTGTAGGGGCGACCCACCGGGTCGCCCGCTTACATACCCGTGCAAGACGACCATCCTCTGATTAATCGACTATCTCGAACATCGCTTCGATTTCGACGGCGAAGCCATTGGGCAGGGAAGCGAAACCGAGGGCGCTGCGGGCATGCCGCTCGCCATCGTAGAGCTCCCAGAACAGCTCCGAGGCGCCGTTGATGACCAGGTGCTGGTCGGTGAATTCGGGCATGGAGTTGACGCAGCCCAGCAGCTTGCGCAGGCGCAGCTGGTCGACCGAGCCGGTGATGGTATAGGCCGCCTTGAGCAGATCTTCGGCGCAGACGCGGGCGGCTTTTTTGCCTTCTTCGACATCGAGATCACGGCCGAGCTTGCCGGTGAAACCGGTGGAGACGTGGCCCGAGACGTAAACGGTGCTGCCGATGCGTGTCGCTGGCGCCAGCGTGGCCGAGGGACTGAAGTCTTCGATATCAATGCCCATCGCTTTGACTTTGTCGTCGAGTGACATGCTGTTTCCTCCCCAAAGTACGGTATTTCATCTGCGTGGCAATGCGAGGATTATAGGCGCGATGGCGGGCTGCGCCATACCCAAAAGGCGGCTCACCCATCCGCGCCCCCACCAACGTGTGTAGAAGCAAGCCTTGGCTCGCCTGCGCAAATTAGCCTGCTGCATGTACGGGCGAGCCGGCGTCTCGCCCATAGGGTGAAGTCTAATGATGTTACCGCGGCGGGTCGGCCACCGGCTGCCCCCTACAGGAATCTATTGGATTGGGGAAACGTAAGGCGATCGGCGGTTGCCCCGCCAGTTTTCGAGGCGACAAAGGACGGGAGCCCGCCAGCCATTCGACTTTCTTGCGAATTTACAATCCCGCGATATGCTTGTAGAACGCTGTTTCTAGCCTTGGCGCGCGCTTTATGGCGGCCTGTGGTGAGGAGATCAGATGTGTTTGGCCGCTTACTTGAGCATTGGCAAGGAGGTGCTGAGCCGAGATAAAGCGTGTACCTGAAGATGTTTTCGTAAACAAGCATATTTCGAGGAGAATTCATTATGAGAAGGCATTTGAGCAGGCGCGACTTTCTGAAGGCATCGGGTGGCTTGGCCGCCGGCGGTTTGCTGGCTTCCGTCACCCCCGCCTTTGCCCAGGACGGCGTCACCATTCGTTCGCATACGCGCAGCGGAAGACAGGCGGACGCGCAAAGACATTGGGCGGAAATCTTCAACGAGGACATGGCCGGCGAAGCCAACGTCGTCATTGAAGACTTCCCCGGCTCCGAGTATTTCCAGAAGATCAATACGCTGGCGGCCGGCGGCACGATGGGCGATGTGATCTGGATCTCGTCCATTGAGGGCTACTTCCGGCTGGCGGCGACCGGCGTGCTCCAGCCGATAGACGATGTCATTGAAAGCCTGGGCTATGACCTGGACGAACATTACCCGGCGACGACTTCGGCAGCGCGCTTGAATGGACAACTGTACGGCATTCCCATCCTGGCGCATCCCGGGCGCGTCGGCTTGTTCTTCAACAAGACCATCTTTGATGACGCCGGCGTCGATTACCCGGACGAGACCTGGACCATGGATGACTTCCTGGCCGCCGCTATCGAGGTGACCGACCCCGACCGGCGCATCTGGGGCTTCGTCGATCCGGAAGGCTCCTACTTCACCTCGATTGTTTTCATTCGCGCCTTTGGTGGCGATACGCTCAACGCCGACGGCACCGAGTCGCTGCTGAATTCGGAAGAATCGATCGCCGCCTTGAAATTCCAGAGCGCGCTCTATAACGAGCACAAGGTCGCGCCCGTGCCCGGCACCGCGCTGCAGGGGCCTTACCAGCTCTTCGCCGCCAACCAACTGGCGATGTTCCAGTCGGGTTTCTGGGGCAGCGGGGTCGCGCAATTTGTCGAGGATCCGAGCATCGTCGGCGTCGCGCCGATGCCGATTGGTCCCTCGGGCCAGCGCGGCAGCATGTTTGAGTTTGATCCGCTCTGCGTGACTTCCTTCACCGAGCATCCGGAAGAATCCTTCAAGTGGGTGGATTACAATACCGGCTTTGACGCGCAGCTGCGCGTGACCAAGCTGCACAACGTGACAGCCAGCCGGCCGGCAGTGATGGCGGATGACGTGGTGCAGGAGAGCGATACCTTGCGCGTATTCTCGGGCGTCATGGCCGATGCCTTGCCGCTGGTGCTGCCGGCGAACTTCCGCGAGACTGAGCACTTCAAATTCATCGGCGACCAGATTCAGGCGCTGTGGCTGGGCTTGGCGTCCGTCGACGATATCATCGAAGATCTCAACTCCGGCGCCCAGGCCATCCTGGACAAGCCAGCGCTGGGATAATGCGCAACGGCCTACGTGTCGATCTGTCGGGGCGACATACTATGTCGCCCGCACATGAAATCTGACCTTTGGGCGATATGATATATCGCCCCTACAACAGATATCCACAAGAGCAATTGAATGATTGCCCCAATCAAGCGGCGCCTTGGCTTGTGTACGCCTTTGACCTTGAGTCAAAGGGAAGCGGTGCAAGGCTTCATTTACATCTCTCCCTGGATCATCGGTTTTCTGGTCTTCACGGTGGGGCCGATGATAGCGTCGGCTTATCTGAGCTTGACGGATTACAACATCGTCACGCCGCCGCGCTGGGCCGGGCTGAACAATTATGAATACATGTTCGGCGACAAACTCTTTTGGAAATCAATCGAGAATACGCTCTATTACACCGTAATCTTTGTGCCTATCGCCATTGCCGGTTCGCTGGCTTTGGCCATGCTGCTCAATCAGCAGATCGCGGGAAGAGTCGCATTGCGAACGCTGTATTTTCTGCCGTCGGTGACGCCGGTGGTGGCGGCCGCCTTCCTCTGGCTATGGATCTTCCAGCCGCAGATCGGGCTGATGAACAGCATCATCTCGGCGCTGGGCTTGGGCAATGGTCCGCTTTGGCTGGGGCATCCCGGTTCGTCGAAGCCGGCGCTGATCATCATCAGCTTGTGGGGCGCGCTCGGCGGCAACACGATGCTGATCTTTCTGGCGGCGCTGCAGGGCATCCCCAAGGAGCTCTATGAATCGGCCGATATCGATGGCGCGGGCGGCCTTGGGAAGTTCCGCTATATCACAGTGCCGAGTATATCGCCGGTCATCCTCTTCAACACGGTGCTCGGGGTCATCGGGGCGCTGCAGATGTTCACGCTGGCTTATGTCGCGAGCAGCGGTCGGCAGCAGCAGTTTTCACCGGGCGGTCCCCTGAATTCGACCCTGTTCTATGTGCTGCACTTGTACAACAGCGCCTTTGACTTTTGGGAGATGGGCTATGCCTCGGCGCTGGCTTGGGTCTTCTTCGTCATCGTGCTGGCGATCACCGGCTTTCAATTGTGGACGTCCCGCCGCTGGGTCTATTACGAAGGCGAGGACAGTTAGGTATCGGCGATGAAAGGGCAGGGGAAGCAGAGACGTGTTGAGTGAAATGCTGCCGGCTTGGCGGGTGAAGCGCATCATCCGCTACGTCTTGTTGTATGCCGTCGCCTATGGCTTGACGATCATATTTGCCTTGCCGTTCTTGTGGGCGGTCTCGTCGTCGCTGAAGCCGGTCAACGAGCTGTTTCTTTGGCCGCCGCAGTTGATTCCCAAGACTTGGCGTTTTGAGAATTATGTCGAGATCTGGCATGTGGCGCCGCTGGCGCGCTTCTTTGTCAACACCGTGTTCGTGACGGTCTTTTCGGTTTCGGGTCGGATTCTGTCGGCGGCTTTGGTCGCTTATGGTTTTGCGCGCTTCCGCTTTCCCTTCCGCAATATCCTATTTCTTCTGTTGCTGAGCACGCTGATGCTGCCATATCAGGTCACGATCATTCCGACATTTTTGCTGTTCAAAGCCTTCGGCTGGCTGGATACTTATAATCCGCTGATTATTCCGAATTGGTTTGGCGGCGGCGCCTTCGCCATATTCCTGTTCCGGCAGTTCTTCTTGACGATCCCCAAGGACCTGGACGAAGCGGCCAAAATTGACGGGGCCAATACGCTTTGGATTTTCATACGCATTATTTTGCCGCTGTCGAAACCAGTGGTCATCACCATGATCGTCATCGGTTTCCTGGAGAGCTGGAATGACTTTTTCGGACCGCTGATTTACCTGAATACGCCGGAGAAGTATACGCTTTCGCTGGGTTTGGCAAATTTCCAACGGGTCGTTTCGGCTGGCGGACAAGCGACCGAGCATCTGCTGATGGCGGCATCCATGGTGATGACCCTGCCCAGCATTTTGGTATTCATCCTCTTGCAGCGCTATTATATTCAGGGCGTCGTCATCTCGTCAGGCAGCAAGTAGACGCCGCGGGCGACTCATCGAATTCGTATTCGCCGCCAGTCAGCGGCTTGCAGAGGAATCCCAGCGCCAATGGAAAACCTGAGCGTTCTCTTTACCGAGCCCGATCGCGTCGAAACTCAGCGGATAGACGATGACATCGGGCGACTGCGCGCGCGCGATGTTTTGGTCAAGACGCATTATTCGCTGGTCAGCGCCGCGACTGAGCTCGCTTGTTTATCGGGTAGTCAACGCTGGTTCCCCTTTCCGGGGACGCCGGGTTACGCCGCCGTTGGCGAAGTCCTCGAGGCGGGCGATGAGATCAGCGATGTCGCGCCGGGCGACATGGTGCATTACTGGGGCGGGCACAAGCAGTACAGCCTTGTCGATGCGGCTCGCTCGCAGTCAATCTGCCTGAAAGTACCAGAAGGGCTGCCGCTGGAGTGGGCGCCCTTCACGCGGATGGCGATCATCGCCATGACTTCGCTGCGGATTTCGAATATTGAGCTGGGGGATTGGGTCGGCGTGCTCGGGTTGGGCACGGTCGGTAATCTCGCTGCCCAGCTGGCGGGCTTGCAGGGCGGGCGCGTGATCGGGCTGGACTTGAACGAGGGGCGCATCCGGCTAGCGCGCGACTGCGGCATTCCGCACGCGCTTCCAATCAACCCGGAGACGGTCAAGGATGACATCGGCGCGATAACCGATGGCGAGTTCCTGTCCACGCTGATTGAGGCGACTGGCGTGCCAGCGGCGCTGCCTCCCGCGCTGCCGACTGTTGGGCGCTACGGCGAAGTGATCCTGTTGGGTACGCCGCGCGGCGTCCACGAGGCCGACTTAACCAGCAGCATACTCGACTACATTCATCTGCATGGGCACGGCAATATCACCTTCAAAGGCGCGCATGAGTGGCGTTATCCGGTGGCGCGCGATCCCTACGTCAAGCATTCGATGGCGCGCAATTCGGAAATCGCAATGGGTCTGATTGCTTCCGGCGCGCTCAAGGTGGGACCCATGCATACACATACCCTGTCGCCGGCCGAGGCGCCACGCGCCTACGAAGGATTAAAGAGCGCCAAGGACGAGTACGTCGGCGTCATCTTCGATTGGACGGGTGTGTAGCTGCTCCAAACAGGGTGCGAATACGCAATTTGCTACTCAGCCGTCGCGCATTGTGCTGCTTGATTTTGCCGAATCATCAAGGTGTATTAGAAGCGCCATAACAGCTAGTTTCAGCGTTGGAAGATCTTCCTGCGTGAATCTCCAAACCAGATCAACCCGAACTCGGTCATATTGGTGAATCAAGATATCACGGAAGCCGGCAAAGTCACTCCAGGCAACGTCAGGATGCTGCTCTTGCAGCGTTCGGTCCAAGCGTTTGACCACTTCGCCAATCACCTCGAAGCTTCTTATAACGCCATCTTGTAACAGCTCTGATGCGAGGAACGCATCTCTCCCGTCAACTGTGTAAGTTTCGATGCGCCGGATGCGATCGAGGATATCGCGGCAATAGATGTGTTGTACCCTGGTCACAAGGGTTGGGCTTCCCGAATGATGCTTTCTCGTAGTTCAGGCCTGAGCGCCAGTCGATCAACCACTTCGACGCGACGACCGAGCAATTGCCGCAAGCTCTGCGTGAGGCGGATATGGTCGCGGAGACTGTAGTCTGGATCGAAGTCAACCAGAAAGTCAATATCGCTATTGAGTCCTAAAGCTCCGTGCAGAACCGATCCAAATACGGCGATTTGGCGTACACGATGTCGCTGCGCGAGAGCTAGGATTCGCTCGCGCTGCTGGCGAAGGTCGTCAAGTGTGTGGATTGCCTCTACTGCCATAATTGATAGTCCAGCGATATTGTTTGCCCTGCACTCACTCTTCATATTGTAATCCAAAATTCAGAAGCTGAGTCATTCAGACCGGTATCGAGGCCTTCATTCCCCCCGCAGGCGCGGGTCGAGGATATCGCGCAGGCCATCGCCGATGAAGTTGAAAGCCATCACCAGGCTGGCGATCGCCAAGCCGGGGAAGAGCCACATCCACCATTGATCGAAGAAATGGATGCCGATGCTGACCATCCGCCCCCATTCGGGCGAGGATGGCTCCGGACCCAAGCCGATGAAACTGAGCGCGGCAAAGCTGAGGATTGCCGTGCCGATATCGAGGGTGGCGAGGATGACCGCCGGGGCGATGCAGTTGGGCAAGATGGTGCGAAAGAGTATGTAGGCTCCGCTTGCGCCAGCGCTGTGAGCCGCCTCGACATATTCTTGCGATTTGACCTCCAGCACGAGCCCGCGCAAGATTCGGGCGTAGCGGGGCCACCAAACCGCGCTGAGCGCCAATACGGCATTACGGATATCGGGACCAAGGGCGGCGGTCACTGCCATTGCCAAAATGATGAAGGGAAAAGCCATGAAGAGCTCGGTAAGGCGCATGAGAAACTCGTCGACCAGCCCGCCGGCGTAACCGGCTACCGCGCCGATGATGACGCCCAGCGTGCTGCCGATGACGATGACCGACAAGCCCGCCGGAATGGTAATGCGCGAGCCCCATAGAACGCGGCTGAAAATATCGCGACCTAATTCGTCTGACCCGGCGAAAAAAAACGCGTTTGGCGCTTGCAGGCGCTTGGCTAGGTCCTGCTGCAATGGTGGAAAGGGAGCGATAAGAGGCGACGTAAAAGCAATCAGAATCCACAGTGTGGCCGCAATCAGCCCAAGCGTGACCAGCGGATTGCGGCGCAAATGATACAGCGCAGCCTGCCGCCGACTACGCGATGCGGATACGGGGGTCGAGGAAGAAATAGAGGATATCGACGACAAAATTCACTCCGACATAAATGAAGGCGAAGAGCAGACTGACGCCCATAATCGCCGGGAAGTCCTGGGAGGTGCTGGCGCGGAACATATAGAAGCCGATGCCTGGATAGGCGAATATCCGCTCGATCAGAATAGACCCGACCAGCAGATTGCCGTATGACAGACCAATGACGGTCACGATCGGGATCAATGAATTGCGCATGCCGTGAAAGCCGATGACGTAGCGCTCGCGTAAGCCCTTGGCGCGCGCCGTGCGCATATAGTCTTGATTCAGCACTTCGAGCAGGGAAGAGCGGGTGATGCGGGAGATGATGGCGCTGATATAGAGCGCCAGCGTCAGCGCCGGCAGAATCAGATGCGAGAGCGCATTTCCGAATGTCTTCCAGTCGCCGTTCAGCAGCGCGTCTATTGTGAACATGCCGGTCACAGTCGGCGGCGCGCGCATAATCGGATGCAGCCGGCCGGGTCCTGCGGCGATGCCCAATTGCGCGTAAAACACGTTGAGAAATATCAAGGCGATGAGAAAGACCGGGAAACTGATGCCAATCAGGGCGATGACGCGGGCCACATAATCCGCCAGACTGTTTTTCCATACCGCAGAAATCAGTCCCATGCTGACACCCAGGGTTGTGCCATATACAAGGCCCAAGGTCGCCAATTCAATAGTCGCCGGCAGGCGACTGCTGATATCATCGGCAACCGGCTTGCGCGTCTTGATTGAGGTGCCCATATCGCCCTGCAACAAGTTGCCGAGATAAGTCAGGTATTGTTCATGCAGGGGTTTATCCAAGCCCCATTTCTTGCGGAAAGCGGCGATGGTCTCTTCGTCGTTGAGCGCGTTTGGGGGCAGGTTGGCATTGATGGGGTCAGCGGGAATGGCGTTGGCGATGATAAAGGCGACCACGGTGATGCCCAATAAGATAGGAATCACCAGAAGCAGGCGGCGGACGAAGTAACGGAAGAAGCTCATGGGCAGCCAGTCGGTGACGGCGGATCGAAAGCTAGTTTAACACATCGATCGGCGCGGACGAAAAAGGGCGAGCCGACGGCCCGCCCTAGGAATTTCTTGCCGAACGATTGGCTTACATCGCGCGGCTCAAGATAGATACATCCAGCAGCCAGTGCGGGTGCCAGATATAACCCAGAAGGTCAGAGCGGTAAGCTGTCGCCACCTCTGGCACGTTGAAAGGCGCGAAGGGACCATGCTGCATGGTGTATTCTTGCAGCATCGTGAAGAGCGCCATGCGTTCGTCCGGGTCGCTGGCGACCTTGGCGGCCGCGATCGCATCCTGGATGTCTTGCGGCAAACTCTCCAACTGCCAGTTATTGCGCTCGGTCGCGACCTTGCCCGGCGGCATGAAGCTGAGGAAGTCCAGCGGGTCTAGGATATCGGGACCCCAGAGCCAATAGCCGACGCCGTGGTCGCCGCTGCGATAACGCTCAAGCGCGACTTGAATCTCGCCCGGTTGCAGCGTCACGTTGATGCCAATTTCCGCCAGGTCCGCCTGGATCTTCTGGGCGTTGGTATTGAAGCTGACGCCGCTATAGACCATATCGGGGTATTCCAGCGTCATATCGAGCCCGTCGCCATACCCGGCTTCAGCCAGCAATTCGCGCGCCTTGTCCAGGTCGCGCGAGAAGGCGGCCTCTTCACCGAGGTTGCCGAAAAAGCCAGCGGTCATGTTCGTGGCCGGTTTAACGCCGCCCCAAAGCGTCTTGTAGCCTTCGTAATCAAGCGCGTAACGCACCGCCAGCTGCACGGCCGGATTGGCGAAGGGACCGCTCTTCTCCTCTTCGGTGTTCATGATGACGAAATGCGTCAAGGTGCCGATGCCGCGATAGATTTCGACATCCGTGTTGCCTTCCAGCGCGGCGATTTGATCGGGCTGCAGGTCGAAAGCCAGATCGATGTCGCCCGCTTCCAGCGCGACTTTCTGGGTGGCGCTTTCCGGCATGTGGATGAAGATCACGCGGTCGAAGTAGGGCGCGTCACCCCAGTAATTCTCGTTGCGGACCAGCTCGGTGCGGTTCTGCGGCTCCCAGAGATCCAGCACGTAGGAACCCGAACCGGCCGAGGTGCTGTCCAGATAGGCGCCGGCGGTATCGGTTTCGGCTGCGTCTTCGGCATCGGTGCCGCCATTCGCCATCACGACGTCGGCGTTGGTCACGCTGAATACGGCGCTGGTGATTTCGGACAAGAAAGAGGGCCGCGGATCGGGCAAGGTGAAGGCGACTGTGTCGTCGTCGATGGCTTCGACCGAAGCAATGCCATCGGCCAGGAAGGAGGGATTGCCGTTGAAATTCTGCAGCCGCTGGATGGAAAAGACAACATCATCGGCGGTGACATCATCGCCATTGGCGAATGCCGCATCCTGCCGCAGCGAGAAGGTGTACACCGTCCCGTCTTCGGAGATTTCCCAGCTTTCGGCGAGCGAAGGCACGATCCTGCTGGCGTCTTCATCGGGGAAAGTAACCAACTGGCTGTAGGTGACGTGATTCACGATATGGGTCGAATGGGTGAAGCCGTTGGCCGGGTCATAGGCGTCGGTGTTCTCCGACCAGCCGATCACCAGCACTTTTTCATCCTGCGCCAAACCCGCGAAGGCGCCGAGCAGCAGCGCCACTAGCGTGAGCAGCGCAAGGAAATACTTTAAGCGGTTCATCTTGATGCTCCTTCAGAACATTAGGTACGATTAGCGTTTCAACAGTGGGAGTATAACGAAAAGCGGACCAAGTGGCAATTAGATGCCATTGGGCAGGAATCAGGGACGCAGGAGGACTTTGCCCGTCTGCCCGCGGTTGAATAGCTCGAAGGCTGCGGGCGCGTCAAGCAGCGGAAACCGGTGCGTGATCATCTTGGCGACATCCAGTCCATCGCGCCAGAGCGCGAACATCTCCGGCACTTCGCTCATGAAATAATACCAGCAGCCGACGGCCCAGATTTCGCGCCGGTTGAAATCGCGGCTGGGCGCCAGTAGCTCTTCCATGGATTCGCCGTTGAAGACGACAATGCCGCCGCGCCGCACTGACAAGAAGCTGTTTGCCACGCTGGCTCGTTTTCCCGCGCAGTCGATGACGACATCAGCGCCACCGCCCTTGGTGAGATCCATAATCTGCTCGATGAGCGTCTCGTCGGCATGGATGGAGACATCGGCGCCCAACTGCCTGGCGAAGCGCACGCGATAATCGATGATGTCGACGCCGATGACGCGGCGGCCCAAGTGGGCTTGCATGAGCACGTTGCCCAAGCCGATCGGTCCCAAGCCCAGGACGACGATCGTTTCGACATCGGCGCGGTCGATCTTCTTGGCGGTGTGCCAGGGCACGCCCATGCCATCGCCGGTCAGCAAGGTCGCCTCGTCCCAGGGCAGGTCATCGGGCAGGGGGCTGCATGCGCGGGCGTGAATGGCAAATTGCTCGGCGTGCATGCGCGAGCGCGAGCGGGCGGACTTGCACCAGGTGTACTGTCCGCGGTCGCATTCGCTACAATCGCCGCAGCCGACCACGGCGCTGACGCCGACGCGCTGTCCAATTTGCGGGCTCGTGACGCCTTCGCCCAATTCAAGGACCGTGCCGACCGCCTCATGCCCGCTATTGCCGCCGGTCATGCCTGTACCGCGATAGGTCTTCATCTCGCTGCCGCAGATGGCGGAGCGGGCGGTTTCGATGATGACTTCGCCAGGCGCGGGCTTTGGCGGGTCGGCGTCGATGAGGCGCGAGGTCGCGCTGCCGGTCATTTCCAGGAGTTTCATTGTTTTGCTACCTTTAGCTTAGGCGGGCGACCTGGCAAGCTGCGTAGGCACAGGCGGTCGGGGAGGATTTAGGATGGTGGTTTCCTGCGAAGAATGTTCCAAAGCAGCGCATCATTGCAGCTTGCCGATCTAGCCCACCATTTTGCGCTTCGAAGGCTACTGTCCGCGGCTCATCCCTTGACGCCGCTCAAGACGAAGCCCTGGATGAAGTAGCGCTGCGCCAGGAAGAAGACAATCATCGGCGGCGCCAGCGCCATGCCGGAAGCCGCCATCATCAAGGCGAAGTCGGAGCGGTATTCGGAAATAAAGGAGGAAATGCCGACCGAGATGGGGAACTTGGTCTGATCCTGAATGTAGATTAGCGGCAGCAGGAATTCGTTCCAGTAAAAGAAGAAGGCGAAGATGGCCGCCGTCGCCAGCGCCGGGCGCGAAAGCGGCAGCATGATATTCAGGAAGATTTGCAAGCGATTGGCGCCGTCGATACGGGCCGAGTCTTCCAGGTCTATCGGCACAGTCATGAAAAACTGGCGCAGTAGGAAGGTGTAGAAGGGCTGGGCGAAGAAAGCCGGGACTAGAATCGGCAGATAAGAATTCAGCCAGCCGAACCAGCGAAACATCAAGAAGGACGGGATAAGCGTCACCCAGATCGGCACCATCATCGTCGACAGCATCAGGAGAAATAGCGCGTCCTTGCCCGGGAAGCGAAAACGAGCGAAACCATAAGCAGCCAGCGAACTGCCGAACAACGTGCCCACCACGCCGATGACCGTGATGACGGCGGTGTTGACCGTATAAGTCCAGAAGGGGACCTGGTTGAAGACCTCGCCATAATTGGACCACATCCAGGTATCGGGGATCCATTCGATGGGGTAGGTGAAGATCTGATGTTTGGGTTTCAAGCTGGTGGAAAGCATCCAAAGCAGGGGATAGAGAAAGAGCAAGGCGCCCGGCACCAGAACCAGATAAGTCAGCAGCGTGTTTACGAGGCTTATCCGTCGGCGGCGCGACCACATACTGAGCCGGCCTGCCTTTGTCGTGGTTGCTGTTGTGCTTGCCATGCCGCGCCCTAGACCAACTCGTAATTGACGCGATAGCGCGAGACCCAAAAGATGCCGAGGGTGACGAGGAAAATAATAAGGAAGAGCACACCGGCCTGGGCGGAGGCGTAGCCAAGACGAAGCTCGCGAAAGGTGGTTATGTAGAGATTGATGGAATAGAAATAGGTGGCGAAGTTGGGTCCGCCGTCGGTCATGATATAAGCCTGGGTGAAGACTTGCATCGTGTTGATGAAACCGACAATGAGCACGAAGAATATCGATGGCGACATCAGAGGGATGGTGATGCTCCAAAGGCGCCAGCGCCGGTTAGCGCCATCGACCTCGGCCGCCTCGTAGAGCTCGGGCGGGATGCCCTGCAAGCCGGCCAGGAAGATAATGATGGTGCTGCCGACGCGCCAAAGCTCCATGATGATTATGGAAGGCAGCGCCCAGCTCTCGGAGACGAGCCAGCCGATGCGCTTGATGCCAACCAATCCCAAAAGCCAATTCAAGGCGCCGAATTCGCGATGAAAGAGAATGGCCCACAGTACCGCCACCGCCACCCCTGATAGCACCGCCGGCAGATAATAGATGGTGCGGAAGATCCGAATACCGCGCACTGGCTGGTTCATCACCAGCGCCAGGGAGAAGCCGATGATGAGATTCAGTATCAGGTAAAAGAAAGTGAATACCAGCGTGACCTTCAGCGATTGCCAGAAGCGCGAATCTTGCGAGAGCTGGATGTAATTCTCGAAGCCAATGAACTCCATGGGCGAGACGCCGTTCCAGTCGGTGAAGCTGAAACCGAGCGCGGCGGTCAAGGGTCCGGCGGTGAAAACCACGAAACCGATGAACCAAGGCAATATGAAGAGATAGCCTTGTATCGCCTCGCGGCGGAGCAGGTCGCTATTGAACATAGGCGTGGAAATCGCTGCGCATGTTGTCACGGATAGGGCGATTCACCGGTTCGCCCCTACGGTTTAGCGTTTTGGCGGGAGGGCGAGACAAGTCTCGCCCCTACAGACGTTGGTTGTGCGCGGGCGATTCACCGGGTCGCGAAGGTCGCGTAGACACTGACCGCCGACACTGACCGTCAATCGCCCCTACAAACGTTGGTTGCGCGCGGGCGCCTTACTCATCCTCGAAGTAGCGATCGGCCGCGGCATTGGCTTCTTCTTCGACCTGGCGAAGCATTTCTTCCGGATCGTTGCCCTCAAATACGCTGATGATGCGGGCGTTCCAGGCCGCGTCAAACTCGCCCTGGTAGACGGGATAGGACCAATTGATGGCATCATTGAGCATCTGGTCGGTGAAGACTTGTACCTTTCGACCTTTCCAGATATCCGTCCCGGCTACTTCTTCCCAGCGCGGCACCGAGGAAAGCCGACCCGGCAAACTGCGCAGCTGATTGGATATGAGGATATTGGTTGATTCCGTATTGGTGATGTACTTGCAGAATTCCCAAGCCACATCGAGGTCTTCGGTGTTGGTGGCGATGCCCCAGGCGCCGCCGGCAGCCGAGACCGCGGACAAACCGGTGGAGCCGCGCGGGAACTTCACGATATCCCATTCAAAGGAATCGCCGATGCCATCCAGAATGTAGTAGGCGGCCCAAGAACCCTGCACCTCCATGGCGATATTGCCGGTCAGGAATGGATCCAGCCCGGCGGGCGTATTGCCGCGATGCACCACATTGCCGGCCGCCATCTCATCCTGGAGCCGCTGCAAGGTAGCGACATTCTCGGGATTATTGACGATGCAATGGCGGTAGTCATCGGTGTAGATGGCGCCGCCGCCGGCATGCAGCAAGCCCATAATCAACCAGGGCCATTGGTGCATTTCCAAGCCCCAGCGGGTCTGTTCGCTCGGGTCGCCTTCTTGGAAGGCTGCGGCAATCTCAAAGCACTCGTCCCAGGTCCAGTCGTCGGTGGGGTAGGGCACGCCGAATTCATCAAACATGGTCTTGTTGTAATAGATAGCCCAGTTCGAGAAGTCGTAGGGCAAGGTCATCAATTGACCCTCGTAGGAATTCTGCGCCACTTGCGCGGGCCAGAAATCCGACAGATCCATGCCATCGCGCGCCATCAGGTCGTTCAACGGATGAATCCAACCACGCCCGCCGAAGGGAGCGACGTCAAAGGAACGGACGTAAAAGAGATCCGGCAAGGTCCCGGCAACGCCAGCGGTGTTGATCTGCGTATAGTATTGCTCAGAGTCGCCGTGATTGATGAGATTGATAGCAATGTCGGGAAACTCTTCATTGAAATTCTCGATGACGATTTTGAAGTCATTGACGCTTAGCGTGTTATGGTTCGTATTCCATTGAAGCGCGCCCGACATATCGCTTTGCGCCAACGATGCAAAGGGCAGAGCGCCCGATGCCGCGATGCCGCCCGCCATTGCGCCGGCCGACTTCAAGAAATCGCGGCGACTTAAACCCGCTGGGTTCCGTCTATACATAGTAGCCTCCCTGTAAATGTCAGTAATTGTTGCGAGCGGATATTACACACCTGGAGAAAAGCATAACCAAGTAGGCAAACTTTGTCAAAAATTGCGTCAAGTCGTCTGAATATGACACTTAGAAACGCGGGCGACCTGATAGGGCGCGTAGACACTGCCCACCGGGCGCCCCTAAAACTGACCCGGCGCACGCAAAATACAGACCCACAAAAATGGGAATCTGTAGGGGCGACTTACCAAGTCGCCCGAATTCTACAGCAATTGACGCGGGCGACCTGATAGGTCGCCCCTACATTTTGTGCATTGTGGCGTGCCATCCCTAGATACGCACGCGGCGTCCGTAGCGCGCCGATTCATACGCGGCCAGGATCATCTCGATGCAGACCTTGCCGTCCTGGGCCGTCGCCAGTGGCGGACCCTCGCCCTTGATGAAGTCGACCACCGGGCGCGCCACCCCGTGAATGCGGCTGCCGTGCGGCACGAAGGGAAAATCGAAACGCTCCCAGTCCTCGGCGCCAGCGCGGAAGAGCTTCAGCGGACTGCCTTCCGCGGGCGGGATGGTCGAGGGCGCGTCGCCGTAATTCTGATGGATGGTACCGGCATCGCCGTAAATCTCGGTGGTGGCTTCGGCGGCAAGCTGGGTCGAGCTGTTGAAGAGAACGCCGATCTCGCCCTTGCTAAAGCGGTAGACGGCGACGCCGTTGTCATCGGGCGCGACATCGGTGACGATATTGTCGATCTCGGCCATGACGCTGACCGGGCGGCCCAGCATCCAATAGAACCAGTCGGCGGCGTGCGAGGCGTCGTCCATGAACATGCCCATGTTCTGAACCGGATCCATGTGCCAGTTGCCGGATTCGGCGAAGCTCGGCATGAGCAGAGCGGGGATGGCGTGGCGGCGGCGGATGACGGCCACGTTGCCCACGGCGCCCTCATCAATCAGCGCTTTCATTTTCTGGTTGATGGGGTCGCCGCGCATCTGGTAACACATGCTGAACTTGACGCCTGTTCGTTCAATGACGTCGATGATGGCATCGCAGTCTTCCAGCGTCAGCGCCATCGGCTTTTGCAGCAGGACATGCTTGCCCGCTTCGGCGGCGGCGATGACATGCTCGGCGTGTTTGTTGGTCGGGCTGGTGACGAAGACGGCGTCGATGTCGGCGCGCGCCAGCATCTGATCGAGATCGGGCATCCAGTCCAAGCCGAACTCAGTCGCGTGCGCCTGACCGCGTTCCGGATCGTCATCCCAGGCGGCGACCACATCGGCGTCGTCGTAATCGGCGATGACCTGGCAATAGCGAATGACGTGACCATGGGCGAAGCTGATGACGCCGAGGCGAATTGGTTCGGGCATTTTGTCTATCCTTTGTTCATGAATTCTCTGTCATTGAAGGTCGCGACCTATCTTTTCGAAATCCGTTGGCGTCACAGATTTGCTAAACCTACGAATCTTCAATCGGCTGATGGAAATAGAAGCATAAGCCATCTGGAGCGACGACAAAGAAGACTTGGAATTTCTTCCCGTCCCACTCGTCCACTCGCCAGTTGCCGATTTTGACGCCTTTGGATTCCAGTTCAGCGCGGGCTTGCTGAATGTCGCTGACCAGGATTGCCGCTCCTTCCTGCTCGGCTTCACCGCCGTTGATCGCGAATCCGATCCGTGTGCCGTCCCGCTCCATAATCACCGCAGGCTGCGGGCTTTCATGCCTTTCGACCTCCTTGAGCCCAAATGCGTCGCCGTACCAAAGCACGGCTTGCTCGATATCCTTCACCGGCAGGTTAAGAACATCGTTAGCAAAGGGATAGGTGGCGACATATAGTTTTTCAACATGCACGGGCGGCTTATCCATAGATCTTCTTTCCCATATCGAGCGCATTGTAAAGACGCGTATATTTTCTTATCTGCCTACTCACTCCTTTATTCCGCTACGAAGTCGCTGACGTCTACATCGACGATAAGGTCCTCGCCATCGACGACAATTGGGTAGGTTTTGACGCGCACGTCGGGGTCAACCAGGCATTGACCGCTGGCGATATCGAATTGCCAGGCGTGCCAGGGGCAGCGGATGATCTCGCCCTCGCGTTCGTAGCCGACGAAACCGTCGGTTATAGAGGGTGGGGCGACTGTCGTGCTGCGTCCCGCGACTTCGCCGGTGCAGAGCGGACCGCGTTTATGGGGGCAGATATTGCGCAGCGCGTAGTAGGTTCCATTGACGTTGAAGATGCCGATGCCGGCGCGCCCGCGAAAGGGCACGATGATTTTGCGCCCCCCGTCCGGGATTTCGGCGACCTTGCCGACTACGATGCGCCTCACGCAACGACCGCCTCAATCATGTCCTCGCTGATCCGCAGCAGATCGAGCGCGTTCTCGGCGAAGATGCGTCGGTGCGTGCGCTCGTCCAGCTTTGGCAAGACCGTGACCGGATCGTTCCAGTCGAAATGCGGGAAGTCGGTGCAGAAGATCAGGGTTTCGTCGGCGTGCAGCATCTCCAGCATTTGATAGACCTGCTCGGTCTGTGGCGGCTCGTGCATCGGCTGCGTGCCGACGCGGATATGCTCGCGGAAATACTCGCTGGGGCTGCGCTTGAGCCAGGGCGTTTGATCGCCGATGGCTTTCCAGTCCGCATCCATATGCCACATCAGCGGCGCCGCCCACATCTGCTGCACTTCAATCAGCGCCACTTTGAAATTGGGGAACTTCTCGAAGACGCCCTCGACGATCAGCGAAGCCGCTTGCGCGCTGGCGACGCTGGGGCGGGTCATGCGCGATTCCATGTAGTAGCTGGGGAAGCCAACCGGCGTCGGCGTCGAGCCGGGGCTGAGCCCGCCGATATGGGAGACGACCGGCAAGTCGTGCTCGGCGCAGGCTTCCCAGATGGGATGGTATATGCGCTTGCCGAAGAGCTGCGGCGTCTGCATCGGCATCATGACTGCAACGGTGTCTTTGCGATGGGCGAGGCGATGAATCTCCTTGACGGCCAGCGCCGGGTCATTGGGCGCCACCAGAATCGCGTTGACCACGCGCGGATCTTTATCCAGCCAGTGTTCGATCGTCCAGTCATTGAAAGCGGTGCAGAGGGCGGCCGCCCAATCGGGATCGGGCAAACCGGCGACAGCCAAGAAGACCGGCGGGCCGGTCAGCAGCGCGAAGTCGATATTCCAGCGGTCAAGCAATTCTTTCCGGGTGAAATCGAGCGAGAAGTTGAAATCCCGTTCTTTGAGCGCCGGGTCTTTGATATCGGGGCGGGTGCGGCGGAAGGGCGTGTTTGCGTAACCGCTGCCGGGCAGGTGCAATCCCTGATCGAGCAGGTGTTCTTGATAGAACTTGGGCAGGTAAGGCAGGAGCTGCTCGGGGTCATGGATATTATGGTGGACGTCACAGTCGACCAGCTTGACGCGGTCGGCCGGTTTGCCGGTCCAGCCGGGCGCGGCGATGGGCGCGGCGCCTTTCTTGCCGATGTGGATTTGTTCGAGCTTGTCGATTGTTTGAGCCATGTTGTTCACCTTCCAAAGTTGCGTATTTCCTGCAGTTGTGAGGAGGTCAGCGTGTACCAATCGCTAGTCTCATAAAAGTAATGTCTTCTTCTCGATTTAGAGTAGCGCTCTTTCAGGAATGTTTCAAAGGTTTCGGCATGATCCGCCTGAATGATACAGCTATACCTGACGCGTTTGCGCGCATGCAATGCGTCGTGCGGATTATTGAGTTGAGCTGCCATCCCGGTAAGGCCGCCCGTGTCTCTGGGAAGTTGAGTTCTCCAAATCTTGTATCGATTACCACACCTACTGCCCTGGACTACGCAAACATAACCCTTTTGTCCTCTAAGTTCGGGAAGTCTCCTGTAAGATTGGGACGCTAAAGTTTTCAGTCCCCAATGGGTCTTCGGGCGCAAAAAGGGTTTGAATCCGTAAAAGAAAGGCCGTGCGAGCTGCTTGACATCACCCATCGCCTCATCCGAAAATGATACCCAACCATTTTCACCGAGCTCATCAGCGTACGATTGTAAGATACGCCTCACTTTTTTCCTCTTATCGACTTTCATAATCAATGTTAGCTCCAGCGCAAATCCGTGCCACTGTTCCGCTAATGCGATATCTATTGACTTCGCTGGATGGCTGTCAATAAATACCTTGCCCACTTTTGCATTGTTGTCGCAAATTACCGTCAAGTAGGCTTCTTTCCCACTGAGCTTGGGTAGCGCGCGGTAATCTTTGGTCAAGACGCTTTCCCAGTTCCAGTCTAAGTCTGGCATCGTCGGTATGTTTGCGAAATCTGGAACGGTTTCTATCGGTACTTCTTCTGCGCCAGGTTGCGCGTTAGCCAGTACCTTTTTAACCAACGTTTCAGTTGCCAGCTCTCCTAGATTCTTAAGTAGGTCTTTGGCTAAGTTGAGGTCGTCCTCGTCCACGGGCGCCATTTCAAGAGTGTCGCCAGCAGCTACCATCACAAGTGCGGCAATTATCTGAACCGTGCGTCGCTCTATTTCGCTAATCGTGAACCACTCGCCTTTCTTCCGATTGCCGAATACTGTGCGCAGCCGTTTCTCTAGCGCGCCGGCGTCCTTCGCGGGAAAGTTCAGCGCGAACTCGACGCGCGGCCCCAACTCTCTCTTCAGTTGGGCATCGAGCCACGGCGGTTTGGCGCGGTAACCCATCTTGAAGCGGTCGCTATTTTCTTTATCTCTAATGACGTAAACGAAACCTGCTTTGCGATCCGGCTTAAATTCGTTGCTGCTGTAAGATTTCGCAAGCGCGTGATTGTACTGATTCAGCAACTTTATTATGAACTCTATTTTCGGAATGAAGGGCCCCACCATCATTGCAAGCTTAGCCAGTTTTGTCAGCGTTTTGAAATTCATACGCTGTTCGCACCCAATAAAATTGTAAGCGTTGCCGTCGGGCTGAGAGCAGCGCTGGCGGGCGACCTGGATGCCCCTTACTCCGGCCTCATTTCGCCCAGCGAGCGCTCGCCCTGCCGGATATAACCCGCCACCGGGCTCTCGACCCGGCCATAGGCATTCCAAATCTTGAAGCCCAGCAGCGCCAGCAGATCATCATCCGCTTCCGCCACCACCTCGGGCGCGGTCGCCATGGTGAAGTTGACCTGCGTGCGGAATTGCGGCGCGACGAAGGTGGTCAGGACGCCCAAGCGATGTTCGTCGCTGACGTTGGCGCCGGTGCCGTGCCAAATGCGCCCGTCAAAGAGCATGGCGCTGCCGGCCGGGGCTTCCGCCGGGATGCTGACTACATCCTTGTCCTTATCCTTGTCGGGGCGGCGGCCGAAGAGGTGGCTGCGGGGAACCAGGCGGGTGGCGCCAATTGCTTCGCTGAAGTCGTTGAGCATCCACATCACATTGACCACGACCGGCGGCGCGATCATAGCCGGGTGCTCATCGACGCGGTTGGAGCGCTCGCGCGTGAGCGAGCCGGCCGGCACCGGGTTGGGCGCGCGGTGGATCGGCTCCGGCATCCACCACTGGTCGGTGTGCAAGTTCATGGCGACGCCGCCCGGCTTGGCGATATTGGCGCCATAGCTGGAGAGCAGATACTCATTCCCCAGCACATGCCCAACGACCGCGCGTACAGTCGGCTGCGCCAGCAGATCGCGCCAGACACGACCCTTGTTTATCAGCATCCAGACGCGCTGGTTGACGCCGCCAGCTTTCGCGGAAAAAGCGTCGCGCCTGATATTGCCGTCCTTGTCTGTGAAGGCGCCCCATTGCTGCTTGGCGCCGCCGTCTTCAAAGGCCTGGCCGCCTTCCAGCTCGGCCTGCGCCTGTTCCAGCAAGCGCTTCTTGGCGACCGTCAACTGTTCTGGCGCGATGGCATTTTCCACCAGGCAGTAGCCAAACTCGTCGATGTTGGCTTGGAGCGTCTCGAGGTCGGAAGTCGGTTGGGGCAGCTCTTCGTATGTCCAGTCGAACATGATGATCTCCGTCAGGGTGATATTGAGATATGCTGGCTGCGGCTGCGAGCCGGATCGTCAGTGTCGGTTTGTTGTGGGGGGAGAATACATGAAAGCGCCGGGCTGCGCAAACAACAAGATGCCGAAGGTGCAGGTCAAGTTAGTAGGGTTTCGAGTCGTTCCATGACGTCAAGGAGGACTGATTCGGGGGCGTTGGCTTTGAATTCGACCGGGCGGACTCGCCAATCTATACTCCGGATATGATCAACCAGCACCACGCCGTAGATTTCTAAACCTGCGGGCAGCGGGACCTCAAAGGGATAACCCTTTTGTCGTCCAGTAATGGGACAGCAGACAGCCAAGCCTGAGGAGTAGTTGAAGTCATGTCGGGACAAAATGATAGCGGGACGTGAGCCCGCTTGCTCGCGCCCCGCCTGGGGATCAAAATCTGTCCAGACAATATCCCCGCGATTAGGGATATAAGCCATTACCAAACCTCTTTGCCAACCGGCGGACCCCAGTCGACTTCATCGTGTCGATTCTCCGGCGTGATTTGCGCTACCAGTTCTTCAAGCTTATAGCGGGGCGTCCCTGGCGGATAAATCTTCAGGCATCCGTTTACAACGCGCAGTTCAACTTCACTGCCGACTTCAAGCTCGATCTCATCCGCCAATTCATCGGGAATGCATATGGCAAGGCTATTCCCCCATTTCTTGATTGTGGTAGTCATTGCAGTCCCCGTTTCTGCTTTCCCAATTGCATTCTAGCACAGGCTAAAGCATGTTCGCCAGATACTGCCCCGCAGCGCCCTTGCTCACCACCATATCTCATGGCCAACCGGGGGACCAATATCCCATTCCCCTTCATCAAAATCATCCGGTACGCTCGCTAGCATCTCATCAAGGTCGTAACGTTTTCTTCGTCGCTTTCTGATCCGAGTTCCCCGTTCACAACGCGCAGTTCAACCTCACTGCCGACTTCCAGCCCGATCTCATCCGCCAATTCATGGGGAATACAGATGGCAAGGCTGTTCCCCCATTTCTTAATTGTGGTACGCATTGCAGTCCCCGTTGCTACATTGTAGATACAGCGTATCGGAATTCCGTCCTGCATTGCAACGTAGCTTCGACCCTGCGCCAGTTGAAAGATTGAACAATAGGTGACATCTGTAAGAATGTTGGTTAAAATGGCTGCATACTTATTCTGGAGCTAGGTTGCGAAAATGCCTGTACCAGCCACAAGCATCAGCGAGTTTGCCGCGCAGGGATACACCATCGCGCGCGGTCTGTTTGATCTTGACGAGGTCGAAGAATTACGTCAACACTTCTTCGCGATCAACGCGGAACAGCATGCGATACGGGAACGTGACGCAAGAACGGACAACACCGTTGTGGAGGGCGATCCCCTGGCGCGGTATCCGCGCGTCATGCAGCCGCATCGCTTTGACGAAATCAGCCTGCAATGGATGATTGACGCCCGCCTCAACGAGTGGATGACGAGCATCCTCGGACGCGAGCCCTTCGCCGTGCAAACGATGTTTTACTTCAAGCCGCCGGGCGCCCGCGGTCAAGCGCTGCATCAAGATCAATTTTATCTGCGCGTTGACCCCGGCACCTGCGTCGCCGCCTGGATGGCGATTGATCGCTGCGATGAGGAAAACGGCTGCCTGCGTATTGTGCCGGGCACCCACGAGACGCCGGTTTTATGCACGGTCGATGCCGATACCGATGTCAGTTTCACCGATGTCACCGTTGAATTGCCGCCCGGTTACGAACCGATTCCGCTGGTCATGGAGCCAGGCGATGTGCTCTTCTTCAACGGCCAGCTGGTCCATGGCAGCTACCCAAACAGCAGCAGCCATCGCTTCCGCTGCGCCTTGATCGGGCACTACATCGTCGGCGAGGCTGAGGCGGTCGCCAAGTGGTATCATCCCGTGTTGCGCATGGACGGAAGCGAAATCGACTTCGGTGTCAGCGAGCACGGCGGACCCTGCGGCGTTTGGGTCGATCGCGATGGTGAGACCGTCGCCGTCCTCGAAGGCATCGACGCGCGCTATTCAAGCTGAGGGGCCAGCGTGGCCGTCGTTCGGAGCGCATTGCCAGGCCACAGCGGGAGCAAGTTCCAATTATGCCAGTCTCCGCCACCAACATCAGCGAGTTTGCCACGCAGGGCTTCACCCTGGCGCGGCGCCTGTTCAGCGATGAAGAGGTCGAGGATCTGCGTGAGCATTTTCTCTGGATCAATCGGGAACACCGACAGGTATCGGACAATATCACCGATGAAAGCGATCCGCTCGCCAAGTACCCGCGCGTGGGGCAGCCGCATCGCTGGGACGAAACGAGCTTGAATTGGCTGATTGACCCGCGTCTCAACGAGTGGATGACGGCCATCCTCGGGCGCGAGCCTTACGCTGTGCAGACCATGTTCTATTACAAACCGCCGGGCGCGCGCGGTCAGGCGCTGCATCAGGATCAATTTTATCTGCGCGTCGAACCGGGCGCCTGCGTCGCGGCTTGGATGGCAGTCGACCGCTGTGATGAGGAAAACGGCTGTCTCTTCATCGTGACCGGGACGCATGACATTCCGGTTCTCTGCACGGTTGATGCCGATACCGATGCCAGCTTTGTCAACGATACGGTGGAATTGCCACCCGGATTCGAACCGATTCCCCTCATCATGGATCCCGGCGATGTACTCTTCTTCAACGGCCAACTGGTGCACGGCAGTTACCCCAATTCCAGCGCCGATCGCTTCCGCTGCGCGATGATCGGCCATTACATCGCCGCTGAGGCGCGGGCGGTGCATGAGCATTATCACCCGGTTCTACGCATGGATGGCAGCCAACTAGACTTCGGCGTCAGCGAACAGGGCGGACCCTGCGGCGTCTGGGTCGATCGCGATGGCGAGCCGGTCGCCATGCTCGAAGGCGTCGAAACAAGGCAGGAGCATCGCTCGCGCCGGCGCGATTAGGCGCTAGGATCCCAGCGGCGATCGCTGCTTTGGATGCCGTTACTGCCGGCCTGGCAAGCGCTGTCATACGTGCTGACAAATTGCATTCGCCTTTCGCGATTCTCTAGGATACAATCCCTCGAATTGCAAATTCTGACTTGTTTGAGAAACTAATAATGGCTACGAGGACCGCCTTGATCGGCGCCGGCAACATGGCGCGCCACCATCTCCCACTGATGATAGAAGCTGGCGCAGACATTCGCGTCATCTGCGAGCCGTCTCCTGACAATTATGAACTCACGTTGGATAAGCTGGCGGAGCTGGGCGCGCCGCCGCCGCCCAACGAACCGGTTCTCGCTGATTTGCTGGGGAGGCACGCCGGCGAACTCGATGCCGCCTTCATTATGACGCCGCACAACCAGCACCACGATCACGCCAAAGCCTGCCTGGAGGCGGGCTTCGATGTCTTGCTGGAAAAGCCGATGGTGATGAACGCGGCGGAAGCGATCAGCTTAATGGAAACGCGCGACCGCACGGGCAGGCGCCTGGTGGTGGCGTTTCAGGGTGGGCTTTCGCCACAGATTCGGTACGCCGCCGCCTTGATCGCATCGGGCGAGCTCGGCGAACTGCGCACGATGACGGGCATGGTCTGGCAGGGCTGGAAAGAGAACACGGTCGGCAAGTGGCGACAGATTCCGGAGATCGCCGGTGGCGGCTTTCTCTTTGATTCCGGCGCTCACATGCTGAACACGGTCTGCACGCTGGTGGGCGAAGACTTTGCGACGGTCGCGGCCTGGCTGGACAAGCGCGGCACGGGCGTCGATATCGATGGCGTGGTCATGGGACGGCTGGAATCGGGCGCGCTGGTGACCATCAACGGCTGCGGCGATTGCATCCCCGGCTTGGAAAACGAGATCTATGTGAACCTGACCGGCGGCGTCATTCGCACTTGCATGTACGGGAGACGCCTGCTCATCCGGCGCTCGGGCGAAGCCGACCTCCGTGAAGTGGACGGTCTTCCCAAGATGCGCGGCGCTTGGGAGCAATTCACGCAGGTGCGCGCCGGCGAGATTGAAAATCCCTGCCCGCCGGAGGTGGGTTTGCGCATGGCGAAACTCTGGGACGCCATCGTTGAGTCGGCGGGGAAAGATGGCCTGCCCGTGCATCCGCCCGCCTGAGCGGCAAATGGAGTGGGTCGAAAATCATTTATGTGGATACACGAATCTTACTCACTCACTGACTGGAGAAACGCATGAAAACAGCAACTGGCAACTTTCCGCTAGGCTGGCGCCGCCGCAATTATGCCTGGGAGCAAGACTTGGACGGCATGATCGCCTGGGCGCTGGAAAACGACTTGGAAGTCATTGACCTGGGCCGGGACGCCGATCGCGACGCCAAGACGGTTGTGGACGCCGGGCTGCGCGTGGGCTCAGCCGATATGGCCCTTTGGCACGAGATGATCTCGCCTGACGCGGGCGCGCGCCGTGAAGCCGTTTCGCGCAACGCCGAGTACCTGCGCGCCTGCGCCGCCGCTGGCACCAAGACTTTCTTCGTCGTCATGCTCCCCGAAGATCCGGCCCGCTCTCGCGCCGAAAACTTCGGCTACATGGTCGATAGCTATGGCGAATTGGCCGCGACCTTTGAAGAATGCGGCGCCTGTCTCGCCATTGAAGGCTGGCCCGGTCCTGGCTCGCTTGTCTGTACGCCGGAGACTTATCGCGCCTTTATCGAACAGGTCGGTTCAGCCAATATGGGCGTCAACTACGACCCGTCGCATCTGGCGCGCATGGGTATCGACCCAATCCGCTTCCTCAAGGAGTTCGTCGGGCATGTCTTCCATGTGCACGGCAAGGACTGCATGATTATTGAAGAGAATCTCTATCAGTATGGCAATTTGCAGGAAGCGGCTTTCGGCGCGCCCTTCAAGTACGGCGGCATGAACTGGCGCTATACCATCCCGGGCCACGGCGTCTCCGATTGGAAGATCATCCTGAGTATCTTGCAGGACAGTGGCTACGACGGCTGCGTCAGCATCGAGCTGGAAGACCACTACTACGACGATAGCGAATACGATCAGAAACTGGGCGTGTTGCAGGGCGTCAAGTTCCTGGTTGGGTCTTGATCTGTTCCCCCTATTTCAACAAGGCAGGGGACATGATTGAAATGACGAAGCGCAATTGCAAAGGGTCAGCCGCCAGCTGATCTGTACAGGTATCTTTAATGTGAAATTGTTGTAGGGACGAGCGACCCGCAGTGTCTACGCGCGGCGGTGGCTCGCCCGCAGAAAACAACGGATGTCGGGACGGCTTGAGAGACGCCCGCTTCCAAAGCAAGGAATGACTAGCATGAAAAACGTAGCCGTAGTCGGTCTCGGCAACATGGGCATGGGCATGGCGAATAACTTGCTCGCCGCCGGCTTTGAAGTGACTGGATTCGACCTGCGGCCCGAGCGCGGTCAAATGCTGGCGGAGCAGGGCGGAACGGCAGCGGCGTCGCTGATGGATCTGGCCGATGCCGATGTCGCACTTGTCATGGTGATGAGCGGCGCCCAGGTGATGGATGTGGTCGCGGGCGCGGGCGGGCTGCTGCGTTGCCTGCGCGATGGCGCGACCATCATCGTCTCCGCCACCATCCAGCCGTCCGAGATGCGCGCCGTTGAAGACGCCCTCAGCGGGAGCGGCCTTCACTTGATTGACTGCCCGGTCAGTGGCGGGCAATTCGGCGCTGAGGCTGGTACGCTGACCATGATGGTCGCGGCGAAGCGGGCGGTGTTTGACGAGAATCAGGATGTGCTGAACGCGGTCGGCGAGAAGATCTTTCACGTTGGCGAAGCGATTGGCATGGGGCAGACGGTCAAGGCCGCGCTGCAAGCTTTGATTGGCGTCAGCTTCGTCGGCATCTTTGAGTCGCTGGCGCTGGGCGCGGCCGCTGGCGTCAACGGCGAGACGCTCTTCAAAGTATTCAGCAGCACCCACGTCGCCGATACGCTCTTCTTCAAGAACTGCGCCGAACGCATCATGCAGCGCGAGTTTGAAGATACCGGCAGCCATATCAGCACGATGGTCAAGGATATTGGCATCAGCATGGCTTTGGCGCGCGAGAATGGCATGCCGCTGTTCGCCACCAGCGCCGCCTACGAGTTGTTTCAGGCTGGCATCTCTCGCTTTCCCGAAGGCGACAACTGGGCGATCGTCAAGCTGCTGGAAGAGTTTTCCGGAACGGAAGTTCAATGGTGACTTTATTTCTGCGTACGATGTAGGGGCTACCCATTGGGTCGCCCGCCACCCACCTTTTGTAGGGGCGAGCCGCCGGCTCGCCCGTACGCATATTTGAAAGGATAGGCTCGCCCGTACGCGCTTTTTGATTGAAGCGCTCGCGCGCGACAGAGACGCATAAACAGGAATCCATCAAATGGCAAAAGTCGGCGTCATCACAGACGGGATCAGCCGCGAATTCGAGCGCGCGCTCGCCGTCATGAATGAATTCGGTTTGACGCAGGCCGAATTGCAGTATCTCTGGGATGTAGAAGTGGGAGACCTCTCCGACGCGCAGTTGGATCGGGTCCAGCGTTTGGTGGCGGCGCACGAGGTCGAGGTCTCTTGCATATCGCGTCATGTCTTCGGCGGCTTGGCGCTGGACGGCCTGTCGGCGACCGCGCCCGCCTATCAGGAGCATCTGGCGGATTTGAACCGCTGCATCGATATGGCGAAGGCGCTTGATTGCCCGCTGGTGCGCATCATGAGCTTCAAAAAAGAGATGATCCTCTTCGGCAGCCAGGGCGCCGAGGAGTGGAATGTGGCGCAGGGGGCCTGGGATAAAGCGCGCGAATTGATCGGCGGGGCGGTGCAAATTGCCGAAGATCGCGACATCACGCTTGTTGTCGAGACGGGCAACAACGCCATAACCAACTCCGCATTCCTGGCGCGCCGCCTGGTGGATGAAATTGGCTCGGCGCGCTTAAAGGTGATGTGGGATCCGGCGAATGCGCTTTATTCCACAGAAGCGGCCTACCCCAACGGCTACCAGGCGCTGAGAGGCGTCCTCGGGCATATCCACCTCAAGGATGTGGTCGTCGAGATCTCCAAGGCGACCATCAGTTGCCGTCAGTTGGGTACGGGTCAGATGGCGCCTTACCTCGCTGACATAGCGACCGCGCTGAAAAACGATGGCTACGCCGGCGCAATCTCGCTGGAATCGGTCTATCGTCCGCTGGGCGGCAGTTTCGAGGATGGCTTCCGCGCATCTGTCGGCGCGCTCAAGGCGATGTTTGGCTAGCGGCTGCCGCGGTATTGCCCAATTCAAACATCGGAGTACTATAAACCTACGCTTCTGTATTGAGATTGCTTATGCGTTCTCTGATTCATCATCGCTGGCGGCGAGACCGTCTGCCATTGCTGCTATATCTGGTCGCCTTCATCGTGATGACGCATCCGCTCGTCTTCCACATGCATGATTCGCTGCCGATTCACAATTCGGATACATATAAGGCGCTTTGGCAAAATTGGTGGATGCGGGAAGCGCTTGTTCGAGGGCTCGATGTCCACTTCAGTGATTTCGAGTTTCATCCAATTGGCGTGGATCTTAGCCTGGAGGCGCGCCGCTGGACGACCTTCCCCCTGTGGACAGCGTTTTACACTGTATTTGACGACCCGCTTGCCTTCAACCTTGTATCGCTCGTTGGCATTTTGTTTAAAGCCTACGGGATGTATCTGGTCGGGCTTTTGCACTTCCGGGCGCGGATACCGGCCTGGGTGACTGGCGGTTTCTATGCCTTAGCGGCGCCGGCGCTGATGCTGGCATTGCGCCAGCCAAATTCCGGCGCCACGGAGTGGATTCCCTGGCTCGTACTGGTATTGGCTTACGGACTGGAACGCCTGCGCGCGGGGACCGAATTTCGTAGGACCGGCAACATCATGTTGCTTGCTGGACTGATCTTTTCGCTCAATGTGTATATGCACCTGCGGATCGCCATTTTCGCCATGCTCATAGCCGGCGCCTACCTCTTGTGGAGCGCTGTTGCCTACAGGCTTTGGGCGCGCCGCCGGTTTTGGCTGGCTGTGGGGCTCTTCGCCGCATCAGCAACAATAAGCAGCGCGCCTCTGCTGCTTATTGCGCTGAATTCAGAACAGTTCGCATTTGCCATTGATCGACCGGTTGAGCGAGGGGCCGAGGGCGCCATCGATTTGTTGAACCTCGTTAAGGCCGATCACGACTGGCCTCTGAACGCCAAGCAGGTCATCGCATCGCTCAGCGGCGATCAACTGGAAGTCGGCTGCCTTTGCAAGGGCATGTCGCAAGTGGGCATAGTAGGTCTCGCCTTCGCGCTGATGGGCGCCGTATACATAGTGCGATTCCGGCGGGACCAGGCGGTTTGGATCGTAATGGCGGTCTTTTCCTTGTTGCTAAGCTTTGGCGTCGTATTCTACGTTGATGGCAAAGCTCTCGACATTTACTGGACGCCTTACCGCCTGCTGGAGGGGAATTTCTTCATTCGCGCGCTGTGGCATCCCTTTCGGATGGTGATCGTATTCTTGTTTCCCTTTTCGATTTTGGTTGGATACGGATTGCAAAGCCGGCTGCGAACGGTCAAGCTTGACCGGCGCGGCATGATCATGATGGTGGTGTCGGTCGTGGCGCTGCTTTACGGTACGAGCATATTTCCCTTGTCTATGCAGAAGTTTTCGCGCCCCGCCTATGTGTCGGCGCTGGCGGATCTGCCCGCGGGCGCGGTCATCGATTTGCCGATGGGCCACTTTCCGGCGAAATATTATATGGCATTGCAACGTTATCACGGCCGCCCTATGGTGGAGGGGATGCTGCCGCGCACACCGCCACAAGCCTATGACTATATCGATGCGAACCCCGTCTTGCTCGGTCTGCGCAATTTGTCAAGGAACCGGAGCGCCCCGGGCCTGACCGAGGCGGAATGGCGCGCCGCTGTCGCCGATCTGGAGCGCGATGGCTTTCGCTACCTCATCCTGCACAAACTTGTGCCGCGCGCAGTCTCGCGCGTGGTTCGGCTGCCCAAATCAATCGAAGAGCTCTTCATTTCTTCCGTGCCGGTTTACAAAGACGATTACGGCAGCGTCTATGATCTCACGATGTGGAACGGACCGTTTACACTCGATGGGCGGGAAGGCTTCCATGAGCTGCCAGACGGCGATCGCGTTGCCATTCACGCCGGCGAAAACCTCATCATGCGCCAATGGTCGTTGATAGGCGCAGCGGATGTGACGCGCTGTCAATGGGTATCTATCGAAAGCTGGTGGGAGACTGTCGAAGCGGATCCGCTTTCTTACGGCTTGACGCTGATACTCGCGGACGAAGACGGCAATAGTCAAGTCGCGATCGGAGAAAAGGCGCCGGCCGATTTGCCGACGAACGAATGGCGGGCCGGTGTCTATTATCGCGACCGGACCTCAGTCTTTATCCCTTGCAATATAGAAAGCGGCAAGTATCTGTTGCTATTGGGCATGAAAGACATCGTGCATGGTCCATCGCTCGCGCTGAAATATGCCGACGGGAGTGCCATAGGAACGCTATATTATTTGACCACGCTGAATGTTTCAGCGGATTAACTGGGGCAAGTTGCTCAGCATTATAGAGTACAATTCCTTGACCTTGCTAAACGAGTATTCAATCATAAGGAGCCACCATGCCAATCCCTACAAAAGCATTCGGACGCACGGGCCACTCGAGCACGCGCGCGTTATTCGGCGCGGCTGCCTTCAGCAGCGTGACCCAGGACGAAGCCGATCGCACGATGGAGCTGCTACTCGAGCGCGGCGTCAACCATATTGATACCGCCGCCGGTTATGGCGACGCCGAGCTAAGAATAGGTCCCTGGATGGAGAGCCATCGCGAACGCTTCTTCCTCGCCACCAAGACGGGCGAACGCCGGTATGATGGCGCCAAGGCGGAGTTTGAGCGTTCGCTGCGACGCCTCCGCGTCAGCCAGGTTGACCTGATTCAGCTGCACAATCTAGTGGGCGAGGACGAATGGGAAGTCGCCATGGGGCCCGGCGGTGCCCTGGAATACTTGATTGAGGCGCGTGAGCAGGGCTTGGTCAAGTATATCGGCGTGACGGGCCACTTTGTCGCCATTGCCGGCATGCATCAGCGCAGCCTGGAGCGCTTCGACTTTGATTCGGTGCTGCTGCCTTACAACTATCTGATGATGCGGAATGAAACTTACCGCGCCGGCTTTGAGGCGGTCTTGCGTACCTGCAAGGCGCGGAACATCGCGGTGCAAACGATCAAGGGCATTACCCGCCGCCCCTACGTCACCGACCATCGCAGTCACGCCACCTGGTATGAACCGCTGACGGACCAGCCGAGCATCGATAAAGCGGTGCATTGGGTGCTGGGAAATGAAGACGTCTTCCTGAACACGGTCGGCGATATTCATCTTCTGCCCAAAGTGCTGGATGCGGCGGCGCGCTTTGAAGAGCGGACGCCCGAGGCGGTCATGGAGGCGATGGCTGCTGAATGGGAGATGGCGCCCCTGTTTGTGTGACGGTAGCTGCGTCATCGGTAGTCAAGAGCAAGTCGCTTCAGGACAATGATCTCGAAGCGGCTCGCCGTTCATTTTGACACCAGAGCGCGCCAGAAAGTTCCATAGACTCGATGAAGATAACAACAAAAGTCCGACGATGGGCGATATTCTCTATTTTAGTCCCGCTGTTGCCAATGATTTTCGCTGGTATTCTCAAGCTGGGCCAAGGATCGGGACTAGAATATCAGAGTCTGCTTGGCGGTACTGAACTGTACATTCTGTCAGTTACGGTTCTTGCTTCCACCAAGAACGATCTGGACAACTCAGAAGCGGATTTCTCTCAATTTCGTGTGTATAATGTACTTACTGAAACGTTGATCGTTATGATGATAATCATTAGCATGATGTTCGCCGCAGTCTATATTCACGGGCATGTACAGAAGATAGGTATAGCAGTCATTCGCGGCGGACGCAGGGATATTCTTAGGGGTATTATCAACACTAATTTGTATTGCGCTGCAGGTCATGCTGTTTACTGCTGAGAAGCATGGAACCAGGAGCAACTCATGATAGAAACGCTGATGCTGATTGGCCTGGGTATAGTCTTTCTGTATACAATTGTACTGGTTTCCACCGTTACCTATGACGTGCTGACCGGGCGCATAAAGCGGCTTGAAGGCATCGCGCACAAGAGCAATCAAGCCCCTCTTGTTGAACAGCGGCAAGACACATAAGTCGGGGCATTGCCCTTAGCGCGCGATTCACGGATACGAAGTCAACTCCACCTGCGGCAGGAAGCGCTCCATGTCGGCCAGATCGTAGGCGGCTGTCCCCGGTTGCAGGCAGACGGCCGTCGCGGCCGCGATGCCTAGGCGCAAGCCGTCTTCCAGCGGCGTATCGTGATGCAGCGCGTGCGCCAAGCCGGCCAGAACAGCGTCGCCGGCGCCGGCCGGGCTGCTGACCTCGACCGCGATTGGCGGGATGCGATAGCTGCGATTTTTGAGCAGCGCCAGCGCCCCGTCTTTGCCCCTGGTGATGATCACTTGCGTGCCGAATCGCGCTCGTATCTCGCGGCCGGCTTCATATAATTCAGCGTCCGATTTCAGCTTGCGCCCCACCAGCGCCGAAAGTTCGTGCTCATTTGGCTTGATGAAGCTGGGGCGAGCGGCCAAGCCGGCGCTCAGATTCGGCTCGGCGGCATCGAAGATCACTGGCACGGCGTGGGCGTGCGCCAACTCAATCGCGTCGGCGTAGAATGCCGGCGTCATGCCCGGTGGCAGCGAACCGCCAGTGATGACGACCGACGCCGATGGCAGCGCCGCTTGGTAGCGTTCGCGCAAAGCAGCGAGATGCGCGGGCTCGACGGTCATGGAAGCGGTTGTGATCGTCGTGTGCTCGCCGGTGGCTTCGTCGATGATGACGGTGTTAATGCGCGTTTCGCCGCCGACCTCGATAAAGTCGATGGTCACGCCGAGTTCTTCCAGCATACGTTTCACTTTTTCGCCGACAGCGCCGGCCGCCAAGCCCAGCGCCAAGCTGCCGACGCCCATGCGACCCAGGACCCAGGCGGCGTCGGTCGGCTTGCCGCCCATGCTGTGATAGGCGCGCGTGGCGCGAATGGTGGTGTTGGTCGCCAAGGCCGGGACGAAGACGGTCAGGTCAAGCGTGGTGTTGGGAGTGAGGGAGACGATCATTGATCTTTTAGTCGTCTCCGAAGTTTGCAATCGCCGTTTCCATGGCGGCGCGCTCATCGCGCAGCAGCGGGCTGGCGCCCAAATATTGCGACATCATGATCATGTAGGCGTTGGTATCGAGGCGCTCGACGGCGTCCAAGGCCGCTGGCAGATTCTTCCCCATCAGAAAGAAGCCGTGCCAGGGGGCGAGCGTGCCAGCGGCATGTTTGGCGATCATCGACTCGCGGCCCCGCATGGTGGCGACGATGCGCTCGCCCAGCTTGGGGCTGTGGGCGGGGGCGTATTCGATCACTGGCGTGACGCCGAATTTGCGCGTGGCTTCCATCGCCGGCGGCATTTCCATATTGGCGCAGGCGAAGACCAGCAGATTGCGCGGATGAGCATGGATGACGGCGGTCCCGTAATCGGCAAAGTTCTCATGCAAGCCGAAATGCACGGCGCTCTCGCGGGTCAAGCCGCCATCGCCGTCGAGGATCTCGCCGCCGTCGTTGACCACCAGCACATCCTCCGCTTCCAGCTGCCATTGCTTGTTCTGCCCGGCCAGCGTGGGGGACATGCAAAAGACATCGCCGACGCGCAGGCTGATGTTGCCGCCGCCGGCGTCGGTCAAGTGGCGGTCGAACAGAAAGCGCCCTATGCGCGCCACCAGCGCCCGCCCGGCAACCACCTCGTCAGTCAGCACTGCTTGCGTTCCCAGCATTCGCAATTCTCTCCCGTTTTCGATATAATTCCATTATAACTTCCCGCATTGGCTAGACAAAGCATACGCTTGATTGCAAGCCACTTTTGCTTTATCAGATTAGAATCGGTCGTTAGGTCCGAGAACAAATGGCTGGCTGAGAAAGGGATAGACAATGCACGAAATTTACCCGCTACCACAAGCGGTAGCTGTCCCCAAAGTCTACAAGCCAGAGTTCAGCTTTAATCGCATTCTTACTGGTGATGCTAGAGACGTAATGCCACAACTGCCTTCCAATTGTGTCGATCTTAGCTTTTGGTCACCTCCTTACTTTGTAGGCAAGTCGTATGAAAAAGATTGGAGCTTCGACGAGTGGCAATCGTTGATTAAGGAGGTTATTTCTCTGCATTCGCGAGTCTTGAAGCCGGGCGGATTTATGGCAGTCAATATAGGGGATATTCTGTGCTTCCCGGACGATTCCATGCCACGATTTCAAGCTGACAACGTACGGCGAAAGAAAAGCCCAGTAACAAGGGAACAAATAATCAAGCTAAAACAGCAATATCCAAACGCGCGGCGAGTTGAGCTTGCGAAGATGCTCGGTTGTAGTGAGCAGACGGTGCAACGACGGTTAGAACACAACAATGTTCGCGGTGGCAAACAGATTGCATCCACTAGGGTAAAGCTGACCGGCTGTTTGGTAGAAGAATGGGCGCTGCATGCTGGACTGTATCTATATGACCAGCGCATCTGGCACAAAGACCCGTGTTGGGCGAATTGCCGCTGGCACTCAAATTCCTATAGAGCAGTCGATGAATTTGAACACATCTACGTTTTTTGGCAACCTGGTATAACGGAATACGATCGTCAGCGGTTAAGCGGTAGCGAATGGTCTGAATGGGGATCGCGAGGAGTTTGGCAAATTCGATCTGTGCAACGCAATGATCGGCATGAAGCCGAGTTTCCCGAAGAGCTTGCTAGACGCGTAATTCGACTTTTTTCGCCAGCTAAAGGGGTTGTTCTGGATCCATTCGTCGGTTCTGGCACAACTACCGCAGTAGCTAGACAGCTTGGCAGACGGTGGCTCGGAATAGAGCTAGACGATCGTTACGCCGAAGAAGCGCGGATGAGAACAAATGTCACCTGACCAATTGGAGACTTTGGAACAGACATCATTTTCGATGGTAACGCAAGCGCTAATGGACTATGCCTCGCAAGCGGTTGATATTTTCAAAGAAGAAGTGGATAAGCCTCAAGACATAGCCGAAGACGTCACCAGAGAAGCCATTGAATTAATGGGCTTACCTCAGATACACATGCGACTCTACGGTAAGGTTGACATCAAGAAAGCCGTTTATGTCTTCCTGCCAGAAGCTATTCCTGTTGCTCTTATGCTTGACGCGAAAGCAGAAAAGCCAAGTGGCGCAGGTACAGCTACAATTCAGATGTCGCAAACCTCGATGCGTGTGAAAATGTGGCGCCAAAATCAAGCTATTGACGAGGCAGGTAAATTACCGTCATTTATAGAACGTGACGGCCGGAATCTTTATGTTGTTACAGTATTTGCGAAGTACATCTACGATGTCATCGACGGTGCACATGTTCTAAAACGTATAATAGCGGCTTGTTTACCTAATGGTCTCTTACAAGACCGGTACAACCCAAGCGAGAACGATACGATCTGGCGAGTCGGTCGAAACGCGCCGACGCTCGGCGAGGATTTCCGAGTACGTATTAGTTTTGCTGAACTGAGGAGCAAAGCAAGCTGGCGTATTCAAGACATCGAATTTCCCTCTACTGACTCGTGAACTATGTTTGTGTATTTCATTTAGTGAGGGATTACATTGAAACCATTCGAATTTGCCAGCGCGTCGCGCATCGTCTTCGGCGATGGCAGCGCGGAACAGCTGCCCCAGCTCGCGCGAGAAAATGGCAGCTGGGCTTTGCTCGTCACGGACAGCTTTCAGCCGGAAGCGGTATCGCGGCTGATCGATTCCCTGCGCGGCGCCGATCTTCAATTGACGCAATTTCCCGTCGATGGCGAGCCGACTGTGGAAGTGATTGACCAGGCGAAGCATCTCGCCATATCGGCCGGCTGCGATATGGTGATCAGCATCGGCGGCGGCAGCGTCATTGATGCGGGCAAAGCCTGCGCCGCGTTGATCCCCAACGCGGGCGCCGTCCTCGACTATCTGGAGGTTATCGGCTCAGGGAAAAAGCTGTCCACCGCGCCACTGCCCTTTATCGCGCTGCCGACGACTGCTGGCACCGGCGCCGAAGTCAGCAAGAATGCGGTGATCGGCTCGAAGGCGCATCGCGTCAAGGTCAGCTTGCGCGACAACCGCATGTTGGCCGATATTGCCCTGGTCGATCCTGAATTGACGCACAGCGTACCGCCGGCGGTCACCGCCAGCACTGGCATGGACGCGTTGGCGCAGGTGCTCGAGCCATTCGTCTCCCATCTCGCCAACCCACTCACTGATGGCATGTGCGCCGAGGGCTTGCGCCGCGCCGGGCGATCGCTGCGGACGGTCTATGGCGAGCCCGATGACGCCGAGGCGCGCCGCGATATGGCGCTCACGAGCTTGCTGGGCGGCTTGGCGCTGGCCAATGCCAAGCTCGGAGCGGTGCATGGATTCGCCGGCGTACTGGGCGGGATGTATGACGCGCCCCATGGCGCCATCTGCGCCGCGCTGCTGCCACCGGTGATGGAAGCGAATATCAGAGCCTTGCATGCGCGCGAGCCCGATAATCCCGCCTTGAAGCGCTACGAATACGCCGCGCAGTTCTTACATTTTGACCGTAGCGCAACCGCTCAAGACGCAATGGACTGGATCAGCGAGACCAGCCTAATCTTCGGTATTCCGGGCTTGGGAGCATACGGCGCGCGCGAGGATGACTTTGCCGAGATCGTCGAGAAGTCGAGCGCATCCAGCAGCATGAAGGGCAACCCGATTGCGCTGACGGCGGATGAATTGACGGCGATACTTCGGGCGGCGCTCTGAGCGGGGAAGGGCAGGGCATGCGTCTTAGGTCCCGCTCGCGCCGGACGAAGATCCTCACCGCCTATGTTTTGGCGGTCCTTATCCTCTTTTTTGGGCGGCAGCTCCCGTCCAACCTGCGCGCGCCGGGGGGCGAGCCGGTATCGAAGGCGCTCATCTTCATCTCGAATGCCGACTCGATTGACGCGGGTCGCGGGTCCAACTCGGTTTACCGCATCGGGCTGGATGGCCGCGGCTCAAAGCGACTCGTCGGCTCCATCCCACACGGGGAAGGCTATCTGCGCATCACCGATATTGACTGCGAGCCGGACTCGCAGCAGCTTGTGATCGCCAGTCATCGACGCGATCTCAACGGCGTCCACCATGCGATGCTAGACGGCTCGGGGCTGCATTTGGATCGACCGGCCGAGGGCGACTTGCTTTCGGCGACGCGCCAGATTGCGCTGGCGCCGGACGGTGTCAATATCATCGTCTCGCGCCAATTCGAAGCATTCTCAGAACCGCGCTTCGGCCTCGTTTTCGGAGATTTGATGAGCCGCAGATTTCAGCGCATCAAGAAGCCGACGTTGGCGCGTTCTTATAGTTCGCCAGCTTTTTCACCCGCCGGGCGGCTAATCGCCTACATCATCATACGGCGCAATGGCGAAGGAAGCCCCGCCTACCAACTCGCTGTTGCCAGACCAAGCGGCCGGGACGAAGTTGTCCTTTACGAAACTCCCCTGCGGATCAGCGATGTCGCTTGGTCGCCCGATGGCAAGTGGCTTGCCGCGGTGCTGGATCGGCAAGTCTATCGCATTCGTCCCTACGGCGGCGATCTCACCAGGTTGACCGATCACCTGGGCGGCGCGGATTCTCCACGCTGGTCGCCCGATGGCGCGCAGATTAGTTACGTCAGTCCTTCGACCTTCGCCGGGCAAAATCAGCTCTTTGTCATGAACGCAGACGGATCGGGGAAGCGGCGCGTTGCCAACATCCGCGGCGACGTGATCAATGGCTGCTGGGTGTAGATCAGCTACGGCGACGTGTTGATCAGTTTACGCGGCGCGCAAAAACTCCAAATGATCGCCGCGCCGAGCGCGAGCATCAGGCTCAAGCTGATCAGCGTGGCTTCGTAGCCGAGCGCCGAGATCGCCAGCCCGCCCAGTATGGGACCGGCCACTTTGCCGAAATTCTGCATCATCCCGATCAAACCCATTCCGGCGCCTAGATGTTGCGGGCTGATGCGATCGGAGACCATGGCAATCGCCGCCGGGAAGATCAGCGCCTGCGCCAGCCCCATCAGCGCTGCTGGCAGAAGGAAGAGCAGACCCTGATCCAGCAGGCGAACCAGAGGCAAAGCCGCCGCCAGGATCAACATGCCCAGGCTGATCGTCGGCAGATAACCCCAGCGATCGCCCAGGCGGCCGCAAAACGGCTTCCCCAAGACATGGGCTGCTTCGTTGAGGCTGAAGAATAAGCCAACCAATACAATGCTCACGCCAGCCTCCAGCGCATACAGCGGCAGAAAAGCTTTCAGCGTGTAAAGCGCGATGAAGGTGACTGCTTCCAGCCCGCCCGTCAGCCAGACCGCCGGTGATTGTCCGCCATCGCGAATCGCGTTCTTGATGTGCTGACGTATCGGGGGGCGCGCCGACGTAGATCCGTCTTTGCGCTTGCGCCACTTTAACGGGCGCGTCTCTGGCAAATGCAGGATCGGCAGGAAGACGCCACAGCTAATGATGCCGATGAGGGTGAAGACCGCCACCGGCTCCAGCGAGAGCAGCAGCCAGCCGGCCAGCGCTGGACCCACGATATAACCGCCACTGCGCGCCATCTGAAACCAGCCGATGTTTTCGGCGGTCTTCTGATGGACGGGGCTGTGTCTACGCGCCTCGCGCGAAAGCTCGGCGATGTAGGCGAGGGTCACTGGACCGTAAATGGCTGTAGCCAAGCCATGCGCCAGCCGAAGCGCCAATAGCTGTTCCGGCGTTTGTACGAATCGGTAGAGGAAAGGCGTGACAGCGAAGAATCCGGCGCCGACAAAGAGCCAGACGCGCCGCCCCCAGCGATCGGACAAGATGCCGAATAGTGGCTTAAGAAATAGCCCGGTCACGGTGGAGACGGAGACGATCAGCCCGAGGAATGCGCCGGATGCGCCCAGCGCCGCGGCGAAGATCGGCAGCAGTGGCGTCTTGCCCATTTGATAGGCGGAGCGCGCTACGAAATCCGCCAGCATCAATAAGAGAAAGGGTTTAGAGCGTTTCATTTGATCACGTTTGCGACAAGTGATGTCTGTAGGCGCGACTCGGTGAGTCACCCGAATAACGCGCTGTCATCCCAACGGACGAGCCACCGGCTCGCCCCTATAACGCGCTTCCCTGTGACGCTCATTCCACCTTCAAGACCACTTTGCCGAAGCCGGCGTTGCCCAGCATGGTGTTGAACTCCGCCATGTCTCCGTCGACGATTTCACTGAATCTATCGACGGCGCCGTCAATATCAGCCGCGATTTCGGCGAAAGCCTCGCCCTCGTAGTCGGTCGGTTTGTAATCGCCCAGGTTGACGTTGAAGCTCAAGTTGCTCAGCTGCGTCGCCAGGCGGTCGCCATGGTTCATCGCATCGGGCCAGCCGGCACGCGTCTCCGGGATCATGAGCGCCTTCTCGACTTCGAGCACCTGCTCTTCAAGCGCTTTGGCCGCGTCAATGATGCCCGACGCCGCCTCCAGCCCAGCCAGCCGTTCGCGCCAGCCCTTGAGTTGCGCCCGCAGATCGCGCATCTGATTGATCGATTTGTGCGTCGCCGAGACCTTGTCGCGGATCTTCAGCAGCAGGTCGAATTGCGCTTGCAGATCGGCCTGGCTCGCTTCGACGCCGGCTTCCTTCACGATCTCGAAGGACTCGCTCAGTTCCAGGTCGCCAACAGTCAGGGTCACGCGGTAGCGGCCCGGCACCGCATGCGGTCCCTTGATGAAGCCCTGCTGATGGTCATCATGCGGGACGACTTTGCGCGCGTCGGGATAGCGCAGGTCCCAGATGAAGCGATTCCAGCCGGCCTTCGCGGGGATGCGCAGTTCTTTGGGCTTGTCGTCGGCGGCATTTGCGAGCGTGGGCGGCACAGGCGTCACACCTGCATCTTCGTCGGCGTGGAGGCTCTTGAAGGTCTTGACTTCGACCCCGTCGGCGTCGTCGATGCGCAGCGTGATGGTCGCTTGCGGCTTCTCGCGCAGGAAGTAGGTGATGACGGCGCCCTTGGGCGGATTGGTTCCGCTATCGAGGTAGGTATGCTCGACGCCGTGCTCAGGCGTCTCCTCTTTGACGTAGGCGGCGACCATGCCCAGTGTGCTCATGTATTGCTTGCCTTCGCCGCTCTCGAACGAACCGTCGAAGACCTTGGGCAGGTGGCGCTCGACCGTTCCTGGCTTGAGCAAGTGCGCGCTCTTGTTGCTAATGCCCTCATCAAATTGATGGATTGACGAGACATCGTCGAGAATCCAGAACGAGCGGCCATGCGTCGCCACGATCAAATCTTTGTCCTTGATCTTGAGGTCGTAGATGGGCGAGATTGGCAGATTGAGTTGGAAGCGCTGCCAGGTTTCGCCACCATCGAATGACACATATAAGCCAAACTCGGTGCCGAGATAGAGCAGGCCCTCGCGCGCCGGGTCTTCCCGGACCACGCGGCAGAAATGATCGCCTTCAATGCCCTTGACGATGAGCGTCCAGTTGGCGCCGTAGTCCGCAGTCTTGAAGACGTAGGGCGCGTAATCGTCATTCTTATATCGCGTGGCGGTGACGTAGGCGGTGGCGGGGTCATGCGGCGACGGCTCAATCATGGTGAACATCATTGCGGGCAACGCTTCCCCCTGTTGCGACGGGGGGACTGAGGGGGGTAGGGCGGGCGTGATGTCGCTCCAATTTTCACCATCGGACGGGTCAGTGTCTACGCGACCCTCACGCGTGATATGCAGCAAGCCGTCATCGGAGCCGGCCCAGATGACACCTGGCTCATGAGGCGATTCCGCCAGAGTATAGACGGTAGCGTAATGCTCGGCGCCGACCGCGTCCCGATTGATGGGACCGCCGGAGGGACCTAAAGTCTTCGGATCGGCTTTGGTCAAATCGGGGCTGATTTCCTGCCAGCTCTGCCCTTCGTCGGTCGTTTTAAGAATCTGATTGCCGCCGATGTAGATCGCATTCTTATCGTGCGGCGAAAATAGAATCGGGTAAGTCCAGGCGAAGCGATATTTGTCCGCCCCCGCGCCCAAGCCGGTCGAGCTGCGGGGCCAAGTCGCAATCAGGCGAATCTGCTGTACGCGATGGTCATAGCGCTGCAAGCTGTTGCCGCCGCCGGGCGAGCTGCCGATAGCGCCGACATAGACGATATTCGAGTCAGCGGGATCCACAGCGATATAGCCGCTCTCGCCCGAGCCGATGATGTCGCAGTCTTCCCAGGTGATGGACGAATAACGGCTGCGGCTGGGCACGCGTAAACTCGAGTTGTCCTGCTGCGTACCGTAGACATAGTAGGGCTCGTTGCTATCGACATCAAGGTGATAGAACTGCGCCGTCGGCTGGTTGTAAATGCTGGACCAGGACAGCCCGCCGTTGAGTGAGACACAGGCGCCGCCGTCGTTGCCGTGGATCATGACTTTGTTGTTGCTGGGATGAATCCAGAGGTCGTGGTCATCGCCGTGCGGCGTGGTGATCTCGGTGAAGTGGTGCCCGCCATCGGTCGATTTCCAGAAGTTGAGGTTGTTGATGTAAATCGTATTGGCATCGAGCGGGTCGGCGGTCAGGTGCATGTAATACCAGGCGCGCGAGATGAAGCGGTTGTCCTTGCTGCCGACCACCCAGGTCTCGCCATAGTCATCGCTGCGGTAGATGCCGCCATCGGGCTGGTGCTCAATGATGGCCCAGACACGCCCCGGCTGCGCGGGGGAAGCCGCCAAGCCGATCTTGCCCAGCAATCCCTCCGGCAAGCCTTTGCGCGCGCTGATGCTCTCCCAGCAGTCGCCGCCATCCATCGAGCGCCAGATGCCACTGTCCTCGCCGCCGGAGGAGATATTCCAGAAGTTGCGATAAGCTTCCCAGAATGCGGCATAGATGACGCGCGGGTTGTTCTTGTCGATAGTCAGGTCGATGGCGCCCGCTTTCTCGCTGACATGCAGGATGTTCTCCCAAGTCTCGCCGCCATCCTTCGAGCGATAAACGCCGCGCTCCGGATTCGGTCCAAAGGCATGGCCGAAGACAGCCGCGTAGACCAGATCGGCATTGTCCGGATGACTGCGAATCTTGGCGATCTGACGCGTTTCTTTCAAGCCGAGGTGCTTCCAACTGCGCCCGGCATCGGTCGATTTGTAGATGCCGTCGCCAATGGAGACATCAATGCGGATGGTCGTTTCGCCGGCGCCGACATAGATGACGTTGGGGTCGGCCGGCGCCACTTCCAGCGCGCCAACGGACGACGATGTGAAATAGCCGTCGCTGATATTTTCCCAATACTGCCCGGCATCGGTGGTCTTCCAGACGCCGCCGCAGACGCCGCCAAAGTAGAAGGTGTTCAGGTCGCGCGGGTCGCCGGCGACGGCGACGACGCGCCCGCCGCGGAAGGGTCCGATGCAGCGGAATTCAGCCAACCCGGCGAATTTGGAATCGGTCATGGGGATGTCCTCTGTGTCTGGTCGAGAGTGGTGGGATATTGTAGCGCGGGGGGTTGGTTTTCACCACCGAGGACAGCGAGTTAAATATCAACCAGAAAGGCACAAAGTGCGCGTAGGGGATTCTCCGACACAGATTATATCTTTTTCTATCGTTGGTCATATCTTCCGGGTGGCGTGGTATCTTTTGTCGTATTTAATGAGTCTCAAGGAAAATTAGAGATGCACCGAAAACAGATTGATGAGCTAACCAATAAATTATCCGAACTATGGCAACGTCGCATTAATGGAAAGATTAGCGAGAGTCGGATGCGCCGCGAAATGATGAAGTTGTTGGAAGCGCATACTGACAATACCTCGGCTCAGAATCGTCGTGTTATCAATGACTTTGTGAAGACCGCAAATGCTACACGCGACCTAGAGAAAAGTTAAAAAAATTTAGAATTAACTTTCAAGATTTGATAGTAACTAAACATCACGGCCTTGTAGATTAAGCATTGAAAGGGGTGGCTCAGCGAACTGCCCCTGCCATTTTCTTTGCGCCCTTCGCGCCCTCGTGATTCAACTCAAAAACCCGGCTTGTCAACTGTGAATTACCTCCCAATCAACGCTTGACACCCCTCGCTCTCAAAATTGTCCCGCAGCCAGTCCGCCCGCTCCCGCGCATGCTCACGCGCTAACTGCGCCAAGCCTTCGTCCTTCATCCAATTTGCCTTTTTGTTCTCTCGCAGCAAGCCGCGCAGCGTCAGATATTGGCCCTTGCGGCCATTGCAGGGGCGGCAAAGCAATATGCGGTTGCGAATGTGATTCTCGCCGCCGTCGGCTCTTGGCATGATGTGATCCAACTCCATGAACTCGCGCTCCAGTTCACGCCCGCAGCCGGCGCAGATGACGTTGCCATTGCTGCTTTGCGCCTGCTCTAGCACTTTCACCATCTGCCGATGCGTCAGCTTCTCCCAAGGTTGCATCGCTCGTGGTGTTTTCAATTTGAGGCTGGGCGCCGCCAATTCATTGTCGTCCGTGCGTCGTGGAGGCTCGGTTTCGTAGTGGACGCGCTTCGTCCAAAATTGCAGCGGTTTCTTTTCGGCGGTCAGCAAGCCTTCTTCCGCCAATCGGTTCAGGACGGTCTCATGCGCTTTATCCCAAATGTCTATCCCGACCCATTGCCGCGCCAGTTGCTCGGCGGCGACCGGCGTGGTGGCGCAGCCGCAGAAGGGATCGAGCACCACATCGCCTTCGTTGCTGCTTGCTTCAATGATGCGGCGGTAGAGCGCAAGAGGTTTCTGTGTGGGGTAGCCGGTAATCTCTTGTCTAGTAGTTGGAAACCACCCAGAGGAGCCATAGAGCGATTTTATGTCCGCCCAGGTATCTGATAAGGGTACGCCCGGACTCTCGTCAAGATACTGTCTGACTATTTTTCCTTTGCGTTTTCGCGTGCGATATTTCCGACCGTCGGCGTCCATGTGCCGAAACCAGTTTGTCCTGTAACTTTCGGAGTACGGCGTATACTGCTTGTTGTATATGTGCTTGCTGTACTGTTTCGCGTAGACGAGTAATGTTTCGTGCGCCTTAATGGGTTTCTTGCCGCCAGCCCTGCCACCAGACGGCGTACCGTAATTCCAGACTATCTCGGTTATGAAATTCTTCTGCCCGAATATACCGTCCAACAGGCACTTGACATAAGCGACGGCTGTACGATCAAGATGCAGATAAAGCGTCCCATCCAGTCGAAGTACGCGGTGCATCTCCATCAGGCGCACGCCGAGCCAGCACAAAAAAGCGCCCATGTCGTCGCCATATGCCACTCGAGCGGCTGAAATTACGCTCTCAACCGCGGGCCAGTCATCCTCAATGCTATCTGTCCATTCTTCGTGCACATCGTCGTCCCAGCGCCAGCGATCCTTGAATTTCGCGCCTGCAGCCAAGCTGTCGGGCGTGGCGTGAAAATCGCGATTCTTATTGAAAGGCGGGTCAGTGGCGACAAGATGCACTGTCTCGCTGTTCATGCCGCGCAGGAACTCGAGATTGTCGCCGTGATAGAGTGTGCGATTTTCGAAGTTGGGTTGCGCCACGGTTCATCATCTCCTTGATGACTTATGCTAAATGTAGCTACAGTTTTTTGTAATGACAACTGATGACTTTGTGCCCTCCGTGTCTTCGCGCCTTTGCGGTTCAAAACCAAACCCTCGGCGTCATCTCCAAAACTCGGTGTACTCGGTGGAAAAGATAACCCGTCACCAGCCCGTGCCCCAATCGATGGTATAATCGCCCCAAGCGAAGGACAGACCCATGACTATCGACATCCCCGAAGACTTGGCGCTGCGACTGGAAGAACTGGCAAAGCGAAACGACGCCGACGTCGGCGATCTGCTTCGCGACCTGCTCGCGCGCTACGAGGACGAGCGTGCCGCCAAACAGAAGCGCTGGGCGACAGGCGCCGACTTTGCAAGAAACGCCAAAGCCGCAGGGCTGGCGTCTCCCGAGCCGGTGGATACTTCAGCGCGCAGCCGCGAGATACTTAACACAGAATTTGCAGATTATTTGAAACGCCGCTCCAACCGATGACATTCATCGCGGACAGCAACTTCGTCTATGCGCTCTACAACGCCAATGATATCCATCATCAAGACGGGATGAGTTTCCTGTCCCAAAACACAGAAGTTATGCTCGTGCCCGACGTGGTCCTGCCAGAAGTCAGTTATCTCATTACGCGCGACATTGGCCACAGCGGGATGCAAACTTTCCTTGAGCACTATATGCAGCTAGATGTTCAGCTTGAAGCAGTTGGCATGGAAGACTTGGCAAGAGTACGCGATATTGTAAGCGCCTATGCGGACGCCCGTTTCGACATTGTGGATTGTTGCATCATGGCAATCGCGGAACGCCTGAACGTCACCCGGATCGCGACCTTCGACCGGCGCGACTTCAGCATATTTCAGCCTCGACACTGCGATTTCCTCGAGCTCTTGCCATAGTTTGGCGGGCGACACAAGCGTCGCCCCGACAGCCTCTATGGTAAAATCTTGACAACCCCGCCCACCATCCGTTCTAATCTACTCGCAACCCTCATCCACGGAGCCCCGCCATGGCGCAGGTCAAATTCACGCCCAACCTCAAGCGCTTCTTCCCCGACCTCTGCGAATGCGAGATTGAGGCAGCCACCGTGGCCGAGATCATCGCCGCCGTCGACCGGCGCTGGCGCGGGCTGGGCGATTACATCATTGACGAGCAGGGCGCCCTGCGCAAACACGTCAACATCTTCGTCGGCGATGAGCTCCTGCGCGACAAGCTAGCGCTCTCCGACCCTGTCTCCGCCAACACGAAGATCTACATCGTACAGGCACTATCAGGGGGTTGAGCTTTTGCACAACAAACTCCTCGTCGGCACGCGCAAGGGACTGCTGATCATGTCTCGCAATGGCGCGGCCAATTCTGAATGGAAAGTTGAGTCGGCGCATTTTGAAGCGATTCCGGTGGTCTACGCTTTCCGCGACCCGCGGACCGATATCATCTGGGCCAGCCTCGATCATGGGCATTGGGGCGGGAAGCTGCACCGCTCGCGCGATGGCGGCGCCAGCTGGGAAGAGGTCGAGGCGCCGAAGTACCCCGAAGGCGATGCTGTCCCGCCTGATTTCAGCGTGCCGGCCAAGACCAATTACATCTGGCTGATTGAGCCGGGCGGCGTCGATGAGCCGAATCGCCTCTATGTCGGCACCGACCCCGGCGGTCTCTTCTTCAGCGATGACGGCGGCGATTCCTTCCAACTGGTGGACACGCTCTGGCATCACCCCAGCAACACCCACTGGTTCGGCGCCGGGCGCGATCATCCCGGCACGGTCGCCATCCAGGTCGACCCGCGCGACAGCCGTCATTTGACCATCGGCATCAGCGTCGGCGGCGTCTACGTCAGCCGGGATGGCGGCGAAAGCTGGGAAGCGCGCAATCGCGGTTTGTACGCCGATTACCTGCCCGATCCGCTGCACGAACACGGGCATGATCCGCATATCATTCTCGCCAGCCCCTCGAATCCCAATGTGCTATGGCAGCAGAATCACTGCGGCATCTTCCGCAGCGCTGACGGGGGCATGCAGTGGCGGGATATTTCGGACAAGAATGGCGGACCGGCCGGTTTCGGCTTCGCGCTGGCGGTTGATGATGAAGACGAGCGCGTCGCCTGGGTGGCGCCAGCGGTCAGCGCTGAATATCGCGTGCCGGTCGATCGCAAGCTGGTGATCTGCCGCACCGAGGACGGCGGCGATACCTGGCAAGATTTGCGCAGTGGCCTGCCGCAAGAAAACTGCTACGACCTGGTCTTCCGCCACGCGCTGGACAAGACCGGCGACACGCTGGCTTTCGGCACGACGGCGGGCAACTTCTACGTTTCTGATGACCGCGGCGACAATTGGCGCTGCCTGACACACAACCTGGCGGTGGTTTATTCCGCGCGCTTTTTCTAACTGACGCCGGCGGCCTGCCTAGTTCGCTGGGTTCGTAACGCTAATGCTACCCGAGGCGATATTATCTCCGCTTGCGTTCACTGCGTCCACATGAATGGTTAGGGTCACACCGGGGTCGGGCACGAACCGTATGCACTTGAACCAATCGGGAGAATCAATGACGTTCTTCGGTCCTGCCTGTATTTGGATATGATATTCCACAGCATTTGGCACCGGATCGAAGTCAATGGCATACCCTTGAGACACAGGCTCATAGCAGGAGTCAACCCATGAAGCCCGTATTGAGATATCGACAACGGGGAGTGCTGGCGCCGGCGGGATGTATTTCTTGGTTCTGACTGATATTTTTCTCGACATTTTGCCAAAAGCGTTGGCTGCTTCATCCAAGTAGCGAACGCGGATATTGTATTTCTTTTCGGGCTTCAACCCGGTGAAGGTAAACGAAGTGTCCACTGTGGCGAATTCCCAACCCTGCCCTTTGAGGAAAAGCAAGTAGAATTTTGCGCCCGGCATCGCGTCCCAGCTGACGGTGATGCTGTCATGCGTGAATGCTGTGGCATGTAGCCCTTCGACTCTAGGCAACTCTTGAGCTTGGGCCAACGCGCCGAAAAGCGCGATGGCGATGAGGGCGATCAGCCAGCGGAGCGAACCCTTGGGCAAAAATGTTTCAGGCATCATTATGTTTCCTTCCTCTGTTTTGTCCGTTCAAGTATACTACGGCGAGTTGATAAATCGAGTTTAAGCCTCATTCGGTCGCGCTGTCTGGCGCGACTTCTGGCGGTGGTCTAGGCCGCGTGTTTAATGTACTGGGCTCGTATTTAGTTGTAATTGGTTGATTCGATTAAATGCCTGATAGGAGAATGACCAGTGGCTGATCTCTTGTTGAAGAAAATCCAGGGCTGCCTCTATGGCGGCGCGATTGGCGATGCCATGGGCGGGGTGGCCGAGTGGCGCATGCCCGCTGAAATTCACGCGCGTTATGGCTATATCACCGATCTGGTCGAAGCTTGGGACGCGCCGAACGACAGCAGCGGCCGAGGCGATGGCCGCTATACCGACGACAGCCACATGGTGCAGCTGCTCAGCCGCTGCTACATCGAACATGGCGACCACCTCGACGCCCATGAATACTTCCGCCGCATCGGTCCCATGATCGGCTATGAGCAGCGCTGGATCCCCGACCGCGGGCGCGAAATGCCGCTGGCCGAGCGCCTCTTTTATCCGGAGAAATGGCTCTTCATCCGCTGGCTGGCCAATGCCGATCCGCGCTACGCCGGCGTCGGCAACATGGTCAACTGCGGCGCCGCCATGTATGCCGCGCCGGTCGGCATCGTCAACGCTTGCGATCCGCCCCGCGCCTATCAGGAAGCGGTCGATGTCTTAAGCCCGCATCAGGTCAGCTTCGGGCTGGAAGC